>NZ_FRAV01000059.1 GCF_900142445.1 Chryseobacterium polytrichastri | reverse complement strand
TTAAACCAATTTATCCTTATTTTTGAAAAAAGGCTCAGATTATAAAATCCAAGCCCTAACTTTTTAACTTACACACTTCATGGGATAGTGTCTTTTTATGTTTTTATCCTAAAAACTCTTCTAAAGAAACCGTTTTCTGTTCTCCGGCTTCAAGGTTTTTAAAGGTAACCGTTCCGTTTTTAATTTCTTCTTCACCTAAGAAAACAAGGTTTTTAATTCCTTTCTTTTCTGCATAGGTAAATTGTTTATTGATTTTTGCGCTTTCAGGATATAGCTCTGCTGAGATTCCTTTTTCTCTTAGTTGCATGATCAGCTTTAAAGCATCCAATGTTTCTTCACCTCCAAAATTGGCAAACAAATATTCAACTTTCGATGTAGCTTCTGCAGGGAAAAGACCTAGTTCTTCTACAACAAGATAGATTCTGTCCAGACCAAAAGAAATCCCGATTCCCGGAATGTTTTTCACCCCGAAAACTTCTGTAAGATTGTCATATCTTCCACCACCACCGATAGAACCCATTTGAACCTCATCTGCTTTTACCTCGAAAATAGCTCCGGTATAATAATCTAATCCTCTAGCCAATGTAATGTCAAAAACAAGATTCTGAATATCTACACCAAGGCTTACAGATCTTGTTAAAACAAATTCTAATTCTTCAACTCCTTTTGTTCCTACTTCATTTCCTGCAAATTTCTCTTTCAATTGAAGAAGATTTTCTAACGCATCATCAGATTGAGTAAATAAGAAATCTAACTTATCGATAGACTCCTGAGAAATCTCCCTTTCTAATAACTCTTTAACAACACCTTCTTTTCCTATTTTATCAAGCTTATCTAAGGCAACAGTGAAGTCAATTAATTTATCTGTAATTCCTGCGTATTCCGCTAAACCAGAAAGAATCTTTCTATTATTTAAATGGATCGTTACGGGAACTTTTAAGTCTGCAAATGATTTTAAATACAACTGAACCAAATCTACTTCCTGTAAAAGGCTCTCGCTTCCTACAACATCTGCATCACACTGATAAAACTCTCTGAATCTTCCCTTTTGAGGACGATCTGCTCTCCAAACCGGTTGAATCTGGTAACGTTTGTAAGGAAAAGTAAGTTTCCCATGGTTCATTGCAACAAATCTTGCGAAAGGTACTGTAAGGTCATAACGAAGGGCTTTATCTGAAATTTGAGATGTCAGTTTTTGATGACTTTTATTATTCCAATCTTCCTGATTCACTTTAGAGGTATAATCTCCTGAATTTAAAATCTTAAAAATCAAACGATCTCCTTCTTCTCCATATTTTCCCGTCAATGTCGAAAGGTTTTCAAAGCTTGGTGTTTCCAATGGCTGGAACCCAAATAATTCGAAGTTCTTTTGTAAAATATTGATGATGTATTTTCTTCTTGAAACTTCTTCTGCTGTAAAATCTCTCGTCCCTTTTGCTAAGCTTGGCTTCATTTTATAATTGATAAATGATGATTAATAATTGATAAGTATTGCAAAAATAAGGAATTGAAAGGACTTTTTAAACTCTAAACTTATTTAAACTTTTTATTTAACCACAAAAGAAAAAAACGTTCAGATGATATAATATAAAGCTTATCCTTAAACTGAAAAAAAGAAAACATTAGCCTTTAAAAATCTTTGCCTATTGAGCGGAGTCGAAATATTATTCTTTTGAGGACTTTTAGTCATCTATTAAAAATTGTAAAAACAGCTTTTGCCTCTTTTGCGGTTAAATTTAAAATTAGTTTCAACAGACTTTCTATAAGAAAAGTCGAAGAATCGAATCTCCAACTTTTCTTTATTATTTTCATCATTTATGTTGTATTCAGCTAGGAAAAATCAAATACTATCAAGAATCTCCAGTATTTCTTCGCCATAATTTTCAATTTTATGTTTTCCGAAACCTTTGATATCCAGCAATTCTTCTTTTTTCATGGGTTTATATTTCGCCACCGACATTAACTCTTTATTGGTTGCAATAAAATAAGTGGGTAAGTTTTGCTCTTTAGCTTTTTCTGATCTCCACAATTTTAAGGCATCTAAAATTTTCTCTTCATCATAGTTAAGCGTATCATCTTCGAGAGAATATTTAGCAGTTTTGTTTTCTTTCACACTGTTTGAAGCTTGTTTGAGCCGCAGTTCCTCAAAATACAAAACAACAGACCAATAATTTTCATCATTTACAAACGCTGTTTCTACTTTAACAATTTCATTAGATTCAAGAAAACTGTCTAATGCTTTTTGATCTTGGTAAAGAAATTCTTCGGGTAATCTTATTTTAAAAATTTTTACTTTCATCATTTGTATTTTTACCGTTATTTACTTCCTAAAAATAAGATCTCATCTACTTTGATCTCCGTAATATATCTCTTTACACCATCTTTGTCATCATAAGATCTGTACGTTAATTTTCCTTCTACAGCAATCTCTTTTCCTTTGGGTACATATTTTTGAAAGATCTCTGCTGTTTTTCCAAACGCTACCAAGTTGTGCCATTGCGTCTCCTCCACTTTCTCTCCTTTTGCATTGGTATAATAGTCGCTTGTTGCTAAAGACACACTCGCTTTTACAGCACCGCTATCAAAGTTTACTATTTCTACTTCTTTTCCTGTGTGACCAATCAATGTGGTCTTGTTTCTTAGTGACATAACTTTACAATTTTTAGGATTAATACTTTAGATAAGAGACGTTCACTGTTTTCTCAAATCTCTGTTGCAAAGGTTGTTGAATCGGAAAACCAAAGTCGGTTAGAAACCATTTAAATCCGTTTGTAGTCGTTTGTGATCGGATAAAAAATCAGGTTTTTATATGAAAAAATTCCCAATACCCTTTGAGAGAAGAAGGCTATTGGGAATTCTGTATTTCAATTATAACTTCCCTATTTACTAGAAATTATATTCAAATTTATTACTTATCCATTTTCATTAGTCTAGTTGATATTCTTTAAAATCTCATCCAAAGAGGATGTCCTCAAAAGAATTTTTCCATCATGACCTACTATAAACATCGTTGGAGTACCAATGATCCCATAATTTTGGAAATTGGTCCCTTTTATTCCTTCATAATCACAGAATACATCTTTCCATAAAAAGGTTTTTGCTTTCTCTTTAAATACCTTCTCCTCTTGATCTGCAGATAAAGAAATGATTCTTACCCCTTTTGCTTTGATATTATCAAGATGACTTGGCAACTTTTGAAAAAGGATTTCACAATGTGCACATCCGGATGCATAAAATATAAGCAACGTTTTGGTATAATCTCCAGTTGCCAACTCTTTACTTTTCAGAACCGTAGTTTTACTTTGATCTTTAATAATGAGATCCGGAGCATAAGTACCTGGCATTCCTTTGATGTAAGATGCCAAAATACCATCATATTTATTTATTTTTCCGGAAGCTCTTACAAGAGGTGCAAAAAAATTGATGTAGTCTTTTTTATTTTGCTGGGTCAGAAAATAAGCCAGTTTCCCGACAAAATCTGCATATTGAACAGGATCTTTTATCTTACTGTCTATGCTTTTAAAATCATTTTTAAAATAATAGAAATCCATTATAACACTGGTATGCAAATACACCCAAGATGAAATAATATCCGACCATTGTTCTGAACCATACAGAGCCTGCCAGTCTATTTCCTCGGCAATATATTTTATGGCACCCTTAGCATATTCTTTTTCCGAAGCTGCATTTGCCGAGTTTATATTTTTGGTTGTTGCAATTATTTGGGCAATTTTTTCAGTTTGATCAGTTTTCTGTGCATTCGCGATACTACATAGGAAAGCTAAAAATAGTACTGTAATTAATTTTTTCATTTTACTATATTTTTAGGAATAGGATGATTAATCCATTGCTTCTTACTTTTTTATTCAAAAATGTTTGGCAAAGTTAGTAATATTCTTGTTTGCTAATCACTATTGAGGGTTTCTTAAAATGGCTTTGTTATTTGCTTACTCATGAAAGCTCTTTAATTTTATGAAACTTATTTGTCATAAAAGATTTGTTAATTGATTGAAGTAAGCTTGTTTATTCCATATTTCTTTATCTCCTATTGCAATGAATCTATATTTAGCTCTGGTAACTGCAACATTTAATAAATTCGGTTTTTGAGAAGCCCAATTAGCAGCACCTTTTGACTTTTCATCTAATCCCAAACATAAAATTACACCTTCCGCTTGCTTTCCCTGAAAAGTATGGACAGTTCCGATATGAGTTTTCAACCATTCACTCATTTCATTTTTACTTACTTCTTTATACTTTCTTATTTCGTAGAGCAAAGGGTTAAACAGAAAAGAGTTAAGAGAAGAACTGATCTCGCTAAATGGCGTTATCACAAAAACATCAGGCAGGCTTTTATTAAAATTTATTTCCTCTTTTAAAAGTTCTTTAATTATATCTGCTTGCTCTTGCACAAAATGTTTACCTACAACATTTCCTATACAATGTATAAAAGAAGTTTGAAATTTTACTTTAACATTATTTGTATCTACAGTAGAATTGTACATCGTATTGTCATAAGCAATACGATTTGAAATTTCAAACATAGGATTGATACAGCGCCTATGTACTCTCAATGGCATTCCTATCCATTCTTTTTTGCTATTGATTGTAAGATACGAACCTAAAGGATTTATTCTGTCAGCCATTGACTGTACTGATAATTCAGAATTTATTTGATTTTTATCTAAATCAAAATATCTGCTTATATTATCTGTAATTGATTTTGGAATGGTTACAACTGGTTCAATTTGAAAAGGGTCACCAACTACACCTACTCTTTTTGAACGCCAAATGGAACCTGCCGCAGCTTGAGGAATAGCTTGTCCTGCCTCATCAATAAAAAGCCAAGGAACATCTTCTCTATTTAAATCCTTAAACATCATTTGAATGGAAGCAAAGGAGGAAGATATCACAGGAATTACAAGAAAAAAAGTATTCCACATGGCTTTTATTTCTTGTTTGGAAGCTTTCGTATCACCTTTTAAATATTCGAAAAAACCGCCCAAAGTGGTAGATATTCTGCTAGAAGTTGCATTAGCCGTTAAAATAAAAATTTCATTTAGGTTTAAAGAAATTATAAATAATTCGGATTGCAATTTCTTTAATTTCCCCGAATACCACGGACAGGATTCTTGTGATTTCTTTGATTCTATATTTTTCCAAAAATCAGCATCTGCATAATTATTTTTTAATTCGAGCCTTGCTTTGTCAGTTAAAATTATTAATTCATCTAGTTGCTTTGTTAAAGAAAAATTCTCATCAGTTTGTTTTCCTTTCAAGAATTTTAAAGTACTAAAATCTGATTCTATTTTTACTAAAATTGAGCTTTCAACATTTAAATTTTCAGAAATTTGATTGTAATTATTTAATGCAGTTTCCAGAGCATCTTTATATATATTTCTTTTGTTTTTATTCAGCCAATAAGAAGAAAAACCGGGTTTGCTGCTTTTTATTATGGCAAGCTCGTTCAGAATATCTTTTTTACCTTCTTTTAATCTTAGAACTTTTGTTTTTTGATTTTCGAAAGTGATATTCATTTTTTCAAAGTTTCTTAAAGTATCATCTAATGCTGTTGTTACTTTAAATAATGAATCTTTTGTACTGATAAATGCTTCATATTCTTTTTCAAAAAGTGTTAGCCTTTTCTTTTCTAAAGAAATTTCATCAAGCTTATTTTTAAATGTAATTCTTATTGCGTTCCATTCCGAATTATTAACGATTTTATCCTCTTTAAGAGTACTTTGTAAATCTTTAAAATCTGTATTAAACCATAAATTACTTACTAAATTGCTGCTATTCTGCTTATTCCCTAAGACAGCCGAAATTAATCCCCAATTGTCATTATGTATACATTGTTCAGCAACTGCTTTAAAATACGATATATGTGAACGATACTGTTTTGAAACTTCTTTTTTTAAAGGTAATTCTTTTGATATATTTTCAACCGCTCCGTTGTTTGAAGAAGCAATTACGATTCCACCATTTGTTATTGCTTTTAGGGGTTCATAAATAAAAGGTGAGTACTTTTTTCCATTGATTTTTAAAGAACCCACTTTTTCAAAAGCATCGGACGGATTTTCAATTTTAGATAATTCCTTTGCACGTTTAACAATAATTGGGGCAATAATATCTCTTAATAAAGTAGTTTTTCCTGTCCCCGGAGGTCCATTTACAGAAAAGAGCCCCTCTTGATTACTTTCAGATAAATTATTAAAAATGGTATTTACTGCAAACTGCTGCATTAAACTTAAAGTATAATCAGAAGGCCAACACCCATCAGGATAATGAGTTGGTGTTAAAATACTTTTTAATTTTTGGACGTCTTTTATTATATCAATTCTTTCAGATTCTTTACCTACACTACCATCTAAATATTGCTTAAAAGCTTTTGGTAATGATTTTTCGTTATAATTTGAAATAATTCTCTCTAAGTCTTTAATATAAAAACTATTAAGTATATCCGTTGTTGATGTTGATTCTTTATCATTTTTTGGCTTAAATTTTTCAATCCGTTTTACATAGATTTCTCTTTGTGGTTTGACACTCCAATTACTTAATTCATCTACTTTATCTTGAAGTTTTAATAATTGATTGTTGCTTACTACTATAGAAATTTTTACTATTTCATTATTTGAATTAGTTATTGTCTCTTTAAAGTTTAAATCAATATATTCATTTAAACTTTCTTTGATAAGGTCAAAAGCTGTTTCCCAATTATCATTTCCTATTTTATTATTTTCTAGTTGGCTTAAAGCCCATGGTAGGGAGGATAGTCCGAACGAATCATTAATATATTTGCCATTTTCGTCTAATTTTAAAGATGCATAGCAGATTTTTGAATTTCTAAAATTCTCATCTCTTTCATTGTTTTTAAAATAATCTATTACAAAATTGTTTACAATTGAAGAATTAAAAACACCTAAATAGATTGTATATTCAAGAACTTTATTTGGATCTGTTGATTTTAAAGGAATCTTCCAAACTTCTTTTTCGCTAAGTAATTCAACATTTTTTTCTGATGCTTTTGGTGTGGAAGCAGGGCTAAAATGTTCAAGTTTATGCCAACAAGACAATAATTTTTGATGTTTATTCATTTATGTTTATTTCTGACTGTCTTATAGTTACAAAGTAAAACACGCCCTTCAAATATAGGTATCTGTTTTTCAAATTCCGTAAAATTACATAGATCTTCTTGATATAATTTTACGGAAAACCATAGAAAACAAAATTACTTAGGAAAGGGAGTGAAAAAAGATTACCAAATTAATTTAATTATCTTCTAGTCTTTTTCTTGAAAACTTGTTTATCCTTTTGTTCGAACATTATTTACAGAATCAATTTCCACATCTCTTTCTTCTTCGCCATACATTCCCCCATCTTTTTCTGATTCAATTTCATCTCTTGTATATTGATGGAAATTTTCAAAGGTTTTCAACTTTGTGTCATATAATAATACTTTCTTATTATTTCTAAAATTGATCACTAATCCGTCTCTCTTGGAGAAGATGCCTACCGCCTTTTTTAAGATATCACGTTCAAGCTTTGTTTCTTCTAGTTCCTTTCGAAGTCTTAATAACTCTTCCCTTATGGGATCTGAGGATATTTGTTTTTCCTTGCTAAGTTTACCTTCTTTGTGAAGTTTTCTCCAATTGACTAGACTTTCTTTGCAAATCCCCAATTCTTCAGCTACCGAGGATACATTGCCTCGCTGCTCACTTAAAGATACGGCTTGGATTTTAAACTCTAAACTGTAATTTTTTCTGACCTTTTTCATACTCTTAAAGATAAAGAGTATAAGAATTGTGTCCTAACAAAGTTAGCAACTCCAGCTTTGTATCTATTACTCTAGGTTTGCAAACTTCGGAGAGCTGGATATTAGGTCTATTTATTTGATAATTTCCTTAAGAATTCAATGTTTACATTTTCAAATTTGATTTCACCAAAATCTTTTGTTGCCAAAGAAATACCTTTAATATTCTTGTCTGGATTACTTCTATCCGTATAATCTTCTCCATATCTATGTAATGTCACCGTTTCATCATCATTAATCTTAAAAGTAGTATAAGATTGAGTAAACATAAAATCCTTACAATAAACCTGCTCGATTGTGAAATAATTGTTTTTTGAAATAATTTGCTGGAAACCATCTGCTGGACAATTACCTCCCAAATTAAAAATCAACTTTTCATTTTTCAAATAATTAATATAAGAGTTATTGCTTTCTTGCTTTTGAATAACAATTAAAAGACTGTCATGTTGAGCATTATCCTGATGTTGTTTTGCTTTATCTTCTAGAATTATTACTTTATAATTTAATTTGTTATTAGACATAACATTTACACTATCTAATTTATAATAATTCGTATCATCATTAAATGTAATGATATCAGTTTTTTGAACGTTAATTACTTTCTGTGATATTTTATTTGTGCTACCTGAAAATTTTATTTTTTTATCCTCTTTACAGCCTGTATTAATAATAAACAAAATGATTAAAAATGAACATTTATATATTAAAATATTTCTCATAGCATATTTATTTCTATTAAGTACAAGTAACTATTTAATTGATAATATTTTCAATTCCAATAAATGAGTTTAAATACTGATAGCCAAATATTTAAAATAAATTCAACAGCATTTTTATAATGTTAAAATAAATATTCCTGATACTTATTTTAAATACTTCTATAAAGACTATTTTTGAAGGATCAAATTTTTCTCTCCATACTTTTTCTCCATATATTGACTTTCAAGAAATAATTTATTCTTTTCATAATAGATGTTTCCAAAATATGTATTGCTATCAGCCTCACCTGTATATCCATTAATTGTTTTAGAATATTTTAGATATCTTTTCCCATTATTTACTTTATCTTCAATCAATAAGTACTGATTGTAAATTTTACCCATATTTCCAGATTCCGTATAAACAATGGAATCATTGGATATTTTTAAAGATATTCCATAATCCTCTAATTTATCATTGTCAACAAAGTATTCGCCTAATGGAATTGAAATTTGTTTTTTTAATGGTGAAATACTTTCCTTAATTTTTTGAATATCTAGTAAAATTACGCTATTGTTAAGATCATCTTTTTTTTCTTTTTTCAATAAACAAATATTTTTATTTTGTTCATTAATTGTATTGAAAATAACATTGCCCTCCGCCTCAATTCCTTGAATTTTATTTTTTACAGAGCCTAATCCTAAACAATGAGATTCATCTGCAGTAATATTTTCTAAATATGTAATATTTTTTTTATCAAACTTATATGTATTGAAGACCGGATATTCTTCTGTATAACCTGGAAGAAGCAAAAATCCGTTATCTGTCTTTTTATTGTATAAAATTTTGATGCTTTTTTCAGCATCTTCATAAGAGCTATCATAGCTAAAGTTATATGAAATTTGCTGCCAATCTGTGACTAATAAATTATTTACAAGATATTGTAAATAAACTCTATCGTCAATAAATTTAAATATAAACGTATTATTTCTAAATGTTATAACTAAACTTTTTATTGATATAGCTTCATAGTCACTTTTCTTGTTAAAATCTATTTCAGAAAAAACAACATTATCTTTTCTATATTGAATTGATTGTTGAAGATTTTCTTTTTTGCTATTTTCTTTACAACCTGAAATTGTAAATGTTATTAAAAAAAATATTATAAATCCTTTTAATATATTGCTATTTTTTCCCATAAAAATTATTAATTCTTGTTTTAGCGGTACGCTTTTGTAAATCTAACTCCTCTTGAGATTGTTCATTAGGTCCTTTAAAGTAAACATAGGTCCCTGGATTACATCTATAATTTAATCCCATACCAACAGCATATACTGTTGTGAATATTTCAAAATGTAAATGAGGAGCGCAGGTTCCATTTTTAACACCAGAAACCCCACTTTTTGCTATGATTTTTCCTGCATCTACAGGTGTTCCTTCTGATAATAAAGCTTCTTCTAAATGTGCATAAAATAAAAATATATCTTTTGTTTTGTCAAAGCTGTTACCTTGGAGAATTTCACCACTAGCGGAATGTAAAAGAGAATATTCCCTCCTATGATTATAAAATGATTCTTTATCAGTAACTTTTATAGTCATTGTATTACCATATCCATTATGCCAAGTTACTTTATGAACAATACCTTTTACACAAGCATATATATCACTTCCCGGTTTTACGAATAAATCTAATCCTTGATGGACCTATCCATTTCTTGTTTTCCCAAATAATCCCCAATGTTCTCCCATAGTTCCTTTTCCACCACCTCCACTTTGCATATATAAAGTACATATTGGATTACTAACAGGATCATGCCATTTAGTTATTTTTGTAGTTTCAGCTTTTGTCTCAGTAATCTTTTGGCATGAAAAATTTTTCACTTTATTAAGTTCTCCTTTATCATACCACAATTTTATATTTTCTGCTATTTCCCAGACAAAAGTTTTCCCACTCTCACTTTTCCCCTCTTTATGAAATGCGGGATTTGCAGCATAACCTACATTTCTCCAATAATTAAGATTTTTAATAGCCTTTCCATTTTTATAAGAAACAGGTAAACTATTATCAAATACGACATGATTAGATTGATTTCCTTTACCACAATCAACTGGAAATAATACTGCTAAATAAAAATCGGTTAATGTATTCAGTTTCCCTCTAACTAAAGGTAAATTCAGATATTTTTCAATATAATCTAATTGCTTGATTTGGTTCATAGCTAGTAATTCTGTCCTAGTTATTTTTAAATCTTTAGCTGAATCTTTTCCTATTTGTAGTAATCCTACATAGCCCTCTGTTGCTTCATCTTTACGCTTTTTAAATGTTCCACATGTAGGATCAAATGTGCCTCCTGTTTCATGTGCCATAGCTGCCATGAGATTGTTTGGATCAACCCCATTTCTTTTACTTATTAAAAATACTTTCTTCCTAAACTCACAGCTTACTTTGGCACCCCAAACTAAATCTTTATATTGTTCTTGGCAAATACAAGTAGAATCTTTCTTCTTCTCTCTCGGCTTCCTAATAATAGTAACAGACCGACTATTCTCCACTTCCAGTTTTTTAGCACTTTTGGTGATGGGAATAACCTGTGAGGTGACATAGGTATTATCTGGTTCCACTTCAATAAAGTAAACTTGAAATTTGTAGTCATACTTTTCGTTTCTCATGTCCTCAGGGGTGATGCCCAACTCATAAATCTTTTTGGTAATAGGAACTTTAATGAAATTTTCATTACCGGGAAGTACCCATTTCTTTTCATATATTTTATCGTGGGTTTTGTAGCCTGTCTCTTCCTCCCAAATTCTTACCGTTACATTTCTACCTTTCATATGCTGAGTGGTAATTTTTATAATAACGGTATCGCCAACCTCGGCTTTTTCTATAGGTTGCGCTCGTTCATTGAGAAATTCAGCATTTAGAATTTTCGCATCTGGATCAGCCTGTTTCTTTCCGCTGGAAGTGATCGGGAATTTGGGAGTATCAGCCTTAGGTTTTGGTTTTATTGGTTTTGTTTCAGGGGTGTTGGCACTAATTTTTGAAGGCGGCGCTGGCGGAATGTAGGTCGGATTTATCACATTCACATTCGGACTTGCCTTCATGATGTGTTTGGCAACATACTCTGCCGTTACATAATATTCATGGGTAGATCCTTCATCTGTTTCTCCTGTTGCAATGCGGGCGTTGGCAATCTGTACCGCCATGGTATACATCGGTAATCGGAAAACAGCTTCTGCGACTCCGTATTCATCAACAATTCCCATGATGGGAACAGGATTTATTTTGTTCATCATATTGATGACAGGATCATGACCTTCTCCTTTCGCATCATCTTCCCAAAGCGTAAAAGAAACATTTCTTTTGTACATTTCTATACAATGCGCTCTGGCAATAATGGTGTCTTGGTAGCTTATCTTTTTTCCTTTCGGAAGCGGAAGATAATTGGCATCCAACAATTCAACCTTTGTAATTTTAGGTTCTTTAGCCTGTTGAGGATGGATGATAAGTTCGCCACTTTCGTTGCCTTGCTGTGCAACGATTTTAATGGCTTTGAAGTGAAGGCTTTTTTGCCCGAAAGTATAAGGAACTGCTTGCCCTTCTTTATTATCGGTGGTTCTTCTCCATGTATTTTTTTCCTGCACAAAAATTCCCCAATGAATGGGAGTTTGTGGATTAAGCAAAGGTTGGGTAGGAATAATTTGCTGGAAATAATCATTAATCGTAGAAATGGTATACATCTCCTTTTTCCCTACTACAGGATTTAGGTCTCCTATGATGGTTAGTTTCGCCATGTTGATTCAGTTTTTATTCACAAATGCTATTATTTTCTTCCGTACTTTCCTGAAATTTTTTAAAATCTATAAACGGATTGATCATGTGCTGTTCTTGTGGATCAGCATTTTTGACATTCTGCTTATTCAGTTGCGCAGTCTGTCCATGATCTTTTACCGTTATTTTCCCTCCCGTACTGCATAGGAGTTCAGAGATTTCAGATACACAACACTTTCCATCTACTTTGGTTTTCTCATAGGTCTTTTGCCATTTTCCTGCGGCGGCAAAAGCACAGGGAAGATTTCCACCTGATGAAGGTTTGAGTTTACATTGTCCGAAACTAGGCCCGGGAGGATTAAATTGCAGATCATTTTCTGTAACAGCCAAATAATCGGGATTACCGTCAGGATCATTAAAATAATGTCTTTGCTGAGAAGTGACTTTGAATTGTGGATATTGATTTCCTTGGTTACACTCGGCTTTGCCTTTTTGAATAACGAAATGTTTCCCGTCATGCGGGGAGGAAGATTTTTTCATATTTTGTGATTTTTTGTAGGTGTAAAAATCAAATATACTAAATTATTTTTATACTTTAACTAAGGTAAACATCTGGCGTTCTGTGATATTATCAATTTGAATACTAAATTTTGCTTCGATTTTTTGAAGACTCAAATCTGTTCTGTGGAAATGATATTCTGCTTCATGAAAACAGTTTTTAGAACTTTTATTGAGAGTAAGCTCTTTCTTATTTTTTGGGTTAGCATCTAATGGACTAAGGCTTTGCTTTGTAAGATAATTACCCTTTTGAAATATTTTTAACAGATGATGATCTTCATCTTTTGGTGCCATACGGTTGTAGAGCTCAAGAGAAATCGGAGAAGCATTCACTAACCACGGAAAATAATCAGGGTAGATTTCAGAATCTGTCCAGTCTCCATAGATTGCGTTGTAAAAAGTTCCACACAGAAAATGAATAGGGAGTGTATTTTTAAGCTTTTCAAGAAGTTGTTTCTTATCTTCTATGATTAATTTTAATTGATCTATATAAGAAGCTGCATATTGATCTATAAAGTATTTTTTTGAGTCTTCCAATTCATTTTTAAGCTGAAGTGGATGAGTATGTAAACCAACTTCTATCAATTGTCCTGTTGTATTGATTCTAATTTCAAAAGGATAAATTATTTTCATACAAGCAATAGCTAAATCGCACGTTTTACTGTCTGATTCTATTCCATCTTTATTAAAATCAAATAGTTCTACTGTGAAAATATGATTCTCTTCTTCATATTTTAAATATTCCAGTGTCATATTGAATTCATATGCTGCAAGACTTTCATCATCTCTGAATTGTTGGTGATGTATGATATAGGTGCCGGCTAATAAAGGAACTTCAAACGGAATTTTACCCTGTGGAGGATGATAATATAAATTGTCACCATTTTCAATGATCTCTTGGTTCAGTTTTTTTATTTCTTCACCAAACGGAAGACAAAGAAGGGTTCCTGTTTTTAAAACTCCATCCAGCGGATCAAGTAATGAACTGTATTGATGATGAAATCCTTTGATGTAATTAGGATTTTCAATTTTAAGATCAGAGGAAATTTTTTCTAAAGTATCGCCGGGAAGCGTTAAATATTTTATCATATCATTGGTGTTTCAATCCTAAATTAATCAATAATTTTCAGGTGACAAAATATTAAAAGCCAGCTTAGAATATATAGAGAATGAATATTAGATCAAGATTAATGTCTTTGCAGCCGTTTGAAAACGGATAATTTTGTATCTTTGGGTAAATATTACAATATGAAAAGGGACATCAATATTTTTGAGTTTCCTCTCAATTTAGGACTGATTAAAAAACAACACGAAATTGAACCCGGCGTTAAAAAGCTTCCTGACTGGCTCAGAGCATTTGACTTTCATAAAAGAATACATCCTAAAAATATTTTCAGATTAGAATCCCCTTCATATGCGATGGATTTTGATGAAGAAACTCAAGTTAAAAATCCTCATCAAATTATTGAGTATGCTAAAAAGCAGGCTGAGCTTATCTTAAAAAATTTCGACAAAAACATATTCAATATCATTATCGGTGGCGACTGCAGTATTTTAATTGGAAATGCAGTGGCATTAAAAAAAATAGGAAGCTTCGGGCTTTTTTATCTTGATGGCCATACTGATTATATCCCACCCCATTTGTCTCCGAGTGGAGGCATTGCGGGAATGGACCTTGCCATTGTTGCAGGATTAGGTCATGAAAAACTGACCAATATTAATCACCTTAAACCTTATTTCTTAGAGGAAAATATATTCTGTGTCGGAAATGCAGAAATGGATGACGAAGAGTATGTGGAACAGATCATACATTCAAAGATTCATTATTTTGATCTTGAGAATCTAAGGAAAAATGGCTTTAGAAAAACGTCTGAAGATTTCCTGCAAATGATTCATCATAAAAATCTGGATGGGTTTTTAATTCATTTTGATGTTGATATTCTAAAAGATGAGATTATGCCGGCCGTTGATAGCAGAATGGAAGAAGGAATTGATTATAGCGATCTTAAAGAAATTCTACAACCTTTACTCAACAACGAAAAATGTTTCGGAATCCAGATCACCATTTTAGATCCCAATTATGATGAAAATGGTATTTATACCAAAGCTTTCGTAAAGAATTTAATTCAAATTATAAAAAATAAAGAAGAATAAATGAAGAAGACAATAAAGAGGACATTCAGAGTTTCAAAATATGTGATCTATAAAGAAACCCTTGTTGATTATAAAGAACATTTCTGGTCGTTTTTAGGAGCCTTTTTTGGAATTGGACTTATTGCATTTATCCAGTCTCATCAGCTTTTACAGGCAGAAAATGTATTCCTCATCGGCTCTTTTGGAGCATCAAGCGTTTTGATTTATGGTGCTATTCAAAGTCCATTAGCACAGCCTAGAAATTTAATTGGTGGTCATGTACTGTCTGCTATTGTAGGTGTTACGGTTTATAAAATTGTTCCGGATATTATTTGGTTGTCGGCTCCGTTAGCTGTAGCATTTTCCATTATATTAATGCAGTATACAAAAACCTTGCATCCTCCTGGTGGCGCCACTGCTTTAATTGCTGTGAGCTCAACGGGCAAAATCCCTGAATTAGGATACTGGTATGTGATTTCTCCTGTTTTATCGGGTTGTATTATATTATTGCTTGTTGCCTTATTTTTTAACAACCTTACCCCCAATAGAAGCTATCCTACTCATAATAGGTTTATGAAATTATTGAGAAAAAAACATACTCACAGAATGAAAAAGTAAAAAATTATGAATTGTCTAGAATGCGGCGAAAAAATTATCGGCAGATCAGATAAAAAATTCTGTAATGACGCCTGCCGAAATGCCTATAATAATAAGCAGAATAAAGATTCTAATAATTTCATGCGAAACGTAAACAATAAACTTCGTAAAAATTATCGGATCTTAGGTGAAATCAATATCGATGGTAAAACAAAAACACCTAAATCTAAATTAGATGGCTTAGGTTTTGATTTTGATTATTTCACCAATTTAAAAGTCTATAAAAACGGTTCCGAATATAAATTTATCTACGATTACGGCTATAAATTGTTAGAAGATGATTTTGTTTTGATTGTAAAAAATCAAGCGTAATAACCACCAAACTTAAATTTAATTATGATGAAAGAAGTTGTTTTGATCACCGGAGCCAATGGAATGGTTGCCCAAGAGCTCTCGAAGACGCTTGAAAAAGAATATGCCGTTCGATTTTTAACCCGAAAAAAACAACGAGATAATGATTACGAATGGGATATAAAAAATGGAACGATTGATGAATCGGCCTTTGAAAACATCTCTCATATTATTCATTTAGCCGGAGCTAATATTTCTGAAAAACGCTGGACTGACGAGCGAAAAAAAGAATTAATTTCAAGCCGTGTAGATTCTGCAAAGCTGCTTTTGAATACTTTAAAAAAGAAGAATATCATTCTTAAATCTTTCATTTCTGCATCAGGAATTAATTACTACGGAACCATAACAACAGAAAAGATTTACACCGAAGACGATGCCACCGGAAACGATTTTCTAAGCGAAGTTGTTGTTCTCTGGGAAAAGTCTGCCGATGATTTTAAAGAACAGAAACTAGCTGAGCGGGTGGTAAAAATTCGTACCGCAGTCGTACTTTCAGAAAAAGAAGGCGCCTTAAAAAAGATGTTGCCTACCATAAATTTAGGCATCGGTTCGCCCCTTGGAAGCGGAAAGCAATATATGCCTTGGATTCATGTAAAGGATATTTGCTCTATTTATGAATTTGCTTTAAAAAATTCTCAGGTTGAAGGCGCTTATAATGCGACTTCGCCACAACATACAACGAACGAAAACTTAACAAAGAAAATCGCTGAGGTTGTCAAAAAACCATTGTTTATGCCAAATGTTCCAAGTTTTGTTTTAAAACTCTTATTTGGAGAATTGGCAGACGCTTTGCTGGAAGGTTCTAGAGCATCATCCAAAAAAATTCAAGAGGCAGGATTTCAGTTTAACTTTCCTGATTTAAAAGTAGCTTTAGAAGATCTGCTAGACAAGAAATAAATTAAAATAAAAATTACAAAATTTATGAAACATATATTTTCATTAGCCCTTTGTTTATCATTATCTATGGTAACTTTTGCACAGAAAAAAGAGACTTCAACTTCAAAAGACAAACTGATTGTTGAACGTTTTAAAAATGATTACAAAAAGAAAAACTATAAAAAATTTGAAGGCAAAATATTGGTAAAAGATAATTTGGTTCAGTTTGATAATAAAGTAATCAATTTTGATAAATCTGATAAAACCACTAAGTTATTGTTGGAAACAGGTCTTATTTACCCTCAGCTTCTGACCGATTACCAAATGGAAAAATTCCTTGAGGAAACAACCGACAAAACTCAGAAAAGATTTTTAAAACTTCAAAAAGACCCCCGCGCTTCTTTTGATGTGAATAATATGAAAATCAATGATTCTGATGAGCTTGTTTCTCTAAGTACAGATCCAAAAATCAAGAGATTCAAACTGGTATGCAATGACAGTAAAATTCCCGGAACGCCTATTTACATCATCGAACTTACCAATAAAGGAGCTACAAAAGAGACTACCTCCGAAGAATTTATTAAAAACTCAAAACTGACTTTCCTTCAACAGTTGTAATTGAAGTAAAAATTATTCATCATAAAGGTTTAAAATATTAATTAAGAAGACGTTCATAATGCAGAATAATAAAGTAAAGATCCTACAAACAGAAATTTTATCAGATAACTGGTACACTTTAAATAAAATCACTTTCGAAAAAACAAACAGCAACGGTTCTATACAAACCCAAAGCAGAGAAGCCTATGACAGAGGAAATGGTGCTACCATTTTGCTATACAATAAAGATCTGAATACCGTTATTTTAACAAAACAATTTAGATTACCCACTTATATCAACGGAAACCCTGACGGAATGCTTATTGAAGCATGCGCCGGATTATTAGACAACGATAACCCCGAAGAATGCATCAAAAGAGAAACAGAAGAAGAAACAGGCTATAAGATATCAAAAGTGGAAAAGGTTTTCGAATCGTATATGTCACCGGGTTCTGTTACTGAAATTCTTCATTTTTTCATCGCCGAATATTCCAAGGAAATGAAAACCACTGATGGTGGCGGATTGGAAGAAGAAGGTGAAGACATTGAAGTTTTGGAACTTTCTTTTGATGAAGCACTTACAATGATTGATACAGGAGCAATAAAAGATGCTAAAACAATTATGCTGTTGCAACATATAAGGATAAAAAATATTGTCTAGTCCTGAAATAGCGATACACAAAAAAATGATCGTTATGAAAGAATACTTAGAAACGCTTTATGTCAAGCGTACACAGAAAGATTACAGTTTAAGTTTGAAACTTCAGATTGTAAAAGAAATTGAATTCGGTAAATTAGGAATTACAGAATGTCGTAAGAAATATGGTAT
>NZ_FRAV01000054.1 GCF_900142445.1 Chryseobacterium polytrichastri | reverse complement strand
TATATTTATAAAAATTACCTCTCACAAAATATTTCTGCTGCCTCATAGTTTTATTCTTTAAAGTAACTTATATTTATAAATACAAACATACGAGAGACAAAAGATTGATATATTATTTATTGAAGTTCATCATGAAATGCAAACAAGAACTCATAAGTTTAAAAAAATCTTTGATTTTTATTCTTTTGAAAGCTTTGTTTTCAAAAGAGCTAAACTTTAAATAATTCAATAATAGCTTTTGTACCTTTTGCGGTTTAATTTTTTATTAGTTTAAACAGGCTTAAGAAAAATAAACCTTTGCATTAAAAACAAAAGCCGCCATTTCAAGATTTTACACTCAAAATGGCAGTTTAAAATATTATTTGAAAATCTTGGTAAAGCTATCTTTTTCCAAGCTTTCCAATGAGAAATCAAAGTCTGCTTCTTCTTTTTCTGAAGTGATGGTTGCTCCCAATTCTTCTATCAGATGATTGAAAGAAATTGGCTCATACCATTGCTGATACAGGGCATTAGTTGCCATCGTAGAAACTTCAGAAGTTCCCGAGATATGTGAATTTCCTGCTCCAAAATTCAATAAGACGAAACATTGTTTTCCATCCTTTGGCAATAGCATTCCCAAAATCGTCTGCTTCTGAACCGAGTTACATTTTGCTTCAGCAAAGAGATTATTAGGATTCATCATATACTCGTAGGAAATATCATCTCCTTTTCCGATAACGATTTTATAACCACAATTGGCATCTCCGGAGAAAACACTATTCATTACAAGTGTTGGAGTGCTTAAATATTTGTTGGCGTAAAGATATTCTACCGCACCTTTAGGAGCAGAGGTCATATCTCCGGAATACATCAATTGTCCATTATCTTGATTATAAGCTGCATTCCAGCCAATTTTTCCTGCGATATTTAATCCGGAAAGGTCAAGGTCATTTGCTCCCCAAGCATCTTCCCAATAAATTCCGATCGCCAGTCTTTCACCATAAAATCTCGTTCCGGTTGGGATATTTCCCACAAACATTTTCTCGGAAGTGGGTAAGCCAAATTCTACATCTTTAGGGAAATACATTTTCTTTCCGGAAAGATTATATTTTGATTGTAAATAATTTAAGATAAAATGATAATTCAATTCATTCGCAGAAGTAGGAGTTCCTTTTTTTGTCCATGATTTTCCATTTCTGATTCTGTAGACAAAAGTATCCTGACCATACATTCTTGAATAACAAGCGGATAAAGCTTTAAATAAAGCAAAAGGCGTTGCATTCTCTAACCAGTGTAAATCACTATTTTCCAACAATATATTGGTAGCATTGTTTAATGGATTTAAAATTAATGGTTGATGATAAACTTTTGACAGCTTCGAAATTTTATTAATTGTTTTCGGAGCTTTCTTTTTATAAGCTAAAAATAAAGGTTTGAATCTGTTAAAGATCTCAGCGAGTCTTTCTAGTCCAAAACTTTCAAATAAGTAGGTTGGATTAAAATTACTTTGCTTAATTAAATCAATCAAATCATCGTTTTTAATTAAAAGCGTTGTATTTGTTGTTTTATAAATTACGTAACGGAAAAACTCAACCGGATTTTCAGGGTAAATATCGTACAAATCGGCAATTTTTATAATCGCTTCTTTGTTTCTGATATTTTCTTTTCCTGTAAAATCATAGTCCAATTCTGTATGCAGAATATAAAGCAAATCATCGATCGTTTCTTCTTTCAAAGCAATACCTGATTTCAAAAGAGAAAGACATTTTTCCTGCATTTCTTCTTGTGAATAGGCTTTAACAACTTTAAAAGTTAACTTTAAATCAGGAACATTCAATACTTCTTTAGGGATATAAATTTCATTTTGAAAATTACTTCCATACGTTGAAATATAGTGGTTGATTTGTTCAATTAACAATTCAATTCTATTGCTTTCTTTGATTTTCTGCCACGATTTATGAAAGGTTTTATTTAAATCATTTCCATTCAGTTTTTCTTTTGAATAATAAGAAATAATTTCTTTTTTAGCCCAAAGTGCATCAGATTCAATGATAAATCCTTCCTCTGAAATAAAAGGCTTTTCATGAGATTTTCTTGCTAATACAGCGTTGAATAATTTTAATGTTTTCATTGTTTTTAATTTAAAAAAATAAGTGAGGAGTAGTTCTTTTAATGAAATATATAGGAACTCCTTTTACCTATAGTTTTATAAAAAGCGGGGAGTAATTTTCTAAAAATATAGGAACTCCCTTTGCCTTAATTTTTTACTAATGAAAATGATTAATCATTAAATATAAACATTTTTATTAGTTTGAGGAGTAGGCAGGGCTCGAACCTGCGACCCACAACTTTGACGTTTTACAGGAACTTTATTTGCCAAAAGCGAAAAGTAATCTGTTGCTCTACCATCTGAGCTACTACTCCTACCGTTATTATTAAAAGTTTTCATAAACCTTACAGACTTTTACACCAGCAAGGTTCGGTTATTAGTTTTATTATTTTGGTTAAACGCAAAGGCGCAAAGTTTTTAAATTCATTGTGCTTTTAAGGCGCAAGAAAATCAAAGATTTTTAGCAAATTCGATTCATGGAATTTTATCGCAGATAAAATCCTTGCGCCTTAAAAAGTATAGTTGTTAAAATCTTTGCGTATTTCCAACATCTATGCTTTTTTAATTTTTTTCTTTTTCTTCCAAGGCGCATTCTTCTGAACATCCCCAGCCATAATACATCCATAAGGCATCACTTCATCCAAGACTTCGCAAAGTCCGTATTCTTCAATCTGGGCTCTTACGTTTTTAGCACTTTTATAAGCAGTCGGAAGCTCAGAAATATCAATTTCATTTGAGAAGAAACGGATATCTAACCCTTGGGTTTCTTCTTCAAAAATTTCTTCAATGGTTTTATGGGCCAGTGATCTTTTATGCTGTGTTCTGCTGAAATTTCTTCCTGCTCCATGTGGCGCAAAACCTAAATTTCTTTCATTGGTTTTTCCCTGAACGATCAAAACGGGTTCTGACATATTCAACGGAATTAATCTTGGCCCCGTAATATCCGGCATAAATTTATCGTCCAACGGAGTTGCTCCTTTTGCATGGTAAAATAAATCTCCATCCTTGAAAACAAAATTATGTTCGTTCCAATATCTATCTTGTTTTTCGATTTCCATTTTGTTTAAAACAGCATCGTGAATAGATGTATGGTTTTCTTTCGTCCACGTTCTTATCAATTGCAGGGCTTCCCAATATGATTTTCCTTCTTCAGTTTCATAAGGAATCCAGGCGTTTTCCCTCAACGTTTCTGGTGAAATTTCTTGTCTGAATCTATTCGCAATCTTCATTCCTTTATCATACAAAGCAGCTCCCGGAGCTCTCGATCCGTGGTGAGTCACCAACATGGTATTTCCTGTATTTTTGGAAATTCCCACGAATAAGAAATGGTTTCCATCCCCTTGAGTTCCCATATGTGAACGGGAGATACTGATTAATTTTTCATCATTCAAGAAATCATTTTTTCTAAAAGCATCCATTAATTCCTGAGACATCTCCATTTGCTCTCCTCTTGGTCTTCCTCCGTATCCAAAGTGCGTGATAGAATGCGCAGCATCTAAAACTTCTTTAGGATCGGCTTTTCCAAAATCGGTCAACATCACGGAACAACAGATATCTGCGCTATGAAATCCTGGATGAATAGCATTTTTTGCCACAACAACTCCGCCCACAGGAATCTGACCTTCTGGACCTGTTGGACAAGCATCCGGCATGATGGCTCCATTAATTAAAGTGGGCGTTTTCATCAAAACTTTCATGGTGTTGATTACTTTTTCCACGTTATCATTTTCACTTTCGTGTTCCGCTCTGATATTAATGATGAAATTTTTTGCTGTTTCATGAAGTGGAATCAAGTCCGGTTGTTTGAATTGTTCCAAATAGGCTGCAATTTGATTTTCATCTAATTTATTTTCGTTGATATGTGCAATCGCTTCTTTAAACCATTTCGCTGATCTATATCCTAATTCTATTAAGTTGTTTCCGTTAAATTCCATGTGTTCTCTCATTTTGTTGATGCAAAGTAATTACACAAGTATGCAGTCTTTTTGCGTAGATGAAAATATTTTAATTATTTTTGATGAAATTTAAAAAAATGATACTAGAACAAATAAAAATTTCTCCTGAAACGATTCAATTTAAAGAGGTGATTGCATTTATTGATGAGAATTATAATTTCACGCCAACAAAATTCACCAACGGAAATACAGTAAATGAAGCAGATCAGAACAATGGTTCTTGCAAAGTATTCAGTTTTGGGAAGTTGAATAATGTGTCAAAAGATGAGGTTTTAAGCCTTTTCGGCGAATTTTACAGAGAAGATGTATTGAAAAATCCTGAAGGAACGGATCATCAAAACATCAGGAATTTCATCGAATTCGGTTGGGATGGGATTTCTTTTGAAGGTGAAGCTTTGACAAAGAAATTTATGTTATAAACGCAAAGGCGCAATTTTTTAAGTATAAACTGTTTTTAAGGCGCAAGAAAATCATAGATTTTCAACAAATTGTCCAGCTAAATTTTATCGAAGATAAAATCCTTGCGCCTTAAACCCGTAACTTTTTTAATAAAATTGCGCCTTTGTGATTTTCCAAAAATTAATTAAAAAGACAAAATAAAATACCATGTCATCCAACAAAAACGCACTTATCCGTTACAAAACGCTTGATAAATGCCTTAAAAACAAATACAAGCAATACACTTTAGAAGATTTAATTGATGAATGTTCTGAAGCTTTGTTTGAGTTTGAAGGCAAAGAATCTTTTGTGAGCAAACGTACTGTACAACTCGATCTGCAGAATATGCGCAGTGAAAAGTTCGGGTACGAAGCTCCAATTGAAGTCTATGAAAGAAAGTATTATCGTTACAGCGACCCAGATTATAGTATTCATAATATTTCAGTGAATGAAAGTGATTTGAAGGCGATGAATAATGCTGTGCAGATTTTAAAGCAGTTCAAAGATTTTTCAATGTTCAAGGAAATGAATGGAGTGATTCAGAAACTGGAGGATTCTATTCATGCTACCAATCAGAAATCAATTATTCATTTGGATAAAAATGAACAGTTGAAGGGGTTGGAACATATTGATGTTTTGTATGATGCGATTTTAAATAAAAAGGTTTTAAATATTCTTTATAAAAGTTTTACGGCACGAGAATCGAGTAACTTTATTGTACATCCACAATTATTAAAAGAGTTCAATAATCGTTGGTTTCTGATTTGTTTTAATAAAGAATATATGTATAATTTGGCTTTAGATAGGATGGAGAACATTCAGATCGAAGAAAAGATTCAATATATAGACAGAAATCTTGACGGTGATGAATATTTTAAAGATATTGTTGGAGTGAGTGTTTCTCCGAACGTGGCTCCGAGAAATGTTGTTTTCTTTGTTGATTCTTCCAATTCGCCGTATATAAAAACAAAACCTTTGCATAGCAGTCAGGAGATTGTAAGTGAAACGAATGAAGGAACCATTTTTAAAATTTGCGTTCAACTAAACTTCGAGTTAGAAAGGCTTTTGCTGGGATTTGGTGAGAGTTTAATTGTGCATAAACCACGAAAGTTGAGACTAAGAATGGAAGAGAAATTCAAAGGAGGAAGTTTGAATTATCAAAACCTAATAATCTCTGATGATGAGCAATAATTTGTAGTAAATCTATTTTATGGCGCAAAAATTGTAATTATTATACAAACATAGCATTATGAGATCAAGAATTTTCAAAGCATTAATTGCAATTATCGCGCCTTTAGCAATAGATTTCCTTGTTAAAAAAATAACAGGAAAGAAAGATGAGAAAAAACCACTTCCAACTCGACCTTAAGTGTTGTGAGGTTAAAAAATAAAAAGAGATTGTTTCAAAAACAATCTCTTTTTTTATGCAAAATTAGAAGTTTATTTTCCTATATAAAATCATACACCCCGTTTTTCCAGCCCAAAACTTTAGAAGAATCTGCTTTTAACCAGTTTTTCAGAACCGTAGCATAAACTTTCCTAAAATCTTCGGTGTAAATTAAATCCCCTTCATTTAAATTTTGTAGATCGGGGAGTGCATTGATAAGCCCTTTCTTTTTTAATCCACCACTGATAAAAAACATTTGGTTGGCTGTTCCGTGATCAGTTCCGTTGCTGGCATTTTGCGCAACACGACGGCCAAATTCTGAGAAAGTCATCAATAAAATATCATTGAATAGGCCGTTAGTTTTCATATCAGCAACGAAAGATTTTACGGCTTCATTAATATCGCTAAACAATTTTTCCTGTCTTTCATTTTGGTTAACGTGCGTATCAAAACTTCCCACAGAAAGATAATAAACCTGAGTATTAATATCAGATTTTATCAATGAAGCAACCGTTTTAAAGTCTTTTCCCAATTGTGAATTAGGATATGCTTGATCCGTTTTTTTTGCTTTGCTTTGATCAAAAATATAACCTGCATTATTGATCGTTGAACCCAGCGTTTGATATAAATAAGATACCGTTTCGTCATCATGATGATGGTCATAAAGCGACTTGAAATATTTCTCCTGACTTGTTTGATACAATCTTTTAGGATCTTTGAAAGCAAAAGCTTTATTATTTTCTCCTTTTAGGGCTAAACTTAGCATATCATCAACTTCCAAAGCTTGTGTTGCATGCTCACATTTGTAACATTCTTCATCCAGAAAACGCCCTAGCCATCCTGTTTCTAAAAACTCATTGCTTTTACTTGCAGATTGCCAGATATCCATACTTCGAAAATGGGATTTATCAGGATTTGGATAACCCACATTATTCATAACCGAAAGGTCTCCATTATCAAACAGTTCCTTAAAATAAGACAAAGCCGGATTAATTCCTGCTTCATCATTAAGCGGTAAAGAATTCTGTATGGCGATTTTACTTCTCTCTTTAAAATAAATATCATTTTTTGTAGGAATGATCGTATTTAATCCATCATTTCCGCCCGTGAACTGAAGAACGATCAAGATCTTTTGATTGCGTTCCAAAGCATTATCCAATGTCATCGACTTTAGGAAATTAGGTACCATTAATGAAACGGTAGCTAATGAACTTATTTTGAGAAATTCTCTTCTTTTGATTAACATAAACTTGGGTTTTAGGTGGAAAATAATAGGTTACGGTTATAGAATTGCTTTTTAATTTTTAACTAAAATCTGCAACTTGCTAACTCGAAACTACATTAATTGAAATTCTGGGGTTGACATTAAATTGATCACATCCATTTTCACGCTGTTGTCTGAGAAGTTTTTCACAGTATCCATATCCAGACTCTTTTGATTTTGAATCAAATAATCTTCACAGTTCTTTTTATTAAAAGCTTTTTCAACACGAGCCCAGTCAATGGTAATATTTGGGTTTTTAAAACTTTTGTTTAAGGCGTTTTCTCGGGATTTCATTCCCATATCAATATCATCATCTTCCCTCGGAGAATATTCTAAAGGTCGTAAACCCGACCAAATTTGAGGAATCTGAAGCCTGAGCATTAATGTTGAACTGTCGATCCAGGATTTTCCGTTAGGCCATCCCGAAACATTAGGCGGATAAAGTAGCATTTGGCCTAATAATTTTTGATACACGATGAGGTTTTCAGGATTTTGAATATTCATCGGCAGCGTCCTCATCATTCCTACCATTAATTCTATCGGAGATTTTATTCTGTTTCCAATATTTTTTTTGTCATAAAACCATGCGCTTGAAAATATATCAATCATTAGTTTTTTGATGTCGTAATTGGAGGTGTAAAAACTATCACTTAGCTTATTCACAATATTTTCATCAATATTTTCATTGACAAAGAATTTGTAAATTTTAGCAGTAATAAACTTAGCCGTTGCTTTCTGTTCAAGAATGATATTTAAGGCATCGGTTCCCGTAAAATTGCCTGCTTTTCCTAAGAAGGTCTTTATGCCTTCGTCATGGAGTTTTTTTCTTTCTGCAAAAACGCCCTCTTTATCATATCCCCAGCCAGTAAAAGCTCTTGCTCCTTCGCGGATGTCTTTTTCGGTGTAATTTCCTCTTCCCATGGTAAATAATTCCATCACCTCTCTGGCAAAGTTTTCATTGGGATGATCTTTTTTGTTTTGTTGATTATTAAGAAAATTAAGCATAGCCGGTGCTTGACTTACTTCAAACAAAAGATCTTTGAAATTTCCTACAGAATTTTTTCTGATGATATTTAATAATTGTCTGTTGAATTTTGGGTTTTGAACTCTCGAAGCAAAATGTCCGTGCCAGAAAAAAGCCATTTTTTCTCTCATCTGTTCATTGCTGTTGATCATTTTATTGAGGAAATTCAGATTCAGTTCATTGTTTTGATCCCGATTAATTCTCTGGATTTCCTTTTTCTTTTCGGCAGGAGATTTATCACTCATATAGTCAATAGTTTCTACATCAGGAGTGTTATAATTAACTTCCGAAAAGTTTTCTTCTTTAAACAGTTCTTTGATTAAAGTTTTACTGTCTTTGTTTTTCAAATCTTCAAACTGATTGATTCCTGCTCCGAAACCGGCGCGCCAAAGAAGGTGTTTGTTATTTAAAAGTGAAGTGTCAATCATAAGACAATTTATTTTTTTGATGCTTCTAAAGATGAAAGGTTAAAATGATAACGGTTAAGAATTCGTAATATTACTTTTCTGGATTTCAAGTTAAACACTTATTTAATTTTTGGTTAATTTAATTAATTGATATTCATTATTTTGTGATTTTTATAAATGTTAAAGTAAAGAATTAAGGGCTCCTTGGCACGATTTTTACATCTAAACTGATTAGTAAAATTTAAAAAAATAGAGTTATGAAAATGTTTAAACAAGCTATCTTGCTAGCTGGAGTTTTAACGGTTGGTGTAGTAAGTGCTCAAAGCTCAAAAATGAATAATATGATTAAGGTGGGAGGTAATGTTGGTTTAGCAGTTCCTTCGGATAACTTCTCTGCTTCTGTGGGAGTAGATGTAGCCTATCAGAACTTAATCACTCCTGGATTTGGGCTAGGTATCGCAACAGGATATACCCATTATTTCGGGAAAGATAACAATGGGATTAATAATAATGATGTAGGGGTAATTCCTGTAGGAGCGTTGATTAGAATTTATCCTAAACAAACAGGATTTTATTTCGGAACAGACCTAGGATATGGCTTCTTGGTAGGAGATAATAAGGTAGCTTCTAACAGTACGGTTGACAGGCCAGATGGAGGTTTCTACATCAAACCAGAGATTGGTTACCATAATAAAGATTGGAATTTCTTCGTACAATATCAAAAAGTATTTACTGGAGATAAAGGCCAAATAGGAGATAGAGACTACAATGTGGGGAACATTGGAGTAGGCTTCTCATACAATATTGCACTAGGAAAGTAGTTAGATTTATATATAAACAATTATTAACCAAAACCTTTTCGCTTTTTTGAAAAGGTTTTTTCTTTCCCTGTAGTATTTACCAAAACAATTATTATATTTGATAAAATTTGTGATTATGATTTTGAATCCAAAATTTCCGCTTTATTTACCAGGAGTAAAAAACAGTAATAATGATAACGTTTCTATCATTGGGGCAAACCTTCGTGAAGATACTACAACCTTGGGCTATTTTGTTTCCGGTAACGGAGGTCTTGAGATGAAAATCCAAAAAGATTACCCAACGAAAGAGTATGCTTCTTTTTCGGATATCTTGAAAATATTTATTCATGATAACGGGTTAGAAAATGCAAAACGTTTGGGAATGGCAATTCCGGGGCCGGTTCTTTATGGAAAGAGTAGTCCTGCAAGATTAGGCTGGAACTTAGATCAGGAAGAGATCACAAGAGATTTCTCATTTGAAAGAGTAGATATGCTTAATGATCTTGAGGCTTCTGCTTACGGAATGGGGCTTCTTGAAGATTCTGATATGGATGATATCTATACCAGCGGTCATCTTGAGAATGGTAACGTAGCGATCCTTGCACCAGGAAATGGATTAGGAGAAGCTGGATATTTCTTTGACGGGAAATATTTAAGACCATTTGCAACAGAAGGAGGTCACTCAGAATTTTCTCCAAGAACAAACGTTGAAGTTGAATTCTATCAATTCTTAAATAATATCTACGGAATTGTAAGTTGGGAAAACGTACTTTCTAAAACAGGATTGTTTAATATCTATAGATTCTTAAGAGATGTAAAAAGACACCCTGAACCAGAATGGTTATCAGAACGTCTTGCTAAAGGTAAATTTGTTGAAGAGATTTATAAGGCAGCCGTTGAAGATGATGTACTAATCTGTAAAATAGCTTTAGATACTTTCCTTGAGTTTTTAGCAAGAGAAGCCAATAACTTAACTTTAAAACTGAAAGCAACAGGAGGATTATTGATCTCAGGAGATATTCCGCAGATGATCAGTAATTATATGGATAAAGACAAGTTCTATGAAAAATTTAGAATAAGCGATAAAATGGAAGACATGCTCAAAAATATTCCGATTTACCTGATTAAACAAAATCAGACGGGATTAAACGGCGCAGCTCTCTATACTGCTTATTACCAAGAATAAACATCAACTCCGAAGAAATTCGGAGTTTTTTATTATGTGATATTATTCATGAAATTTATTATTTTTATTGATATAGATCAATGAAATCTATTGGATAAGTTGGCTACATTTGCATCATTAAATAAAGTAAATAACTTATTTCAAAATGAAAAAAATATTTTTATTAGCAGTTTTAGCTGGTGGTTTAGCTTTCGGGCAGTCTAAAAAAGTAGTAGCATCTGATGTTCACTGGTGGGGATATAAAGTTGCTAAATCTGAGGCAAGCTCTCACGATGGTACTGTAAAAGTGAAATCTGGAGATATGATCATGAAAGGAAATCAATTAGTAGGTGGTTCTTTCACTTTAGATATGACTTCTATCAACTCTACTGATCTTTCTGGGGAATACCAAGGTAAATTAAACGGACACCTTAAAAACGGAGATTTCTTTGAAGTTGAGAAATTCCCTACAGCTACTTTCAAAATTACTTCTGTAAAGAAAAACAATGATAAAGTTTATAGCTCTTTAGTTACAGGAGATCTTACTGTTAAAGGAAAAACGAACCCAGTTTCTTTCCCTGCAAAAATTTCTTACAGCAAAGGAGTGGTAAGTTTAGTATCTAATAAATTTTCTTTCGACAGACAGAAATTTGACGTTGCTTACAAGTCTACAATGCAAGATGTTTTTGTGAAAGATGATATCGATATGCTTGTAAAAGTGACTGCTAAATAATTTAATCAAAAAAAGATTGTTAAAAGTGTAGAAGTTCTACACTTTTTTTTATTTTTGTTGAATTGTAAATAAAAAAGAATGAAAAGATTACTATTGTTTGCGATGATGTGTGCGAGCATATCATTTGTTTTTGCTCAAAGGAAGTTTGATAAAGTTTCAAAAGTCACTTCATCTGAGATCAGATGGTGGGGATATAAAGTTGTAAAGACTGAAGCTTCATCACATTCCGGAACGGTAAAACTAAAAAGTGGAAAATTCAACTTTGATAAAACGGTCTTGGTAGACGGAGAGTTTGTGATAGATATGAAAAGTTTAATGGCGGGTGATGTTTCTGATGAGGATATGATCAAGCTTACGAACGACCTTAAAAGCACGAATTTTTTCGAAGTTAAAAAATTCCCGATCGCAATATTTCATTTAACTAAAATTATTCCTTTAGCAAACAGTCAGTACAATTCAACAGTGTATGGTGATGTAACGATAAAGGGGGTTAGAAAGACCATTACTTTCCCTGCGAACGTTTATGTTACTCAGTTCACCGTAGTAGTAGAGTCTGCTAAGTTCTCATTGAACAGAAAAGATTTCAAAGTATTCTACCAGTCTTCATTGAAAGATTATTTCATTAAAGACGAAATGGATATCCAGTTCAAAGTTTCTACAGAGAAATTGGATAATGACAACAGAGTTCCTGTAAAAAAGAAGTAGGATATTCTACTTTTATAAATAAACGAATGAGTGATTTTTTAATCACTCATTTTTTTTATTTTAGCATCATGAAAGTTTATGTTGTAAGTGGTCTTGGTGCAGATTTTAAAGTACTGGAAAGGCTTCAGTTTCCGGAGCATTGTGAGATTGTTTTTATCGACTGGTTGATTCCGGAGAAAAACGAACCTCTTTCTGCTTATGTAGAACGTATGGCTGAGAAAATAGATACTTCAGAGCCTTTTTGCCTTTTGGGATACTCATTTGGAGGAATCATCGTTCAGGAAATCAATAAAATAAAACCGGCTGAAAAAGTAGTAATTCTGGGCAGTATAAAATCCGACAAAGAAAAGTCTAAATTTATAAAGACAGGAGAGGTGACAAAAATTCCAAGGGTACTTCCTTTAGGGCTTTTTAATAATAGAGCTGCCAATGTATATTCTGTAGTTAGAAAGTTATTTGATCCTAAAAATCCTAAAATCCTGCAATATTTTAAAGTGAGAGATCCTTATTATTTAAAATGGTCTGTAGAAAAAGTAGCCGAATGGAAATTTGAAGAAAACCCAAACGTTATTCAGATTTTGGGAGATCGGGATCTTGTCTTCCCAATTAAAAATTCAAAACCTAATTATATTATTAAAGGAGGAACTCATTTATTTCCCGCTACAAAATATAAAGAAGTTTCTAAGGTGCTAAATGAAATCTTTTAAATTGAAAAAACAGTTTAATTATATTTTGTTGTGTTTTTTTTCAGGGGTTAATTGTTTTAAAGTATATTTTCATGAAATTTATTCTTATTTTTGATGGGGTTAAATTTGAATTTCATGAAAATAGGATTAAAATGGATTGTTTCATTTGCTCTGATTGCTCTTGTTGCAATAGGCGGATTATTTTGGAGTCCGATCGTTGATTTTCCAAATAATGGAGAGTTTTTAAGTGAAGATAAAATCGTTGGAGCAGATGTTGCCTGGGTATTATCTGCGGCAGGTCTGGTGTTGTTAATGACGCCCGGGTTGTCTTTTTTCTACGGTGGAATGGTCGGTAAGAAAAATGTTATTTCCACCATGCTACAAAGTTTTATTGCACTTGGTGTGATATCTATTCTTTGGGTGGTGGTTGGTTTTTCTTTGTCGTTTGGAGATTCTTTAGGTTTTGAAATTAATGGGGTTCATTATGGCATCATCGGAAATCCGTTAAGCTATCCCTTTTTTACCCGTGTAGGTGTTCTGCCTCATAAAATGATGGCTTCTACCATCCCTTTTATACTCTTCGCTTTGTTTCAAATGAAATTTGCGGTGATTACTCCCGCTTTAATCACAGGATCTTTTGCCGAAAGAGTACGGTTTATTTCCTATTTACTATTCATGGTGCTTTTCAGTATTTGCATTTACGCACCACTTTGTCATATGGTGTGGCATCCGGAAGGGCTTTTAAATAAATATTTTGGAGTTAAAGATTTCGCTGGTGGAACTGTTGTTCACATGAGCGCAGGATTTGCAGCATTGGCCGGAGCATTAGTGTTAGGAAATAGAAAAAAGCCACATCATGAGCCTTCCAATATTCCTTTTGTTCTTTTAGGAACCGGAATGCTTTGGTTTGGATGGTTTGGATTTAATGCGGGTTCTGCTTTGAGTGCCAATGCTACAGCAGCTACCGCTTTTGGAACTACAACAATTGCTTCAGCATCTGCTATGATGACTTGGATTTTTTTCGATAGAATTAACGGACGAAGTGTTTCTGCTTTGGGAGCTTGTATTGGTGCCGTTGTAGGGCTTGTAGCTATTACTCCGGGGTGTGGATTCGTTTCAATCTCTGAAAGTCTTTTCATAGGTTTTATTTCAGCCATTGTTTCTAATATGATGCTGAATTGGAAAGCATTGAAAAAGATTGATGATACCTTAGATGTTTTCGCCTGCCATGGAGTAGGTGGGATTATGGGAATGATTCTTACTGCCATCTTTGCCCATGGTGAAAATGCAAGTCTTCTGCATGGTGGAATTGGTGTGTTTACTCATCATATGATGGCTTTAGCGCTTGTTTCTGTATTTGCATTTTTTGGATCTCTATTGTTATATAAAATCACCGATAAAATTATTACCCTCAGGGTTTCGGAAGAGTCTGAAGAAATGGGTCTTGATCTGTCTCAGCATGAGGAAAGCCTTAAATGGTAAGCTTAAATTTTTAAATAATTACGAATCCACAGAGAAGACCGAGCTTCATAAGGATTTATCATGTATCTTTGTTTTTGAGGTAATATGATGAATTATTTATGGAATCAATATCAGTTTTTGAGATTATTAAAGTAGGAATAGGTCCGTCCAGTTCGCATACAATGGGCCCATGGAATGCAGCCTCTGCATTTATCAGAATTATAAAAAGAGAAAGATCAATTGCTGAGGTTAAAGAAGTTTTTCTGGAATTTTTCGGTTCACTAGCTAAAACGGGGATTGGTCATGGTACTGATATTGCCGGAATGCTTGGTTTGAATGGTGAAGATTTCAAAACCATCAATACATCAAAAATTGATGAGATGGTGGAAACAATAAAAAGAGAGCAAATCCTAAATCTGGGAGGTGAAAAGAAAATTCCGTTTATCTACGGACATCACCTTGTCCTTAATATGAAAGAGTCTTTGGATTTTCACCCCAACGGAATGATCTTCAAAGCTATTTTTGAGGATGGAACAGAGCTTGTTCAGGATTTTTATTCTGTAGGAGGAGGTTTTATTGCAAGTCAGGAAAAAAATTCAATAGAAAAGCAATGTGTACGTACATTATATCCTTGTCATCATGGAAAGGATATTGTAAAATATTGTGAGAAGTTAGGGTTTAAAAAGGTTTCAGATTTAATTTTAATTAATGAAGAAAGCTGGAGAACACAAGAGGAAACAAGAGCCGAAGCTCTCTATATTTGGCAACAAATTAAAGAATGCATCTATAAAGGCGTCAATAAAGAAGGAATTCTTCCTGGAGGATTAAATGTTTCCAGAAGAGCTGCCGGAATCAACAGAAAATTATTAGGAGAAGATAAGATCTATAAAAATAAGGATGAATGGTTTCAGATGGTAGTAGATGCCGAAGAAAACTTCACCAATATCAATAAATGGATCGCATGTTTTGCACTGGCTGTGAACGAAGAAAATGCAGCTTTCGGTAGAATTATTACGGCTCCTACTAACGGAGCGAGCGGGGTAATTCCGGCTGTATTAATGTATTCTCAGGCTTTTACGCCTTTCACAAGTGAAGACGATATCGCAAGATTTTTACTGGTTGCAGGAGAAATAGGAACGTTATTCAAAAAGAATGCAACAATCTCTGCAGCAATGGGAGGTTGCCAGGCTGAGGTCGGAGTTTCTTCGGCAATGGCTGCGGCGGGATTAACGGAGATTTTAGGAGGAAGCATTGGGCAGGTTTTAATGGCTGCGGAAATTGCGATGGAGCATCATCTTGGCTTAACCTGTGACCCGATAAAAGGATTGGTTCAGATTCCTTGTATTGAAAGAAATACCATGGGTGCGATGAAGGCTATCACAGCAGCAAATATTGCTCTTGAAAGTGATCCTGCAAAAGCAAGAGTAACTTTAGATGAGGTGATTCAAACGATGTGGGAAACGGCTTTATCAATGAACGACAGGTTTAAAGAAACATCTGAAGGTGGATTGGCAATTGCGGTGAACGTTCCGGAATGCTAATTTTCAACTTGAATATCAGATATAGTAATAGATGAAAAAATCCTTAGATCGCGTGATCTAAGGATTTTTTTTTCATTTATTTTGGTAAATAGTTCTCTATTTTTCAAGTATTCCTCTTATTTTATTAGCATTGGATATCAATTCTCCCAAATATTCATAATTTTCTTTTTCTAAAGCGGATTTGAATTTTCTTAACTGACTGATATGTTCATTTAAAACATCCAACACATTTTCTTTGTTTTGCTTGAAGATCGGAACCCACATTTCAGGATGAGATTTCGCTAAACGAACGGTACTCGAAAACCCAGAACTCGCCAATTGAAAAATAGTATCTTCTTCGCGTTCCTTTTCCAAAACAGTATTGGCTAATGCATAAGAAGTGATATGTGAAATATGAGAAATATAAGCCGTGTGAACATCATGAGCCTCTGCATCCATATAGATTAAATGCATATCAAGACTTTTAACAATTTTTTCCACTAAGTGCAAAGCGTCTTCAGCAGATTCTTCTTTATTACAAATTACACCTGCTTTTCCTGAAAAACTTTCAGAGATAGCTGATTTTGGACCGCTATTTTCCGTACCCCACATCGGGTGGAAAGCAACAAATCTTGAACGCTTCGGATGATCTTTTACAGACGAAACGATACCGGCTTTAGTAGAACCTGCGTCCATTACAGTTTGTTTATCAGAGATCAAATCTAAAACACTAGGTAGTATTTTTCTGGCAGCATCTACAGGAATTGCGATAATAATGAGGTCTGAATTTTTTATTCCGTATTCAAGATCTACCTTGGCATCAATGATCTTTAAATCTAATGCTTCGTTAAGGTGTTCGTTACTGTTATCTATTCCGTAAATAAAATCTGCAATTCCTTTCTGTCTTAATTTCAATGCGATAGATCCTCCAATGAGACCTACACCGATGATGCTTATTTTCATCTTGTTAAATTTTTTAAAATAAAAAACCCCGTCCAAGGACGAGGTTTATGTTATGTTTATAAGAATCCCTATCCCAAATTTGAGTTTAAAATTCTATAATAATATGTTCTGTTGTTTGTTATCACAAAGCGAAGGTATAAAATATTTTTTACAATGTAAATATGATTCTTAAATTTTATAATGAATATTTTTTAATCCCAATTAAAAAGGTAAAATCCATTTGATCATTGAATAATTCATGCTCTTATTATATTCGATATGTATCTGGTATTTTGCTTTCAAATTATATAAATTGATTAAGCAAATATCATTGATTATTTATTGAAAATTCATCAAAATATTTAAAATAAAAATCCCTGGGGTTAACCAGGGATAAAAACTAATAACCATGAAAACTCAAATTAAACATGAGTTATTTGTCTATATTAAATAATCGTGCCAAAGATTATTTTCAAAATATGATATATTTACATGTTTAAAAAAATAATAAGAAATATATTATTGAAAATATGCTGTTGAACGTTACAAAATACATGAAAAAATGAGCATTGTAAAAATTGAATATCGTGAGCTTTTACCTTATGAAAGCAATGCTTATAGAATGATAAGGTTAGAAAGTTTGAAACAATTTCCCGAATCTTTCGGAGCAGATTATGAAGAGTCTTTAAAAATTGAAAAATTTACATTAGAAGAGATTATTGAAAATCCGGTGCAGGAAAAATTAATATTTGGAGCCTTTGATAGAAGTGAATTAATTGGAATTTGTGTTTTTGTAAAAGAAGGGATCTCAACAGGCAGCATTTATCAAATGTATGTTAAGAAAAACTATCAGGGAAAGAAGATTGGGTTCAAATTAATTCAGTCTGTTATTCAGGAAGCAGAGAATAGATTTAATGATATTGATATCACTTTAGAGGTTACCGCGAATAATGTTTCTGCTTATCATTTATATAAAAAATTAGGCTTTGAAGAAATTAATGTTGATTCAGAAAAGAGTAGAGGAAATAAAGTCATGAAGTATAAGAGGAATTAAGTTAAAAAAAAAGCCTGGATTATAAAATCCAAGCCCTAACTTTTTAACTTACACACTTCATGGGATAGTGTCAAATAAGAATTAAGTTTAATTATATCATTCAAATCGTTATGCGGAGTGACAAAAAAGAAAAAGGCTTTGAGCCAATTCATAAACGATGGATTATAGAGCGTACTTTTTCTTGGTTTGATAACGACAGAAGATTATGCAGAAACTATGAACTTCTAATGGAATCCTCTGAAAACATGGTCAAATTATCTGCTATAAAATTATTACTCAATAAAATTTAAACAGGCTCTTAGACGAAAATACGATAGGAGGAGAGGTCTCTAAATCTTCATTATTTATTTTTCTAATAATAGCTTTTTCAATATCATGAAAAACAAAAGTAATAAGTTCATATCTATTTCTGTCGCTTGCCTCAATAATAGAATTTGACACGTTAAAATTTTCACAGTTTATTAAATAATTAGGTAGGTCCGAATTTTCTTGTTGGCAATTAATTTTAGTTAATGAAACCAGATTATCTACAGCTATTATTTTTTGCTGGTTTTGTACATTAGAATTTTTTTTGTCTTCTTTTTTTTGTCCATTACATGATAATAAAAGGAAAGAAATTATAATTGTTATTCATCTCATATTTTAAAGTATAAACTAATCATGTGACTGGTCATAAACTCTTAATTTTTGATTTGGCAATTTAATTTCTTTTATCATTTCGTGTTCTATATCATAATACCAAGCCTTGTAAATAGTTTTATATATTTTTCCTTGATATTTTTTTGTGTTTTTTACGATAGCAGGTAAACTAGATTTCCGATTTTAGAATCAGTTTGATGGTTTGTCCGAATGTAGGTCTTCTGGAAGAAAATCTTATTTAATCTTTACATTTCGTTAAAATAACAGGCTTATTATCAGATGTAATATCACTTTCAATAAAGTCTCTTTTATTAGTTTTGTCATTGTAGAACCCTATCCATGAAAACTCGATATGATTATCATCTATTATTTTTATTTTTGCGATTTCTTTTTTATTTAAATAATTATCCCAATCTAAAGAAAGTCCTATACTTCCCATATCTTCAGGTTTTTTATCTAATCTATATAATAACTCAGAATTAGTACTTTCTTTTAACTTTATCATACTTATCGTTAGTTGGTTATAAACGACATAAAAAAAAGATTTATTTTCTTGAATAATAAGATTTGGAACATTCTCACAATCAGTTGACCATGAGCCTATTGGTGAATTACCTATAGTAGCCTGCTTCTTTTTTATTTCATTGGTTTTGTCACTAAATATATTTTTACCTTTAAGCTGACCATCTAATAAGTTTTCGATAATTAATTTATTTTTTTCAATATTAATTTTGAAATCTTTTTTGTAAGGTTTTTCATTCTCAATATTGGGTTGGTCAATCGTAAAATTACCAAGATAAAAGAGTTGTTTATTATACAAATGATAAGCATAAAAGACAGAACTATAATAGTCCATTCCTTCTATTAAAATTACTTTTTCATCATTATATTTGTAGTACCAAATATTAATATCAGGACTATCCAATGTTAACTTTGTAAGGTATTCCTCATTATTTATTAATAAATTGGTAGTACCTTCATTTGGTATTAATTCAAGCTTGAGATCTGCAAATTTAAAAGTAGTCCCATCTTTCTTTTCTTCTACTTTTTGAAATTGAAAATATGAATTACCTGTATTCGTATGCTGTTCTACAGCATTATTCTTTTTTTCCTCTTTTTGCCCTTTGCAACCATAGAAAGATAATATTATAAATAATAAAATAGATTTACTGCTAAAGAAATTTCTTATTTCCATTTTATTCGCTACATTTTTTCAGTACAATATCTTTTTCATTACTATCTTGATTAAATTGACATTCAGTCATTTCTCTTTTATTAGTTTTCTTATTGTAGAATCCATACCAATAAAAATTAATGGTATTATCATCAATGATTTTTATGTACGCGATAGGTTTATCATTTACATATTCCTTCCAGTCGAGTTTAATTCCATAAGTTCCCAAATCATCAGGGATTTCTTTTAATTTATATGCAATTCCTTTTTCAAAATCATATCTTTTTGTTTCAACCATTTCAATATAAATCTGATTAAAAAGGACCACTAGAAAAGCATTTTTACCTTTAATGCTTATATTAGCAACTTCTTCTTCACAATTTAGTTTCCATGTTCCATTTGCTGAATATGATAATTTATCATTTGTACTAATTTTTTTGGTTTCATTAAAATCTTCTGAGGTGATACAATCCTTATTAGTTCCCTTAACGTGTTTTATATTATTAAGATTAGATTTTCTGACATAATATTTAGAATTATTACCTTCCAAATCGCTTGTTTTCTTTATTATTCCACGTTTTCTATCGATCCAAGTGATATTATATTCTTCTTTTTTGTTAATATAAAGAGAGACTGAATTTTCTTTTCTTACAATACGATCAATTTTAAATTTACTATCTTCCATTATCCCATGATCATAGATAGAATCATTTACTATTTTAAACCATTCACCTTCATAACCGCAATCTACTATTGAGTAATTATTCCCTTGCTTTTTAATTTCATACCATGTTGTGTTCAAGTCTACATTATCATCTTGACCTTTACATGAGGTAATTATAAAAAGCATTAAAATTAATTGTAAATATTTCATTGTTCAATAAATTATTAGTTATCAGAACAACGAATAATACTTGCTACAGTATTGTTTTTATTAAATGGATTTTCAGTCTGTATATATTTTTTTGTCTTTTTGTAGTAAAATCCAAACCATGTCAAATTTATTTTTGAATCATTAATAATTTCAAAATACCCAACAGGTTTTTCATTATCCATATTTTCCCAATTTTGCATTTCGTCTGGAAGAGGAATAATAGGTGGAAAGTCTGTGAAATAAAGCTCGTATTTGTTGTTATCTATTTTTTTAAGTTGTGCGTTCATTGAAAATCGATTCGGAATGCCAAATTGTGCGTTCTTTATAGTTGATGAAATAGAGATCGTTTTATCGGAATTACAATCATCAGCCCAAAGACCATCAAGTTTATTTAATGGAATAGATGTGTTGTTGGATGTATTAGATTCCTTAATACCTATCATTGCATTTAGTTCTGTTAATTTGGTGATGTTTTTTTCATCGGCACCGTCACTTATAGTTTTTTCCTTAAGAAAATTCCAAGTTTTTTGCTTTTCGTTATATAGATAGTAAGTCTTTGTATAAGGATAAATATAATTGAGTGTCTTTTTTTCTAAATATTTTGCAGGAATATATTCAGCAATAATTGCATAGTTATTTAAATTTGGTTCTAATTTATTTTTAATAATTTCATTTAAAGCGTTGAAGTATCTTTCATCTGGATCATCACCTGAATCTAGTCCGTTATTAAAATCAAATTGCTCCCAATCTTTTTGTTTTTGAAAATCTTTATCAATAAAATTAACAACTAAATCTCCAAATTTATTATCAATATGATTATAAATAGGATAATCTGAGCTAGGACTTAATTGATATCCATGAAAATATTTTTTATCTAAAAAATTGATCTCTGCAATTCTCCGTTGATTTTTATCAAAGGTTTTTAAACTACTTTTATTCTTTTCATTTTGTCCATTACAAGATAGAATGAAAAGAAATAATAAAATATAAATCCATTTTAAATATAGCTGTATGTTCATAGTTGATTTTCATTTGTGTTATTTTAGATGTACTAATTTGCTTTCACTCTGCTTTTATGAACATATCCTTGCTTTCCTTCATTTGTTTTCACCAACCACCAATCTCCTTGATTTTCTAGTACATCAATCGATTCTCCTGACTTTATTTGTTGAAGGATTTCTGAGGAAGTGTTTTTGTCTTTTCTGAGATTGGTATAGCCGTCTGGATCTTGAATTTTATAATCTTTTTGCCCGTTAGGATTAAAAACTTTATATGCCTCAGTTGCACTTTTAATTAATGAGTAGTTAAAGAAAGAAGCTTTTTCAAATCTACTAAGCAGATTATTATCTGTTTCGTAACAATACGATAACAATCCAAATCCTTCATTAGTATTCCAATCTTCATTTTTTTCAGATTCTTTTAGCTTGATATTGATTAAAAAAGCTAAACAATCATCAATTGTTTTTTGATTCACTGAACTTTTGTTTTTTGTAATAAAAGTAATTAAGTTTGAAATCAACTCAGAATTTGATTTTTGTAATTCTAATAATAAATCTTTTCGTATTATTTCTTCTTTTTTTCTATCATTATAAAAAAGCAAACACCAATTAAAATATTTAGGTTGATCATCCAAAGACTTAATATTTTTTAATGCTGCATTCATGAGAAATTTATTTTTTTCATAATCAAATAAAACTACTAAATCTGTAGCTAAATCTTTGTCTTGGTGGGTTACAAGAGCAATAGATGTAGGATCATCCAAAAATAAAATTTTATTTAAATTTGTAATACTTTCGATATAAGGATTTTTTTCTTTATCAATAATTATTTTTTGTTTTACTGAATCTAAATCTGGTAATATATCTTGTCCAATTTTAATATATCTTCCTTGCTTTGATACCTGATAATCTATATCTTCCCCATTTAATGATATTTCATCATATCCTTCATTTGATAAGCTGTTGGTATCAATTCCTAAATAATTAGAAATTTTATTATTAAAAACTTTATCAGATTTTAATTCATGTTGATTATTATCCAGAGCATTTTTTAATATAGATATTTCAGTTTCTTCCATTTGCTCTACCTTTTTATTATTTTGTCCACTACAAGATGTTGTAATTATCATAATGACAACGTAAATCCATTTTAAATATAATTGTAGGTTCATGGTTGATTTTCATTTGTGTTATTTTAGATCTACTAATTTGCTTTCACTCTACTTTTATGAACATATCCTTGCTTTCCTTCTTTTGTTTTCACCAACCACCAATCTCCTTGATTTTCTAGTACATCAATTGATTCTCCTGATTTTATTTGTTGTAAGATTTCTGAGGAGGCATTTTTATGAACATATCCAAGCGGGAGATGTAAAGAAAAGTGACTTTAAAGATTTACTCTTTTTCATAATAGAAACCTTAAACTATGATTATTTAAGTTTTTTTAAAGGCATACTATCACTACCTGGGTTTATAAAATATATAGGGTTTCCAGAAATTAAATATTTGCTATCAGATTTCTCTATGTAAATTATTCCCATATCTTCTAAAGAAGGGTCAAAGTTTATTTTAATTTTTTCGTCACTAACTTCTTCTGCTTTTACTTTTGAATATTTATTTTTGGTACCCCCCTTCATTTATATTTATTAAAATATCATTTAAAGAATTTATATTTATATCATAAACTGTTTTTGCATTGTCTCTATTTGTCGCTTCAAAATGATAAATTCCTTTCCAATCTGGATTTAAATTAATATTTTTTAAAATTGTTTGATTAGAAATACTATCTTTTTCTTTTTTACACGATAATAAGCTTAGGAAAGCTAACAGGATAATTAAGTTTTTCATAATCTTTATTTTTAATCCTCTTACTTTATTAAGTCAATTATTTTATTGTTTATCATTTTATTATAATCTCCTTCAAAAAGTCCATTTTTATATTTTTTATAATATTCCATTTTTAATGTAGAGAATTCATAGTATACTTTATCTCCTTTTTTATAATGTTTTCCATCAAAATAATCGGGATAATTTTTATAATCATTATCATTTTCAATGACATATTTTATTGGTATTTCAACGATAATATTATTATCTGCTTCATAAATATTTAGTATGTCTGAATAATTAAGGTCAGATTCTTCATGTTCTGGTTTCCAGTACATTACTCTTTGACCTAAAGGATATAAAACTTTATTTTTATAGAAGTATAATTTCCATCCAAAATGACTATCTCCATTTATGGGGAAGAAAATAATATAATTTTTATCTGTCTTAGACGAAAATACGATAGGAGGAGAGGTCTCTAAATCTTCATTATTTATTTTTCTAATAATAGCTTTTTCAATATCATGAAAAACAAAAGTAATAAGTTCATATCTATTTCTGTCGCTTGCCTCAATAATAGAATTTGACACGTTAAAATTTTTACAGTTTATTAAATAATTAGGTAGGTCTGAATTTTCTTGTTGGCAATTAATTTTAGTTAATGAAACCAGATTATCTACAGCTATTATTTTTTGCTGGTTTTGTACATTAGAATTTTTTTTGTCTCCTTCAATAATTTTCTCTTCTTTCTTTTGTCCATTACATGACAATAAAAAGAAAGAAATTATAATTGTTATTATTCTTCTCATATTTTAAAGTATCAACTAATCATGTGACTGGTCATAAACTCTTAATTTTTGATTTGGCAATTTGATTTCTTTTATCATTTCGTGTTCTATATCATAATACCAAGCCTTGTAAATAGTTTTATATATTTTTCCTTGATATTTTTTTGTATTTTTTACGATAGCAGGTAAACTTTGATACACTAGATTTCCGATTTTAATTTCTCCTGTATCAGTAAAATAGTGATCAGCTTTTAGATTTTTCTTTAATATTTTAATGCTATCAAGCATTTTGTATTTTGGTTTTCCGTTAGTGTTGATGTTCTTTTTAAAATAAATAGAATAATACTCTTTACTTCGAAATAATTCATATTCATACATGATATCTTTACTGTCTATTCCTTTTATTTGAATACTTCCTCCTGAAAATAATTCTTTTGTTTGACCATTGTTTATTCTTTTTATTTTTTGTGCAAAAGATAAAGTTGTTAGTAATGTGACTATCAATAAAATGATTTTTTTGAGTTCCATAATATTATTTTTGAGTTTCTTTATTGGGATTTTTATTAACATCTCTTTTTAATTCCGAGATTGTTGATAATGGATCAACAGTATTTCCTGCATGTGTATTTTTTGTTTTTACTTCAAAATGTAAGTGTGTTTGTTTGGATGAAAGACTGCTAGCATTTCCTGTTTTTCCTGTATAACCAATTATATCGCCAGCACTAACATCCGCTTCTTTTTCTAATGGACTTTTTTCTTTCATATGTGCATGGAAAAAATAATATGTTTTTCCATTATATTTTCCTCTTAAAATTAAAACGTTTCCATAGCTTACTGATATGTAATTATCTGCAACTTTCCCGTCTACGCAAGCATAGATTGCAGTTCCTACGGGTGCATATAAATCTAATCCATCATGTTTTCCTTTGGTTCTTCCCACAATATTCTTTCCATATATACTTCTTTCGGGTGCCCATATAGAATACCAACCTCTCAATTCCATTAAGTCTAATGGATGACGCCATTTATTATTATGTCGAGTAGGCTTATTTTTAGATATTTCAATTTTTCCACAGTTAAAATGAGATTCTTTATTTTGTAAACCTTCTGTATATTTTATTCTATAACGTCCTAAGATTTCTGCTCTTTGTATCACTCCATCATTTCCATTTTTTTTACCTCTATTTTCAATGTCTACACTTTTATTTGCTTCATAATTTTTATTTTCCTCTATTTCCATTTTTGTTTTAGGTACTAAATGTTTGGTATATAAAGAGTATTCATCATCTTTACCAATTCCTTTTGGTGCAAAAACAGCCAAATAAATATCTTCTGGAGATTTTATTTTTTCTTTTTGTGGTTCAAAATACTTTTTTACTTTATCTAATTGATTAACCTCACCCATTTGAGCGTATTGGAGTTTAAGATTATTTAATTCATCAAATTTTTCTTCAACACTTAATCTAGCATTACTAGAATATTCTTTAAGACTATTTTGTAGGGCATCTTGTGTAAATTGTATTAATCCAACAGCTCTAGATGATTTTCTATTTCCTTTCTTCCAAAAATCTTTTATCGTCATTTCTTGTGGAGATTTTAATGAATTCACGCCTTCTAATTGATGAGCTTTAAAGCTACCGTTAGTTTCAACACTCATCACTGCCATTAATCCATTCGCCATATCCATTTTTCTACTTTCTCCCCAAAGTTCAGCACATATTTGCACGACTTTCTTCCTAAACTCACAACTTACTTTTGCGCCCCAAATTAAATCTTTATACTGTTCTTGGCAAATACAAGTAGAACTAGCTTTCCCCACCTCACTTTTCTCCATCTTCCACGGACTTCTTCCGTTATCCAGAACTTTAGGTTTTTCTTCTATGTCTACATTGATAATTGGAGATTTGGTAGAGATATAAAGAAGCGTCACTTCAGCGTATATTTCCTGCCAGTTTCCGGTCCAGTATTCGCCATAGTTGGGATTTTTGGGATCAATACCTATTTCTCCTATCGTTTGCATTTCATGGGTCAGGGGAATGAAGACTTCCTGTCGGTCTGCTTAAAAGTATGAGTATTGTTGTAGAGAAGATCATCGCCTCCACAGCTGTCGTGTTCCCAGAGTTTTTTAATAGTTTTCGGGTTTTATCAACAAGGGTGAACTTTTAATAATAATTATTTATTAATTTTTTTTTGCTCTGTAAACGTTTCCCAAATTCCATCAGATTTTAATTTGAAAGTGCTAATGTTTAAGCTGCAACATCCAACGGAATTACTAATTTTTATAGTTTTTTCTTCTATGCTTAATTCCTTTGCTAGTAATCCATGTTGGAGAGGAAAAGAGTCTGCAAGATTGAATTTTTCATTTTTATCTTGAAAATAATATTCATACAGCTTTCCTGCACTACTTCCAGAATCCCATACAAATGCAAAGTCCTCGAGTCCGTCAAAATTATAATCTTTAACTATAAAATTATCACAAGGTAAATTACTATATGTACTCCAAGAATTTGGCTCAAAATGTATTTCTTGAGGTTTAGAGTCTTTATTTTTATTAATAATAATTATCCAAGCTGTAATAGGATATTTTTTATTTTTTTCATCCGAATAATCAGATGCCTCTATTTTAAAATTAAATTTTGTTGAAAGGTCATTCAATTTACAAGACATCTCGTTACTTTCGCACTTCTTATTCTCTACAGCTTTTATTTGTTTTTCATTAATAAATAAATTAGCGTCATAATTATTTAATTTCCAAGATGCAATTCCTTTTACCTTATCAACCCAACTGAAAATATAATGATTGGATTCTTCTTTGTCAAAATAGAGATAAATTCTTTCTCCTATTTTTTTAGTGTGATGAATATGGAATTTTGAATCTTCCATTGGAGTATGATTAGAAATATTATTCTTATTTACAGTTAAAAAGTTATCATCATCCGTACATAGATAATACTTTTTATCATTCTTACGAATAGATTGCCATTTACCCAGAAATGGAGTTTCATGGCTTTCTACAAGCTTTACCTTTTCATTATTCTCTTTTGATTGACAAGAATTTATAGTAGTAATTGATAATATTGAATACACTACTGTTTTTAATTTATATCTCATTTTAATTAATTCTTTCTAATTTGGGTTACTGTATAAAAATTTCCATTATATATAGTTTTACCTTTAAGCGAATAGTCAGAAACATCTAGATATAATCTGTTCATATTATTAGCTCCTTTATCTTTAAAACCTGTTCCTACATCATAAAATAAATAATATGGTTTATTATTTTCACAACCTCTCCCAATAATCACTACAAAATGATCTGTAGAATGGTCGACATTATTATTTATTTTATAACCTAAGCCATGATCAACACCAGCTTGGATTGGGTGTCCTTTTTCAAGTTCTTTATCTAAATATTCTATTGCTTTTTGTGAAACAATTTTATTTATAATAAGTTTTGTATGATCTGAGTTTTCAATAGCAGTTTGAAATAAATTTGATAATGAAGTTGCCTTAAGTCCACTGTTAATTAAAATATCATCACAAGTTTTCTTACATGCAGTATTTTGTTTATTCCTATCTCCCCATTTCGCGTCAAATTGAGTTTGCCATTTTATTTTTCCTCTAAGGTCAATATCAGTTTTACCACAATTATTTTTTACAGAATCTTTTGTTGGTTTAGCGTCTTCACAACAGTTATATCCAAATTCTTTTAAAAAACCTTTCTTTAATTTTATAATATTACTTGTTCCTTTTAATTCTTCCTTTAGGCATTTTTCATATTCAGCTAAAGCTTCATCCATTATTTGAATCGGCTGTCCATATCTTCCAGGAGGAAGACTAGCCCATTCATAGCTCCCATATGTTTCAGTTGCTTCTTGTATTTTATTATCAATTATTAAGTTTAGAAAGTTTTGACTTCTTTTGTACTTTAAGATAATGATACATAATTTATCTTGAGATTCAGCAGAAAAATCTTTTATTCCATATTTTTTTATGTAATCATGATCTTTTTCATAAATTCCTGTCTTTTTATTATCATCTGTTATCTTTTCCCCATTTAGCCACCACCATGTATATTGCATTATTTGATAAGCTCCAGCAGCTGATGATGAATATTTACCTGCTGTAATAACATTTTCAGGATGTTTTGACATGTCAGAAAAATGTTTTCCACTATATTGCTTTGTGTATCCTTTATCTGTATTTGTACCTTCTCCTTTTCTTAGCATTCGCATGTATGCTCTCACTCTAGCCTCACATTCACAAACTTTATTTTTTTCCTCTTTCCCCACCTCACTCTTCTCCATCTTCCACGGACTTCTTCCGTTATCCAGAACTTTTGGTTTTTCCTCTATATCTACATTGATAATTGGAGATTTGGTAGAGATATAAAG
>NZ_FRAV01000012.1 GCF_900142445.1 Chryseobacterium polytrichastri | reverse complement strand
ATTGTATTTTTCCTCATCCTATTGAATTGCTGAAAAATATCCTGATATGTTTATTGCCCTAACGTCTTACCCTGATTTAGATTATTATATTTCTCTTTTTATCATATACTAGTATATGATAAGAGACTGACCGAAAAGGTCAGTCTCTTTCAAAACACTAAAACACTAATTGAACTAAGTAATTTAATATTGCTATAAACTAGACAATATCAAGTACTGAATGAAAAAAAAGATTTTATATAATTAATTTTTTATTATAGTTTTAAAAAAGCGGGGAAATGGATAATCGATAAAACCTCCCCGCTCTCACCAATAAACTATGAACTTTATTCAATATATTTCTCTTTTTTAATACTAAACTTGTTTAAACTTTCTATTTTAACCACAAAAGTGATAAAAGATTGATATATTATTTATTGAAGTTCATCATGAAATGCAAACAAGAACTCATAAGCTTAAAAAAATCTATTTGATTTTTTCTTAATTAAACTGAACTTCTTCAATGTTCTTAATGGTTTGAATATTTTTTAGGGTACAAAAATTATCAGAACCTGTTTAAACTAATTAAAAATTTAACCGCAAAAGAGACAAAAGGTTGATCTATTATTTATTGAAGTTCATCATGAAATGCAAACAAGAACTCATAAGCTTAAAAAAATCTATTTGATTTTTTCTTAATTAAACTGAACTTCTTCAATGTTCTTAATGGTTTGAATATTTTTTAGGGTACAAAAATTATCAGAACCTGTTTAAACTAATAAAAAAATTTAACCGCAAAAGAATCAAAAGCTATCGTTGATTTATTAAGGATTGGTTATTGAGAAAGCAAAAGTATACCAAAGAATAAAAATCAAAGATTTTTAAAAACTTATGTGCTCTTATTTGTAGCCTAATACTCAACTTAAAGTGACTAATGTGTTAATCTTTTGTCACTTTTGACTCCGTCGAATCTTCGATTTGTGGTTAAAATAAAAGTTTAAACAAGTTGAATAATAGCTTTTGTACCTTTTGCGGTTTAATTTTTAATTAGTTTAAACAGGCTTACTTTTATAAACAGGGAAAAGTCTTAGGATGCTAATTCCCCTTTATCTATTCCTAAAACCCTCCCTGAGAAGAAATAACAAATCATTGTTTATATTATTTTGAAATTGTGTTTTTTATAATGCATTTATTATTTCTTTTAATGAAGCTGTTTTTACTTCTATTTTACTTTCTTTGTCAAGTAGAAAAAGAGTAGGGGTTCTGCTGGCTGCATAGTTCTTACTGTTTACTCCTTTGAAACCTAGGTAGTCAAAATACATTTCTTTCCATGGGAGTTTTTGAGCTTTATTTTAAAATTCTGTTTCGTTTTGCATCGGCTTATATGAAGATCATATGTTTATTGATCTTAGCTTTGGACATTCAAAAATATGACCACTTTTTCTATTGAACACTTCCGATGCATAAACTAATAAAGCCAGCATTTTGCATAAGTTCTGACCCGGAACCATCAATTGTTATTTCAATTTCATCAAACCATGCACCTCCAAGGGTATGTATATGACCGGTGGTTCGATCATTACCCCTTTTTTGAACAATGCTAGTATAACTATTTTCATTAATTATATCAAACACTCCCGAGCATGTACTGTAAGGAGAAAATGTAATAATAGGTGTAACATAATTTCCATTATTCTTCATTCTATAGCTTAATTTTAAACCGTTATACCCATGGTAGTAATTAACTTTTATATTCGATACTAATTTATCAAATTTAATTTTCATTATAGCCCTTGCTCGATTGTTACTATGATCATGTGTTGCGAAAGTATAACCATAATCTTTAGGTATAAATACTTTACAACTAGGAGCGCTTGAACCAGTATTTCTATGTATACCACCATACGAACTCCCAATCGTCATAAAAGACTGAGCATTAACTTGTACACCATTAACTGTGCCCGTTGCAATGCCATTATGTGGAGTATATGGTAATAAAAAACCGTTGCATTCAAGTCCAAGGTCTGGGTCAGGAGGTAAAAGGCCTATGCCAACAGTCCTCGTTAAAGTACATGTTTTACCTCCAATATTAATTTCAAAACTCGCTGTTCCGGAGTTGGATGGTATACCTGTAATTTGATAAGTAAGCATTCCTACCCCATTCGCAAACCCTCCCACAGCCAAGGTAGCAGTAAGTCCTGTAACTCCTGTAGATTGTACTACCTGCCCGTTATGAATTCCTCCATTTCCCCCACTATAAGGAATGGTTGAAGAAACTCCGGAAGCAGTACTACCGCCAATTAAAGTTCCTGTATGGGTGGCAGTAGAGCAGTTTAAAATATCAATTGTACCTGGTGGAAGGTCGTGATAACCGTCTCCGTTTGTACAGCCCCAAGAAGAAGTATTCCATACCTGAATACATTTTTCATCGGTATTATAGATCATCAATCCTGCCGTTTTGCTTTGTATACTGTCTCTCTGAACAGAGCTAAGCCGTGGGAATAGCAATCCTTTGTTATGAGAAGTTACATCCAGCATAGCACCAGGAGCAGGTTGGGCTGTTCCGATACCGACTTGCCCAAACGATAGGGAAGCAATAAAAAGTAATGTTGTTATAAGTATATTTTTCATTTCCTTAATTTTAAAAATTTTTAGTTTTGAATATTCTTTTTCCTTTGTGTGTTGAGAACCTTATTGAGGTTTGTATCTTTAGGTTAGTTAACAGGAATGGTTAATGAAGCGGTTTTCCCACCAATCGTTAATGCAAAAATAGCCAGGCCTACGGGCTGGTTTCCAGGAGTTCCTGTAATGGAAAGGGTGAGGGTACCGCTTCCGTTTTGGAATTCTCCTGCCGCCAGTGTAGCGGTAAGCCCAGTTGTAGGTCCTGAAGCTCTTGAATAAGCATCGTATGGTCCTCCGTTTCCTCCTGTATAAGGAATACTGACACTTACCTGAGAGGCAGGCACTCCCTTGGTAAGAGATCCTGTAACCACTGCCTGATTGATATCCAGCGAGGTTATGCTTCCTTTAGAAATCACCGTTCTCGCGAAAGAACAGGTTTTTCCTGCGATATTGATAGCAAAATTAGCGGTTCCTTCCGTGGCCGGTGTTCCGGTAATTGTATAGGTAAGATTCCCGTTGCCTTTTATTAATTTTCCTGCCGCTAATGTAGCGGTAAGACCTGTAATACCTGTAGAAGATATGTTTTGTAGAGCGTATTCTGCACCATTCCCATTAGTATATGGTATTGATGAGGAAACACCCGAGGCAGCTTTTGCAATAACCAGATTTCCATTATGAGCAGCATCCGAACAAGTTAGACTGCCTACCACCGCAGTTCCCGGAATTCCGAGAGTTTTCCATTTTGTAGAATCCCAAAGTTGAACTGCATTTTCATTTGTATTGTAAATAATGAGCCCTTCTGTTTTGCTTTGTATGCTGTCTCTCTGAATAGAAGTGAGCCTTGGCGCTAATACTCCTTTGTCTGAAGAAACGATATCCAGCATAGCACTGGGATGAGGATCAGGGGTTCCTATTCCGATCTGGCCAAATGCAATAGCAGGAGCATAGAACATAATAGGAATGATTATCTTTTTCATATCTTTCTTGGTTTACAGTTAAAATTTTAAATTTCCTTTTTGTGTGTTTAGAATCGTATCTTAAGCATTTAAAAATGACTAGTATTAATTATTTAAGTGCTTTCGAATTACTGATGCAAATCTACATCCGATCCTGAAGAAAAATACTACAACAAATACACATCGTTTTTGTAAGTTACTGATAGTTAATTGTTTTTACTGTGGGTAAAGTATGATTGCAGTAGCAGTAATGATAAAGAAAGGAGATTCTTTTACATGTTTTTTTAGTTTATTTTTAAGGAATTATTATTTTAATGTGTAAATTCTAATATATTTGGAGAGTATATGAAAAAAATATTATTTATTTTTCTGTTATTGGGTGCCAAAATGTATTGTCAGAAATATACAGTTCCTGAACTTCATAAAGTTACCATAGATAACGTTGACAAAAATAGAATGGATGCAGCTCTTGACTATAATACAAAAGCATTAAAGTTCTTTCAGGAAGAGAATAATAAAGAGGGAATTATTTCTGCTTATACCAATATAGGTAATCTTTTGAGTACAATGAATATGCATGAAGAAAGTCTTTATTATTTGGATAAAGTTAAGGATGAATTGGGAAATGATAAAGATCCCATAATGAATACCAGGCTTTATTATGAATATGGAAGAAATTATTCTACCTTGGGTTTGTTTAAACAATCTAATGAAAATCTGGATAAAGCATTAAAATTCGCCAAGAATATAAAAGAAAGTAAAAGGAAAACATTTTACACCTACTATAGTTATTCCTGGAAATGGAATAATTTTGATATGATGAATGAAGTAGACTCTGTATACAGTATGCAAAAAAAGAGTGCCAGAATTATGCAGTCTTCATTGGCTTATACAAGAATTGCCGAAAGATTTATGCGGGAAAAAAAACACCTTGATTCAGCAGAGATTTATCTCAATAAAGCCATTGCCTTAACGGCACATGAAAACGATGAAAGAGCTACGGTTTACCTATACTTTGGAGATTTATACTTAGAAAAAAATGACTATAATAAGGCTTTGGAATATTATTCTAGGGCTCTTATTATTTATGAAAGATTTAAGCGTAAAATAAATATAGCAACTGTTTATGAGAAAATTTCTAACGCTTATAAGGGACTTCATGATATTGAGAAAACAAATGAATATCTTGAAAAGCATAAATTGGTTAACGACAGTATTAAAACAAGTGAAAAGAAATCGATAAATATCATTCTTCAAAATTTATTGAAAGAAAAAGAAAAGGAAGAAAAGGAAAAAAGGAGAAATTTATATATAATGATTATTGGAATAATCACAGCTTCTTTTTTTGCTATATACTACATAATCAAATTGTATAAACGGACACAGCAGAAGAAAGATATAATTATTCAAGAAAAATTAAAAGAAACAGAGAGTCTGAGGAAAAAGATAGGGATATCTTTTGACGAAGTAATGACATTGGCAAAATCCAGGGATCCCTTTTTTCTTACCCGTTTTAAAGAAGCGTATCCTGATTTTTTTGATAGTTTGATGGAGGCAAACTCTAATCTTTCTCAAGGGGATGTGAGGCTTTGTGCTTATTTAAGACTAGATCTTACCAGTAAAGAAATTGCAATATTTGATAATATTACATTACGGTCTGTAGATACAAAAAAATACAGGCTTAAAAAGAAATTAAATTTGAGTACTGAGGAAGATCTTGCAAAATGGATAGCAGATTTATAAGGATCATAGAAGTTATTATTTACATCTCTTTTTCAGAATGCGTGTTTGCAAGATCTTATCTACTTCACTTGGGAAGTAGTTAACCCATATTTATGTTTAAATGATGTATAAAAATGGGATAAATTTTCAAAACCAAGGTCTAAGTAAAATTCAGTAGGTTTTTCCTGCTTATGCTTTATTTTATAATATGCCTCTTCGAGACGTTTATCCTGAAGCCACTGTTTGGGAGTAGAATTAAAAACTCTGGCGAAATCACGTTTAAATGTTGAAATGCTCCTTCCTGTGAGCTTAGCAAATGATTCAATTGGAACATTGAACATAAAATTGTTATTCATAAATTCCTCAAGATCAATCTTATATTGTTTATTAAAATCAAATAGTATATATATAAAATCAGGGTTGCTATCCAGTAATAACTCAATTGCTTCCCTGACCTTTAAATCAGCTAGTTTAGGTGTTGCTTTTTTTGTCTTATTGATATATGGGGCAAGTGAAATAAAGTAGCTGTTGAGAAACTCATTAGGTTCAAAAAACATTTTTTGCTTTCCCTCGTACCGTTTTTTTATCACAATCTTATTCTCCAAAGCATAGCTGTGTAGAGTTTCCTTATCTAATGTAATAGCGATAAACTTGTAATTTCCTGATTTTGAAGGATACTTTATTGTTCGAATCAATTGGTTTTTCTTTACTAATACCACTGTATTTTCTTTGATCACTATCGTACCTTGATCATGAATGGCATGCGTTTCGCCGGCTAGCTGAAATCCCAAAAAATGGTCGGGATAGAACTCTTCGAATCCCCGGTGTTTTTCAAAAACACAAGAATATACGAGTCTGTCAAATATTATTTCATTTGTTGCTTCCATAACACAAATTTCTAAAATTAAATAATTATGCTTGCACCCGAACTTGCAATTTCTTTATCTTGATCAACAGTTCCACCGGATGAGCCAATGGCACCAATGATATTTCCTTCTTTATTTTTAATCACTACACCACCCGCTATTGTTAGTAGTCCTTCATTAGAATTAATCATTCCATAAGCATGCATTTCGGCGCCAGAAATGATCGTTCCCATTACATCACTGTCTACGCCAAACATCACAGCTGTTCTTGCTTTCTTTATTGCAAAATCTACAACACCAAAAGCACTTTCTAATCTGGCAAAAGCTACCAAATGACCTCCTGTATCCACCACTGCTAAACTAACAGGGATACCCATTGCTTTGGCCTTTTCAATTGAAGCATTCAAAATTTGGGATGCTTCATTATAAGTTATGTTCATTTTTTTGTCTTTATGTAAAATTAGAGCACGGATTGATATATCCGTGCTTCACAGGATTCTTAAATTAACTTTTTGCTGTCCAGGCTTCAACTTGAAGTTGTTTCACAAAATCTTCTGTTTCTTTAGGATGCACATTTCTAAAATTAGAATTGTCGTCTAATGCTACATTCACGATACATTCAGCCATTGAGAGTGGATCAAGTTGATGATTCAATGATTCTGCTGTACCATCAAATACACTAGATGGGGTAAAATTGGTTTCAGGGTTATACCATCGGAATATGCTATCCACACCACGATCATTAAATCCAGTACCAAAAACACCTGGGTTACAGGTTGCAATTTTGATGTTGAAATCTGCTAATTCTGTTTTTAAACCCTCCGCGATAGCTTCCATAGCGTGTTTTGATGCGCAGTAGGCTGCTACATAAGGCACCGTCCATAGTCCTCCCATAGATGTCGTAAAGACTATTTTACCCGGTTTCTTTTGTTCAATAAATTTTTTAATAAAACCTTGAGCAAGTTCAAGTCCACCAAATACATTAACATCAAACATCGAACGAATAAGTTCAATTGGCTGCTCTGCAATTGGGCCTCCTTCCATAATACCCGCATTACTGATTAAAATATCAATATCATACTTTTTATGAATATAAGCAAGATCGCGAGAATCAGTTACATCAAGTTTATCAACGATAAGATTAATTCCCTGTTCTTTTGCTTCGCGGATAAGATCGCTAACCTGTGGGTAAACCTGCCCGGTAGCAATTACTTTATGTCCTTTTTTTGCTAATTCAAATGCAGCAATTTTTCCAAAACCGCTTGCGGCTCCTGTGATTAAAATTGTTTTACTCATTTCTTTGTTTTTAAGATTTTGTAAAATTACACCAGCTACAATTGTTTAATATTTCTGCACAGTTCAATTATGTGTTTTTTGAAGGTTCAATTTCTGTCTTTTTTGGAACATACATAATACATATTTTACATTTTGTAGTGAAACTAAATGTGATATGATATTTTTTTGATAAAAAATGAATGTTTTGGTAATATGAAAATGAACGAAAATCAATCAATGATATCTTTAAAATGCCTGTAGATTTGAATGATAATTTGGCTTTCATCAAAATAAGAAATGATTAGAATTTCTTTAATAACAGGTATTACAGCAATTTAGAAATTTGGTATGGAAGTTATACGCGAAATGATATTTGATAAGTTAGTGTATTCTTGTGTTTTTATTGATTTAGCATGCTTATGCAGTATAATATTATGTCCATTATATAATTCTTCCACAAAATTGAAAATACGTTTTTGGTTTAAATTTTTTACCACTGAACCCTTTGGAAACAAAGTATTGAACGTTTGGCGAACAGGAGATATTCAGAGATATACGAAATTTGCATCAACATAAATATGAATGAGAAAGATTAATAATACAAGCTTGATGGCAGGTAGGCGTGGAAGGATCAGTGCTCTTGAATTGGCTAATAATGAACCTGTTTAAACTAATTAAAAATTTAACCGCAAAAGAATCAAAAGCTATCGTTGATTTATTAATGATTGGTTATTGAGAAAACAAAAGTCTACAAAAGAATACTATTTCGACTCCGCTCAATAGGCAAAGATTTTTAAAAACTTATGTGCTCTTATTTGTAGCCTAATACTCAACTTAAAGTGACTAATGTGTTAATCTTTTGTCACTTTTGCGTTAAAATAAAAGTTTAAACAAGTTGAATGTACGGACTATAACAATGGTCATATAAAAAACACATTTAATTAAATATATAATACAATTTACATGAAAAAAGAAAGTTTACTTGCTGTTTTTTTATTCACAATGGCTTCTGGTCAGGTGGGAATAAATACAAAAAACCCAACAGAATTCCTTGATATTAATGGAACAGAGAGAGTTAGAGAACTTCCGAAACATCAAATGGCAAATGCTGTTTTTACAAAACCTGATGGGTCTAGGTCAGATAATAAAGACCAAACTTTTGTAGCCACTAGAAGGGTAGTAGCTGATGCTAACGGTGTGCTGGGATATGTTGATGGATTGTCTGGTGATATAGGTTCTTCACGTAGGAACATAACAATAGGATATTCAGCAAGTTTATGGGATGGAAATCTTTATGCAATTGGAGGTACAGGTTTTCCTGCGTTTAATTCTCAGCTTCAAAGTAAGCTTAATTATGGAGCCAATGGTTTCTACAATAAGATATCTGGCATTGATTTCTTACAATTTGAAGGACAAATTAATAACTATACTGCAGCACAGTTAAAAGGGATGGTGGATATTTTCTGTATTGGCCTTATCCCTGGAGGAGGATTGGATGTTACAGTACTTACAAAGATCAAGGATTTTGCACAATTGGGTGGGGTGGTTATTATTCTTCTTGACTCTGCCACAAATACTCTGGCTTTTCAAGTTTTTGGAGGGAGCGGTAATGTAACAAATGGGACTGGAGTATCTTATTCTATAGCCGGATCTACAGGTTCTAGTGGTGTTTTTGGAAATATAGCCGGAAATACTGTTATTTCCGGAGCTCAAACTGCAGGAAGGGTCTACAATTCTCAACTACCACCTGCTTCTACAATTTTAGCCACAGAAGGAGGAATAGGAACATCTCAAGCTGGTATTTGGACAACTGGGCCAAATGGAAGGGTTATTTTCTTTTGGGATGAAGGCGTGTTTAGAAACGGAAGTATTTCAGGAACTTATGTGGATACGGATCAGGAAAAGTATTTACATAATATAATGGCATATGCGTTAGATAAATTAAATTTATAGTCAGATTCCAGTATCATGCATAGATGAAAATTAAGGTAACCGAATTTGTCAGAACCTACACGGAAAATTATAGTTTAAAATATCGACCTTGTATTATCGAGCGCTATCCCAAATGAAATACAAATCCCATCCCTCGTATCGTTTCTATTTCAATTCTCAGGTCTTTAGCCAGATATTTTCTTAGTCTGCTTACAAAAACATCAAGACTTCTTCCTGAAAAATAGTCATCACTTTTCCAGATGTATAATAAAATTTCCTCACGTTTTATGATTCGGTTGGGATTTTGAGTGAAATACAATAAAAGCATAGCTTCTTTTTCTGTAAGTCTTGTATAGTTGTCTCCTAAAGTTAACTGAAGGTTTTTGTAATCAAAAGAATAAAAACCAACGCTTATCAATTCTGAAATTACTTTGGATATCGATGGTTCAGATCGTTTCAAGATATTTCGTATTCTCAACATAAGTTCATCTGCTTCAAACGGCTTTACCACATAATCATCAGCTCCGAGTTTTAGCCCTTTAAGTTTATCTTCTTTCTGATTTCGGGCTGTAAGAAAAATAAAGGGCATTTCCGGAAACATCTGAATCACTTCTGCTGCTAAGGTAAATCCATCCATAATCGGCATCATTACATCGAGAATGCACATATCTATTTTTGGAGATTTTGCAGACTTCAGGAAATGCAGAGCTTCCTGCCCGTTAAAACAACAGGTTACCTTGAACCCTGCGAGTTCCAGATAATGTTTTAAAATATCTGAAAAATCAAAATCATCTTCAGTTAAAAGGATATGTTTCATGATAAAGGCAAATAAATGGTGAATATAGTTCCTTTTGGTAAAAGAGATGCAACGGTAATCTTTCCTTCGTGGGCGAAAATAATTTGTTGAGCATAATAGAGGCCAAGTCCTAATCCTTTCGTGTTATGGATATCACCTCTTTCTACGCGATAAAATTTCTCGAAAATTTTATGCTGTTCACTTTCAGCTATTCCGATACCGTTGTCTTCAATCATTAAGGTATAATAATTATCTTCTGTATGGGTTTGAATTTTAATATGTTGAGCTCCATATTTAACTGCATTATCTAAGATGTTATTGATAGCAGTAGTCAGATGGAATTGATATACATAAAGATCAACCTCTTCGTGTTTGGATACAAAATCCAGCATTATTGTAGGGTAAACAGTATTAAAATCTGTAATAATTTGCGAAAGAAACATATTCATTTCTGTTTTTTCCTTTTTGTATGTTATATCTTCCTGTCCGGAGGCATGGACAACAACCTGATCAATCAGTTTTTTAAGACGTCGATGTTGGCGGTGAGCAATACGAATAGCATGATTAACGGCTGTGTTTTGAATAGGTTTTGTCTGCTCCTCAATAGTACTGATTGCAACTCCCAATGTCGCCAAAGGTGTATTGAACTCATGAGTGATATTATTAATAAAATCAGTTTGAATATCAGCAATTTTTTTCTGCGAAATTAAACTTCGGATAGAAAAATAGAAAAGGAATATTAGCAGACAGAAAACAAATAAAGAGAATAAAAGCAAACCAAGCATTTGTCCTAAAATTTTTCTTTGCCAATCATTTATACTAAAACTAGATTGTGTGGTAAACTCCTTGACCATAGTATTGGTTTCGCCATCTATATGAGAGGTCATATCGTGAATAATTTGAGGGTTCTCTAATGCTTTTCCGTTTCCGAACCAAATTTTATTTTTTAGAACGAAAGGAGAATTAGAGCCGGAAGCAGCGAGCTTTGCATCTTTTATCGTTACGTTATATGCAGTATTATACTCAGACAGAACGGGGTTATGATTAATATAGTCTTTTACTTTTTTTGAAATTTCAGAAGCCTTAAGCAAAGCAGCATAATTCATCTTTTCATGTTGTTTTGTTTTAGCATAATAATCCATATGGTTTATCCATTCGCTGCGAAGCGCTGTGATATTGATTTTTTCTTCCATTAGGATCAGTTCAGAACGTACAGAAGCTTGAGCCTGTTTTTGCTTCAACATGAAGGTGTTATAAATAAAATAAGCCTGCATTACAGTCATAGCCAAGATAACGAGTATACAACTCCAGATCAGATATTTTATTTTCGATTTCATAAGCTAAAGATACTAAGATCATCGGTTGATATTTTAGTTTTGAATTGCTTTAACATTTCATTAACCCAGGATTAACCGGGCATTAACCCATGTGATATAGCGAATCATCTACATTTGTTGGAAACAAACATCTTGTGAAAACACCTATTATTTTATTAAGCATTGCTTTACTATTATCAAGTTATTCTTTTGCTCAAACCAAACCAGATACAATTAAAACAACTGAACTAAAAGAACTTTCTCTTGATTATAAAAAGCCCAAAATTATCCGTAAAGCAGACCGTGTGGAATTTAATGTAGAAAATACGATTCTATCCAGCAGCAATGCATGGGAAATTGTAAAACGTTCACCCAATGTACAATCTTCGGCCGATCAGTTGTCAATCCGTGGCAGTCAGTCTATCATTGTAACCATTAATGATAAAAGGGTTTCTTTAACCGGAGATGAGCTTAAAGCTTTACTGCAAAGCATGAATGGGACAGATATTAAATCCGTGGAAGTTATTACAAATCCTCCTGCTAAATATGATGCCTCCGGAAGTGCTGTTATTAATATTAAAATAAAAGCCAATAAAACAGCAGGGTATAAGGGATCGGTAACGACTGCTTATGAACAGGGAATATATGCCCGTAAAAATGTAGGTATAAGCCAATATTACAAATCGGGAAAATTCTCTTTGTCTGGTAGCTATAACTTTGGTTCGGGTGTATATTACAACAAGATCAATGAAGTCATCAATTATCCTGAACAGCAACAACAATGGGAGAATATTCTTAGCCGTAAAAATAAAAGGGACGCCGAACATACTTACCGCTTTAATACAGACTATACAATTGACAGTCTGAATACACTAAGCATTGGAATAGACGGTTATATCTCTAAAAATAACCATGCTCTTTACAATGTTCCTACTTATATTTTTACCAGTGATAAAGAGCTTCAATCTTATTTTGTTACTAAGAATAATCGGCTTACGCCCAATTCCAATATCAATTATAATATTCAATATGAACATCTGTTTTCTTCCAAAGAAAAGCTTACTGCTTCAAGTACTTACACAGATTACCGCTACGAAACAACCCAAGATGTAAAAACCGATTACTTTGTTACAGATACCCAATCCCAGAGATTCTTCACAGATAACGAACAACATATCCGTATTTTTACAGCACAGATGGATTATAGCGGAGCTCATCAATGGGCAACCTTAGAATCCGGATTAAAATATAGCAGAGTAAAGGCTGAAAATAATCTGGATTTTTCCCGAGATGTAGATGGAACGTTGATTAATGATCCGCTTTTGAGTAATTTGTTTCGGTATGATGAAACAGTATTGGCAGGATATATAAGTGCCGGAAAAGACTGGAAAACATGGACTGTGAAAACCGGACTTCGTGGAGAATTAACATCTATTGATGGCAACTCCGTTAATCCCGCACAAAGAAATAAACAACAGTATTTCAATCTTTTTCCGACTCTTTTTATACAGAATAAGTTGTCAGAAAATCATCAGTTAAGTTTCTCTTATGGAAGACGGATTACCCGCCCGGCGTACAATTATCTAAATCCATCCAAATCCTATTTCAGTCCAAACTCTTACCTTATTGGTGATGTAGAGCTAAAACCCGCTTTGTCCGATCAGCTTAGCATATCTTATTCGTATAAAAGTAAGTACGGTGCTGAGTTATATTATATTCATGAAAAAAATCCAACATCACAGCTCAGTATTCAGGATAATGAAAATAATATCCTTATCCAAAAGGTAACCAATATACCGGGGAGTACTTATTTTGGACTTACGTTAAGTGCCTCTGTGGATCTGGCTCCTTGGTGGTCAGTTAACCTTCAGGGAGGACCTTCATTACAAAGCAGTAATTTTATTTTTGATGATGGCAGCAATCTTAAAAAACACATATGGGGAGCAGATGGCAACGCAGATTTTCAGTTTACGCTCAGTAAAAAATCAGGACTTACTGCGGATGTCAATTTTATGTTTAATACCTCTCATTTACAAGGTCCGGCGGTGGCAGGAAGTTCTAGTAACCTGAGCTTAGGATTCAAAAAGAAACTTTTTGCAGACAAAGCTGAAATTACCTTAAGTCTTCAGGATATTTATAGAGGTCAAAAATTTAAAGTAAGTTCTTATTATAAAGATCAAAGTAATTATTACACCTATTATGGGGATACCCAAAGGTTCAGATTGAGTTTTAAATATAATTTTGGAAAAAGTACGATAAAAGGAAGAGAAGCAAAGCAGAAAACAGAAGAACAGAAACGTTTATAGTTTGATTCTTTTAATAGAGAATTTTAAAAAATAGGATGCTTTATCAGTTTTAAATTCTGTAAAGTAATTAGTATTCTTCTAAATAAAAGTTACATTCTTTTGAAGCAGTTTCTCTTTATTGTGATGTTTAGCTTTGTAAGCTCCTATTAGATTAACAAAAATTATTACCACCAAGAAAAATTAAGCCTTATCTTTGCGGCCATGTTGAGGTGGTTTTCCATATTATGTTCGATGATTTATATACTAGCAACAACCAATGTAGCGGAGGTGTTGAAGGTCCCTGTCTTTATAGAACATCTCATGGAGTATGAAGGGAATTTTATGGAATTCATGGTAGAGCACTATGATAACCATAAGCCCGATTCTGATTGGAATACAGACCAAAAGCTTCCATTTATTAATCCTCCCGTTGTGTTAATGATTCATGCACAGCTTCCTCAAATTACTTTTCATTTCGAACAAATCAAAGAATTTAAGGTTTCTCAAAAAACCACGAGTTATCAGGAAAAAGACTTTTCCAATACCTATCTTTCACGGATTTTCCAGCCACCACGGTTTTGTTAATTGATGCAAATTAAAAATTAATGCTTTAAGATTTTCTCTTAAGGCGGTCATTTCTTGTTAATTATCAATTAATCAATTTTTCATGTTAAATAAAATTATTGAGTTTTCTGTAAAGAATAAACTCATTATCGGCCTTTTTACCATAGGGCTCATCCTGCTTGGGATCTATGAAACCCCCAAACTTCCCATTGATGCACAGCCGGATATTACGAATAATCAGGTTCAGGTGATTACCGTTGCGCCTTCTTACGGGGCTGCAGATATTGAACGGTTGGTGACTTTTCCTATTGAGCAGGCAACCAGCAATATTAGTGGAATTACAGAACTACGAAGCTTCTCACGATTCGGATTGTCTTTGGTGACTGTTGTTTTTGATGATGATACCGATGTGTATTGGGCTCGTCAACAAGTTCAGGAACGTCTGCAATTGGTTCAGGAAAATATCCCTGAAGGAATTGGGAAACCGGAATTAGGACCAATTTCGTCAGGTTTAGGAGAGATTTTTCAATACGTTGTACGAGCCAAAAAAGGATACGAAAATGTATATGATGAAACTGAACTCAGAACAATTCAGGATTGGGTAATTCGTCGTCAGTTGTTGGGGACAAAAGGGGTTGCCGATGTCAGTAGTTTTGGAGGGAAATTAAAACAATACGAAATTGCCATTAATCCTAATAAACTTCAGGCTTTTAATATCAATATAAACAATGTTTTTGATGCACTTGAAAAGAACAATCAAAATACGGGTGGAGCTTATATTGAAAAGAAAGAGACGGTTCTTTTTATCCGAAGTGAAGGATTATTGGAAAGTTCAGAAGATATAGGAAACATTCAGGTTTCAAATACGAAAGAAGGAATTCCTGTGCATATCAAAGATGTAGCAGATGTGAAAATAGGTTTTGCCACGAGATATGGCGCCATGACTTTTAACGATACAGGCGAAGTTTCCGGAGCTATTGTTTTGATGTTGAAAGGGGAAAATGCCAATGAAGTTATTGGAAATATCAAACAGAGATTAGACAAGATTCAGGAATCTTTACCGGAAGGAGTGGTGATCGAGCCGTTTTTAGACCGAGCGAAAATGGTCAATAATACCATCAGTACTGTAAAAACCAATTTAATGGAAGGGGCGTTGATCGTGGTTTTCATTTTGGTACTTTTCCTTGGGAATTTCAGAGCGGGATTATTGGTAGCCTCAGTAATTCCTTTGGCGATGCTTTTTGCCATTATTATGATGAATATTTTCGGGGTCGGAGGGAATTTAATGAGCCTTGGTGCTTTAGATTTCGGATTGATTGTAGATGGCGCCGTAATCATTGTTGAAGCAGTTTTACATCAGTTGGCTCACAAAAAACATTTCGGGAAAGATAATATGCTTTCTAAAAAAGAAATGGACGAGCAGGTTTCGAGCTCCGCTACAAAAATGGTGAACAGTGCCGTGTTCGGTCAAATTATTATTTTAATAGTTTATCTCCCGATTTTTACACTTCAGGGTATTGAAGGAAAAATGTTTAAGCCAATGGCACAAACGGTTGCTTTTGCATTGGTTGGGGCTTTTTTATTATCACTGACTTACATTCCGATGATGAGTTCTTTGGTACTGAGCCGAAAGAAAAAAGTAAAAGATAATCTTTCAGATAAAGTGATGACGAAGGTGGAAATTGGTCATCAGAAACTATTAATGAAAGCGTTAAAGTTTAGAAAAACAATCATTATAGCTGTTGTTATTCTTTTTGCCGGAGCTGTTTTGGTACTTTCAAGAATGGGCGGAGAATTTATTCCCTCATTAGAAGAAGGAGATTTTGCAGTTGAAATGCGTATTCTCCAGGGAAGTAATATCAATGAGACTAAAAAAGTAACTACTGAAGCTGCGAAAATCCTTTTAAAGCAATTTCCGGAAGTTCAAAAAGTAGTTACCAAAATCGGAAGTGCAGAAATCCCAACCGAACCAATGCCGATGGATGCAGGCGATATGATTATTGTTTTAAAGCCTAAAAAAGAATGGACTTCCGCAAAATCATTCCCCGAACTTTCAGAAAAAATGAGTACTGCTTTAAAGGTTATTCCAGGATTAACGACAGGTTTCCAATTTCCTGTTCAGATGCGTTTTAATGAATTAATGACGGGTGCTAGACAAGATGTCGTTTGTAAAATTTATGGTGAAGATTTAGACAGTCTGGCAACATATGCGAAAAAATTGGGTGGAATTATCAATACGGTAAAAGGTGCTCAGGATCTATATTTAGAGCCTGTAGTAGGCGCTCCGCAAGTAGTGATTGATTATAACCGTTCTGAACTTTCCCGTCACAATATTTCCGTTGCTGAAATCAACAGAGTGATCAATATGGCTTTTGCCGGACAAACCGCTGGGGCTTTGTATGAAGGTGAACGAAAATTTGATGTAGTGGTAAGAATGGATAGTGAACATAAAAAAGACATCACAAGCATTCAGAATGTATTGGTTCCGACTCCGAATGGAGAACAGATTCCTTTGTCACAATTGGCAAAAGTAGAATTAAAAGAAAGTCCGAATCAGATTCAGAGAGAAGATACCAAAAGACGAATTGTTGTAGGTTTCAATGTGCGCGGTAGAGATGTTCAAAGTATTGTAGAAGACCTTCAGCAAAAGGTAAATAAAGACTTGAAATTATCTGCAGGTTACACGATTTCGTATGGTGGAGCTTTTGAAAATTTAAATGAAGCGAAGGCCAGATTGGGAATCGCGGTTCCCATTTCATTGGTGATGATTTTCTTGTTGCTGTTTTTCGCGTTCGGTTCTGTAAAACATAGTTTATTGATTTATACGGCGATTCCATTATCGGCCATCGGAGGTATTTATTTTCTGGCATTGAGAGGAATGCCTTTCAGTATCAGTGCCGGAGTTGGATTTATCGCTCTTTTCGGCGTTGCGGTTTTAAACGGAATTGTTTTGATTTCAGAATTTAACCGACTGAAAAAAGACGGAATAAAAAACACAAGCAGAATTGTTTTAATAGGAACAAGAATTCGTCTTCGTCCTGTTTTAATGACGGCTTTTGTAGCTTCATTAGGATTTCTGCCGATGGCATTGAGCGATGGCGCAGGTGCCGAAGTGCAGCGACCTTTAGCTACTGTAGTTATTGGAGGTTTGATGTTGGCCACTCTTTTAACCCTGTTTGTTTTACCTATTCTTTACGTCCTGTTTGAAAGGGTCAGTAAGAAGAAAAAATTTAATAAAACAGCGTCAATTGCAAAATCAGAGTTTCTTAACTAACGGGAAATACATTCTCCATACATAAAATCTTAGTGCCTATCGCATTTAAAATCAATACAAAATGAAATTTTCAAATCATCATAAAAAACTCACGGCATTCCTATTTCTTATTTCGTTAGGAATGGTAAATGCTCAGGAAAATATTACGTACGAACAAGCTTTGGAGCAGGCTTTTCAATATAATGGAAGTCTTAGAAATTCGAAATTAGTATCAGAATATCAGGAGAAATTAAAGGCAAGTTATCTGGATATTCCTCAGACGGAGGTGAACGCAGGTTTTGGGCAGATTCAGGGTGAAGAAACAGATAATTCTTTTTCAATTACCCAACGATTTAGTTTTCCGACTGTGTATTCTAAAAGAAAACAAATGCTGGATGCAGAATGGAATGCAAGTATTATAAATCAAAATCTTACAAAATCTCAATTGACCAAACAGGTTTCAGAGGTTTTTTACAGAATACTGATTCTTCAGGAAAAGAAAAAAGTTATTGATTACATCACCAAATTGTATGGCAGTTTTGCAGATAAAGCAAGCTTACGACTGAAAAAAGGAGAGGCTAATATTTTAGAAGAATCTACCGCCGAAATTCAGAGAGAGCAGGCGATATCTCAATTGAATATGCTTGAAAATGACTTGGATATTGCGAAACTTCAGCTTCAGTTATTGCTGCAATCTGAGCATGAATATCAACCAATTTCGGATCAATCTATTATCAATATTGATCTTCAGGTTTCAGAGGAAAAGATCAAGCAACATCCTGAATTGCAATATTTAAATCAACAAATTAAAGTCAACCAAGCAGAAGCTCAGCTTGAAAAATCTAAACTTCTTCCGGATATTTTGGTGGGGTATACGAATCAGAGTATGAAAAATATTAACAGCAATCGTTTTAACTCAGTACAAATCGGGGTTGGAATTCCTTTGTTTACGAAAGGGCAACGAGCGTTGGCAAAAGCTACCCAAACGAAGGTTGCTATTGCGGAGAATGAATATCAACGAAAAGAAATTGAACTTAAAAACAGATTAAAACAGCAGGTTAATAATTATACCAATCAATTAAAGATTGTTGAAAATTATGAACAAAAACAATTGCCAAAATCTGAAATAATTTTAAAAACCGCACAAAAGCAAATGGAAGTTGGTGAGATTGATTATCTGAATTGGGTAATTCTTACCAATCAGGCGGTAAAAACAAAGGTTGATTATATCGATAATCTGGAAAGGCTCAACCAAATCGGAGCGGAACTTAATTTCTTAATTTCAAAATAATACGAAAATGTATTTCAAAAATATATCAATATATAGTCTAAGTGTATGGTTGGTTTTATCTTCTTGTTCAGGAAAAAAAGAAGAAGAAAAAACGGTATATGAAAATAAAAAGTTTGCAAAAACAGAGCAAAATACGGTTCAATTATCTGAGAAACAAATTCAATCGGTTGGGTTAACTACTACGAACATTCAAAACAAAACCATGCAAAAATTGGTGCGATTGAATGGTAAAGTAGAAATTGCGCCTTCTCATATCAGTTCTGTTTCCAGTATTATGGGTGGGCATATCAAATCAATTAATGTCATCAACGGAAGTCATTTCAATAAAGGGCAGGTATTGGCAGTGGTTGAAGATCCTCAATTTATTCAGTTGCAGCAGGATTATTTGGTAACGAAGGCTCAATTGGAATCTGCAAGATTAAATTTAAACCGTCAAAAAGATCTTAATACCAGTAAGGCGAGTAGTGATAAAACCTTGCAAACCGCACAGGCAGATTATTCTACTTTGAATGCGACGTTAAAAGGATTGGAAGAAAAATTGAGAATAATCGGTATCAATGCAAAAGGGTTGAGTACAGGAAATATTAGAAGCCGAATTAATGTGTATGCACCGTTCAGTGGTTTTGTGAGCAAGATTTTGGTGAATAACGGACAATACATAAACCCGTCTGATACGTTGTTTGAACTGATTAATCCTACAGGCTTATTGTTAGAATTAAAAGTATTTGAAAATGATGTGGATGATGTGAAAATAGGGCAGGAGATTTTGGTGTATAATAATCAAAATACAGAACAAAAATCAAGTGCGAAAATTGTAAGCATGGTTCCGAATATTGAAAATGGAGGAGCTTCTATTGCGGTTGCCAAGCTTTCTTCTCCAAATCCTGATTTTATCAGGGGAATGTATATCAATGCTGAAGTGAGTGTGAATAGCAGATATACATTAGGGTTACCAAATGAATCGGTGGTTTCTTTTGAAAATAAAAACTATGTTTTTGAAGACCTGGGAAACAGAAAGTATAAAATGATTCCTGTGACCATCGGAATTTCAGATGACAGTTTTACAGAGGTTCTGAAAGCCAATTATTTGAAAGATAAAAAAATCGTTCAAAAAGGAGCGTATAGCCTTCTGATGTTGCTTAAAAATAAAGCCGAATAAAGAGATGTAAATAGTAATGATTAGTGATGAAGTCCGAGAGTTTTCTCGGGCTTCTTTTGTGTAAATTGATAGGGGAAATCATTTCGTATTCTTTATCAATCCTCAACTTATTACAAAGAAAAGGAGTATTTTTATTGTTTCATACCTAAAGAATGCTGAATACATTACGCACCCATATTGAAAAATTAGTACCTCTTACAGATGAAGAATTTGCTTTGGTATCTTCTTATTTTACTGCTAAAAAATATAAAAAACATCAGTTTTTGATACAGGAAGGTGAAGACGTGCATTATAATTATTTTGTGGTAAAAGGACTTTTGAAGCTGGTGTATACAGATGAATCTTTAAAAGAATATATTGTAGGATTTGCGATGGAAGATTGGTGGGAAAGTGATTTTCAGGCATTTTATACCAAGACGAAAGCTACGATGTCATTAGAATGTGTGGAAGATACCGAAGTATTGTGTCTTCAGCTTGATGATTATAAGAAGTTGTGCGCTGCTCTTCCAAAGATTGAACATTTCTTTCTCGAGAAGGCTTATTTTGGTTTTATTGCTGCTCAGCAACGTATTATTTCTACCATGACCTCCAGTATTAAAGAGCGTTACAATCAATTATTAGAAAAGCATCCGTCACTTATTCAGCGGGTTCCAAAGTCGCTTTTGGCTGCTTATCTGGGAGTTTCAAGAGAAACCTTGAGTCGCTTATCTTCTTAATATGTGATCGTCATCACATCATAATCGTGATTGAAATCAAGAGATGATCTTGTGTATAATTTACAACTTTGCAGAGTAAATATATAACAAGAGGTCTTATGACCTTCTCTAAAATCAATTAAAATGGAAAAAAGAACAGTGAATCCTTGGAGCTGGCAAAACGAACGCAGCTATTCGCAGGCTGTAGAAGTAAAAAATGTGGAAAGTACTTTATATTGCTCAGGACAGGCAGCTATTGATCCTGATGGTACATCCAGTGACAAAGATATGAAGTCTCAGCTTCAGCAGGCTATTGCTAATCTTGAAGAGGTGATCTCAAAGGCGGGTTATGAATGTGCAAATATTGTAAGATTAAATATTTATACCACTTCAACAAAAGAACTTTGGCCCCATTTCCCAATTTTACAGGAATGGATTGCAAAGTATAACATTGAACAGGCTGTCACCATGCTTGAAGTAAATGGTCTATTTGAAACCTTAATGGTTGAATTAGAGGCAACTGCTGTGAAATAATTGATGATAAATCACTCTTAGATAAAAGGAATTTTTGATTTTTACCTTAACAGGTCTGAATTATTAAATTTATATTAAAATTGAAAAGAATAAAATCTACTAAAATAGTCTTTTTTTAGTAGATTTTATTCTTTTGTGGTATATGAAATATAACGGGTAAAAGTAGAGTAATCAGCTTAGTAGTAAGTGGAAAACGATTTGAATTTTAAATTTATGACAGATTAATTCACTATACGTAATTCTTTATTTTTTGATTTAATATTAATTATTTTCCGTTATGTTGCTTGTTTGGTGGTTTTTATAAATAAAATAATTACCTTTGGCAAAAACTAACTCATTGCCATGAAATAACTCACATGGAGTTGAAGACGTGTTTTATTAACATAAAATATTCCTTCAAGTACAAAATATTGTACATACTCTCGATGCTTTCTTTCTAATTATATTTCGATACTTCGAAAGCAAATCCTTTATTATATCATCCTTACTATATCATTTTGATTTAATATAGTATTATGATTTAGGTATGATTTAATTATATTGAAATCTAACTAATAGTTTTTAATGTGAAAATTTTTCAAATGAAGGTTGTTGATGATCTCAATCGCTACATGAGAAAATTTAGCTTTTTGAATATAGAAGAGAAGTAATAATTATGAATTTATAGTTTGTACTCTTTGATGTTATGCGGTTATGATAATTGTTTTTATGATAATGAACTTTTGAATAAAAATGATATATAAATCGATTAAGTTATGAACAAACATTACTACTCATTCATTGGGTTACTTGCCTCTATTGCTATGAGCGCGCAAATAGGAATTAATACGACAAACCCTCAGGCTACTTTGCAGGTTAAAGAATCGGACGCTGAAAATATGGCAGATGGAATTATTCCTCCAAGAGTAACAGGAGATAAGTTAAAAGCTAAAGATCTTGTTTATACGAATAACCAACAAGCTTCTATGGTGTATGTTACGTCAGGGGTGACGTCTGCATTAGACGGTAAAACAGTAGATGTTACAGCTCCAGGGTATTACTATTACGAACCTTCATTAAGTAACGGAGGTAAATGGGTGAAGCTTAATACTGCCCAAGATGCTCCGATTAAGTTTTTTTATATGCCATCTATTGTGTTTAATACTTCTACGATGGGGACGGGGCTAAAAAGAAATTTATATGCAGAGTATAAATCTCAGTTTACCAATAAGAAGTTTATTCCTAGTTCTACTACCGGGGGTACTATAGGTACAGAAATAAGAAATACTTTTGTGAAAAGTACTAATGCTCCTGATACCATTGCTAACATCCCAGCTTCAAACGGATTGTATTATTACGTTACAGATTATGATAATACGTCATTGGCTAATTTAAGTATTGATGAAAATGGTATTCTTACTTATGATGTTATAGGAATAGGATCAGATTATTCTTTTGTGAATATCGTTTTTGTGGTGAAATAAATATAGATTTTGAATGATAAAAACTATGAGAAAGACTATATTAAAAGGTTTTCTCTTGCTATGTTGTCCGTTGTTAGGGAGTTTATCCTACGGGCAGGTAGTACAGAAAATAAAACCAGATACTTCATCAGGAACTCGTGTAGATAATCCTGAGTTTTCAAATGATGCGGATGTGAATACCTTTGGCCAGATTAATAGCTACGGTGGGGCTGCACTAGGAATAGGGGCATATTCCGGAACACTTACGTTGGGATATACTGCTCCTACATCATATGTTCCTGCCAATTCTAAATTTTATCTAAAAGTAAATTCCAATGAAGTAGGCTTACTAGACGCTTTATTGGGAGGTAGTTTAGGGAATTTACTTAAAGGTGTTTTAGGAGTTGTGATTGGTGGTGAGCATGTTACTACTTTTAATTTGAAGAATGCAGCCGGAAATAATGCAATTTCTGTGTCTACAGTCAATTCTAATGCAAATCAGGATAAAATCACCATTGCTAAAGATGCATCGCAGAACTATTATGCTATTTTTTATCCTAAGGAACCTATAAAGACCATTGAAGTAAATGATAAGACATCATCTCCTGTATTGCTTGGAGGTCTTAACAATTTCAAGGTCTATGATTCATATTATTATAAAGATAATGTGTCAGACTGTGATGTTTCATTGCTTACGTCTTATACTGCTGGTGGAGGGTTATTAAGTTTAATAGCTTCTGAACCGGTAGTTAATGCACATTATGCAATAGATAATGATCTTACGACGTACTCAAAAATTGGGATTACTGCTTTACTTAATTTAAATGCATCGGGAACGGTAGAACAGTTCTTCCACCTACCTAAAGCAATAAATGATAAAGTGATGAGGTTTAAAATCCGCATGCCATCTGGACTTTTAAAGTTGGATGTAGGAAACCAATCTTCAGTGGTATTTTACAAAGACGGAGTGGAAGTTTCAACCGTGAAGTTAGATACGAGCGTGTTGGGATTAGATCTGTTAGGATTAATTAATCAGAACAATGCAGAGTTTAGTTTTCTTGCTGCTCCACGTGATGCAAATGGGAAAATTATACCATTTGATAAAGTGGGAATACGTGTTTTCAAACCTCTATCGGTAAATCTATTGAATGCAGAAGACATCAGAGTGTATGATGTTGCATATGTGGATGATAGTCCGGAAGTTAAAAAAGTATGCTCTTTTGAATTTTTAAACAACAACATCAGACAACGTAAGTTTGATATTACCCAGCTTATTCCAAATTACGATGCCAATTATGCAGGATATATTGTTGTAGATAGAAACCAAAAGGAAATTCCTTTCAAAACAGCAGCAGATAAATTAGCAAACAGATGGCAGCCTTTAGGAACCTATTATATTAAGGGATTAAATGCTACAGGCTATTGCGCTAATGAATACATTGGCTTTACCGCAGCGGAAGATAAGCAATATCAGATTGTGGGAAATGCAGCAATAAGCTTACCCCTTGATGCTAATAACGATGGAGTACCGGATGCTTCTACTATTTTTGCTGCTGCCAATTATCAAAGTCAGTTGTTGGGAAGTACAGGAGTTAAAATTTATGATGAATTAACCAATCTGGAAGTGACGGGACAAACCATTAGCTTTCCGAAAATTGGAACATATAATTTCTATGCAAAATCTGCTAACTCATCAAGTACATGTGATATCGTTAAAAGAATTACCGTATATGTTTATGATAAATTAGAGTGCGAATATCAATATGTTCAGCGTATGGCTACGATAAAAAGTACCGGAGCTATTTTAACGGGAGGAAGCACCAACAGTGAAAGGGCTGTAGATAATGATTTGTCAACATATGGAACTATTTTCAACGCTATTTCATTAGCGGGAATAGGAAATTCATGGATTGACCTGACTTTTAATAATGTACAGGCAGTTCCGATTACGGCGGGTACTCCAATAACTATTAAATTGGGCCAGGATTATGGAGTATTACAACTCTTAGGAGGAATTACTGTTCAAACCTTAAATAAAAGTGGAGCTCCTGTAGGACCATTGAAATCTATTGGTGAATTAGATCTTCTGAATCTTTTGGTGGGTAATAATACTATAGATGTTACTTTTATCCCTAAAGATGCTGCCGGAGCTAACATAGAATATGGTGGTGTAAGGGTATTGGTAGGAAGTGTATTAGGGTTGTTTAATTCAGCAAGAATATATGGCGCGTATGTGGATGACCGTACTCCTGTAACTCAATCTACGGCTTGTGATGCCAATATGACGGTGAATGGTGCTGAAATTCCGGGTAACTTAAATGCCCAAGTATTATTGAACCGTTCTACGAAAGATGTTTTATACGGAGTTCAGGATGCAGGGTTAGGAGTTGCTACGGTGCTATCAGGTGTTTTATATCCTTATTTAGCAACTGATGCTATCAATAACAGTACATCTCCACTACATGGTTCTCCAAATTACGATACAGCAGCAATATTTAATACTTCTGTAGGAGTTTTAAATAAGCAGATCCTAACCGTTAAATTCAAGAATATTGCGAGACCTGGTGATAAAGTAAGAATTGTAATGAGTTCTGAAGGATTACCTATTTTGGATGTGAATGTATTAGGCGGCTTTACGATTCAAAGATATTTAGGAGATATTCCTATTGGTGATGAAATTAAAGCATCTGATTCTCAGATTATAAAATTAGATCTTTTGAAATTGATTGCCAATCAAGCTTCTACAAAGACGGCGATTATCTTAGACGGTATCGGAGCTTCTTTTGACCGTATAGAATTACGTTTAAATAATGTAGTTTCAGCGAATCTGTTAGGAAGTAAGACGTATGTATATGATGTTTCTATATTACCATATTTTGATGTGGTACAAAATGAGCAATCATTATGTTTATCTACTCCGCTTTCTTTTAGCTTATTGGAGCCTTGTACTTCTTATCGTTTATCTTTTGCATATGCGCAAAAAGATTCGACTGGAAATATTACGGCTTGGGTAGATATTCCAAACTCTCAAATTAATTTAATACCTAGTGGTTCTACAGCTGATAACCTTAATTATCAATTGAATAGAATGTATAAATTGTATAGTAAAGTAGATAATTTATACATGAAGGTTGATGTTTCGCGAGGTAATTGTTTGGTTGGAGAAGCGCAATATGTTCCTGTTAAGATTAATGCTTGCCAGGCAATTGTGAATCCAGTAATAAGAAGTATTTTGAAATAAATATTGAATGAAATATTGAAAATTCAATATTTTCTAATTTGACCATAAAAATAGGCTGTCTTCGAAAGACAGCCTATTTCTTTATCTTGAGTTGTATTCTACTTCTGAAGCTTTATGTTCAAATACTTAAAGTAAAAATCTATACAATCTGAATTCCCGAATCTCTTAAAGAATTAAGGTCAGGACTATCTCCTGGCAAGTCAGTAATTAGAACAGTAATGTCACTTACATTGCAAACTTTAAAAGCCTCAGTTCTCCTTAATTTATTTTGATGTGCCAGCGTGATGATCTTTTTTGAAGACTTCAGCATAGCCGTTTTTGTTTCCAGATCCTTCACTGAGGTAGAAGAAATTCCGAAATTCTCGTCTATTGCGCAGGTTGATAAAATAAATACATCTGCAATATATTTCGAAGCTTCATTACAGGTAATGGCTCCTGTATTGATGGCTAAATCAAAATCAAATTGTCCGCCTAAAATAATTAATTCCACATTTTTATAGCCTTGAAGCAAAGGAACCAATGATAGATTGTGAGTAATAATTCTTAGTTGTATATCAATTGGCATATAGCTAATAACTTTCCCCACGGTGGTACCACCATCCATAAAAACAGTCATTCCATCTTTAAGAAATTGTTGTGTTTTTAATGCAATAATATTTTTTTCATCACTCAGGAAAGTTTGTCGGTCAGAAAAGGAGAGTGGATCTTTTTCGCGAAGAATAGCACCTCCTCTTACTTTAGATAATAAACCGTTTTTATACAGAATTTCTATATCTCTTCTTACCGTATCTTCTGAAACTAAAAGTTCTTTTGCCAACTCTTCAAACGTCACTTTATTACTGACTTTAAGCTGTTTTAAAATGATTTCAAAACGTTCTTCTTTTAGCATAATGATTTATTTTTTTCGGAATTGATAGATAGTGGCAACAAGAATAAAAAGCAAAGCTATTATTTCGAAAGCAATTGACAAAGAAAAATAATGAGCAATTATTCCCAACAATGCAGGACCGGCAAGTTGACCGGCGTACCCTAAAGTTGTGATCACAGGAATGGTAACTGTGGGTGATATCCCTTTAATTTTACCCCCTTCCGTAATAAATACAGGAACAATATTAGCAGCACCAGCTCCCAATAAAACAAATCCTAAAATAGACACAAGAAGCCATGGACTCAATACAATAATCCCGATTCCTATAGCGGCTAAAATACTTCCTCCAACCACAATTATTTTGCTGTTTAATTTTCCAACCAATGAATCTCCGGATAGTCTCATTGCTGCCATTGCAACGGAAAAAGCAGCATATCCTATTCCCGTAAATTCATTTTCTATCCCTCTGTTATCTCTCAGGAAAATAGCGCTCCAATCTAGCATGGCACCTTCAGATAAGAATACAATAAAACACATAAGTCCTAAGACTAAAACTCTGTAATCCAGCCACTGCATTTTTCCTTTGCTTTCTTCCTTTTTATCTTCAGATGCTGATTTTAGAATGATCTCTTGTTCTTTTTCAAGAGTGAAAAGATTTTTATATTGGGTAATTAGCAGTAATATTAACAAGGATGAAATCGTAATTGCAGCGTAAATAGGGTTAAGTCCCATTTTCATCAGAAACCCTAATCCTAATGATCCGAAAAGCCCACCAACACTGAAAAGTCCGTGCAAAGAAGACATGATGGGTTTGTCATATAAATTTTGAACCTGTACACCATGGGTATTCATGGCGACATCTATTGTTCCTATTCCACAACCAAAAGCAAAAAGAAATAGCCCCATTAGATATACATTGGAAATAACAAGGAGGCAAGGTAAAATGAAAGCACTTAAAACCACACTTGCGGCTATCACTTTACGACTCCCAATTTTTCTAATTAGTATACCTGAAATAGGCATCATCAGGATGGCTCCGGCACCGAGAAATAATAAAAGCATTCCCAAATTAGCCTCATTTAATAATAACCTGTCTTTAGCAAAGGGAACCATTGGTGCCCAGCTTGCGATTCCTAAACCACATACCAAGAAAATCAATTGGGTTGCTCTTTTAGCTCTAATTGTTTTCAAATCATTCATAAGATTAAATATTTATTTTGCAAACTTATGCAAATTTGCATAAGTTTGCAAAATAAAATGAATTAAAAAATAAAATTATGAAAATTGAACATATTGCCATTTGGTGCAATGACCTTGAACTGACCCGTAATTTTTACATGAATTATTTCAATATGAAAAGCAACGAAAAGTATGTAAACCCAACAAAGCATTATACTTCGTATTTCTTATCTTCTTTATCAGAAGATACATCTGCAAGATTAGAATTGATGCAGCGTCCTGACATTCTGGAAAATTCAAATAAAAGAGGAATGGTAATGGGGCTTGCTCATTTGGCGATTTCTTTAGGAAGTAAAGAAGAAGTAGATGTTTTAACCAATAGATTAAGGGCAGACGGTTACACTATAATAGGTGAACCTCGTACAACAGGAGATGGATATTATGAAAGTGTGATAGAAGACCCTGAAGGAAACTGGGTTGAATTAACAGAATAATCTTGAATTGTTTTAATTAAGGAATGTTATTGTTAAATTTTTTGAGGTAGCAATGCTAGAATAGCTTATTTGAATCTAAGTTATTAATTATTATTTAGATACTACGATTCAAATAAAAATATTTAGATGAATCGTAGTTTTACTACAATTTCAAAGATCTAACATGAAACATTACATTTGGCATGATATTTTTATCTAATTTTAGTGATATACTATCAAACACACACAAATGTTATGGAAAAATACACTTCAAATTCTGATAGAATTTCAGAGAATCACATCTCTGGTATTAACCGTGTTGTAAAATTAGACATTGTTATTAATCGTAAAACAGTCAATGGATTTAAACACTTTCGTTTATGGCAAAGTGCAAGGAGACATCATCAATTTGTGCTTATTCTTGCTCATGATTCTTTAGAAGAAATCCAAAACTACAATCTTGAACAGGCAAAAAAGTTTCTAGGAACAAGAATCACAGTAACATTCAACTACAAAGACCCCGAAAACGAAAGTCCTGAAAGAAACTTTGCAGGAGTAGTGACCAATGTGGGATTCAGTCAAGAGGAAATGAGTCTTGGAAATCTTATAATTAGTGGTTACAGCCCAAGTATCCTGATGGACTCGGCACCCCATACTCAAAGTTTTGGAGGAAGTGAACCTGTAAATACGGGTATCATTGCCAACAACATCATTAAAGAAACTTTAGGAACAAGTAATTTTGATTTCAGAGTAGATGCTAAATTCAAAGTACGTATCCATTACAGTTCTCAATATTGTGAAACCCATTATAATTACCTCGCAAGACTTGCAGAAGCCTATGGAGAGCAGTTTTACTATGATGGTGAAGTCCTTCATTTCGGAAATCTCCCGGCCAATGAAAAACGAATTCAATTGACCGATAAAAGTAATGTGACTAATGTACGGGTAGATTTAGAAGCTATCCACACAAAACCTGAATTTTTTGGGTATAATAGCAGTGCCCATGAAAAAATGGAAAGCTTTAATAATCCTATCAAACATTTAGGAGATTTATCGTCTCAGGCTTATGAACTGAACAACAATATTTTCAAAACACGTTCACTTATTCCATGCCCTGTGAATCCAAATATGTATTTAGATGTGAATGATTCTCAGAAGGGTGCTATGGGAAGTGCTGCTGTAGAGGTTATGAAGGTCTCAGGAAATACAAGCATTCCTTTCTTATACATAGGCTGTGTGGCAGATATAGCCATGAGGAAGGCTGATACCAATAAAAGTGAACATTTCACGACTTTGATGATTACAGAAGCTTACCACGAAGTAGATGCCAGAGGATATTATACAGGAAGTTTTGAAGGGATAGCAGAAGGAACAGGCTTTATGCCGAAACCTGATTTTGTTATGCCCAAAGCAGAGCAGCAAGTAGCCACCGTAATCTCCAACATAGACCCACTAAATCAAGGAAGAATACAGGTTCGGTTTGATTGGCAGGGAATAGCTGATTCTACCTATTTTATCAGAATGATGAGTCCTGATGCAGGAGGAAGTGGTTTAATCAGCCAGAACAGAGGCTTTGTGTCTATTCCAGAAGTTGGAGATCAAGTAATGGTAGGGTTTGAATATCATCATCCAGATTTTCCTTTTGCAATGGGTGCCATGTTTCATGGAAAAATTGGATTAGGGGGAGGTAGTGGAAACCGTGTAAGGTCTATCCAGTCACCCGATGGACATAGATTAGTGCTAACAGAAGGTGAAAGTATTTTATTAGCAGATAAGAAGACAAATGAAATCAAGCTTGATACCGAGGGAGGTAACATCAATATTACATCTCTTGGAACTATTACGATAAAAGCCAAGAATCTAAAATTTGATATTGAAGAAGACATTGATACCAAAGTAGGTAAAAATATGGATACAAATGTTGGACAGAATATTAAGATTATTGCAAGACAGGAAATCAGCCAAGACAGTGGGAAGAAAACTATTATCAATGCTGGAACCAATACTGAAATATCAGCAAAATCTCACCTAGACTTGTATGGTAAAGAGAGATTTATTGGTTACACAGATGGACAGGCAGAGTTTGGAGCAAAAGACAGAATGCATGTGTATGGAGCTAATTCACTGCTTACTGCCAAAGACAAGATTGAGTATAAAGCTCCACAGATGAATAAATTACCTGAGAAAGGGGAATTTAATTATGATAAAGAACCTAAGATAATAGATGCAATTTGGCTTAATGATAACGCAGAAAAGAACATTAAAAAACTTTATAAAGAAGAGGAAGCCAGTATTTTAGTAATGACCAGAAATGCTAATGAAGGAGAAGAAATAAGTGTTGAAGTCGAGGAAATAAATAAAGAAGGTGAGGAAATTATAAACACATACGCAGGGCAGGTTGATGGTGAAAGTAAGGCATTGTTAAGAAAAATTGTAAAACATAATTAATGTATGAACTTATGGAAAAACAATCGAAAAAAGCTACATCTGTATTTTCAATAAAGAAAGCCACCATAAAAGGTAATGAAACATTATTTACAGATAAAATATTAAACAATGATATTGATAAAGAATATATCATCATCATAGCCCCTCAAAAATATCAACATGGTGACCAATGGAATTCAATAAAGGGAGCCGCAAAAAATATGAGAAATTTATGGCGAAATAATGCGGGAGAAAATGGGAAGTTTATGTTTGTACATCAAGGAATTCGCAGGGTCAAAATGAATCAAGAATTTGGTTTTAATTGGACTGTTTTAATATACAGTTTTGGTTACACTGAAGCACAATTAAATAAAACTAAAGAAGCTTTCCAAAAATTTGCTCCTGATTGTAATTTTATAAAGATTGCTGATTATACTGAAGCAGTGAATTATATTAATACTAAAAATAAGAGTAAAACTAATGATGATAACAAACTAAGAGTAAAGCAAGCAATAGAAAGGGTTTTTATATATTGCCATGGATTTGTTGGAAAGCTTGCAATGGGTTTAACAAATATAAGTACAGGTGATACTGACTTAGATTGGGATGAAAATGTTGTAAACAAATTAAATCAAAATGCATTTTCTAATACTGCAAAAATATATAGTTTTTCTTGTAAAACAGGATTAGGAAATAAGAGAATTGAAGATTTAAATAATATAAATGAAGAAATTGTGTATAGTGATAATGCGGAAGGAGGTGTTTCTTTTTCTCCTTTGCCTGTACCTCCTTTATCAAAATCTTATCGTAAAACAATCACCCTACCTTTACTTGGAGAGAAAAGTCTCGCTCAGAAATTTGCAAATAAAACTGGAGCAATGGTTTATGCTTATTGTTCACGCTCTGATTATGAGGATACATTAAATACTTCGGATGAATTAGATTTTTTTGATTATTTTGAAGCAGGAGAAAAAGGAAAAAAACCGATAAGAAATAATAAATCTTACGAGTATCTATTAGATAAAAAAAACAGAAAAGATACTGATATTATAAGACATAAAGAACTTATTGCAATTAGAAACAGGCGGCTCATTATAGATGGTGGGGCATTAGATTTAGAAGGAGCAAGATACCCCGTAAAAGGCGGTACTACCCCAGTTGGAGTACCTAGTGACATGAAAACTTATATAAAGCAAAAATAAATGCAAGAAAAAATAAAAAACTTCGCAAATAGAAATTCAACTGTATGGGCCATTTTGATGGCACTACTATCATCTTTCTTATTATTTATAGTTGGTTTTGTACAAATAATCAGCCAATCAACCGAAAAGAATAATGTTGAAGATTCAAATCCATTATTGGCATTTTTCACTTTGATACTTTTCTTTATACTGGGATATTTTTTTTTCAAATTCTTTACTTTTTATAAAAAAATCACACCACTTTTATATTTGGCAATAACTGTAATATTTATAACTATTTATATGTCAATATTACTTTACTCGGAAAGTAATATACAGGAAGTGGATACTTTGATAAACTTTATATCAGTTAAAAAATGGAGTGATGATGGTTATGCACCTCCAGAAGAGGTATTAACTAATGAGTTTTGCTTAGCAGTTTTAATTATACTTAACATTTTGAATATTTTCTTTTTAAATATTTTTCCAAATAAATACTTGATAAATAAGAAAAAAGTGAATTATTGGTCATTAGTTCTTTTAACTCTTATAATTATAATCAATTTAGTTTTTTACTTTTAATATACTATGGAGACAAAATATTTTATCAATACAGACCTAGGTTATCAAGACGTAAGTAATAAAATTATAGATGATGGATATACTTATATTGATGAAAATCGTCTGATAAATCCAAAGCCAATGATTTTTGACTATAATGAGTTGAAATGGTTGAGAGAAAACTTATATAATTATGTAATATATAGCTATCCTATGCTTTCTAGGCAGGCTTTTGAGGATATAAGAAATATAAGCTTAGATAATATAAAGTCGAGACCATATATTTTTACAGGATTTTTTCACTGTTTAGATGAAGATATTCATTTACTTAAATTGAAGGATGTAGATAATAAAGTGTATAATATTTATTTGATTAAATATGAAACTTGGTCCGATGAGGAAGATACTACTAAGTATGGAATAATAAAAAAGATACGTTTTGAAAATGAAGAATGGTACAGGAACTTTTTTACTAACGAAACCGATTATAACGAGAATAAGTATTCTTAAAATAAAGTTTGGTTTGATGATAAGAATCAAACGAAAAGAAAATTTCAAAATATTACAATTGACATTAAAGAGTATTTACCAAAAGCATTCGGATATAGTGTAGAATTAAGTGCAAATATAAATCTTCTTAGCATTGCGGGAGCATATGGTAAAGCTGGTCTAAACTATGTCGTTTTTACAAAAGGTATATACAGTTGGTTCCCCTTTGAGTATGTATATGCAGGCTACTCTTTAAACTTTGTTGTGCTAACAGGAGATTTAAAAAACACAATTAAAAATTTACTTAATGTAAAAAAGGCAAAAGACCTTTTGAAATTGGCAGGAGGAGGAGTTAGCGCAGGAGTATCTTCATTTGCTGCTTGGCTAAATAGCGAAGAGATTACACCAAATTCATGGACAGGTTGGTTTGTTGCAAACACATTAAGTGTAAAGGCAAGAGCGGGATTAGGTATAAACTTTGGTGGTTCTGTATTTGCAGGAACTTATGCTGATTGGGGATGGGAACCATTAAATTTTGATTTTGAAAAAGCAAGGAAAAGTAAAGTTTGGTATGGTGGGACTATTGATATAGGAGTAGCTGGAGGAACTCCTGCTGTGGAAGTAGGATTACATTACGCATCAAAATATTGGTTAATGGATGAAGATAGGGTTCATAGTTGGAAAAAAGATGGATTAGCATTTGGTATTAGATGGTATCAATTTATAAAGTTGAAGCCTGATTCAATACAATTTTATGAGAAGGTACTGGGAATAAAATTTCCTCAGTGGCTTAAAGATGTAATCAATATTTCTACTTCATTTGCAATTAAAAACGATATTAAATCTGTTGATGATTATGATATGCTTGCAAATAAAGAAATATTAGATAATGAATATAAAATAGCATTAGCTAGTAAAGGATATAATACTGAATTCTTTGCATCAATAAATGATAACAATAATAATGATTTAGCATAATGAATAACCCTCAAAGATATTTTCTATATTTTTCATACACTATTTGCAATAATTATTATCATTCTGATTGTTAATAGAAAGTTAATATTTGGTAATCTTAATGAAGAAATTAAACAAACAGAAAATGTTAGAAATGAAAAAGCGACATTACCATTAGAAACTTTCAATACAAATATTTTTGAAAAAATAAGTTTTAAAGGTATCATTGTGAAAAGTAATTATTCTAGAACAAAAGAAGATGAGAAAGCTCAAATGGGAGGAAGTTATTGGTTAGATATGAAGATTGATAATCAGGTATTTTTACAAAATAAAAATATACCATTAGAAATTGATGGTATATATAATTTAAAAGGGAATCCAATACAGATATATTATCGACCACAACAAGACTGTACTCTAGATTCAGAGTGTATTGGATATAAGATTGAAAAAAAAGTAGGTGAAAATTTCATTAGAATATTTCCTACTTCCACAGATAATAATACTTGTAAAAGAATATACTATACAAAGGATTTTGAATATTTTTGGAAATAGTGAAAAAAATAATGAGAAATAAAATTTTAATAATACTTATAATAGGATTAGGCTTATCTTTTATGAAGGCTCAAGAAAAGCATGAATTGAAACTTACTAAGATTGACTCACTATTAAATGCTTTAGCTTTTTATGCTGATACCACAGATAAACAAATTGATAGTTTAAATCGTGAATACAATCTAAAGATAAATTTTGAATATAAGTTTAAAGTTATTGATAGTTTATTAGATTCAGATGTGAAACCTTTTTATGATAGAAATCTGATTCCTATTTTTAAAACTACTTATTTTAATTATAGGAATGGTAATAAAAAAATAGCACTTAAAGAATTAGAAAAATTAACCCAAAAGAAATTTTCACCAGCTACATATATATATGCAAATTCATTTACTGACAAAACTCAAAGAGATAAATATTTAAAATTTGGAATATCTGAATGTTGCTTCATATGTAGAATACCTATGATGAAAGATGGATTTTATGAATCTAAAAAAGAGAAAATTATAGATTTACCGAAAAAATGTTATAAATAAAATCATTATAGATATGTCTTATAGCTTAACAGATAATACAGAATTAAAATGTGATAAAGGAACAACACCAGCACCTATCACAGTAACAAGCCAATCTTTTATGAGTATTGGAGGAAAGTTACAAGCTACAGAGGAAGACAAGCAACCTAACAGTAATATAAAACCCTTTGGAATATGTAGTGTTTTAAAATCTTCCTGTACACCCTCTCTTGTAAAATGGCAGGATACTTCTGTTTTTGAAATTGATGGTAAAAAAGAACTCCTAGATAGTTCTACATGCCAATGTTCTGTGGGGGGTAAAATATCTATTGTTAATTCAACACAAAGTTTTGTAAAAGAATGAAGTATTATCATAAACCTGTTTAAACTTATTTAAATAAAAAAAGTTTAAACAGGTTTAAGTTAAGAAGATATTTAGTAAATAATATTGTAGAGGAAAATAAATTTTATGAAGAGTGATGTTGACGGCAAGATAGTTGTAGCTACGTAAGAACCACACAAAATATAAAATATGAACGTACAGTTAAATCAAGATTCTCAAGTGGAAAATTTTCATACGGATAGTTTTCGATTTGACGTCTTGGAAGGTTTAAAAAGCCATCCTAAAAAATTATCTTCAAAATATTTTTACGATAAAACGGGAGATCATCTTTTCCAGAGAATCATGGCAATGCCGGATTATTATTTGACAAAATGTGAACTGGATATTTTCAAAAACAAAACAGCAGATTTAGCCCGTTTAATTACCCCAGACAACGAACCTTTTGATTTAATTGAACTGGGAGCTGGTGATGCAATGAAATCAACCTTTTTACTAAAATATTTGGTTGAAAAGGGAATTGATTTTACCTATATGCCGATTGATATTTCGGGAAATATTCTTTCTATCTTACATGAAAAACTGAGCAATGAACTTCCCAATTTAAAAATCACGAAGCTGGAAGGAGAGTATTTTGAAATGCTACAAAAAGCCGCTACCTTATCTTCCCGAAGAAAGGTGATTTTGTTTTTAGGAAGTAATATAGGGAATATGAGTCTCGAAGAAGCAGAAAGCTTTTGTAGAGCTTTAAACCAGAATCTAGCTTCTGACGATGTCGTTTTAATAGGTTTTGATATGAAGAAAAACCCTCACACGATATTAAATGCATATAACGATAAAGAAGGTATTACCGCTGCTTTTAACCTTAATCTTTTAACTCGTATCAATACAGAACTTGATGCCAATTTTAATTTACAACAATTTCAACATTATCAAACCTACGATCCGGTAAGTGGAGCGTGTAAAAGTTTTTTAGTAAGTTTAACAGAGCAAAATATCAACATAGGAAACGACTGCATTTCATTTAAAGAAAATGAATTGATTGATATGGAAATTTCACAGAAATTTTCAGAGGAGAAAATAAAGGAATTAGGCGAAAAATCCGGTTTCAGAATGATCGGAGAAATTAAAGATTCCAAAAAATGGTTTGTAGATACCGTCTGGCAAGTAAAGTAATGAACTAAAAAACTGAAAAAGATGACACCCAATCCAATCACAACAGATTTAGTTAAAAAATATACAGATATTCGTAAGCATTCTGAAGAGATATGTTCGCCTTTGGAAATTGAAGATTACGTCGTACAACCTATTGTAGACGTGAGCCCGCCCAAATGGCATTTGGGTCACACCACATGGTTTTTTGAAACCTTTATCTTGCAACCCAATTTTCCGGATTATAAAGTTTTTGATGCACAATATAATTTTGTTTTCAATAGCTATTATGAAACCATTGGTGCAAGAGTTATCCGTACTGATCGGGGAAATTTAAGTCGACCTTCAGTTTCAGATATTTACAAGTACAGAAAATACGTTGACGAACACATGGAGGCCTTTCTTCAAAGTGCATTTATGACAGAAGCGGTGGAACCTTTGTTAGCACTTGGGCTTAATCATGAGCAGCAACATCAGGAATTATTGATTACAGATATTAAATATATTTTAGGACATAATCCACTTTTTCCGGCGTATAAAAAGGAATGTATTACTAAAGAAATATCTTCAGGAAATGCTGAAATGCTGAGGTTCTCGGAAGGAATATATGAAATTGGTTTTAATGGAGAAGGTTTCTGTTTCGATAATGAATTAGGAAGACATAAAGTTTTTCTGAACGATTTTAAAATCGCCAATCAATTAGTGACCAATCGAGAATATTTACAATTTATAGAAGCGGGAGGTTATACCGATTTCAAATATTGGCACGCCGAAGGTTGGGATTGGGTAAAACAAAATACTGCCAAATCCCCTTTATATTGGCATATGGTTGATGATCAATGGATGTATTATACGTTGAATGGTTTGATGGAATTAGATCTTGATGAAGCAGTTTGTCATATCAATTTTTTTGAGGCTTCAGCTTTTGCATCATGGAAAGGAATGCGTTTACCTACAGAAGCCGAATGGGAAGTGGCTTCCGATCATTTCAATTGGGGAAGCCGTTGGGAATGGACCAATTCTGCATATTTACCATATCCTGATTTTAAAAAAGAAGCCGGAGCAGTGGGAGAGTACAACGGGAAATTCATGGTCAATCAAATGGTTTTGCGCGGTGCTTCGGAAGCAACTCCTCTTGGACATAGCCGAAATACCTATCGTAACTTTTTCCAGACCGGCTTACAATGGCAATTCACCGGAATCCGACTTGCTCAATAACTTTTGCCGATGATTACAGTAGAATCAATTTCAAAGAATTTTAACGGAAAACCAGCAGTAGATAACATTTCTTTTCAGGTTAAAGATAAAGAAATATTGGTGCTTCTGGGAACCAGCGGTTGCGGAAAAACAACAACGCTGAAAATGATCAACCGTCTCATAGAAGCAGATGCCGGAAATATATTGATTGATGGTAAAAACGTCCGGGATCAAAAAGTAGAAGAGTTGAGAATGGGAATTGGTTTTGTGATGCAGCATTCAGGATTGTTTCCTCATTACACCATTAAACAAAATATTGCGGTAGTTCCGGAATTATTAAAATGGGACAAAAAAAAGACAGAAAACAGAACCGAAGAACTTCTCCATAAACTTCATCTTTCTGAAGATATCCTTCATCGTTTTCCGGGCGAATTAAGTGGTGGACAACAACAAAGAGTAGGAATTGCCAGAGCATTGATTGCGAATTCACCGATTTTATTGATGGATGAACCTTTTGGAGCTTTAGACAATATTACCAAAGCAGATATTCATTCCGAATTTAAATCGTTGGAAGAGCTTAAAAATAAAACAATAATCCTAGTTACCCATGATGTGCAGGAAGCTTTTGAATTAGGACATAGGGTATGTTTGATGGATAAGGGTGAAATTATTCAGATCGGTACCCCAAAAGAAATGCTTTATCAACCAACCAATGATTTTGTGATTGATTTTTTTGCCGAAAACCGATTGTTATTGGAATATAAAGTAGCTACTTTAAAAGATGTGAATGGCTTTATGGATTCAGAAAATGAGTATAAAGAATTTAATTTTGACGAAACCACCAGTGTTTGGAATGCATTACAAAAATTAAGTTCAAATCATAAAAATACAACGCATTACGAAATGTTGATCAAAGCATTTAATGAATATCGAAAACTACAGATCGTATGACGCAGCAGAGTCTTTGGCAATTTATTATTGAACAGCATGAAAAGTTATTAACCCAAATTACTCAACATCTTGGCTTAACTTTCTTGTCATTGCTTTTAGCGATTATTGTAGGTTTACCTTTGGGAATATTGATCGCCCGAAAAAGAAAACTTTCAAGTTCTGTTCTTGGTGTTGCAGGGATTTTACAGACCATTCCGAGTATCGCTTTACTGGGCTTTATGATTCCTGCTTTTGGAATTGGAGCTACACCAGCTATTGCTGCCTTATTAATTTATGCACTTTTACCCATCATTCGAAATACATATACAGGAATTACAGAAGTAAATCCAACCGTTATTGAATCGGCAAAAGCAATGGGAATGAATAAGACTCAACTTCTTTTTAAAGTTGAACTTCCTTTGGCAATGCCCGTTATCATTGCAGGAATAAGAACAGCAGCAGTAATTAATGTGGGAGTAGCAACGTTGGCTTCATTTGTTGCTGCGGGCGGTTTGGGAGAATTCATCTTCGGTGGAATTTCCCTTAATAATACCAATATGATTTTAGCAGGCGCAATTCCCGCAGCATTATTGGCTGTTGTGTTGGATCAGGCGATTGCTGTTTTACAAAAATCAGGCTATCAATTACTACAAAAATTGAAATATATAGTTCCTGCGATTTTGATTATTGTTGGTGGTATTTACCTTCTGACTTCTGTTTCAGACAAGAAACTTAAAGCGGGTTTTACGCCCGAATTTATGGGCAGACAAGATGGCGATCTTGGCTTACGTTCGGTGTATGGATTGAATGTAAATCCTGTTGTGGTAAGCGACGCCATTATGTACAAAGCAGCTTATGAAAAAGAATTGGATTTAATCAGCGGATATTCTACAGATGGCAGAATTAAAGCATTTGACTTGTATGTGTTGAATGACGATAAGAAAATATTTCCGCCCTATTTTGCCGCACCGATCATTAAAACCAAAACCTTAGAAAAGTTTCCTGAATTAGAAAAAACGTTGAATTTATTATCGGGTAAATTTAATGACTCGATTATGACGGATTTAAATTATAAATCCGATTATCTTCATCAGACTCCTGAAAAAATTGCCAAAGACTTTTTAATTAAAAACAAGTTATATACAATTTCTAGAAAAGGCAATTCCGGAACGGTGCGAATTGGTTCAAAGATCTTTGGAGAACAGTATATTCTCACAGAAATGTATAAAATGTTGATTGAAGGCAATACCAACTATAAAGTAGAAACAAAAACAGGCTTGGGAGGAACCAAAATCTGTTTTGATGCTTTGATGAATGATGCAATTGATTTTTACCCCGAATATACAGGAACCGGCCTTTTAGTACTATTAAAACCTACCGAAGAAACCATTAAAAAAGTAAGTCAAAGTGCCGATGAGACCTACCAATACGTTAATTCAGAATTTCAAAAACAATATGGAATCCAATGGCTGAAACCACTTGGGTTTAATAATTCGTATGCATTAATGATGCGCAGAGAACAATCAAAAGAACTGAATATAAAAAGCATATCAGATTTGAAGAATTATTGGGATTTAAAATGATTTTTGAAAAACTTATGTGTTCTTAAAAAGAATTTATGCAATAATCTTTTGAACCTTTTGCGGTTAAAATAAAAAGTTCAATGAAAAATGAATCAATGCGGCAACTTTTCTCTAAAATATCCATACACCCAAGTTCCCAAAACAGCGCTTAACAAAGTGAATATAACAACTAAAGATCCACTTCCGATTTGAGCAAATAACGGACCTGGACAAGCTCCGGTAAGAGCCCATCCAAAACCAAAGATCAAACCTCCATATATTTGACCTTTGCTGAATTTTTTAGAGGATATTGTGATGGGTTCTCCATTAATGGTTTTGATATTGAATTTTTTAATGAGCCAAACAGAAATAATGCCCGTTACAACAGCGCTTCCAATCACTCCATACATATGAAAAGACTGTAAACGGAACATCTCCTGAATTCTGAACCAGCTGATGATTTCTGCTTTTACAAATACAATTCCGAATAGAATTCCTACCAAAAGATATTTTAAATAATGATACCACGCAGGCTTAGAATTATTTTCAAGAGTGGAATGTGAGTTTTGAATATCTGTTTCTGTATTGATCATAAGGTAAATATTAAAGTGAAAGGATAAGAGGTAAAATGAAATTAGCCATTAAAAAACCACCTATCATAAAGCAAATTGTTGCGACTAAAGATGGCCATTGCAAATTAGAAAGTCCCATAATGGAGTGCCCACTGGTACAACCTCCTGCATAGCGAGTTCCGAAGCCGACTAAAAATCCGCCAACAATCATGATAATGAAACCTTTGATGGTAAAGAGACTTTCAAAATTCATTAACTGAGCAGGAACAAGATGGGTGTAATCTGTAATTCCATAACCCGTTAATTCTGCTTTAAGCTTTGGGTTTACGATGATTTCCTGAGAATTCATAAGAAATTGAGCAGCGATCATTCCTCCGAAAAATATACCTAAAACAAAAAAAAGATTCCATGATTCTTTTTTCCAATCATACTTGAAGAAGCTGATGTTGGAAGGAATACATGCGGCACAAATCTGTCTTAATGATGAACTTATTCCAAAAGATTTATTCCCTAATATAAGCAAGGTAGGCACGGTGAGACCTATAAGAGGGCCTGCAATATACCAAGGCCATGGTTCTTTAATAATATCTAGCATGTAGTTAATTTCTTAAAGCAAAGATCGAGATTATTATGAAATGCTACAGCTACTTTTGTTACATAAGAAATTTTCAAGATCAATCGGGGAGGGTGATCTTATTTCTTCCCAATTGTACTTTTCCCATATCTTCGAGTTGTTTTAACAGTCTTGATACCACAACTCTTGCGGTTCCTAGTTCGTTAGCAAGTTGTTCGTGGGTAATGATAATGGTTTTGGATTGTAAGAGTTCAGATTTTTTATGAAGAAGATTCAGTAATCGATCGTCTACTTTTTTGAAAGCAATGGCATTGATAATATCCAGCAACTCTTCAAACCGTTTATGATAAAGCCTGAAAATATAATCCAGCCATTCGGGATGTTGTTGAATAAAAAGAGAAACTTTGTCTACCGGAAGAAAGAGAATTTCAGAAGTTTCTTCTATTTCAGCTCTCACAATACTTTTCTCATTATGCATTCCTCCAAGAAAAGACATAATACAGCTTTCACCCGCTTGGATATAATAGAGCAAAATTTCACGGCCGTCTTCCTCTGTCCGAATTACTTTCATCATTCCTTTCATCACAATAGGAATAGCCTGAACAGATGCTTTTTCATCTAAAATAACCTCTCCCTGTTTATATTCTCTTATTGTTCCATATTGGTAAAGTTGCTCTATTAATTCAGGAGAGTTGGCAAATTCTTTAAAGAGAATAGGAGATTCATTCATTTTGTATTATCCATTAATAAAGCGAATGTACATTAAATTTAAATAGTTTAAAAAAATGACTGAAAGGTTTAATATATGAGATTAGCCTTGATAAAGGGATAGATTATGCACTTTCTATTTTTCAATAATAGAAATATTGTTATTTTGTTAATTTTATAACGTAAAATACGATAATGAATAAAATTCTATTTTCTATATTTCTACTTTGTGCTGTTTTACTTTCTGGCCAGACTGTAAAATCTTATTCTCATTATATTGATGTTGCCGATAAATTAAAATATAAAGATTGGAAAAACGCAGAGCTCAACATTAAAAAAGCAGAAGAGGTAACTTTAACAAAAGATCTTGGAGATTTTTACTTAGAATCTTCTGAAATATATAAAAATGTTGGACACTTTGATACAGCGTTGGATTATTGTGTAAAAGCAGATAATATTTTTATCGAACAGAAAAATGACAAAAAACTAGCAAAAGTATATGGAGTATTTGCTTTCATTTATTCTCAATTGAATGATACAAAACGGGCGATATCTTATTATAAAAAGCTTTTAATGTATCATGAAAAAATCCATAATAAAGAGGGAATTATAAAATCTTTAAATAATTTAGGCAATGCATATTTTGCAATTTCTAAATTAGATTCTTCGCAATATTATTTTGAGCAAGCATTACCGGTCTTCAAACATTATAATGATCCGGCATTAAAATCTTTTATTTATTCGAATCTAGGTAAGCTTAAATTTTTTAAAGGAAATTCTGTAGAGGCCGAAAATTATTTACTTGAAGCCAAAGGTATTCTGGATCATGACTCTATTGAAGATGAAAGATACCGTTCTACAAACTACTACACTCTTGCCAATTTTTATGCTTCAACCAATAATGCACAAAAGGCATTGTTGTATGCAAAAGAGCTTGGGAAATATACAGATACAAAAAAAGTGAATTTTGATAATATTAATTATTTAAAGACGCTTTATAATGCTTACTTGTTGAATGCAGATTATAAAAATGCTTCTTTTACATTTAAAAAATATGATTCTATACGAGAGCTTTTGAATATAGAACAAAAGGCGGTAAATGTTGAAAAAATTAAAATAAAGCATGATTATGAGGTTCAAAAAAAGATAGAAGATCTGGAAAATAGTAAAAGGAATACTTTGATTGCTTTAGTGGTCATTGGTTTATTGCTAATTACCATAATCTGTATTTTACTTTTAATTAATTATAAAAATAAAGCGGAAAAATTTCGTTTGGAACATAAATTAATTGAAGCACGGGAGAAACAATTGGATTTTGATAATCATCTTAAGGAAAAACTTCTTTTACAAAAATCAATGGAACAGTCTAGGATTGAAGAAATATTTAAATCTATTCTGGATCAGATTCATAAATTAAAGATTGCCCATAATGATCAATATATGAATGAGGTTTCTGATATTATCAATGAAATTCAGCTCAATACAAAACAAAATAATTGGGCAGGTTTTGAATACCATTTCCTGAATATTCATGAGTCTTTTTATAAAAATTTAGATGAGAAACATCCTGGCCTTACCAATTATGATAAAAAGCTGGCAGCCATGTTAAAGTTAAAATTATCAACCAAAGAAATCTCTGATATTTTAAATGTTACTTCAAAAACAATTGAAAATTCAAGAACAAGATTAAGGAAGAAAATGAATCTTACAAATAGTAAAGAAGACTTATCAATTTATTTGAATGGATTTTAAATTATTGATTTTCAGTAGGTGTGTGGTTAATGTGTGGTGCTTTTTTTGAGGTAAGTGTTCTTTGTGTGGTGCTAATTACGAATCATGGATAAGTGTTTTATTTCTTTGCGAATAAGAATTTTAAAACATTTGGTTATGAAGAAAGTACTATTTACTGTTATCACAATGATGTGCGCAAATTTTGAAGTAAGTGCACAATGGAATCCTAATACGGCTCAAAATCTTCTTGTCACTGATCCCGGATCGGGAGGGTCTGCATTTTCGGCAACAACAAAAGATGGAAAAACATATATTGGGTTTTGGAAAAAGCTATCCACGGCTGCAAATTTCGAATTATGGCTGCAGATTTTAGATCAAAACGGGAATAAACAATTAGGTGCTAATGGCGTTATGCTTAGTAACCAAATCCCCATGGGAAGCTATACGATTGTTGAAAGAACAGCGGTTGATGCTGCAGACAATTTATATATTGGGGTTACGGGTACTGGTGCCGGTACGTTAGGATATGTTTTTAAAATAAATCCACAAGGAGTGTCGGCTTGGCCTAACGGAATTAATCTGGGAGAAGGGTATCTTCCAACCATTCTCCCATTATCGAATGGTGATGTAATTGTGAGTTATTGGCCTCAAAGTCAGAAATATGCAAGGGTACAGCGATTTAATGCGAATGGGGTAGCGGTGTGGTCGGCATCTGTTCAGATTTTATCTGATACCACAACAAACAATACTGTTCCTGCTGCTCTTTTTGAGTTACCTAATAACGAGGTAGAAATTATTTTCAATAAAGTAACAACGGGAACATACAGTTATCCTTTTGCTCAGAAACTTAGTATTGCTGATGGTGCATTGCTTTGGGATGGTGCAAAACAAATTTCAACAAAAACCACTTCATGGAATGTTTTGTATCAAGGAGTTGCTGACGGAAATACGGTCTATTTTGGGTTTACCAGTGGGCAGGGTGGCTGGCATCATAGTTATTTACAGAGAATAAATACCGATGGTACATTGCCTTGGGGAGTAGACGGTTCAGACTTTGACAATACGATGACTTATCGTCAAAAAGATATGAAAATTGCTTATAGTCAGGGCTCTCCTTATATTTGGTCGATAGCCAATTACAGCAATTCCGCACAAGGTTTAAACGGAGAGTTTGTTCAGAAATTTGATAAAAATACAGGCGCAAGACTTTTTACAGATAATGCAAAGCAGGTATTTCCGATGGATGACAATCAGATATTTCATACCGGAAATTTACATCTGGCTGATGATAAACCTTACTTTGTTGTTCAGAAAAGAATGGCACCTTCTAATGTAAATACTTCCTTAGATGCAGTTGCTTTAGATAATAATGGAAATTTTTTATGGCCTCAAAACTCTGTTCCTATGGCTACATACGCAGGGAGTAAAACGTTTGTAACTTCTTTAAAACCTATCAATGGGCAAGGCGTAGTTGTGTTTTTGGAACAAAAGTCGGCAGATGCAAATTCTGTAATTTATGCGCATCATTTGGCTTTATCTACGTTAGCTACCAATGAAGTTTCTACAAATCATTCGGGCATTGAAATTTACCCCAATCCTGTGAAAGATATCTTAACGGTTAAAGGACTTAAAAAATCTGAAAATATTTCTATTTACAGTATAAGCGGGCAATTGATTACATCTGAAAAGGTAAATCTGGAAAAAATAAATGTACAGAATCTGGAATCCGGAGTGTATACTTTAAAAGTTGAGGGTCAGTCTAAAGGATTTAAATTCATTAAAAAATAAGTTTAAAAAACTATTTGGATAAAAGGTTTTATACTTATTCTATAAACATAAATTTAGCTTTCGTAAACAATTCATTTTAATATCATTTTGTTTGAAGGGATTTTCCTTATTTTTCATCATGTAATCATTATGGCATTTATTTTTTTTAGTATTTTTTAAAACCAATGAAAATCATTGGTTTTTTGCATGAATTAAGTGTTTTATTTTCCACGAGTTACAAAAGTAACTTGCGCATTATGATATACTGAATTTTTATTACATTTTTTATATAAAACAGAATTAAATTATCTGTTCTTGTATGATATTTACCCCTATAAAAAAACAAAAATTACTTTAACTTTGTTATAATCGAATATTCCACAACAATTACTCGTTTTTTTAAGAATATTATTATATCTTTTATATAAAAATATTAAAAACTTGTAAGCTGTTGGGAATGATTAATTTAGATGGTAAATAAATATGAAATATAAATTCTTAAATTTTAAATTGAGGAAAATTGTTCACTACTCACTGATTTTCTGTATTCTATTGATACAGATTATTATAGCAGTGTTTTTTTATAATGAATTTATCAATGAGAAAAAATTGACATTTATCAAAAATCAGTTGGAGGAAAGCAGAAAACTAGAAGGGGTTACTGATAATTCAAAAAAGGACTTCATGAATGCCCAAAATTACCTTCAAAAATACATGATAAGCCAAGATGATAAAGACCTTAAACTCTATTTTGAATCACTTGGAAAACTTAAGGGAAATTTTGATAAGATTAATGAATTTGAAGATAAAACTCCAAAGTTAAAAAGTAAGATTGCTTTACAAAAAAAAGATACTTTACAGATTAGAAGATTAAAGGTATTAATAGATTCTGTATACAAACATTCACTAAAACCACCCGCAAAGATTCAGGATAAAGAGTATAGCCCGGAGCAGTATAAGAATAAGTTTGAAGATTTGGATATACAGACGCAGACCTATTCTGATACCATAAAAAAGAAGGGTTTTGTAGGACGTTTAAGAGATGCAATTTCGGGTAAAGTAGATGTACAAAAAGAAAGTACAGTCATCACTTTAAAAAATAAAAAGACAGCGGATCTTTCTACAGTAAAAACAGAAATGAATAATACCATAAAGTCTATGGATAAACATTATACAACTGAAATTAAGAAGATCCAATTATCTGCTGTTCAAAATCAAAAAGATAGCAGAGAGTTTTATAGTGATTTTAATAAATTATTGGTGTACAGTAACGGGCTGATAGATGTTTATGAAGGGGCCATTAAAGGTTTTAAATCAGAATTAGAGAAAGAATACAATAAACAAAGCTTAATCAATAATAAAATCAGAACTTATTTGGTATTGGGATTAATGATTTTAATGTTCTTTGTATCAATTCTGATTATGTATTTTACAAGGCTTGCTTTCATTTACGAATTGAAACTGAACGCAGCAAATAAAGAGATTAAAAATAATCTTAATTTCAAAAACAGAATCTTGGGAATGCTGAGTCATGAACTAAGATCTCCTTTAAAAATCATTAATATTTTTATTGATAAGATTAACAGAACTACAAAAGACGAGACGATAAAAGAATATCTTAAATCAATAAAATTTACGAACAGCACATTGTTGATACAGTCTAACCAGATTTTAGAATATACAAAAAACCAGGAAGCTGATACCAAACTTATCAAAAATGTATTTAACCTCAAAGATGAGATCACTTCTATTGTAACGGCTATTACGCCTTATATAGAAACCCGAAATAATAAGTTCATCGTAACCGATGAAATACCTGCAGGTACAATCGTATATTCGGATAATATCAAAATTAATCAGATTTTCATGAACATTCTGGGGAATGCCAATAAGTTTACAGAAAATGGACAGATCAATCTTACGATGACCACTGAATTAATTGATAAAAATAGAATTTCCTTAACCACAACAGTTGCTGATACAGGCGTAGGAATATCACAATCTGATCTGGAAAAAATATTTGAACCTTATTATCAGGGAATGATTTCTAATGAGATTGATAATCTTGGTGCGGGCTTAGGGCTTAACTTATGCAAGGAGATTATAGAACTTTTTAATGGTGAAATATCGGTTTCAAGTGAATTACATGTTGGAACAAAAGTGATATTCAGAATTAATTTAAATATGAGTAAGGATGGAGCTACCAATTGAAAATAAAGAAATCAAGTTTCTGTTAGCAGATGATCATAGCATTGTACGACACGGAATGGAAATTATGATTGATGAAATTGCTCCGAATGCTGTTGTGTATCATACATCTTCTTTACAAAAGGTGGTAGAAGAAGTAACTTCCAAGGCGATAGAGATTCTTATCATTGATGCTCATTTTCCAGACGGGAACAGTGTGCATATTTTATCTGATATAAAAGCGGCTAGTCCCGATATTAAGATCCTTATTTTTTCAGGACTTGAAGAACATTTGTACGCTCTCAAGTTCATAAATGCGGGAGCTAACGGATACCTAAGCAAGCTAAGTGAAGAGGAAGAAGTAAAACAAGCTCTTGTGAGCATTATACAAGAAGGAAAGTATATTTCTGCTGTTTCACAGAGTTTATTGGTACAATTTGCTAATGACCCAAACTCAATGAATCCTCTTCATCATTTAACGAAGCGAGAATTACAAATTGCAGAAATGTATGCGGAAGGATATGGAAATCTGGAAATTGCAAATCAACTGGATGTTAAGCAAAATACGGTAAGTACGATCAAAAAAAATATATTCGATAAACTAAAAATAGAAAATCTTGTTGAACTCATTGAGCTCATCAAAACACATCATACGCTGTAGATTTTCGCAAGTCTATTCTCAATTTTTTCACCAATTATAAATTCTTGTAGATAAATATCTACGAGGAAATCGATATATATCTATGGTGTTTGTAGATCATTTTTTATACTAATGTTGTTACTTTGTGATAGAAAATTTGCTGAAAGAAAAACATGATAACAATTGAAAGTAAATGTTTTAGCTCTCAATTTTATTTAAACAATTCAGATGAGTAAATTTTCTTAACTATAAAAATAATAAACAATCATTATAGTAAAATACAAATGGTGAAAATAAAAATTAGGTTTTGACACAAAAAACGCAAGTGATGAATACCGTATCTAAATAATCTTTAACTGACTTTTGGAAGCTATTTATTAAAAAAACACAATTTATATATGAACAAGCGGGATTAGTCTTTTAGAAGGTTATTTAATACAGATAAAAGGAGGCAAAGGTCTCCTTTTTTTCTTTGTTCAAATCAACAGCCTGAAAATGCTTTATATTAAGTTCAAAAAAATAGGGTGCAGCATGTTATCTACTGATACATATGATTTTTGTAATGATTGATTTTGAAAGCTTTAATGAGCGTTTGAAAAATTATAAATAGCAGAAATCTGTAAATTAAAAATCCATTGGATGTAAAGCAAAATAATGTAAACACAATCAAAAAATTATATTCGATAAATTAAAAAAATAGAAAATTTTGATGAACTCTTTGAGTTTATCAAAACACATTATACCCTTTAGGATTTTCAAAGGTCCTTTTTCCTTTTTTTCTTTGTTTATGCGTCCTTGTAGATAAATATCTATGAGGAAATCGATATATATCTACGTTGTTTGTATATCATTTTTTAGACTAATGTTGTTACTTTGTAATAGAAAATCTGATGAAAGAAAAAAATAATTAAAAATAAATATTTGACTTTTAATTTTAATTAAATAATTCAGATAAGTATTTTTTTTAACTATAAAATAATAAACGACGATTATAGTAAAATACAAATGGTGAGAATAAAATATTGGTGACGACATAAAAAACACAAGTGATGAGATCAAAACACAAATGATGAAACTAAAACACAAATGATGAAAACGCAGTATGTAAATAATCTTTAAGCGACTTTTTGGGAGCTTTTTATTAAAAAAAAACACAAATTTAGATAAGTAAAACAGCGAAAATTAGTTTTGCAGAAGATTATTTTATACAGAAAAAAGGAGACGGAAGTCTCCTTTTTTTTCTTTTCAAGGGTTGATAAATTGAGTGTTATTGAATTTTCCTTACAATTGAAATCTTAGTCTAAAACATAGATTTTCTTATTTTTAAGGCTAAATCCTAGCTTATTCCCCAGCCAATTGATACTTGTTTTCCCTTCATAAATTAATCCGTCAACAAAAACAACGTTAGGGTCTTTGAGGTGGGCATATTCATTTGAGATTGAATTGATTGTTCCAGAATAGTATTTAGTCATTACATTTTCATTAAATTCACTTTTTCGTTCAGTGAGCTTTAATTTATCCTTATCTATTTTCAATAATGGAATCAACTTATCACTCAGCCAAAATGAATTATTCCCTGCACCAGAATCTAGCATCACTTGGATTTTGTATTGATCATTTAATTGGATGTAGGTAAATATATCTATAGAATGGTCTGCATGGGTTGAGAGCTGAATATCAAAAGACTTTTTATTCTTCAACGGATCAATGGGTACGAGCTCAATTTCTTTTTTATTAAAATCAATGATAAAATCTTTATCTTTCAACATGGGTAAAGAGATCAATCCGTTGAGTCCGTCCAACTTCATATCAAAAGTGGAATAGGGCATGTTTTTAAATTGTGTTCCTGCAAAAGTTATTTCATCACTTTTAAAGAGTGGGACATCAATTCTTTCACCAGTTGCTCTGAAGGCGGTGAAAAAATTATAGCTTGTTTTCTGTTTTAAGTCTTTAGCAAAATCGGTGAAAAATAAATTGATCCCACCGCCCGTATCAAAGATAAAATTACCTTCTTTTCCTTCGATATTGGCCTTTACCACAATATGACCGGAAGGCAATAACTGAAACGGAATTTTTTGAGAAAATAATTGATTGGAAAGTAGAATGATAAAAGCTAAAATGGTTCTTTTCATGGATTGTTTTAGGTTAGTTTTATTATTGCGAATGTTTTGGTTTCCTTGAAGGCTTCTCTTCCACGGAAAAACACGGATAAAACTAAACAAAAAATATGACATTGAATAGAGTGAAAATCCTTTATGTTGATGACTACATTTCCAAGATTATATCAAACTATTTTTTAGTTTACCTTTATATCATCATACAAGCTATCAACTACTTTTTGTAAAATTTTTCCTGCTTCATTAAAGCTGGTGTTTGTCAATATGGATATTCCTATATTTTGTTTTGGGTAAATCACAAACCAATTTTGCATTCCGTATATACCACCGTGATGTCTATACATTAATTTATTATCATTTTCTATGATGTACCAATGATAACCTTCCCAAAAATCAGAACCTTCTTTATATAATTTTTTATGAGATTCGTTTACAATAAGATTTGATTTGTTAAGTTGCAATTTCATATATTTTACTAAATCCGTAGTCGTAGAATGTAATCCTGAAATTCCACCCCATAAAGTTCTATTGAAGTTAGGCATTAACTCGTTTTTATCGTTATAACCTTTTACCAATCTTTTTCTGTCATTTTCATTGAGTGTAAATTTAGTTTGGTTCATTTTATTAGGTTTCAAAATAAATTCAATGACCAATTCCTCAAAAGGTTTTTGGTACACTTTTTCAAGTATATAGGCTGTCAACTCCGGAGCCGTGTTTGAATAGGAATAAAGTTCTCCAGGTTTTCTTTCAATTTTAATGAGTTTTAATCCTTCAAAAAAAGCCTCTTTATTTTCGCTTTTTAGAGGCATATTAGGAAATCCACTTGTATGGGTGATGAGGTGTTTAATTTTAATAGGTTCCCCTCTAAACTCTAAGTTAGGATAAGGCTCGTTAAGATAGATTCTAACATCATCATCTAAATTTATTTTTTTATCAAGTACAGCTTTAGCGGCTATATAACCTGTAAAAGTTTTAGTTACAGAAGCTAATTCATAAAGTGTAGAATCGTTGGGTTTGTTGCCTTTTCCAATAGTTAACTCTCCAAAATGTTTTATTGTGGATTTCCCATCTTTCAACACTGCAACGGAAACAGAATGAAATCTTTTGTCCTCTAATAATTGAAGAGCATTTTTTGTAATCGCGTTTTCAATATTTTGTGTATTGATTTGCTGAACATTTTTACAACCAACTAAGACAAAAAATAAAATAGGGGTTAAATATTTTATAGTCATAATTTATAGTTTATAGTTTAATATAAAGTGTATTAGTTTAATGTTTTAAGGATTGTATTTTGAAATTTCGCTGCTTCATCTTTATGAATTTGATGTCCAGAGTTTTCAAATAAAAATAAATCTTTCTTAGGTGCTTTCACTTGCTCATAATATCCTTTTGTAATGGATGTTAATGTTTGAATGTCGTTTTTACCAACAAAGAAATAAATTGGACAGGCTACTTTCTTTAACGTCTTTGGTAAATCAATTTTCATGACTTCGTTCCATGCAGGTGACCAGGTTTTTGACCATTGAAGAAAGCCCTTTTTGAAATCATCACTTGTTACATATTCTTTTCCATCTTTGTAAAAAAGCCATTTTCTTAAATAAAACATATCATCATCATTGGTAAAAGGAAAATGTACTTTTTCCAATTCTTCCATAGCGACAGGGTTGTCTTTAAAATGAACTTTCAGTGTTTTAAGCAATTCTTTCTCGCTTTCTAATTGACTGATTACAGGATTTACAGCAAAATAAGCATGTAATAATTCGGGATGATGTCTAACAATATAAAAGCCTAAAGCGTTCCCCCAAGAGCTGCCTAATAAATAAAGTTTTTTCTGATTCAATCTCTTTAATAGAAAATTAATCACCTCATATGTATCCTTTCCCATTAGCTCAACTGAGGGTTGAACAGGCGAAGGATTTAAGGCTAATGTTTTTCCCGCATCTCTTTGATCCCATTGAACAATGGTAAATTTATTTTTTAAAATGTTGGTATAAGCATCCGCGTTTTTCATCATTGAGCTTCCCGGGCCGCCCGATAAAAAAAGAAGGATAGGTTTATTGGCATCATCGGTTTTAATTTCTATTACTTGTTTTATTCCACCAATTTCAGTAGTTAAAAGGGTATCAATTTTTACCGGCTGTAATTGTGCTAAACAAAATATTGATAATAATGTTAGGATAAAAAGACTTACTTTTTTCATGATTTCTAAGTTTTAATTTGACTTTAAATATGTTGATACAAAGATGCTCTAGAAAGTTTTGAGATAAGTCCAAGTAAAAAAAGTCGGACTCATTTTATGGATTAAAATGAGTCCGACTTTTTACAAATCGAAGTTTGAGTATGTGCAAATTATTTATTATCAGGTGTTTCTGAAAGATGTTGGCGTTTGGTTCGTGTATTTTTTAAACGAGGTATGAAAAGAAGATTTTGAATTAAAACCCACTTCATATAAAATTTCCAACACTGTATATTCTTTTTTCGAAGGATCTTTTAGAATGTTCATTGCTTTTTTAACGCGGTATTCATTCACGAAATCAAAAAAATGCTGATTGATGTGATGGTTAATTAAAACAGACAAATCACGAACCGGAATTTTCACCTGATCTGCCAGCTCTTGAATCGTTAATGAAGGTTCTAAGAAGGGCTCTTTTTCAACCATGAAATTTTTAAGCTGCTCAATCTGAAAACGTTTTGTTTCGTCGGTTTTATTTTCAGTTTCCAGCGTTTCAGCAAAATTTTTTGTTGGTTGTAAGGTAGAATCAATTCTGCGAAAAAGCTCAGGATAATTTAATGCCTTTAATATAAACCAACAGGCAACCAATAAAAACACGGTTCCTGCAACAATATTTAACCAGATAAATAGATCTTTATGTTGTGTATACCTTACGATGTTTTTTAGAATAATACATACATGAATGACTAAGAAAATAATAGTAAGTTGAGATAACCATTTGTATAGCAAAGTATTGGGATTGGTATAGTTTTCAGAATAAATTTTCTTGTATTTTTTAAGGATGAGGAATATGGCAATGATGTAAAAGAAATACTGCAGTTCCCCGATAAGCTGATAAAAAAACATTTCGGGAGAGTTCCACATTTGTTTAAAGAACTCTTCTTTAGCAGGACCTTCTGCTAGATAGAGCCTTGGAACTAAAATTAAATTGGCAACAATGAAAGGAATAAGATGCAGTAAATGTTTTCTTTTCAATTTAAAATCTGAATAACAAACGGCATTAACGTACAGATAGAAAAGAGGTATCACTAATAGGTAAGCAGATATTTTGAACGTTTTTAGATTATAACTATCAACAAAAAGGTGCATAAAAAGTCCGCTGATATCAATGGCGTTAATGATAAGGAATGCTGCAAATAATCTGTTTTCCAGTTTTCTTTCTGTTTTTACCGTTAATAAAAATACAGCAAGCAGCAGCGATATAAAAACGGCAATCGCTGCAATAACCTCCAGAAAATTCAATTTGTCCATTAGTTTTTTTGCAAAAATAAGATATAAGTTGTGAAGAAAATAGATTGATAAATAACAAATTTGTGAAATATCTTATTTTTGATCAATAAATAACTTTTAGTGTAGGATTCCAGTCTTGACTTTTTTGTCCGTTGGCGTCAAGGCAAAAGGACTTGTAAAATTGTCTAATAGAACAATTCTGAAAAAGGTTTCATTGCACTTCAAAAAAAATAAACACAAATCTTTAGGATTGGAATGTAGCCTAAACTATTTCTGTATGGCATAATAATCCAGCCAGTTTTTTATTCTTCCCACAAACATTTTAAGATAGTTTTCAGTAAAAAATATATTAGACCAATCAAATCTTTGCGCTTGTACCCCAAGATAAAAAACGAATATAGATGCTCCTGCTTCTGGGATTAATGCAATTTCTTTATCGGATAAATTTCTTACTTTTTGGTAACCGTTTAGAAAACTCTGGACCTTGGTTTCATATTCTTTTTTATCAGATTCAATAAAGAACAGCTGTTTGCAAAAATAAGCTACATCTAAAATGAGCGCTCCATTTCCACAATTATCGAAATCGAAGATCGTGATTTGATTCTCGTTGTTTACACTCAGGTTATCATACCAAATATCAAGATGAATGATACCGTTTTGATTTTCCGATAAATTACTTTCTTTGAACTTGCTTGATATTGTATCATTAATTTTTTTGATATACTTCATTTCCTCTAAATCTTTGTCGAAATACAAGTTCAGATACTGATAAGCCTGATGTAACAGAACCTCCGAATTATAATGTATTCTATCAATTTTTTTATCTGCTGTTAGGCTATGGATTTTTGCCATCAATGATCCAATGGCAGAGCAGGTTTCATGAGTCATGAATCGCATTTTTTCACCTTCTGCAAATGAAAAAACTACGGCATAGCGAATTCCTTCGGGTGCATTAATTTCCTGAATAAAGTTTCCGTTTTTATCAGGAATTGGATAGGATACCGAAAGATTACCAGCCTTGAGTAAAAGTAAAAGTTCGAGTTCCTGTTTAATTTCAGTCTTTGTCCTCCAATTATAACAGTACACCCGAATAACAAATTTGGTTTCACTATCTGAAATAAAATAGGTGTGATTTACTCCGGTTCTGAACAACTTACAATCAATATCTTCTTTTAAAGGATATTTTTCTTTTATAAACTTACCTAATTCTATTTCTGATAACGTGGAAGTTGTTACGGGGAAAACGGTCATTTTTTATTTGGCTTTTTAATGATTGATTATTTTTGCGGAAATGTAAATTTCTCATTTTTTAAAATGGCAAGGATTGCCTCTGAAATATCAGAAAGCTTTCCGTTGTAATTATTGCATAATAAAATGATGGTTATTTTACTTTTAAGATCTGAGAACAGGAGTGCTTCAAAATTTCCGGCTCTTCCATCATGAGAATGTTCTGTTAATTCTTTATTTTCAAATTTGGTATTTCCCAATGCAGATTGGCTGTCTGCTATGTTAAAACTTTGACCTAATTTATATAAAGAATTTTTATTGACTACTTTTTTAGTATGCAGACTGTTTGCCCATTTCAACAGATCAGTGGTTGTCGTGTAAGTTCCACCTGTTATAGGTAATTCTACAGGATCTTGTACCCATTGATTATTAAATCCTTTGGCCATGTTTTTTTCATTTTCAAAAGGAGTCATTAAGGTAGCATTCATTTTCAAGGGTTGGAATATGAACTTTTGAATATACGTTTTATAAGGCATTCCCGTGATACGCTGAATAATAAATTGTCTCAGGAAAAGATTGTTGTTATTATAATCATATTCAGTACCGGGTTTAAAAGATAGCTTATCAATCAATAATAAGTCGTTAAAAATATCGGTGTCATTTTTAATTTTCTTCCAGTTGACATTAGGAATTCCGCTTGTATATTGTAATAGATCTTTAATGGTCACTTCCTTAGCCCATTGAGGAAGTTCAGGAATGAAAGTGGAAACAGGGTCAGATAATTTTAGTTTTCCCTGCTCTTCTAACTGAAGTAAGGCAACGCCGCTAAACTCTTTCGTGATGGACCCTAAATGAAACCTATAGTCATCTGTTAATGGAGTCGTTTTTGTTGCATCTGCAAATCCTAACGAAGCATGGTAAATGACATTGTTGTTTTGTGAAACAAGTACATTTCCATTAAAGATTCCGTTTTCATGAACGGTTTTCATGAGCTTATCTAACGTGTTGATTTGTTCTTGTAGATTGCTTTTTTGATGTTTAGCGTTTTGACTAAAACAAAAGATACTGAGACATGATAAACTTAAAATTAAAAGTGATTTTCTCATTTTATTACTATGATTTCTAATGAAGTCTTATAAATAATGTGTTTGGGAGTTCATTGGATTAGTTTTTCCAAATATAATGTTTATTTGGATGGGGTTAGAACCTTGGTTTCAGATTGAAAAATTAAGAAGCTGTTTAAATTTTAAACCATTAAGGATAATTTTAATTGTTATGGAAATTAAGAAAAAATCTATAGATTGTCTTAAGCGTGCCGTCTTAAAGCGGAGCTCATACTTAATATTCTAAAAATCTTAAGTAATCTTACTATTGAAAATCAAGAATGAATACAATAAATTGTTTATAAAATATGAAATTATTAAAATCTAAATAAGCTCTAAAAGACAACGTAATTTATAAAGAGTGATGAAAGTAACCTTTATCGTCTTTGGTCTCATAATTGTTAGAGTTAGAGGACGAATTCTACAAATACTCACTAAATTATAATCCTATGAAAACTAAAACACCAGCTAAGAAAGCGACGGTTAAAAAAACGGCACCTTCAAAAACTCAAACAAAAACTCAATCGAAAATTCCGGCTAAGAAAAATGCAGCCAAAGAATTAAAAGATTTGTTTGAAGATTCTTTACAGGATATTTATTGGGCAGAAAAAGCACTGACAAAAGCGCTTCCAAAAATGTATAAAAATGCGACGGATAAAAAGCTACAATCTGCGATTGAACTTCACCTTGTTGAAACCCATGTGCATGTAAAAAGATTGGAAGAATGTTTTGCCTCACTTGGTAAAAAAGCACAGGCTAAAAAATGTGATGCGATGCAAGGATTATTAGACGAAGGAAAAGGCATCATGGAAGAAACTGAGCCTGGAGCGGTAAGAGACGCAGGAATCATAGCAGCAGCACAAAAAGTAGAGCATTACGAAATTGCCACTTATGGTACACTTGCTGCGTATGCTAAAGTTCTTAAAGAAAAAACATGTCTTAAAAATCTCTTAGCCACTTTAAATGAAGAGAAAATATGTGATAAGCTATTGTCAAAAGTTGCTGATATTACGCTTAACAGCAAAGCAATTAAGAAATAGACAGCCCTTTTCTTTACAGAGATCATTTTAGATAAAAAACAAAAAACCTTGTGAGTAATACTACCAACAAGGTTTTTTAGTTATTTATTTAAGCACTTGTGTTTTTGCTCTCATTATCACGATCATTTTTTTTAGCGATTTTATCTGCTTTTTTTTCTTTTGCCGTTTTCAAAGGAGCTGTTTTATCAGATTTCTTTTTGACGTCTTTTTCTTTTGACATAATACTATTTTACTTTAGGGTAAAGTTCGCTTTAAAAGAAACGAAAGATTTATACATAGATTGTTATTTGTTGCATAAATCATAGATATTATCCAATGAGTTTAGAATCATTTACCACCTTATAAAGTGCTAAATGATTAAAGGTGTAACTTTGAGTGTATTATAGATGATGAATTAAACAATTTTATTAATAATAAGATTACTCAATTATTCAATACTTCCATGAAATTATATATAAAATATATGGTAAGCCTTCGATGCAAAATGGTTGTACACGAAGAACTTAATAACCTCGGCATAAAGCATGCGGTGGTTGATCTTGGTATTGTTGAAATATTGAATGATATAACGAAACAACAACGAGAAATTTTAAAGGAAAACCTGTTAAAATATGGTCTCGAATTGCTGGATAATAAAAAAAGTATACTTATCGAGAAAATAAAGAATGTGATTACAGAAATGATTCATTATTCTGACGAATTGCCGAAAGAAAATTTTTCGGATTATATAAGTGAAAAATTAGGGTATGATTATACGTATCTGGCCAATACATTTTCTGAAGTAAAAGGCATTACTATACAGCATTTTATCATCATGAATAAAATTGAAAAGGTGAAGGAACTCCTTTTATATGACGAACTTAATCTTACGGAGATATCCTATAAACTCAATTACAGCAGCGTTGCTCATCTTTCTAACCAATTTAAAAAGATAACAGGCCTTTCGCCTTCTTTTTATAAACAGCTGAAACAAAAGCGAACCCAAAATCTAGAAGACATTTAATTGTGTGAAATATGTAATTTTTTTTAATTGATTTACAATGTTTTATACTCCGAATCGTCGATATTTGTATAATAATTATACAAATAGTTCTTATCATGGAAGTAAATCGAAATATAACCAATAATAATTTTAAAATTATAGGAGATCGAACCATCAATTCAAGACTATTGAAAAATAAATTTTCACAGTTAACAGATTTTGATCTCAGATTTGATGAAGGCAAAGAAATTGATTTTCTTGACAGAGTGGGAAACAGATTAAGAAAAAACCGTGAAGAAGTGATGGATATTATAAAAGAATTAAATATTTCATAAACTATTTTCAAATACTCATTAAAACTAAGAGGAAATAGTATATATGTTTTCAACGAGTTTTAATAAGAGGATAGAAGCTTATGAGTCTCTATCCTTTTTTTTGAAATATTGACAAAAATTAACGCACTTAAAATAACAATAAATTATCTATATTGCTAGTCATGAAAATAATACAGCTCTTTCAATATAAAGATTCTATCAGCCGTAAAATGCCGTTTTTTGAAGAAGAAAACCAACTTAATTCTTTGAACGATTTAATGGCGTTCAATTTAATGAATACAGAAAAAGTAACCGAGTTTATCATTGAAATTGAAGATGATTTTGCATTTGAAGATGCTAAACAAGAAGAGTTATTAATGATGTGTAAAAATGCTAAAGAAAGTATTGATCATTATTTCAATACTGTTTTAGATGATTATACTTTAAATAGGTAATAGAATAATCTAAATTTCACAAAAAAGTACTGTCATATTTCAGACAGTACTTTTCTATTTTTTCTTAAGATCTTTATTGATTTGTTGTTCCGCATTCTTTGCTTTCTGTTCCTGAGCTTCTTTATCTTGACGTTGCTCTTTTCTTGTTTTTTTCGCGGCACGTCGTTCTTCACGAATCAGTTTGTGAGATTTTTTATTATATAGAGCATCAACTATTCCCTGACCCTTTTTACTGAAAACTTTTATTTTTGGATTGTCCTGAGTTCCTGTTACGACCACCGGAATACCAATCCATCCGCCTGGTGGAAGCCCAACTCTTACCTGCAGATCTAGCAAGCCATTGAAACTTGTGGTTCCACTAATAGTAGGCCGAAGAGCAGAAACTTTAAACGTGAACTTATCAATATGAATGAGGTTGTTTTTGATATGAGTTTCGATGTTTACCCCTTTCATATCAGGATTATCAAAGGCTTTAGCTCCAATATTATCACCTACGGCAGATAGCATTTTAAGATTTTTTACTTCTACATCACGAAGATTTACAATACCACCACCTTCCAGCGACGGATAAATTGGGCTCATATTTTTATCTAAATCACCTTTTAGTTTATAATCCAAAGATACAATCCCTTTAACATCTTTAGCAGCAGTGGCCATTTGGCGTACCATATCAATCTCCTTATAGGCTCTTTGAACATTGAAATCCTGAACTTTTAGGGCAATGTCATAGTTGGCGGCTAACGGTGATAAATCCTTATAGCGGGCATCCATATTCATTCGGCTTCCGATAATGTCAAAAGAAGTATTTTTAAGATAAACCTGACCATTGGTTACAGAAGCATTTCCTTTTAGATGGTTAAGATCTAAGCCTTTAAAGTCAACTCTTTTAGCATTGGCATCTAAAGAAACATCCAGATTTTTTGGTATAATAACAACGCCGCTGCTTTTTGGGTTTTCTTCTTTTGCATATTCTAGTTCGATGGATTTATTTGTATTGTCGCCACTTTTTAGCGCCATAAATTCATCAACTAAAATGTAATTGGAGTTCATTACAAATTTCCCGTGCAGCGTGCCTTTTCTTTCAATGAAATAATTAATGGTATTTAAAAGATATCCATTTAATGCAAAATCTGATTTTCCATAATTAGCATTAAACTTTCTAAACCACATTTTTTCATTTTCAAACTGAAAATTTCCTTCTTTGATATAAAACGATTTCGGGAGATATTCTGTGGTGGCTTTTATATTTTTTAAAATTAAGGTTCCTTTGTTATCAAGTTTGCTGTACTGGCCTGTTGTTGCATAGCTTTGTCGACCGTTAAGCGATACATTAGCTATGATCAGTCCGCTGATGTCTAAGCCTTTTTTAGCAAACACTTTATAAATTCGTCCAACATTTAAAACTCCTTTCGTTTTTATTTTATACAATAGGTCTTCTGTATTTTGTAGATCTGCATTCACGGAAACCGGATTTCCTTCAAAATCAAACCTGAAGGGATTCAAATTCACACCAAGGCTTTTAAAAGTACCATCGGTATTGATAACATTAGCAACCAAATTAATATTCTGAATAGGATTGGGGTAATATTTTGTTTTTACAAAACCATCTTTAAGATTGATATATCCATTGGTTTTTGGAAACAGTTTTTTATCCATGCTGAAAATCCCGTTGGCTTTTATATTGGTATCCATAAGACCTCGTATTTCAATGTTTTTGAGGCCTAATGTCTGTTGCAATGTCTGAAGATTTACGGCTCCTTTTATATTGGCATTTACATTCATTTCGTTGAGCCCTTTTGTACTTACGTAAGCAAGGAAATTATTATTCGGGCCAAGATCAAAACTTAGTTTTTTTAGATTTATGGCTAATTGATTGGTGTCTAATGATGGGAGATCAACATTAAGATCCATATTCAAATTGTTCATTGGAACAGGAGCTTTTCCGTTCGAAATAAATCCGTTTTTAACCAAAAGTCGAACCTTCACTCTTGGTTTAAGATTTTTAGGTTCACTGAATCTTCCTTTTACATTAAAATATAAATCACTGTTACCTTCTATTTTGGTGTCTTTTGCCCAATCAAGATATTGTGGAGGTAATGCAGATATCATTTCACGGATCGTTGTTTTTTCAGAAGCAGCTTTAATATCGAGGTTATATCCATCTTTAAGAATACTTGCAAAACCGGTAAATTTTAAAGGAAGATCATTGACTTTTAATTCGTTTTTTCTTAATACAAAAGTTAATGCATTCGTATTAATTCTTGTTATAAGATCGGCATGTAACTTCTTTTGCTTTGCATAGTATATTCTGTTAAGGCTAAAATCTACTTTATCAATATCCAAATTAGTTTGAAGATCAAAAATATCTTCACTTAATCCTCCTTTTCCGGTATAATTCAGCCCCTTTGCATCCACTAATATCTTAGCGGCATGGTCAACATATTTTATATGGCTATTTTTGAATTTAATAAGATCCAGTTTTATTGAAGTGCCTGTCTCTGTATTATCTTTTGGCGTTTCAGATGGCTCTGAAATGTAAACGTTATAATTGGCTTCCCCTTTAGTATTTACAAAAACATTGGCATAGGCATCAGTAACATATATTTCATCGATTTTTACTTCACGGTTGAAAATCAGATTTTTCAAGTTGATTCCTACCGCAACTTCTTTTGCCGTAAGCAAGGTATCTTGCTGAAAAGGTTTTGATCCGTATAAAATAAGATCATCTACGGAAAGGGTAAGGGAAGGGAAATGTCTGAAAAAAGTTAGGTGTGTTTTCTTATAATCTAGTTTTCCTGCCAGATGTTTATTCGCAAATATTTTCACCTGCTCAGAGATAGTCCCCGGAAATAGAATAGGAATAATAAACATCAAAAATAGAATTGATGCCAGTGAAATTCCTGTCCATTTCAAAATTTTCAAAATTATTTTTTTAAACTTTTCCATAAATTGATAATTTTGATTTTAATAGTTTTTTTCAGGTTTGGCTGATGATAATAAGTTAATGTCTATCTAAAATTAAGCCATTCATCATTAAAGATTAAAAAATGCTTTCAAGTAGATTAGGCTTGATTGAATGTAAAAATAGCAAATTTTAGAGAAAATTCTAAGAATAATAAATGTAAGTAATAAATTTTCAGAGACTTAGTTTATTTTTATGCTTTGTCACGATTTTGAACATTTTAAATAACCTTTTTGATAGTGATCTGCTTTTTGTTGTTGTAATTTTATACTCGTAATGATAAAAAGAAAAAATAGAATCTTACTCCTTAATATCGTGTTCTTATTGACGATAGTATTAGTAGGATTGAACCTTTTCAAAAGTAAAAATCAATCGCATTCTAGTATTGCTAAATCAACTGCATACCTACAGAAAGCGGATGTTCAAAATCAGGTTGATGTTTACAATTTATCAGATATTCCGGATGAGCTTATTATAGAAGATATAAATAAGACCCAATTTGCTGTTGAGGTACTCATAGAAAAATGGGTTGCTGATTTATTTAGCATCCAATATTTTTCACCTCAACCAATTGTTGCTCATAATTTTTCATTTATTACTTTACCCAGGTATATACTTTACCATTCTTTGCAGATATCTGGTTGTTAATTTTCATTTTTTCGTTTGTTTTTAAATCTTAATTTGTCCGTATTCGATTACTGGATAGAGATTTATATTTCCTAAACTTAGTTTTCAGATACTTTTATTTGTCTTTTTTAGAAGAGGCAAAAAGATACGATATGTTTAATTCTAAATAAAAATATTTATGCATTTAACCCCCAGAGAAACAGAAAAACTTATGCTGCATATGGCAGGAGAGCTTGCCCTGAAAAGAAAGGCAAGAGGTGTTAAGTTAAATTATCCGGAATCGGTTGCTTTAATCAGCCATTTTTTAATGGAAGGCGCCCGAGATGGAAAAAGAGTTGCTGATCTGATGCAGGAAGGCGCTCAGATTCTTACAGTAGATGACGTGATGCCGGGAGTGGCAGCAATGATTCATGATGTTCAGATTGAAGCTACTTTTCCTGATGGAACCAAGTTAGTAACCGTACACAATCCAATTCGTTAAACTTACTTATTATGATACCAGGAGAAATTTTTGTAAAAGAAGGCATTATCATTTGTAATGAAGGCCGTGCAACGGTGACTATAAAAGTAATCAATACAGGAGACCGTCCTATTCAGGTGGGATCTCACTTTCATTTTTTTGAAGTGAATAAAGCAATGAGCTTCGATCGTGAGAAAGCTTTCGGAAAAAGGCTGAACATTGTGGCTAGCACAGCGGTACGTTTTGAACCGGGAGAAGAAAAAGAAGTAGAGCTTGTGGAAATAGGAGGAACTAAGAAAGCAATAGGCTTCAACAATCTTGTAGATGGGTCTGTAGATTCAGATACTCAAAAAGCGGAAAGTGTAGCCAAAGCCAATCAATTAAATTATAAAAATCTGTAATATGAGTTTAAACGTAGACAGAAGACAATACGCAAATATATTAGGTCCTACTACAGGAGACCGAATTAGACTTGGTGATACAGAAATGATCATTGAGATAGAAAAAGATTTTACCCATTATGGTGATGAAGCTGTTTTTGGAGGAGGAAAAACCGTACGTGACGGGATGGGACAAAACGGGACTGCTAAAAGAGATGAAGGCGTCTTAGATCTTTGTATTACAGGAGCAACAATTATAGACCATTGGGGGATTGTAAAAGCAGATATCGGAATTAAAGACGGTAAGATCGTTGGCATTGGTAAAGCCGGAAATCCTGATACGATGGATGGGGTTACTCCCAATATGATCATTGGTGCTTCTACAGAAGTGCATGGCGCCAAAGGGCAAATTGTAACTGCCGGAGGAATTGATACACACATTCATTATATCTGTCCGCAACAAATTGAAACCTCTCTTTACAGTGGTATTACTACGATGATTGGGGGTGGAACAGGACCTAATGATGGAACAAATGCAACCACCGTTACTCCGGGAAAATTCAACATGCAGAAGATGTTAGAAGCAGCGGAAGAATATCCTATGAATTTAGGATTCTTTGGAAAAGGAAACTGTTCTACAGAAGGACCCATTGAAGAGCAGGTGGAAGCGGGAGCACTAGGGGTGAAGATTCATGAAGATTGGGGGGCTACACCTGCGGTAATTGATGCTTCATTAAAAGTGGCTGATAAATATGATGTTCAGGTGGCAATCCATACAGACACTTTAAATGAAAGTGGCTTTTTGGAAGATACGATGAGAGCGATTGATGGAAGGGTAATTCACACCTTCCATACAGAAGGTGCAGGAGGAGGGCATGCCCCAGATATTATTAAAGCGGCAATGTATCCTAATGTACTTCCGGCTTCCACAAATCCTACACGTCCTTATACAATCAACACGATAGATGAGCATTTGGATATGTTGATGGTATGTCACCATTTAAGTAAAAACATTCCTGAAGATGTAGCATTTGCAGACTCACGTATTCGTCCGGAAACAATTGCTGCTGAGGATATTCTACATGATATTGGAGCATTCAGTATTATGAGTTCCGATTCTCAGGCAATGGGAAGACCGGGAGAAGTGATTATCAGAACATGGCAGACGGCAAGTAAAATGAAAGATCAGCGTGGTCAGCTGGAAGAAGATGAAAATACATTGCATGATAATTTCCGTGCAAAACGTTATATCGCGAAGTATACCATTAACCCTGCTATTGCTCACGGAATTTCAGAATATGTGGGTTCAATTGAAGCCGGAAAATTAGCTGACTTAGTAATCTGGAAACCTGAATTATTTGGAGCAAAACCCGAAATGATTGTTAAAGGAGGTTTTGTAATTGCCAGTAAAATGGGAGACCCAAATGCGTCTATTCCAACACCACAACCGGTTATTTATAGAAATATGTTTGGTGCTCATGGCCGTGCAAAATACGGAATATGTGCCACTTTTGTTTCTCAGATCTCTATTGATAGCGGAGCGATCGCGAGTTATAAATTAGAAAAAATGATTCTTCCTGTAAAAAATTGCAGAAATATTTCTAAAAAGGATCTTATTCATAATGATAAAACACCAGTAATTGAGGTGAATCCTGAAAACTACAAAGTAACCGTAGATGGGGTGCATATCACTTGTGAGCCTGCAGAGAAACTTCCGCTTACTCAGTTATATTTTTTATTCTAAAATGAAGCAGCCTTATAGGTTTCTGAAATCTATAAGGCTTGTTTAATCTACAATTTTAAATAATTAAAGTATAGAAATGAAAAATTTTAACAAAGCCGCTTTTTCTTTTGCAGTGGCAGGAATGTCGATGTTTTCGGGGAGAATGAACGGACAGTTTTTAGGAGGAAGAAGACTGAAGAGCGACGATGAAGGACCACAAGGACAGTTCATGGTATATGGTTCATTAGATTACTCCAAAATTACAACACCTTCAAGCAGCAGCAGTACCGTTTCGAGCGCACCTATCGGATTAGGGTATTTTATCAACAATAATGATCTTGTTGGTGTTAATTACGCTTACTCACAAAATACGGTAAACCATAGCGTAGTATATAAACAAAATGAAGCGGGACTTTGGTACAGTCCATCATTAATGTTAGGTAAATATTTTGTACTGATTGCTCAGGTTGATGCCCATTACGTTTGGGGACAGCAAGTTTCAGGAGCTGCAGAATCTATGGAAAACTTTAATGGATTCCGTCTTCGAGCCTATCCTTTGATAGGGATTGTATTAGGTGGCGGTTGGGCTTTGAAATTTAAATTCGCTGAGCTCTCTATGCTCCAGACTAAGGCAAAAGAAGGTTGGACGAAAAGCTATGTTGCAGGAATCAGTGGTTCAACATTCGGAGTAGGAATTTCTAAAAATTTAGACTTCAGAAAAAAAGCAAAGAAAGATGATAATTAATGAAACCATAGGAAATATCGCACAAAATCCGACAACAAAAATTGTAGATTATCTTGATCTTGAATGGTATGAATCTACTAAAAGGATTCAGCGTAAAAAGACACGTAATGGAGAAGATATTGCGATTAAATTTCTTAGAGAAGGGCAACGCCTCAGAGAAGGGGATATTCTTTTCGAAAATGAAGAGAAATTGATTGTTGTTAATATTTTAGAAACAGAAGCAATTGTTATTTCTCCTACTTCGATGTTGGAAATGGGAACGGTATGTTATGAAATTGGGAACAAACATATCCCTCTTTTTATACAGGAAGATAAAGTGCTTTTGCCTTTTGAAACACCGATGTATAAATGGTTGGAAGTGAGTGGCTACAAACCGGAGAAACAATTGGTAAAGCTATTGAATCTTCTTAAGTCTAACGTAGAACCTCACGGACATGGCAGTTTAGGTTCATCAATTTTTACTAAAATTTTAAAAATGGCAGCTCCAAAAGATGAATAACATGAAATTTTTAGCCAGCCTATTACATATTTCAGATCCTACTTTACCTATCGGAGGCTATACCCATTCTAACGGGTTGGAAACGTATGTGCAAAAAAGGATAGTGAACAACAGAGAAACCGCAAAGGAATTTGTTGAAAATATGCTCAAATACAACCTGAAATACAATGATGGTGCTTTTGTAAAACTGGCGTATGAAGCAACAGAATCTAAAGATTTGAAGGCTATCTTAAAGTTGGATGAAGAGTGTAATGCATTGAAATGTCCGAAAGAAATTCGACAGGCAAGTCAGAAATTGGGATTGCGTTTAATCAAGATTTTCAAAAGAAACGAAAATTTCGAGTTTATGGAAGCGTATGAAGAGGCTATTAAAAACCGTGAAGCAAGTTCTCATTACGGTGTTGTCTTCGGAATCTACACATGTTTGTTGGGGATTCCTTTATACGAAGCGCTTTTCGGATTCTATTATACTTCATTGGCAGGAATGATCACCAATGCTGTAAAGTTGGTTCCGCTGGGACAGCTTGACGGGCAGGATATTTTGTTCGAATTATATCCCATCATGGAAAAAACAGCGCAGGAAACCATAGAACTCGACAGAGATTTAGTAGGTCTTTGTAATACATCTTTCGATATTCGTTGTATGCAACATGAAAGATTGTATTCAAGGCTCTACATGTCTTAATCAGAGTTTAAAAATGTAACAACCACAGAACTTCGCTGAGTGAAACGCCCTTGCGAACTTAAAAATATTCATAACTAAAATCAAAAAAATCCTTGCGGACTTTGCGATAAAAATAACAAAATTGAATTAATTTCAGTGTCAATTTTTACAATTCATAAAAAATAACATAGATTAAAAATGGAAAATAGAAAGTATATAAAAGTAGGAGTGGCAGGACCTGTAGGCTCAGGGAAAACTGCTTTATTAGAAAGATTAAGCAGAAAATTATATGGTACGTATGATCTTGGCGTAATTACCAATGATATTTATACCAAAGAAGATGCTGAGTTTATGGCTAAAAACAGTCTTCTTCCCCATGATCGTATTATCGGAGTAGAAACAGGAGGTTGCCCACACACAGCAATTCGTGAAGATGCAAGTATGAATTTGGAAGCGGTGGATGAATTAGCAGCTCGCTTTCCAGAGATCGAACTTATTTTTATCGAAAGTGGAGGAGATAACCTATCGGCAACTTTCAGTCCGGATCTTGCGGATGTTACTATTTTTATTATTGATGTGGCAGAAGGAGAGAAAATTCCTAGAAAAGGAGGTCCTGGTATTACAAGATCAGATTTATTGATCATTAATAAAATAGATTTAGCCCCGCATGTAGGCGCAAGTCTTGAGGTAATGGAAAATGATGCAAGAAGAATGAGAAACGGAACTCCTTTCGTATTTACAAATCTTAAAACGGATGAAGGACTGGATAAAGTGATCGGTTGGGTAAAGAAATATGCTTTATTGGAAGACTGTGAAGAACCGAATCTTGTAAGATAAATGGATAGTCGCTTACATATCATAGCCGGCTATAAAGAAGGAAAGTCTTATGTGAAAGATCTTTATGTATCACCGCCTTTTCGGGTAGTTTCTGTAGGACAACGGAAAAAAGATCATAAACTCTATCAAATCGTGATGAGTTCTTCCCCCGGAATTCTGGATGGTGACCGCTATCAGCTGGATATTGCTTTAGAAAAAGGAGCTGCATTACAGCTTCAGTCACAGTCTTATCAGAGATTATTCAACATGAAAGATCGGGCGGTTCAGCAACTGAATATTTCCATGCAGGATAACACTTCTTTTGCTTACGTTCCGCATCCTGTGGTTCCGCATGAAGATTCTAATTTTAAGAGCAAAGCTGAGGTCAATATCGGAGAAAACAGCCAGATTATCATTAGTGAAATTATTACCTGTGGAAGAAAGCATTACGGTGAACTTTTTAAACTGACAAGATTTCAGAATCTCACCGAGATTTACCATAAAGACCAATTGGTTGTTAAGGATAATATTCTTATTCAGCCTGATCTTATTCCTATTAAAAGTATTGGTAATCTGGAAGAATATACCCATCAGGGAACTTTAATTTTCTACACTACAAAAAAGCATGTAGATAAAAATGCGCTCATTGAAACCATCTATACCCACATCGAATTGCAAAATGAAATGGAAGTTGGTATTTCAGCCATGGAAGATAACGGGTTTATCATACGAACCTTAGGGCACGGCGGGGAAGTAATGTATAATTTTTTCCTTACCGTTCAGGAGATTCTTTGGGCGCTTGAATAAATAAAATAAAAAAATGAATACGACTATTTGGGCATTAATGCTGAGTGCCATCTCTATAAGCTTTATCCATACCGCAACGGGACCGGATCATTATCTGCCATTCATTGTATTGTCAAAATCAAAAAAATGGAGCAGAAGCAGGACGATTTTTTTAACTATTGCGTGCGGTTTTGGCCATGTTTTAAGTTCTTTGGTGATAGGTGCTATTGGAGTTTTTCTGGGATGGCAGCTTAATCAGTTTGCGTGGTTTCAGGATATCAGAGGGAATATTTCAGGATGGGCATTGTTGATATTTGGTGTTGCTTATCTTATTTATGGATTAGTTCAGGCGGCAAGAAATAAACCTCATAAGCATTTTGATGTGATGGGAGAGGATGTTTACGTGTATGAACACAATCATAGTGAAATGGTAATGCCACAAAGCAGAATAAAAGTAACCCCTTTTGTCTTGTTTATGATCTTTGTAATGGGACCGAGTGAACCACTTACGCCACTTCTTTTTTACTCAGGATTAAACCGTTCTATAACAGAAATTCTTGCATTGGTAGTACCGTTTACCATTACCACGGTAGCCACCATGCTTGGGATGGTCTTATTGGGAAGATATGGATACTCAACCTTATTTAATACAGAAAAGCTAGAGCGTTATATGGGAGTGATAAGTGGAGCAGTAGTAACGGTATGTGGCATCGGAATGGTCTTTTTAGGATGGTAAGTCTCTAAGAAAGGGTTAAGAAGCAAGAGTCCTAAGATGGTGAAGGAGTTTTTAATGAAAGTATTTCGGCTCTTGCTTCTTAATTTTTTTAAACAAAATTTTGAATAGTAAACTTTAAACCTTGAATAAATTACTTTATGGACAAGTTTTTACAAAAATATCCTTTTATTGATATCGTTTTAAAAGGAATCGGGCAGATCATGCTTCAGGAGAACAGATGGACAGGGCTTCTATTCCTTGTTGGTATTTTTTTAGGAAGCTGGGAAAGTGGTCTGGCTGTGCTGGTGTCTACAAGTATTGGAACTTTCACAGCAATGAAACTAAAGTATGATAAGTCTGAAATAAATGCCGGACTATATGGCTTCAGTGCTGCGCTGGTAGGTGTTGCTTTCTCATTCATTTTTAAGTGCACAATTTTGATCTGGATTTTGATTGTTGTTGGGGGCGCATTGGCAGCAATCATTCAGCATTTTTTTATCAGAAAAAAGATTCCGGTATTTACTTTTCCATTTATCATTGTTATCTGGATCAGTGTTTTCATGTTGCATCATTTTACCCACATTCCACCATCTGAACTTATCAGTGCAAAAGCCGAAAATCTGAATTATGATGACGTAATAACCCCAATCAATGCTTTTGGTGAAGTGATTTTTCAAGGAGGGATGTTGTCCGCAGCTATTTTCTTTATAGGTGTTTTCATCAGTTCACCAGCTGCTGCTTTGTACGGATTCATAGGTTCTGTAATAGGCGCTTACCTTTCTCACATAAACGGGGAACCTATTGATCAGATTCATATGGGATTGTTTGGTTTTAATGCCGTTCTTTCTGCCATTGTCTTTTCAGGTTTCAAAAAAACAGATGGGTTATGGGTGTTAATATCTGTAATAATTACCGTGGCAATAGACGATTTTTTAGTCGATCACAACATATTAAATATGGTAGGAGGTGTGCTTACTTTTCCGTTTGTTGCCGGAACATGGATTACATTATTAATCCAGAAAATTTTTATCCCCAAAAATCAAAACTAAAATAGTTAATAGTAAAAAATCAATAAAAAGAATATCTAATGAAGAGAACTCAAGTAATGGTTGCTTTTCTAGCCTTAATGATTAACGGACTTGCTTTGGCACAGGAAAAAGGTACAGAAAAACAATCATTTATTAAAGATGCAGACGACAAATTTCCAATTAGTGATGCTTTGATAAAGTATAATCATAGCAGTGAACATACCCATTCAGGATCTGACGGATCGTTTAAATTTTCAGTTAAATCTTTTCCGGATACATTAGTGATCAGCCATAACGGGTACGATGAGGTAAAATGGATCGTGACGAATGAAGAAGATAAAAATAAAGTTTTTTTCCTTCAGCATAAACCATTTCAGATCTCCGAAGTGGAGATTAATCACAGTTCGTTTTTATCGGCTATTACCAAAGTAGATTTAAATAAATTTCCGGTGAATTCTGCTCAGGATTTATTACGAAAGGTTCCCGGATTATTTATTGCCCAACACGCAGGAGGAGGAAAGGCAGAGCAACTTTTTTTAAGAGGTTTTGATGCCGATCACGGAACTGATGTGAGTGTAAATGTAGATGGAATGCCCGTGAATATTGTTTCTCACGCTCATGGACAAGGATATTCGGATCTGCATTTTATCATTCCGGAAACCGTTAATAATATCGATTTTGGAAAAGGAGCATATTATATGGATCGCGGAGATTTTGATACGGCGGGATATGTAGATTTCCAAACCTACGATAAGTTGAAAAACAGTATGGTGAAGTTGGAAGGAGGTTCTTTTAATTCCAAAAGGATATTGGGAATGTTCAACATCATCAATGATCCGAACAAAAGAAAGAATGCTTACGTTGCCGCAGAATACAATTATACAGATGGTCCGTTTGATGTAAAACAAAATTTCAACAGAGTAAATATATTCGGAAAATATAACGAATGGATTACGGATAAAGATTATTTTAATATTCAGTTTTCTACCTTCAATTCTTCATGGAATGCTTCAGGGCAAATTCCTGAACGAGCCGTAAATGAAGGAATTATTGGCAGATGGGGAAGTATTGATCCTACAGAAGGAGGAAGCACTTCACGTACGAATCTTCAGATGAATTATAAGCATATTATTTCTCCGTCTGAACAGATTGATGCCATGCTTTGGTATTCTAAATACAATTTTAATCTGTACTCTGATTTTACATTTTACCTGAAGGATAAAGACCATGGTGATGAAATTGAGCAGAAAGACGGCAGAAATATATATGGTGCTGAACTAAAATATACCAAAAGTTTTTCTCTGCCTAACAGCTCATTGAACTGGATCTCAGGCATTGGATTCAGAAATGATGATATTAATACATTACAGCTGAACCATGTATACCACAGAGATTTGTTGTTGGATAAAATGGCAGATGTAAATGGAACAGAAACCAACCTTCATGCGTATTCAGGATTAATCTGGAAAACAGGAAAATGGACGATTAATCCGGCGTTGAGAGTAGATCATTTTATTTTTAATATGCATAATTTATTGGATCCTGAGCAACTGCCTTCCGGGCAATCGTCTGAAGGAACTAGGGTAAGTCCTAAACTTAATTTCTCTTATGCGGCTAATGATAAGATCATGTGGTTTCTGAAAACAGGGATGGGATTCCATTCAAATGACATGAGAGTGGTGGTTCAGGAAAAAGATGCTAAGACGTTGCCGTATTCTTTAGGTGGAGATCTTGGAGTAAGATTGCATCCTTTTAAATCGTTAATTATTACCCCAACCATTTGGTATCTGTATTTACAACAGGAGTTTGTGTATGTGGGAGATGATGCTGTAGTAGAACCTTCAGGGAAATCAAGACGTTATGGTGCAGATTTGGGAATCCGTTTTCAACCATTGGAAAACCTGTATCTGAATGCAGATATCAACTATTCTCATGCCCGATTTATTGAAGAAAAGAAAGGTGAAGATTATGTTCCTTTAGCTCCGGTAGTAACGAGTACGGGATCTGTAAACTGGGATTTTCTGAATGGTTTTTCTCTGGGATTACAATACCGTTATTTGGGTGACCGACCAGCTGTTGAAGATAATAGCCTTCGTACAAAATCTTATTTTGTGAATGATCTGATTCTATCTTATAACAGAGCAAAATGGGGCGCGAATCTCCAAATCAATAACTTATTCAACGTAAAATGGAATGAAGCTCAGTTTGCTACAGAAACGCAACTGAAAAATGAAGCCGAGCCTATAACAGATATTACCTACACTCCTGGAATCCCTCTGGGAATAAAAATGGGCGTGTTTTATAAGTTTTAAAGGAAGTTTGGTATCTCATTAATGTATTTTTTTGAGTGCTAAATTTATGTATATTTATTAATCATAATTCAAAATATGGAAGTACTTTCCAATTTTCAATATAAAAAGCTTTTTCTTCCGAATATTACAGAGAAAATTCTTTCTAATAACGCAGATATACAGCTTTACAGGCTTGAGGATTACCTTAAAGGGATTCTCATGCCTGTAATTCCTTACCGAACTACGTTTAATTTTATCATCTTTATCACCAAAGGACATATTAAACAATACTTGGAGAATCAGGAATTTCAAGCTGAAAAAGGAGGTGTTATTTTTATCAAACAAGGGACAATTACGGCAACGATAGAGTTATCTGATGATGTTGAAGGTTTTTTCTTAGCCTATGAAAATAATATTTTATCTGAACAGGAATTACCAAAGCATAAAACCAGTATTTTCTTTATGCCTCCTTTCCTGAATCTGGATACGCTTACTTACGGAACAATTACACAGCTTTTGACTATTATGGAACAGGAGTTGTGGCTTAATGGATTGAATTTAAATGAAGTAATTGTTACGATGCTTCATCTTATTCTGGTTAAAATATTAAGTACAGATTGCAACAGTCACCATAAATCCGCAACACGTCCCATGGAATTATCGCTTCAGTTTCGGGATATTTTGTTTAAATACCATGTGGCTGAAAAAAGGGTTGCTTTTTATGCTGCTAAATTATCAGTTACCGAAAATTATCTTACCAAATGTGTGAAGAATGTAACCCAAAAGGCTCCCAAACAATGGATTAATGAAATGGATATCAATTACAGTAAAGCATTATTGCATTCAAGTAAAGATATCGCAGAGATTGCTTATGAGCTTAATTTTCATACCGCTTCCCATTTTACTCAGCTTTTTAAAAAAATAGCAGGAATTACTCCTAAAGAATACAGAATTCAATTTTTGAAAGATAAAATAATCCCTACTGAATAAGTATAAAAGGGTAAACAATTTCTTTTTATTAATCGAAAAAGTTTAAATTTAGATACTCTTTTAGAGCTAAGACTTTTAAAGATAAACAATCGATCAATTTACTTTGAAAACATGCTTATAGATATCATTGCTAATAATCTAACGGTTATTTTTTGCGGAATTAATCCCGGTTTAAAATCTTCAGAAGATGGGCATCATTTCTCTGGAAGGAGCAACCGTTTTTGGAAAGTGTTACATGAAGCAGGCTTTACACCTTATCAGATTGAAGCTGTAAATGATAGAAGTTTGTTAGACTTTGGATATGGTTTAACAACAGCTGTGGAAAGGCCAACATCCCGTGCTGATGAACTTTCAAAAGAAGAATTTGATCAAGCTTTTGAACATTTTAAATCAAAAATGACTAAGTTCAATCCAAAATACATTGCTTTTCTAGGTAAAGCAGCTTACAAGGCTTTCTCTGGAAAAAAACAAATTGATTGGGGATTGCAATCTGAAAGTTTTTGTGGTGTTACAGTTTGGGTTCTGCCCAATACAAGTGGCTTGAATCGTGGGTTTTCCCTTGATGATCTTATTATTTCCTATCGTGAATTTTACAATGAAACCAGTACGTTAAAAATGGATCGAATTAATTACTAAATCTGAATTTTGTTTTTACAGTAGTCTTTTTGATTCTAAATAGGCTGTTAATTCCTTTTTTAATTGATTGATATAGGCCTCTTTTCCGTTTTCAATTTTTGGAGCGATGTTTAATGTGTCTTCCGTATTCTCGAAGGTAGATCCCCAAAGTGCCAATTCAATAACAACAGGAATCAGGCTTATTCCTTTTTCGGTAAGACAATATCCTGTACGGGCTTTTCCTGCCAATGGATATTTCATGATGAAGCCATATTTCTCCAGCATTTTTAGTCTGTCAGTCAATATATTCGTAGCGATACCTTCGTCCGATTGTTGAAAATCTCCGAAAGTAGTATACCCTTTTAAGATCATGTCTCTTAAAATAAGCAAGGTCCATTTGTCACCAAAGAAATCCAGTGAAAAGCTTACAGGGCAGGTTGAGCGTTGTGATATATCTTTCATTTAAAAAATCAATTAAAAATTACTTGCAAAATGAAAGTAATTGTATTTATATTTGCACTTGCAATTTGCAACTACAAAATTATGCTTTTGGAAGCATTCATGCAAATGGTATCTCAACTAGAATTAAATAATTAACAATTAAATTGTAAAAACATGGCAAAAGTATTTTTAATAACAGGCGCATCAAGAGGATTTGGAAAAATCTGGGCAGAAACATTTTTAAAAAGAGGTGATAAAGTAATTGCAACCGCAAGAAATACAGACGATCTTAAAGAGTTGGTAGATCAATATGGTGAGAATGTATTTCCATTGCAACTTGATGTAACAGATCGTGAAGCGTGCTTTACAACAGTAAAGAAAGGGAATGAACATTTTGGAAGAATTGATATCTTGATCAATAACGCAGGGTATGGACTTTTTGGAGCGGTAGAAGAAACTACGGAACAACAAGCAAGAGGCCAGATGGAAACCAATTTCTTTGGAACATTATGGATGACACAGGCAGTTCTTCCCATTATGAGAGCTCAAAAATCAGGTCATATTATTCAGGTTTCAAGTTATTTAGGCTTAATTACGTTACCGGTCTTAGGATTATATAATGCCTCTAAATTTGCTGTAGAAGGGTTTAGTGAAACATTGGCAACAGAAGTAGCAGGATTTGGAATTAAAGTATCTTTAGTGGAACCGAATGGATTTAGCACTGATTGGTCAGGAGCTTCCGCGGCTCAAACTGAAGCAATTGATGTATATAATCCAATTAAAGAAGCATTCAAGGCAAGTGCAACACCGGATATTTTTGGAGATCCTGAGGCAACTGCAACAGCAATTGTAAAATTGGTAGATGCTGAAAATCCTCCATTGAGATTATTGCTTGGTAAAATTGCGTATTCAGGAGTTAAAAAAGTATATGAAGAACGTTTGGCTGGCTTTGAAGAATGGAAAGAAGTTTCAGCAGCAGCTCATGGAAAATAAGCTAGATTAATTTTATTTGATATTGTACTACAAATCCCTTTAAATATTTGATTTAAAGGGGTTTGTAGTTTGTTAGTCTTTATTGTTAATATGATAAGCAGATGTGAATTTTGTAGTCATTAGGAATTATTATTCAATTAAAAAATCCAGTAATAATTTATTTGTAAAAAATTCACTACTATTTGAGTTTTTTATTTTATTTTTATAACCGAAAAGAATAATCTTTTAATTGTACCGTCTGTCTAGAGTTTATTGAGGTGAATAGTATTCACTTTTTACTATTTTTTATAGAAAAATAAATTAATAATGTTTTGTTTTTCAATTGAATAGGGTCGGAAACTCTTTGTTGATGTAACCCATCATAGAACTTAATATACCTAATTACAGTTTATTAAACTTTTTTAGGCTAACGGAAGAAAAATCACTCTTTATATAACAAATATATCTTCAGAAAGCTGAAGTTATCAATAATTTAAGGTTAATAGTTAAGCAGTCTTTGAATCGATGATTTAAAGACTGTTTTTTTAGAATTCAATTAAAATTAATATATCATCATGAAAAAACTTTTTAAGTATGCCTTTTTTGTATCAGTCACTTTACTGTCAGCTTCTTGTAGCTCAGATAGAGAAGAGATTATTGAACAAACCACGGGAATCACAACGGTATTCTATAAGGATGCTAACGAATTTGCACTAACCTATGATACTGCAGGAACGGTAAGTCAGACAATTAGAAATCAAGCATTTGATTTATACAAGCAAGGTAAATGGAGTGATCTTGAATTGCTTTTTAAAAGCAATAATCTAAATGGCGGATGGCCTCCTGCCAACGGTGGATACAATATCGTGGATGAAGTTCCTCTTACCGCCGGACAAAAATTTGATAGATATAGTGGTGCTATCGGAAGCTATAATGGAACCGGAATTCCTAATTTAGGAGGAAGTTTTACAAGCCCAATCGTAAACGGATATGTCTATACTTTTAGTCAAAGAGCTTTAAACCAAGCAGAAGATAAGTATGATTTCTACTATGAAATAGATGTTCTGAATAATTTATTATCTTTCAAATCTCAAACGGCTGATGTAATTCCTTGGTTTGGCCAAGTAGGAGGCGGAAAGCAAACGATGTGGAAGATCTCTATTGATCCCGCAACAGGATTTCAGAAAACATGGAATAAGTTGGCGCAAGAAGGATATATAAAAGTAACCATCAAAAAAAGTCCAAGCGGAAAATACAATAACTTAGCAGGAACAGTTATTCAGTAAAAATAAATTCAGATGTATTCAATATCAAAAAAAATAAACATTCTTCAGCAGGCTCTTGTGGTAAAGAATCATTTTATTAATGATGAAGCCATTCCTTCTGCAGTAACAAAATTTACTTGCTGTAATTGTAGTTCTGACAATGCAATAGAGATAAAGCCTTACGAATCGGGATTTCCTATCCTTCAAATTTACAATGAAGAGAAAGTATTGTCTAAGAATGAATTATTAAAAAATAACATGGTTACAGAAACTTCAAATAGGATGTTTCATTTTGGAGAGCTAACATTCCATGATTTGCCCACTCTTTATTTTGGAACAGATTGTACATCTTGCCATTCAAAGTACATCTGCATATTTAATTACGGAGAAAAACAACCGGGCTTAACTTTATTAGAAATTGCAGGGGTGTGGAAGTATGAAGAAGTAGAGTAATAGCTAATATTTAGTACAATTATCAAAAAAATCTGTCTCAGTTATGAGACAGATTTTTTTGCTGTAAAGCAATAGATTATTTTAAGATTCTATTATCATAAAGCAGATTGTCGTCTTCATCAAAACTTATTATAAGTACTTTATATTGTTTTGCACTGTCATTATTATAAAATTTAATCCTTGGAGGGACATAATCACTCTCAAATAAATTAGGATTCCAATATAATGTTTCTCGAGTATCATTTTCAATTTTCGTTGCAGAATTATCGTCTAGCATTTCAATAGGAAATTCTGAAGGTTTATCATAGCCTTTTACTATAGCTAAGTTGTTTTTCTTTGTTTCTTTTCCAGTATTTTTAGATTTCAAACCACCTTTCATAGTATAGATTACTACGGCATCACCTATTAATCCTGATGCTTTTATAATTTTCACCATCGCAATGTTGCTTATAGGAAGACTTGTAATCATAGAAGGATCAGCGGGAGTTTCATCCAAATATAACTTAGCTTGATTACCACGAATGTAAGGTACATTCTCACCCGAGTTGTTTCTTTGAAAGGTTAAACCGGCTGCTCTTCCTTGTAACCAATCTAATATATTAGTGGACCCAGCGGCATGCTGATCTTCATTTACAAAGTCAAATATAGTAGAGTTCATAGAATTAAACATTCCGCTAGACAGTTGTTTGTTTAGTTCTTCTTTTGGATCTTGCTTTTTTCCTACTATTTTTACTTCTTCAATTTGTACATCAATATTCTCCTCTTTTTTGTTATTTTTCTGATTGTTGATAGCTCTGGAGATTGCTATAGGAAGTTTTTTATTCTCAGTAGCTTTCACCAATTTGTATTTTGTATTGGGGAAATTGCCTTTAAATTGTGTAGGATTTATTAGAGGTTCTACGGTGACGAATAAATTGTCTGTACTTGATTCTTTATTTTTTTCTGAATTTACAAATAATGAAACCCCCAATGGTTCATTAAAGTTAAGGTTATCTAAATAAACATACCCATTTTGATCAGTTTTAAATAAGCTAACAGAGGGTGGGTTTTCTCCTAATTTTAATGCTAAAGTTACAGGAGCATCTTTCAGTATGGCATTGTCTTTAATAGGTTTTATTTTATAAGAAAGAAATTTTTGAGAACTGGTTTTAATAGTAGGTACAGCTCCGTTAAGTAAGGAATTCCAGTCAAATCTTTTCCAATTTTCAGAAATAAGTAATGCGTCTAACGCTTCAGGATTAGCATTTTTAGAAAAATATTGAGCTGGTGCATCTATTTTTGTTGTAAAATCTCCTGTTAACCAAAGGCTACTCAATATATTTTCTTCTTCTGGATTGTTATTACCGTTGTCATCACTTACTAAAACGGTATAATTTTTAAAATAAGATTCTGGGGAAAGATCAATGCTATTGAATGATCTTGGCGTTTGTTTTAAATTTTGGCTGATAATATCTGCTTTCTCAATCTTTAGATTATTGGGCTTTATAAAGCAAAGTCTTTGTGCAACTAAATTATCTTGTTCATCAAAAATTGCTAGTTGCAAAACAGCATTGGCACCAGTACTTACTTTTGTAGGAATAAGACTTGAAGCATCATTAGTTAGTTGAGTAATATTTGCTTTATAAGCAAGATGGTTATTGATGGTTCCAACAATTTTATAATTTTGGAGCTGTTGTTTTAAGTTGACTCCTTTTAAACTGTATCTAACACCTTCATTAGAACTGGAAACTTCTAAATTGAGACCGGTACTTGCAACCTGTGGTAAATCTATTGTTTGCTTTTTTCCGGTATTATCTTGAATAATAGCTTGGTATTTTTTTCCTAAGGTTGGAGTGATTTTAAAAGAAGCAACATTTTTATCAAATGATGTAAACGTTGTGATGGATACATTTGGATTTTGTGCGTCTATTATTTTTCCGGTCCAGTTTTCGGGTAAAGAGGTATCACTAGATAATCTTACTGCAAATTTGGTAGGCATCCCGTTGATGAAATTTCCTCCTTCTGGAAAAACTTTAGCAGACCAATTGGGATTTTTAGCAATTTCTAATGTTTCGGTGGCGTTCGGATTGTAAATAGGAATCATTTTAACAATCTGAAAATCTTCACTAAAATTAGTCATATAAGGGGTATAGGCCCTTACGAAGTAAACTTGCTCCGGCAAATTTTCATTCAGTTTAAAATCTCCGCTCCCTTCACCATTGGTTAGAAGTATGGTTTTCCAGTCTATTAATTTTTTATCAGAATTATACAGTTCAACAAATAGAGTGGTAGATAATGCTGTTCGGTTATAACCATCAAATACAAAGCTTTTAAACCAGATTTGGTCACCTGCAACATACTGTGATTTATCAGTAAGTAGATATACTTTTTCTTGTTCGTAATTATTCTCAAGATTCGTAATTGCTTTTTCTAGTTTAGTTTGTGATAATACAGGTTGTACACTTGAAATAAGCAATAAAAAGAATATATTTTTCATAAAGATATTAGCGCATTTTTAATGCTATGCTAAATTACTTATTTAAAAATTTCCAAAATTGATATTTAACTTATAATTTTGAAATTTAAGGAGATTTTAACTAAAAAAATCCACAACTTCTAGAGTTGTGGATTTTACGTAATAATATACTATAATTAAGATTCGGTCTTTAGTAAGCCATAGTTCATTAAATTCGGTTCTTTTCCGAACAAACATGAAAATATGTTTTGGAACTCATGGATGTATTTGCACTTTATAGAATTTCCGTAAATTTTTAAGCCTTCTACGATTTTTCTAGAGCTCAAATCAATATCATACTTGATAAAAGTTTCAGGTCTTTCATATCTGATGCGTTGCTCAGAAGTATATGTTTTTAAAAACCCTAATTTTTCAAGCCATTCTTCAGTGATATCAATAGGTTTAATAGAATCCGCCGGAACTGAAACACTGCGAATGTCATTTTCTATTTTTACAAAATAATCTTTTTCATCATCTTGGAAGATTTCCGTAATCGTAAATATCTGATTTCGGTATTCCACTAAATTTTTAATTTTAAGATCTACAACGTTCATAATATTTTGTTTAAGGTTAAACTCTACTAGAAGTGAGTAATTGGTAATGATAGAGTTGCAAATATTATGCCTTGCACGGTAAATTAATTTAAAGTTTCGTTAATTTATTATTAATATTTTTCTTAAATAATTGGCTTGTTGTTGATAACGATCATTAGGGTGTGTTTTATGGAGTATAAAACGTGGTACTTATGTGGTATTTGATTATTGTATTGATCTTTTGTTGATGGTAAGCGAAAAAGCAAAACCAATTGCAAGAATGAGAAAAATAATAAAAAAGCTCCATGAAGTAGCATGCAGAATGTAGCCCGTGCCACTTCCCAAAATGCTGGAACCAAAATAATAAAAAAGCCAATATATAGAAGTGGCAGATGATTTTCCTTCTTTAGCCCGTAAAGCGGTCATTTGGCTGGCCATTGTATGGGCAGCGAAAAAGGATAGCGTAAATAATCCGAGACCGAAAATAACAATATAAATATGAGAAGAAAGAAGAAGGGAAATTCCTATAATCATAAAAATAATAGAGCCTTTCAAAATGTATTTCTGATCCATTCTCTTTGACAGTCTGCTCGTGATCATAGTTCCGAAAACGCCAAATGTGTACATTAGAAATATAAAGGCAATCAGAAAATGATTCAATGAAAACGGAGCCGATTCTAAACGAAACGTAAGGTAATTATAAACACTTACAAAGCTTCCCATGAGCAGCGAGGCTATAGCAAATAAACGAAGCATATAAGGATCTGATAAAAACCTTTTCATTTGCTTCATTTTCAGGGAATAATCTGTTTTTTGAGGATGGAAAAATTTTGAATTAGGGAAAAACTTCCAAAAGAGTAAACCTAGTATCAAACTTTCTATCCCGATGATGAGTACCGCATTTCTCCACCCCAATTCGCCGGCAATAATGGTTGCTGAGATTCTTCCGCTCATACCACCTATCGTATTTCCGCTGAGATACATGCTGATGGCTAAAGCTACTACCGAAAGTTCAACTTCCTCTGTAAGATAAGCAAGAGCAACTGCTGATACGCCTGAAATAACAAAACCTTTGATGATGCCAATAGCAATCAATAATGGCAGACTTTGAATCCAACTAGAAATAATGGTTAATACCGCAGAAGAAAGCAGTGAAAATATCATCAGTTTTTTTCTGGAATAGCTATCTGCTTTGAAGGCGAAAAAAAACAAACCAATGGCCATTCCTATGGTGGAAGAAGAAACGAGTAGAGAGCTGTCTCCAACTGTAGTATGAAACTGCTCTGCCACCATGGGAAGCAAAGGTTGAAAAAGATATAGCTGGGCAAAAACAGAAAGTCCTGAAAGAAAAATACAGAATTTTATATATCGGAAACGGGTACTTTTTCTATCTGCTTTTTCAGGAATATTCATTATTTATTATCAAGTCTGTTTAAACTAATTTTAAATTTAACCGCAAAAGATTAACACTTTAGTATTTTTAGTTAATTATTAAACCGCTAATAGGGTCACATAAGTTTTAAAAATCTTTGCATATTGAGCGGAGTCGAAATATTATTCTTTTGAGTCGCTTTTGCTTTCTAACAATTAAACAATGTTTAAGAATCTGCGAATAGCTTTTGTACCTTTTGTGGTTAAATAAAAATTTCATCATTAAAACTCTTCTGGAATACCTCCTTTTGCTGAGTTTTTATACTCAATAAAGTTCCTGATATTTTTTTAATTGTTAAAACGCTTTATTTCGATAATATTCATCGTTTAAACCGATTTAGGATGAACTGCTTTATTCCGGAGTTTTGATGGGTTGAATAGTTTGAAGGTATTCAGATGGGGTAATTTTTTCAATTTGTTTAAAAACACGATTGAAAGTAGATTGGTTAGAAAACCCTGCTTCGGTATAAATATACATAAGGGTTACTTTCTCAAGATCATTTTCAGCCAATAGATCTTTAACACAATTGATTCTGTGGGTATTAAGGTAATTATTAAAATTCGGAAAACCGTGCTGTCTTATGGCTTTTGAAATATAAGTGCTGTTAGCTTCCAGTTCTGTAGAGAGTTTTGAGATGTTGAAATTAATGTCTTTATAGGCTTGTTTTTCTGTCATGATCTGTTCTATTTTCTCAAACAGTTCGTCTGCAGATGCTGTATCTTTTTCTATAGACACTGTTATTCTCGGCTCTGATTGTTGTTTTTCTTCAATTTCATGATAGATTTCTTCTCTTCTTATTTTGTCTTTAAAATAGATGATAAGCGAGATTACGGCAACATTGGAAATCACCACAAAAGTATCCGTCATTTTTACATCATCCCTGCTGTGTTCCTGAAAATTAAAATTAAAATTTTTAGAAATAAGATAGCCTAAAATGATAGTAAGAAGAATAAATGAACTGTAGAGGATAACGTATTTTCTTGAAAAAAAAACATAAGCAGCCAAAGGAATAGGCATGAACCATACAAAACTTGCGACAGAGTTATTCCAAAAAGCCAGCATAATATAGAAGTTATAAAACGATGCAAGAATCATGTAGGAATGAATCAGAGCATTGATATTATAGTTCTTGCGAATGATAAAATAAGAGTAGACCATAAAAAACAATCCACCATACAGATACCATGCAATCACTTTATCCGGAATAAAAAATGTAAAAATGAGCGCATAAATAGAAAGAATAGCAGACATTAATATGACATAATAATGAATGAGATCTCTTTTATGTTTCTCTATTTTTTGAAGCTTTATAGAATCTGTAATGATCATTTGTTGTTTAAAAATATTATTTCACTGCTACCAGTTACTTTTTATATCAGTCAAATTTTGAAATTCATTGATGTAAAGTGTTGAATTATAAATTGATATTAATTGTAAGTTGTTTTCGGGTTTTCATTCATGTGTTTAAAAATTGATTTAATGCAGCAGATAACTTTGCACTAAATCCAGATCGAAAAATTTTATTAATACAAAGATAGAAAAGACTTAATAAAATAATGTAATAGATCTGAAATTGTAATCATTATAAATAAAAACAGAGTAAAAAAACATGAATAAAATTAAATTATCGGTATGCAGTTTGGTGTTGAGCTTTTTTTCAGTGGGAGCATATTCGCAAGTAGGCATTAATACAGCTTCTCCTAAGGCAACCTTGGATGTAGTTGGAAAACCTGATATAGCAACCTCAGCAGACGGGGTGATGGCTCCACGAATGACAGGAGATCAGTTGAAAGCAAAGGATTTGGTATATCTTACCGCGCAAACCGGAGCTTTAGTCTATGTTACTCAGCCAGTAAGTTTACCTTCTGTAAAAACAGCAAAAGTTGATAAAGCCGGATATTACATGTACAATGGAGAAACATGGAAATTTGCTTTTGGAGGTGCCAATGATGACATTGTGATTGGAGAGTTGGTGTATTATCACGGTAGTATTCCAGCGAATACTTCTGGAGCCAACATTTTGGCGAGCACGTATCTTAATGATATTCCGGTGCTGGGCGGTGTTGTAAGGCTTGATGCTCAGTTTGACGGGAACTCTTCAGGAACTGGAGCAATAACTACATTTAATCCGCGTCTTTATAATGTTGGCAATTCGGATATCAAAATTTGGGTTTCGGAAATGTCTACCCATACGGGAGATTCTGATAATGGAAATATCAAATTGTCGCCAGGCGCTTACCGCCAGTTTGATGATGGAGTCTATTTATCACAAACCCATAATGAAACTGTAACTTTTGACATCACCATGCAGGAACCGGAACCAAGATGGTATAGAGTATATTATGCATTCAGGGTGGATAATAAATCTACCGCGGGAAGCAGTAATGCAACAACTTCAGATACGAATACAGGAGATAATACGAGAGAACTCTTTTTATCGGTACAAAGACTGTATTAATGATAGCCGGAGAAAGTTGATGGCTTTTTGGCTTTGAATGAAGATCTTTATTTTTGATATATGAATTAAGGTGAAAAGTATAATCTTTAATGTATTTACTGATCACCTTTTTTCTTCTTCTGCATGTTCATCTTTCTTTATCTGGTAAAAGAGCAGATTTCTTTTTGGTCTCCATTTTGATACGTAGAGCTAAACACACAAAAGATGAAAAAAGAAAATTTCTCCCACTTATTGGGTAAAACACGTAATGAAATAAAGAAAGAAATGGGGGATGGGTTTAATTATTTTAATAATCAAATCTGGACCTATGAAGTAGGAACCATTTGGTGGAGACGAAAAATTGTTTTATCACTTATTTTTAATGGCGAAAATGTTTCTGAAATAAAGTTAGATAAAGTTTTTGGCAGATGCTAAAGTTTCTAAATTTGTAAAATGGAACTCAGACAAATTCGATATTTTCTTAAAGCTAAAGAGCTTCTTAATTTTACGGAAGCTGCCAGCCATTTATATATAAGCCAAAGTACACTTTCTCAGCAAATCAAACAGCTTGAAGATGAATTGGGAATTCCTCTGTTTAACAGAATAGGAAAACGTATTGTATTGACGGAAGCAGGTGCTGTATTTTCAGAATATGCGGAAAAAAGTTTGCTTAAATCGCAGGAAGGTTTCTTGGCTTTACGGGATTTGAAAGAATTAAAAAATGGCGAACTTACGATAGGAGTTACCTACGGAATGCGCTCTACTTTAATAGAAGCGCTCATTCGCTTTTCTATACAGTACCCTGGGGTAAGAGTGAATATCGTTTTTGGAACTACTTCTGAATTAATTGAAAAATTAAGCCATTTGGAAGTTGATTTTGCTCTGACTTTTGCAACAGGAGCCCAAGAAAAGATTTTTAATTATATTCCTCTTTTTACTTCGCCAATGACATTGGTAGCTTCAAAAAAATCTGATTTTAAAAATAAAGAAAGCATTACATTAAAAGAAATCACAGAATTACCTTTGGCATTGCCTACAAAAGGATATAGTACTACTAAATTTGTTACGGAAGCTTTTGAAAGCAACAAATTATCACCTCAAATTCTCATTGAAATAAATGATATTCCTACTTTGCTTGAACTCACGAAAAGTGGGAATTGGTTTACCATTTTAGCACAAACAACAGTTACCGAAAAAGATGATCTGCTTACCATCCCGATAAAAGGGAAAAATATGATCCGTACTGCGATGCGTATTTCTTTGAAAGATGCTTATGAAAAAAAAGCAATGACTGTTTTTTACACTTATCTGAATATGTAGTTATTTAATAGTAGCCTATAGCATAAAACCTCCCATAAAATGAGAGGTTAAATAAAAATTGACTGTATATTGAATTTAATTCAATCGTTATTTGTGGTTTTCAAGCCATTGTAGGCGTCGTTCATCCGGAAGGTGCTTTACCTTGAAATTTTCAAAAGTGGCATTAAAACCATTTCCATCCGGGCACGCAGCCATTAAGCCAACCATGACAGGAACGTTGTCCTGTAAATGAGCATTACGCATCATGATATAGTTTTTATCATCAAATGAATAAAAAATCTCAACTGCATCAAGTCTTCTTATGGCTTTTATCCATACAGCAGAAGGTGTTTTGTCTAAAGTAATCACACTCCAGTCACTTGTTGTATGGGTAACAACAGTACTCAAATTATATTTACCATCCACAAATTCAACACCCGCTTTAATATAATGATCTTTGTCTATTCTCAACATCAATCCCATTTGGTCAAATCTTGCATTGTAGTTTCCTGTGATTTTTACTTTCGCTTCAAATTCTCCACCGTAAGTCGTATAATAGAAAGGAGCATCGTCTACAGTGAAGCCATAATGTGAAATTCTCCAGTAATCACTTTGTGGCGTGACAACCATTGATAAAGCGTTGTTTTTAATTTCCCATTTTTCAGGTTCATTGAACCATGTCATCTTTTCTAAAGTTTGAGCAAAACTCTTCTGAACCAGCAGTAGCACGCAAAAACTTAAAATTATTCTCTTCATGATCTTTCTTTATCAGTGTAACTGGATGTAAATTTTTAACTTAGCAAAAGTAAAAGTTTACCGTCTTATCATCAATGATTAAAAATAACCATTTATGGAAATTTTAGATACACTTAATAAAACTCTGTTAAACAAAAATGGGAGTGATTGTTTGTTGGATATTGATATTTACATTCAACAAGCTTCAATGTATGCTCAGATTGAAAACATCGTTTCGGTGTTGAGTGATATGCAGGCTAACAAAAGTTACGTCTTTACTTCGAAGTCTGCTTTGGAGCTAGGTTTGAATTTTAAAGAAAATCCTACCGTTATAGATTCAATTTGGGAAGAAGAAATTTTAAAGAAAATACATCCTGATGATAAGCTGAAAAAATACATCCACGAATTACGTTTTTTTAAATTAATGGATTCTTTCACGCCGGAAAACCGCATCAATCACAATGTAGTATCCCGAATTAGGATGAAGGATAAAAATGATGAATACAGGTTTGTGCAACATCGTATGTTTTATACATATTCCCCTTACAATAACAAGCTGAGGTTTGCACTGTGTTTATACAGCATTTCGCTGGAGCAGTCTGTTCTTTCACCATCAGATTTTTTAATTATTGATTCTTCCAAAGGAGAAGTGGTAGTAGAAGATAAACTGAATTACAAAAATATATTATCTCAAAGAGAATTGGAAGTCTTAAAATTTGTTGGAGAGGGTTTTACAAGTAAAGAAATTGCTGATTTTCTTTTCATCAGTGTGAACACTGTAAGCCGTCATCGTCAGAACATTTTAGAGAAATTAAATGTGAAGAATTCTATAAAAGCATTTAATGATAGTTTTTCTGGATTATGATAGTTAATTTAATATTAATTTAATATTTCGGTGATTTATTTTTGTTAAATAATCATATATTGTTATAAATAATTAAATATTTCAAGTCGAAGTGAGATGATTACGAAGATTGTTGTCTTTTTTTATCCTGTTTTGTTGAATTATTTTGTTTTTTTTTAATCTTTTTTTAGTGAAATATACCTCATTTTTGAGTGTTAAAATTAATGCTAAAACGTTGTGGTAGAAGTGGAAAGCGTTGATTCTCAAATTATATGGTTCAAATATTGTATGCATAGCAAAATTTAATGGGAAATTAAAAGTCTTCAAGGTGAAATAATCCTATATTTGTTATTTAAACAGCTAACGAAATTAAGGATGAAAATTAACTTTACAACAGCCACTTTTAGGGATTTTGAAAATATCCCAGATTACAACATCTCTCAAAGAGCAGAAATCTTTTACGAATTTTTAGAGTACATGAAATCTAACGGTCATATGAACTATAGATTGAAAAATACAACAGGAACTAATTCTTTGGTTCATGTAAATATTGCCAATCAGGATAGAGAATATGTAAGTTTTGTTTCTAGTGATTACTTAGGGTTTACACAGCATCCCAAAGTAAAGCAGGCAGCGATTGAAGGGATAGAGAAATACGGAACCGGAACCGGGGCTACGCCGCTTATTGGTGGGTATTTTGACTATCATAATGACCTTGAGAAAAAAATATCTTCTTTTTTTGGCAGAAATCAAGAAGAAGCTGTAGTTTTTACTACCGGATATACCGCTAATAGTGCTACATTGCAATGTCTGATGCAAAAAGAAGATATTGCTATTTTAGATATGGCGGTACACGCAAGTGTGCATGAAGGATGTGCTTATACCAATAAAAAAACCTTCCCTCACAACAATTTAGAAGCTTTGGAACACATTTTGAAGACTTCTGAAAACCTTTATCGCACAAAACTCGTAGTTATAGATGGAGTATATTCACAGGATGGAGATACTTCTCACGTAAAAGAGATTTATGCGTTGGTAAAAAAGTATAATGCTTTTTTAATGGTTGATGATGTACATGGAGTAGGAATTTTAGGGGAAAGAGGAAGAGGAACATTGGAAGAGGCTGATTTATTACACGAAGTGGATATTATCACAGGAACCTTTAGTAAGACTTTTGGTAATTTGGGAGGATATGTTATTGCAGATAAAAAAATAGCTGCAATTTTAAGATTCCAATCTCGTCAACAGATTTTTTCTGCAACGGCACCGCCTTCTTCAGCAGGAATCATTAAGGCTATTGATTTGATTGATGAAGAACCTATATGGAGACAGAAGCTTTGGGAGAATATAAATTACTTCAAAAAAGGGTTGGATGACTTGGGGCTAGACACGGGAATTACACGTTCTGCCATAGTTCCTGTAAAAATTGGTGATCCTAATGTAACAGGAGACGTCGGAAGACTACTCATTGAACGGGGAATTTATACAAACCCAATTTTATATCCTGCTGTTCCAAGAAAAGATGCACGTATCAGAATGAGTGTAATGGCTAGACATGAGAAAGAACATCTTGATAAAACGCTAAATGCGTTTGAAGATATAAACAAAAAATTGCATATTGCAAAAAAATAAAATAATACGAGTATTATGCCCAGAAAAGTAGTGCAAGGCCCTATCAGGGACAAAGAAAAAACTAAACAAAAATTACTTGCCGCAGTTGGTAAAATTTTAAGAGTAAAAGGTTACTCAGGTTTAAAAGTAAGTAAGATTGCAGCCGTTGCAGGTTTCGACAAAAAACTTATCTATGAATATTTTGGAAGTACTGATAAGTTAATTGATGAATATATCAAATCTCAGGATTATTGGACGAAATTCAATCAGACTGAAGATGTAGATCTTTCCGATGGTGGTCAAGAGCTATCTAAAATAGCGGTACTAAACCAGTTTGAAAATCTGAAAAAGAACAAAGAACTTCAGAAGATTATTCTTTGGGAACTTTCAGAAAGTAAACCTATTCTTAGAAAACTAGTAGAGCAACGTGAAGAAGTGGGAGATGTGTTGTTTCAGCATATTACAGATCCTCATTTTGGTGAAGATGCTACTAGGTACCGAGCAATTATGGCTTTAATTATTTCTGGCGCATATTACTTAAATCTTTATACAGGCTACAACGCAAACAAGTTTTGCGGAATTGATATGAAAACTGACGAAGGTAGAGCCGAGATTGAAAAAGCAATTGTTGAATTAATAGACTTTGCATACGCAAAAAAATAAATTGTTAAAAATTTTCCATTTGTGAAAAACTTAAATTTGGCGAAATTTTGAAAACTTAAATTTTCAGATTAGAACTATATTTCTTATTTTTGACCAATGGAAAATTTTATCGTATCCGCAAGAAAATATCGTCCTCAAGAGTTTAATACTGTTGTTGGGCAATCTCATATTACAGATACGTTAGAACATGCAATTGAAGAAAATCAGTTGGCACAAGCATTACTGTTTTGTGGACCTCGAGGCGTTGGTAAGACTACATGTGCCAGAATTCTGGCAAGAAAGATCAACGAGAAAGATGGTTCCGTTTCAGAAGATGGCTTTGCGTACAATATCTATGAATTGGATGCAGCATCCAACAACTCTGTTGATGATATCAGAGAGTTGATAGATCAGGTACGTTTTGCACCTCAGGTTGGTAAATACAAAGTATATATCATAGATGAGGTACATATGTTGTCTTCTGCAGCCTTCAATGCTTTCCTTAAGACGCTGGAAGAACCTCCTGCGCATGCAATTTTTATTTTGGCAACAACTGAAAAGCATAAAATTATTCCAACAATTTTATCGCGTTGTCAGATTTATGATTTCAAAAGAATTGTGATTGAAGATATTCAGTCACATCTTAGAACTATTGCTCAGAAAGAGAATATTCAATATGAAGATGATGCTTTATATTTAATTGCTCAAAAAGCAGACGGTGCTTTGAGGGATGCTCTTTCTATTTTCGACAGGCTTTCTACATTTTCTCAGAAAAATATTACCTTGGCAAAAGCTGCTGAAGTGCTTAATATTTTAGATTACGATCAGTATCTTACGATTGTAGATTTTGCGAAAGAAAATAAAATACCTGAGGTACTTTTTGCTTTTAATGAAATTGTAAAAAAAGGTTTTGATCCGCATATCTTTATTGCCGGACTGGGAAATCATTTCAGAGATCTTATGATGGCTCAAAATACTACAACAATAGATTTGATTGAAGTAGGGGAGAAAACAAAAGCCAAATTTGTTGAGCAGGCCCGGAAATGGAATGCCCAACAATTAATAGACGCTATTGAGATTTGCAACCATGCGGATATTAATTATAAAAATTCTAAAAATCCAAGACTTACAGTTGAAATTGCTTTAATGCAATTGGCTTCTTTAACGGCTAATGTAGACGTTACAAAAAAAAAAAGTTCTTAATACTGGCGCCATTCCTTCATGAAAAAATTGAAGTAGCCATTCCGCAAAAACCACAGGAAAAGAAAGAAGAACCAGTTGTAAAATCTACTGCTCCAGAATCTCCAGAGGAAGTTGTTATTAAGAAAACTTCCAAACCATTATCAAGACAAAGTGCGTCTTCCGGCTTCAGCATCAATTCTTTTATGAACAAAGAAGAGAAGGTAGAAAAAAAGGAAGATGAAAATCTTGCGATTAAAACAGACGATCTTCCAAAAAATCATTTTACCGAAACTGATTTACAAATGGAATGGAATTTGCTACTAAAACAAATGCAATCCAAGAATACATTTGTTTTTAATGCTATTAAGGCTTTTAAATTAGTTAAAATAGATGAGCATAATATTCAGGTTTCTTATCCTTCAGACTCTGCAAAAGTAGAATTTGATAAGATAAGCGGAGAGTTTTTTAATCATTTCAAAAGAAAAGTACATAATTATTCTATTGAAATTGAATACAAAAGAGACTTCGAAAGCCTTAAAATTGAGGTTGTTACAAAAAAAAGTATATTTGAAAAGTTCATTGAGAAAAATCCTTTGTTGAAAGATCTTGATGATTTAATGAAGTTTGATTTGTCATAATTTTATATATTTGCAAAGTCAATTTGTTTAAAAATAACTTTTCGACATCAAATAAATTATTATTTAATAGCTAGAAATAAAAGATTCACACCATAAAAGTGGAACAAATTATCTCACATAAACCTAACTCTAAAAACCTTTTTGGTTTTGCAACTGCTGATTTTTTTAGCAGTTATTTTGGTTTATCGTTTAGCTATCTTAGAAATTTTAGAGAGTATTATCGATTTTATTGGTATAGCTAACTAAATTTCTTTCTCAAAAAATAATACAAGGAATAATTTGATTTTCTATCATCATTCCTTCTCCCACTAAATTTTTTTAACGGCATTTTTTGAAAGAAATTATAAAGAAAACTTTATAAGGAAAGACCTGTTTGTATATAATACTGAAATAAATTAACAATAAAATAAATTAACAATATGAATTTAAGTGATTTAAAAAACGATTGGATTAACGAGTTCCCACAACCAATGATGATTGCAGGGCCATGTAGTGCAGAAAGTGAAGCGCAAATGTTGGAAACAGCAAGGAGAATTAAAGAAACAGGTGCACAGGTTCCTATCTTCCGTGCAGGAATTTGGAAGCCGCGTACAAAACCGAACGGATTTGAAGGAGTTGGAGTAATTGGTCTTAACTGGCTAAAGAAAGTAAAAGAAGAATACGGTTTCAAAACAGCGACAGAAGTTGCTAATGCTCATCACGTTTTCGCTGCATTGGAAGCTGATGTTGATATCCTTTGGATCGGAGCACGTTCTACAGTTAACCCATTTACTGTTCAGGAAATTGCAATGGCATTGAGAGGAACAAATAAAACAGTTTTGGTGAAAAATCCGGTAAATCCAGATTTGGCATTATGGATCGGAGCATTAGAAAGATTATTAGGACAGGGTATTGAAAACCTAGGAGCGATACACAGAGGTTTTTCTACTTACCAAAAAACAAAATACAGAAACAATCCAAACTGGCAGATTGCATTAGATTTCAAGAGTCAGTTTCCGAATATCCCGATGTTGATTGACCCTTCTCACATCTGTGGAAACAGAACAGGATTGGCAGATATCACACAGGAGGCAATGAACGTTGGTTACCAAGGTGCTATCATCGAGTCTCACTGTAATCCTGATGAAGCTTGGAGCGATGCATCGCAACAAATTACGCCAGAAGTATTAGCTGAATTAATTGGAAATCTTAAAGTAAGAAATTCAGGATTGGCAGGATTTGATGGTGAAATGGGAAGACACAGAACATTGATTTCTGATCTGGATTTCCAATTGATTGAACTTCTTTCTCAAAGAATGAAGATTTCTGAAAAAATTGGTAAACTTAAGAAAGAGAATGATATCGCTATTTTCCAACCGGAACGTTGGAAAGTAATCACAGAATACGCTAATCAAAAAGCAAAAGAAACAGGAATGTCTCAGGAGTTTATTGAGAAAGTTTTCAAAGCAATTCACGAAGAGTCTATTGAAGTACAGAATAGCATCATGATTGATAGAAAATAGATACAGGAAATAAAACTTTAGGGCTTAGAATTTAGGGAACTTTAAAATGTAATATTTTATTATTTACTAAATTCTAGGCCCTAATTCCCTATATTTGCACCATCTTAATATATGAAAGGAAAAATCATTAAATCTACAGGAAGTTGGTATCAGGTTTTAGAAATGGAAACCGATAGAATTTTCGAGGCCAGAATTCGAGGCAAATTCAAATTAATCAAAACAAGATTAACCAATCCGCTTGCTGTAGGAGATTTTGTGGAGTTTCAACTGGAGCAGGATGATGTTGCTTGGATCACTAAAATAGACCAACGAAGAAATTACCTAATCAGAAAATCTGTCAACCTTTCAAAAGAAGCCCACATTATTGCCTCTAATATTGATGTGGCGTGTTTTATTTTTACCTTAAAACATCCTGAAACATCTCTTGGGTTCTTAGATCGATTTTTAGCATGTTGTGAAGCATACAATATCGAGCCTTTGATTTTATTCAATAAAATGGACGTGCTTCATGATGAGGAAATAGAATTGGTAAAAGATATTGAGTTTCTTTATCAGGAGATAGGATATAATTCTTTGGAAATTTCGTCTTATTCTCAATTGAATTTAGATGATCTTCAAATACTTCTAAAAGATAAAACTTCTGTTTTCTTCGGACATTCGGGTTGTGGAAAATCTACTTTGGTAAATGCATTGCAACCAGGATTGAATTTAAAGACTTCTGAAATCTCAGATACACACCTTAAAGGAAAACATACCACTACTTTTGCTCAGATGCATTTCTGGAACTTTGGCGGAAATGTTATTGACACTCCCGGAGTTCGTGAGTTTGCAATGATTGATATTGAAAAAGAAGAAGTACAACATTATTTTCCGGAAATCTTTAGAAAGAGAAAAGAATGTAAGTTTCATAATTGCATGCATATTAATGAACCAAAATGTGCTGTTCTTGATGCATTGGAAACAGGTGAAATTCAGCATTCAAGATATTCTACTTATATAAAGCTGATGGATGAGGCAGATGAATTAGCCCAAAAATAATCCCTTTATGAGTTCAGGAAAAGAAATTCCTATCCATAATCTAACCTTTGAGAAGTTTAAAGTGATGACCTTAGATAATGGTCATCCTGAAAATTTTCATGATGTCCATCGTCACAATTTTTTTGAAATCATCTGGTTTCAGAAGACTCATGAAAACACTAGGTTAGAGCTAGACTTTAAGGAATATTCTATTAAGGATAATCATATTTGTATTATTGCGCCAGGACAAGTTTTTAATATGAAACTGCGTGGCGAGAAAGGTTTTGTTTTTGCGATAAGTAGAGAGATTTTTCAGGAAGTTTCTGAAGTTGAAGTTATTCTAGAAAGCGGAACGCAGCCTTTTTTATTAGATCCTAAAAGTTCTGAAACCTGCCAGACTATTACAGAACTCATCACACAGGAATATCAAGAAAGTTCACGAATCAATGTAATAAAAGCTTATTTGAAAGCTTTCTGTATCATTATTACCGACCAGCTAATTACCTCGGAGGATATGAATAATGACAGGTTAAGAATTCAGCAGCTTATTCCCCTTATTGAAGAACATTATACTGTACAGAAAGACACGGCATTTTATGCAGAAAGATTAAATGTAAGTGCACATCATCTTAATGACATTATTCGTATTTCCAGAGGTACTACAGTGAAAAAAATGATTAGCCAAAGGCTTTTGCTTGAGGCTAAAAGAGAGTTGAGCTTTGGAGCTTTAACGGTAAAAGAAGTAGCTTTTAAATTAGGATTTAATGATGCTTCTTATTTTTCACGTTTCTTTAAAAAACATACTGGCATTAATCCTGAACAGTTTAAAAATTCTGTTATTTAAGTTTAAAAATACTCAAAAATAATCCTCAGTTTGTGCTTTACTTCCCTCAGTTCTTGTATGGAAAGCTATCCTTTTTTAAAGGAATTTTGCCAGCTGAAAAGCCTTCATGCAGTTGGTTAATGATTTAAAAATTCTTTATGAGAAACTTAAGTATTATTGTTTTTATTCTTGCTCTTTTAAATACCCTCGAATCGTTGAGCATCGATCTATATTTGCCTGCCTTTCCTTTGATGGCGCAAATTTTCCAGACTGATATAGGGCATATTCAAATATCAATTTCTATATTTTTTGCAGGTTTTGCGATAGGCCAGTTATTATGGGGGCCTTTATCTGACAAAAAAGGAAGAAAGCCAATATTGTATATTGGTTTGATTCTTTTTATTATTGGTGCTGTAGCTATTTATTTCACCACTAATATTTTTGTCTTGTGGGGCATGCGCTTTTTACAGGCTTTTGGTGGAAGTGCCGGAATTGTAATTGGAAGGGCTATTGTAATTGATCTTTATGACAAAGAAAAAGCGGTGACTATTTTTTCTAAACAATCCCAAATAAGCGGCATTGCGCCTATTGTAGCTCCCTTGTTGGGAAGTGTCTTTCTAAGATTCTGGGGATGGAATAGTGCTTTTGGTTTTTTAAGCATTTTAGGAGCTTTAACGCTACTTTTGGTCATTAAATATATTCCGGAAACGAATTCAAGAATTACTTCTCCGGATACCGCAGTAGACGAAACAAAATTAAAAGATCAGTTAAAACAAATAATTTCTAATAAAGATTTTATTGCTAATACAGTGATTGGAAGTATTGCTTTTGCTTCCCTGATTATTTATATCTCGAATGCTCCTTTATTATTTATGGAAATCCATGGTTTTTCTAGTGAGGTTTTCAGTTTTATATTTGCATTTAATTCATTAGCCTTAATATTTGCTGCTTTCATAACTCCAAAATTAATACGTAGAATAAAAGATACAAAAATATTATTGGCAGCCACAGTACTTTTGGTTTCTACTAATGGTCTGCATTTCTTTATTTCTGCTTATCATCTGCCGGTAAGTTTAGAAATCTCTATGTTGTTTCTATCCTTAATTGCAATAGGACTTTTATTTCCCATTACAACAGGTCATGCTTTGTCACCTTTTAAGGAAGGACGAGGTACAGCAGCAGCATTAATGGGCTTTACGCAGTTAATGATTACTTTCTTGATGTCTGGATTGGTGGGGTTTTTAGAATCAAAATCAATCATGCCTATGATTATTACCCGCATCTTACTTGGAATAATAGCAATGGGCTTTGCATGTAAAATCTATTATAAAAAGAAAGAGATGGCATAAAATATGACAATTGGTTATAATTTGTGACAGAATGTGTAATAGCTGTCATAAAAAATAGGGTATAAGGCAGAATATTCTGTTATTTTTCCTTGAAAATAAAATTAGACACAGAATCATTTTTATCTCATTGCTTTAAAAAGAAGCTAAATGATAAAGATTTTTTAATCGATTATTTTTTTTGTAATAAATATGATAAGTCTTGTCTGAAAATAGGGGAAATAAAAAACCCAGCCGAAGCTGGGTAAAAACTAATAACCATGAAAACTCAAATTAAACATGAGAATCGGAATAGAATAAACAATTACTGTGCCAACATTTTTTGATGTATCTTAATAAAAGTTATTTTTATGTTAAAAAAAAATTAAAATTAAAATCAAAAATATTTTTTGTAATTTTGCGGCATTAAAAAAAATATACATTTATGTCTAACATTACATTCACTATGATTAAGCCTGATGCTGTTGCAGACGGACATATCGGTGCTATATTAGGTAAAATTTCTGAAGGAGGTTTTAAGATCAAAGCTTTGAAATTAACTCAACTTACTGTTGCTGATGCAAAAAAATTCTACGAAGTACACGCTGAAAGACCTTTCTACGGAGAATTGGTAGAATTCATGAGTTCAGGACCAATTGTTGCTGCTGTTTTAGAAAAAGACAATGCAGTTGAAGATTTCAGAACTTTAATCGGAGCTACTAATCCAGCTGAAGCTGCAGAAGGAACGATCAGAAAGATGTTTGCAAGAAGCATCGGAGAGAATGCTGTTCATGGTTCAGACTCTAACGAGAATGCTCTTATCGAAGCTCAATTCCATTTTTCTGGAAGAGAGATTTTCTAATAAGAATTTTCTTTTTTACGATAAAAAAAAATCCAGAAGTAATTCTGGATTTTTTATTTTTCATGACATGTTGTCCTGTTTTATGGCAGATTTATAAATTATTTTCAATAGCACCCACTTTCTCCCGATATAATTCTATAGGTTTGTCGAGTAGTATTGCAATGATTGTCATGCTCTTATCAAGTCTTTCTTTTGGAATGTCAATATAAATAATTCCGGGTCTGTCACTCCAATATAATTTATTATAAATTTTATGATCAATCATTGAGCCCTCTCCAACAATTCGTATTCTCGCAATCCCATTTTTTATTCCTTTCAATGCAATAGGGCCGCTAGGTGTTCCTTCTACGAAAAGGTAAATCGTTTGCTTGTCTTTTGAAAGTGCGCTGTTTCCTGAATAATGTCCGTTTGGCAGTCCTTTTTCCGTTTCAAAAAGAGCTTCAGCATTTTTACTGATCCAATTAATAGTTTCAGTGTTGGTTTTTGATGATTTTGGAAGTTTCATGTCAAGTCCGTCACTTGTTAATCCTGATGTATTGAATATATTATTTCCGTCATGTAGTTCTTCTGCAATTTGATAAGTGGTTAATTTAGAATTATGATTTTCCAAAATTTGAACCAAAGAAGGTTTATCTTTTTTGATGGTATTTGAAAAGTTTATTTTATCATTAAAGTCCAATTCAATAACTGTTACATCCTGATCAAATTTTACATTTGAAAGATTTACCATCAGATTTCCGTAATTATCAGCTTTAAAATTTATTTTCGCATTATGATCTCCAATAATTTTTGCAGATTGGGGTATTGAATTTAAACCATCAATTTTTATGAAATCTTTTGCTTCTTCTAAATATAGAAATAACTTTTTTCCATCTTTTGACAGAGCAGATTTTCCTTTATAGTTTTCAAAAGGTAATCCTTTTGTGGTTCCATAGATGGCTTCTTTATTTTTTGATGTCCATCTTCCTAGGTTTTTTAAGATTTCAATTTGTTCAGAAGGGATAGTTCCGTCTGATTTTGGACCGATATCCAATAATAAATTTCCGCCCATGCTCAAAACGTCTGCGAATGTTCTCACAATCATATTTGGAGTTTTGTAATTCTTATCAAAGGGTTGATATCCCCAAGAATCATTCATTGTATAGCATAATTCCCAATACTTACTTTGTGGGGTAACAACCGGAATTCCCTGTTCTGGAGTTTCGTAATCCCCATGGGTATTTAACCTTGAATTGATAATAATATTCGGATTGTATTTTCTTAAATTTTCTAAAGTTTTGGGTGCTTGCCATTCCTCTGATGAATGTTCCCAATCTCCATCAAACCATAAAAGATCAGGCTTAAATTGATCAGAAAGCTCATTGAGCTGGCTTTGATAATAATTGATGAAATTTCCCCAACGCTTAGAATCGTGTTTAATATCGTAACGCTTTTTTGTTTTGGTATTGTTGTCGTAATAAGGATGGCTCCAATCGGGAAGAGAGTAGTAGAGCCCTGTTTTCAGCCCTGACTTTTTCAACTCAGAAACAAATGGTGTTAAGACGTCTTTTTGAGCCAATGAATTTTTAGAAATTGTTATTGCTTTTTCAGCCTTAGAGTCCCAAAGAGAAACGCCGTCGTGGTGTTTTGTGGTGATCACAGCATATTTTGCTCCTGAATCTTTAATTAATTTTACCCAGTCTTGAGGGTTGTAGTGTGAAGCAGAAAACCCGTTGAGCTGCTTCATATAATTTTCATGATTGATATAATTATTGAAAAAAGACCAGGATTCTGAAATTCCGTCTACAGAATAAATTCCCCAATGAATAAAGATCCCCAGTTTGGCATCCTGGAACCATTCCATTTTTTTAGTTTCAGGTTCTTGATTTTGCGCATTAAACGAAGATGTTATGATCATTAATATTAAAGAGAAAGCCTTGGCGGTTTTATGTTTCATTGTAACAATTTTCAAGGGTTAAAAATAATTAAAGGAAATAAAATATAGGCTTGTTTTTTGGTAATAATGAAGCTAAATGCAAATCAATTTTTAGAATAGGTCAATTTTTGAAAAAATATAAATTTATCTATTTTTAACAAGTTTGTATTCAGTTGATTGTGTTTTGTTGTGTGGGGTGTGGAAATGAAAATATTTTTCGTTAAAATTTTTCATTAAGTAAAAATACGTAATGAAAATTCAGTGTTTTTACGGATTTTTTATTTGAAATTAATGCTGATCTTTACATCAGCATTAGGAGCATAAGGATTTAAGCACTAAGGCTTAAAAAAGAAACTAATAACCATCATAAGTTCAAATTACTGAAAGAAGAAAGGCAGCCCTATAAAGAGCTGCCCTTTTCTATTTTTTTAGCGTTTAAAATACTTAGATTTTTAAAAGCTCAATGGTTCTTTCAGGATTTTCTGTGGAGAAAACTGCATTTCCTGCTACTAAAACATCTGCTCCGGCATCGAAAAGTTTAGAAGCGTTGTCTAAATTTACGCCTCCGTCTATTTGAATAAGAGCAGTAGAGTTGTTGCTTAGAATCATATCTTTAGTTTCAGCAATCTTCTTGTAAGTGTTTTCAATGAATTTTTGTCCTCCAAACCCTGGGTTTACACTCATTAATAATACAAGATCTACATCTGCAATAATATCTTCCAGCATCAAAACAGGTGTTGATGGGTTTAAAACAATTCCTGCTTTTGCTCCCAAATTTTGGATATGGTGAATTGTTCTGTGAAGATGAGTACACGCTTCGTAATGAATAGAAACAAGATCGGCACCGTGGTTGATGAATTCTTCCACATACTTTTCAGGCTCCACGATCATTAAATGTACGTCTACAAATTTCTTAGCATGCTGCTGAATTGTTTTCATCACAGGAAAACCAAATGAAATGTTGGGTACAAATCTACCGTCCATTACATCCACGTGCAACCAGTCGGCTTGAGAATTGTTCAGCATTTCAATGTCTCTTTGCAGATTCCCAAAGTCTGCAGATAAAAGGGAAGGAGCAATTAGCTTCGTTTTCATTTTTACTTTTTATACTTTTATTTTAGATTCAAGACATCAGATTTCAGATTTAAAAATTTACTTAACAATTTAGTCTGATATCCAGTGTCTCATATCTAATGTCTTATCTTAATGATATTTCAGCTTCATTTCAGGTTTTATTTCCAAGATTGTTTCGTAGATCAACTTAATGACATTCGCTACGTCTTCTTTGGAAACCATTTCTACCGTTGTATGCATATAGCGTAAAGGTAAAGAAATTAATGCGCTTGGAACTCCGCCGTTAGAGTGTGCAAAAGCATCTGTATCAGTACCTGTAGCTCTGCTTGCTGCTGCTCTTTGGAAAGGTATTTTTTTAGTTTTTGCGGTGTCAATAATCAATTCTCTGATCACATGATGTACACTTGGTGCAAAGAAAACTACAGGCCCGTCACCACATTTCTGATCGCCTTCTTTTTTCTTTTCAATCATTGGAGTCGTTGTGTCATGGGTAACATCAGTAACGATAGCAATATTAGGCTTTATGGTATCTGCAATCATATCAGCTCCATATAAACCTACTTCTTCCTGAACAGAATTAGTAATATATAATCCAAAAGGAATCGTTTTTTTGTTCTCTTTTAGAAGTCTTGCTACTTCCGCAATCATAAAACCACCAATTCTGTTGTCTAAAGCTCTACAAACAAAATAACGGTCATTCATTTCGAAGAACTCGTCAGGGTAAGTAATCATGCACCCAACATAGACTCCCATTTCTTCAACTTCTTTTTTAGTAACGGCCCCGCAGTCGATAAAAATATTGTCAATTTTAGGAATAGGTTCGTTCTGATTGGCTCCTCTTGTGTGAATGGCCGGCCATCCGAAAACTCCTTTTACAATTCCGTTTTCTCCGTGAATATGTACCACTTTTGAAGGGGCAATCGTTTGATCTGATCCTCCGTTTCGGATTACATAGATCAATCCGTCATCGGTGATGTAATTTACATACCAAGAGATCTCATCAGCATGTGCTTCAATCACTACTTTAAATTCGGCATGGGGATTAATTATCCCATAGCATGTTCCGTAATGATCTACTTCAATTTTATCAACATAAGGTTTAATATAGTCCATCCAGACTTCTTGCCCTTTGTGTTCGTAACCGGTTGGTGATGAAGTGTTTAAGTATTTTTCTAAAAATTTCAAAGATTTCTTCTCAAATTTCATAAAAAGGAATGATTTTTGCGTTTAATTTTCGTTATAATACTTGTAAAAATAATGAATTTTAGTAAGATTGTTTGTCTTTTTCTTTTCTTTTTTGGCGTCTTTGTTTTCGGACAAAAGGATTCCGTGATTGCAAAGCCTTTGAGTCAGTATCCGCAAGAGCTATTGAAAGTAGATGAATTTGGAAACAAATACTATTACGACGAAAGTCAAAAAGCCAGGATCTATGAGATCAACGGTGAAACGGTAGTAGCGATGGATGAGTTGGTATTAGTGAACAAACCTAAATTCAATAATCAGCTAGATAAAAATTATTATTATTTTCTTAATAAAAAATTATACAGAGTTTATCCTTTATTTGTAACCGCACTTCAGCAGTATAGAGATATTCAAAAGGAAATGACGGATTTGGATAGTAAAGCGAAAAGAAAATATGTGAGAGACAGACAGAGTATGCTGGCTGATCAATATGAAAAGCAACTGCGAGATCTTACCACAACGGAAGGGCAGGTTTTTGCAAAATTAATGAACAGAGCAACAGGCCAAAGTGTATTTGAAATTATTAAGGAATTAAGAGGAGGGTTTAACGCATTTTGGTGGAATCTAAAAGGTAAAATGGCAGATATAGATTTGAAAGACCTATACAATCCTCATAAAAACAGAACAGACGAATTTTTAGAATCTCTTCTACAATCCAATTGGAATTCCGGCTACCTTCAGCCGTATCCTGGAGCAAGCACATTTAAAGTAACGAAATAAATAAAATACCTGTAAGTGATTACAGGTATTTTTCTTTTAGTTTATTGAATACGATTTGATCAGATGGTAATGAAAATGGATTATTGGCAGTATTTATAGAGATCCATTCTGCTTTTTCGATACCACTATCAAGTATTTTAAAATTTTCTTCATTTAAAATATTAGCTATATAGTATATGGTAAGAAGCTGTTCATCATTTCGGAAATGAGAGGGGATTAAATTTTCCTGCGTATATAAATGTTCAGTGACCTCTATTTTTACATTAAGTTCTTCATCAAATTCTCGAGTAAGACATTCAATAAGACCTTCGCCATATTCTAAACCTCCTCCGGGGAACTTTAAAAGTACATTTCCACGAAATCTTTCAAATAGACCTAAAACCGAATTTTTCTTTATGACACAAGCATAAGTTCTGATGTTAAATTTATTTATCATAGTTAATGATTTGGATAACTAAATTAAATATTTTATCTCTTTCCTAGGTGATTTTTGTTTTCAATTGTGTTCAGTATGTGTAAGTTTTTTTTATTAATGACTTTTTCTCATGACTAACATATCTAAAAAAAATACCTGTAATTACTTACAGGTATTTTTCTTTTAGTTTATCGAATACTATTTTGTCTATAGGCAAAGAAAAAGGATTGTCTGGTCTGTCGATAGAAACCCATTCTGTTTTTTCGATGCATGGATCCATGATAAGGAAATCTTCTTCGTTGGTAATATTTACGATATAATATATGGTAAGCAGCTGTTCGTTTTTTCTGAAACGCGAAACCAGAAAATCTTCTTGGGTATAAAGATGTTCTACGATTTCTACTTTCACATTGAGCTCTTCATCAAACTCGCGGTGTAAACATTCAATAAGCCCTTCTCCGTATTCTAAGCCACCTCCCGGAAATTTCATTAAAGCTTCACCTACGTATTCTTCAAATAATGTCAGAACTTTTTTGTCTTTAACGGCACAGGCGTACACTCTAACGTTGATCTTATCTATCATATTATAATAATTTGTAAAGCTAAATTAAGGAAATTTGATTAAAAATAGATGAGAAGTTGGAAGATGGATGGAGGAAGTTTACTCCTATATATAAGGATGTAAATCTTTCATCTTCTAACTTCTGTTCTTGGTTTACAGTTTCACCGCATTAATCATTTCTCTTTTCCCTGGTGGGCCTTGTTTTTTTTCTACCTTAAAATTAAGCTCCTGTAGAATTCGTCTTACGCTTCCTTTAGAAGAGTAAGTTGTTAATAAGCCGTTAATACTCATTTTGTTGGAAACCATTTCAAATAATGGCATTTCCCAAAGATCAGGCTGAACTCTCGCTCCGAAACAGTCGTAGTAAACAAGATTAATTTTAGGTAACTCTATGTCTTTCAGGTCAAAGAAGTCACATTGTATCTTTTTTAAAGTAAACCCTTTAATGATTTCAACTGATTTTCCCCATTCTGCCTGATGAATTTTTTGATAAATTTCTTTTAATTCTGGGTTATCAAAATGCTCAAAGTAGGCTAAACTTTCAATTTCTGATTCATTTATGGGATACTTTTCGAGGGAAAAATAGTTGATGATATGATTTTTGTCAGTTTTTAAATATTCATTAATTGTAACCAAAACATTCAAACCTGTTCCAAAACCGAGTTCTAAAATATTAATTTCGTAATCATTTACTAAATTTAATCCGTTTTTAATAAACACGTGTTCTGCTTCTTGCAGGGCTCCGTGATGAGAATGGTAGTTTTCATTTAAATCGTTGATAAACAAAGTTTTACTACCGTCGTTTGTGGTTTTAATTTCTCGTTTCAAGCTTTTTTTTGTCAAATTTAACGTAAAATTTTTATATTTAGAAAATTATGTTAAATTTGTAGAACATCATAAAAAATTTTAGAAATGATAATTCAAAAAACTGAAAACTCAAGAATTTCTACATTCGACCCAAATAATTTTTCATTCGGTGATACTTTCATTGATCATATGATCATTTGTGAGTATGAGAATGGGAAATGGGGTGACGTAAAATTAATTCCTTATGGTCCGCTATTATTTACGCCTGCTATGATGGGGGTAAATTACGGGCAGGCTTGCTTTGAAGGTATGAAGGCCTATAAAGATAAGGATGGACAGGTTTTCCTTTTCAGGCCTGAAAAGAATTTTGAGCGTATCAATAAATCAGCTACACGTCTTGCAATGCCGGAAGTTACAGAAGAAATGTTTCTGGATGGTTTAAAAGCGTTAGTAGATTTAGACAGAGGATGGATTCCTTCAGGAGAAGGAACATCATTGTATCTAAGACCATTGATCTTCGCTACAGAAGAAGTTCTTAAAGCAAGAGTTTCTAACAAATATATGTTCGCTATTGTTGCAACACCTGCAAAAAGCTACTATACAGAACCGGTTTCTGTAAAAATTTCAGACCATTATTCAAGAGCGGCTAGTGGTGGTGTAGGTTCTGCTAAAGCAGCAGGAAACTATGCAGCTTCTTTTTACCCGACTCAGTTGGCGATCGAAGAAGGATATGAGCAAATTATCTGGACAGATGATGCTACGCACGAATATTTTGAAGAAAGTGGAACAATGAATGTGTTCGTTAGAATTAACGATACAATCTATACGCCGCCAACTTCTGAGAAGATTTTAGATGGGGTAACAAGAGATAGTTTCATTCAGTTGGCTAAGAAAAGAGGAATTGAAGTAAAGGTTGAACCAATTGCTGTAAAGACTGTTGTAGAAGCACAAAAGAACGGAACTTTGAAAGAAGTTTGGGGAGTGGGAACTGCAGTTGTAACCACTGTTTTCCAAGCATTAGGTTATAATGGAGTAAAGCTACAGTTGCCTGTACTTTCTGATAATGAAAGTTATGCAGCTACCCTTAAAAATGATTTAGTAAGTATTCAGACAAACAATGCAGAGGATACTTTCGGATGGAGATTATTGGTTGAGAAAAATGTTCTAGAAACAGTTTAATTCAACCTCCATATAATATACTAAAGCCAAGATTTTCTTGGCTTTTTTTTGTTTTCTATTTGTGCTTGTTTTTAGTGTGTTAATAATGGTTATGTAAAAGCTAGTTTAAACTTTTAATGTATGTTGTTGGTGAATCTCGAAGGAGCAAAAAGTGCTTAGTTTTTTTGAAGTTTAAGGTGCAAGAATTTTTAAATATTTAATGAAGGCTTCGCCTCCGCTCAGCCTGACAGTGGATAATATTGTGAATAGTATTAGCGTTGTCAGGCTGAGCGGAGGCGAAGCCTCTATTATTAACTATGTTTATATTCTTCCAGATGATAATAAGGTGTAAACCTTAAAATTAATTTTTAAACGCAAAGTTTTACGATAAACAGGTTTTGTTTCTAGGAAGCAAAGAGTTGCGACAAAGTCGCTGATTAAGCTAGCTTCATAAGAATCAATATGATTGATTCAATTCTTTGCTCCCTTACACATAACAGAATTAAAAATAAATCTTTGCGTTAAAAAACTTTTTAATCTTTGTTTATCCTTGCAATATAAAGTGAAACTATTCATACCTTCTTTAAAATTTGAATAATTTAAAACAAAGAAAAAATAAAAAAGTTTTATTTAATATCTTCTTCAAGTTTTTGTAATGATTCCTGAAATGCGTATTTTCGCAAAAGTTTATGAAAAAAATACTCTTCATATCAGTAATAAGCCTGTTGAGCTGTCATAGTAATACACAGTCTCATCCTCCTGTGGGTGGAGTTTTAAGTAAAAAAGATCTGGATGTCTCTAAAGACAGAATGAAGAATCTTAATTCAATAGAAAGAAACCAGATTCAGCAATGGATCGGGATGCAATCTGTGAAATTTTATCCTACACAGCTTAATTACTGGGTAACTGCCGAAGGTTTTGATAAGAGAGAAGCAAGACAAGATAATTCCCTTATTTCTTACTCTTATGATCTGTATGATTTTGATGATACCAAGATCTATGAAGAACCTGTTGCAAGAAGAGATGCCAAATTTGGACATTTTGATGAATTAAAAGCGGTAGAAAATGCGTTACGTTTTATACATGATGGAGAAGAAGTTACCCTTTTGGTGCCGTCTGCACTGGCTTATGGAACCTTTGGAGACGAGAAAAAAATAGATAACGATATCCCATTGATCATAAAATTAAAAGCATTATAAATGAAATTGTTTAACAAGAATATAATTCTGGCAGCGGCTAGTATCTCGCTGATGAGTTGTACACCAATTTATAAAAAAATGAACGTAGACAAAGAAACTTACGAAGGGCTTAAAGACGGACTTTATGCTAATCTTCAAACAACTAAAGGAAACCTTATTGTAAAGTTTGAAGACAAAAAATCGCCTGTAACTGTGGCTAACTTTGTTGGTCTTGCAGAAGGAAAGATCGATAACAAATCTAAGGCTAAAGGAGTTCCTTTTTATGACGGAACTATTTTCCACAGAGTAATTAAAGATTTCATGATCCAGGGAGGTGATCCTAAAGGAACAGGAGCTGGAGATCCGGGATATAAATTCGAGGACGAAAGAAATGATCTTCACCACACAGGAAAAGGTATTTTATCAATGGCGAATTCTGGACCTAATACCAACGGTTCTCAGTTCTTCATTACTGAAGTAGCTACGCCTTGGTTAGACGGAAAACACACAATCTTCGGAGCAGTAGTAAAGGGTAACGATGTTATTGATGCCATTGCTAATGTAGATAAAGGAGCTCAGGATAAGCCTAAAACTGATATTGTACTTGAAAAAGTATCTATTTTCAGCAAAGGAGACGAGTACAAGCACTACGATGCAGCAAAAACTTTCACTGAAGGTAAGGCTAAGATCGCTGAAAACAATAAAGCGTATGTTGCTAAAGAAGAGGCTGACAGAAAGAAGAAAGAAGAAGAATTCAAAGCGAATCAGTTGAAAATGGTTGAGGATTTACAGGCAGGAATGCAAAAAACTGAATCAGGATTATACTACAAAATCACTAAAACGACTGATGGAAAAGCTCCAAAATCGGGTGACAATATTTCTGTACATTATGCAGGAAAATTGGTAGATGGAACCGAGTTTGATTCTTCATTCAAAAGAAATGAGCCAATCGAAATTCCAATCGGAATGGGTAGAGTAATCAAAGGATGGGATGAAGGTATCCTATTATTGAAACAAGGTGAAACTGCTACTTTATTGATTCCACCAACATTGGGTTATGGAGAAAGAGGAGCAGGAGGAGTGATTCCACCAAACGCATGGTTAGTATTCGATGTTGAGCTTGTGAAAGTTCCATAATTGAAGCTTTATGATATTGAAAGCCGTCCGAAAGGGCGGCTTTTTTTGTTTTATACAGGTAAGTGTTTGAAAATTAAGTAGAAGTACGGATTCCCGTAAGGTGTAGAGAGTATATGTTTATAAATTTCACCATAATTTATAATATAATATTTAAAGCTCTGTTAATATGGAAAAATCGTACTCTAAAAGAATCAGGAACATTGATAATTACTTGAAATTTTTTTTAAATGAGAATGAAAATTTTTATTTTGGACTTCCTTTCGATGAATATCAGAAAAGTTCATTATTAGACAAATATAATTTGCCTAAAACATTTCCTAATAACTCTATTAATGTAATGCCAAGTGCAAAAGGTTCAGTTACAAAAGCTAATCTTAATGGAAAGTATGTAAGAAAGGTTCCTGAGGAGTTTGAGGTAATAATGAAAAGAATTGATTATGTAAGAAAAAAAGATAGGGTTAGAATAAAATATGATAGAAAATATGAAGTTTATAAAAAGGTTTTGCTACATCAATTTAAATCAAAATTATTTTTTAATTTAAATCTGCATGGAGAAAAGTTGTTTATATCAGAAAAATTAAACTATGATAAGAAAGATACTATGAGGCTAACACATATAGCAAATGTTTTTTGTGAAATTTTCAATTATTTTGAGATATATGATAAAGATTTAAACCCTGCAATTCATTTTAATACAAAATTTGATGAATTAATTTTACCATCAGGAACATTAGACGATCAAAACAATTTTGATGAATTAATAGAGATAAGTAAGAGGTTTAATAAAAATGAGCAAAAACAACAAGCGGTACAAAAGAGATTACAAATATTAAAGTCATATAAGCCTGATATACGTGGTAAAGGACCAAATGGCTTCCTTGGATATATTGTTTTTTGCTTTTCTGACTTAGATATTGTAATATTAGAAACAATGTATTCAGATAATGCAACTTATGTTTTTACAAAGAAAAATTTTGAAAATAATATTATCAATAATAAACAGACTGTGTTAAATCAAAAATTACACGAAAAAAGATTTGTACATAAGGAAAATTGGGAGGAGCTAATAAGAAAATATATGGAAAAATTAGGTAAAAAACCTATGTGAAAATATTAATAATATAAAAATGTTATTTAAAAACAAGCAAAACTAATTTATAAATTATTTAACAAGAGTATTTTTATATTTCAATGAAACACTAAATTTTCCCTACTTTAGCCCAAAATAAGATCAATGCAAAAGATTTCTCAACTCGTTTTCCTATTCTGTGTAGCCCTCATTTCGGGGCAAGGCAAAAGATTCTTTGAAGATGGAGAGGTTCAATTAAAAAATCCGGTTGAGAAAATCAATTTAACCTATACAGCGGATCTTCCTTTGGTAAAAGTTCATATCAATGGAAAGATGTATAATTTCCTGTTTGATTCCGGGGCACCAACTGTGATTTCTACAGCGATTTACAACGAACTAAATCTTGAAAAAAAGCATTCAAGCAAAGTAAAAGATTCACAGAAAAATAAGCACGAACAAATCTTCACACAGCTGCCTGAAATGACGGTAGACAATGTAGTTTTCAAAAATATCGGAGCGATTGTGATGGATTTTAATGGAGAATTGGGTTGTTTTAAAATTGATGGTATTTTAGGTGCGAACCAAATGGCAAAACTGTTTTGGAGAATCAATTACTCAGAAAATTCTATTGAAACAACCAACGATTTGGCAAATTTTGATTTGAAAAGTTATGAAACGGTTATTCCATTTGATGCAAAAACGCAGAAAACGCCAACCGTAATTGCTAAAATATTAGATAAAAAAATAGAATTGACTTTCGATACAGGATTCACAGGAAAACTGAAAATCGCAGACAGCTATTATAATCCTAAAAAAGTAACACAAGTAGTAGAAACCTTCGGAACGAATTCTGTTGGCGCATTTGGGGCCGGAAAACCTGTTTCCGGGTATATTTTCAGGACAGATGAATTGGTCATAGGAGATAAAGCCTTTCCAAACGAAATGGTGATGACCGGAAATACAAGCCTGATCGGGAATGATTTTTTCAAAGATTTTATCTTCATCATGGATTGGAAAAATAATAAGATCTACATGAAGCACATCAAAAAAAGCCCACCAAAATTTGAATCTTTCGGCTTTGGCTATCGTTTCATTGATACGAAACCTGTGGTGGTGTTTGTCTTTAAAGACAGTGGTTTGCCTATTCAGATTGGTGATGCTATTCTAAGCATTAATAATGTAGATCTTGATCATCTGAATGAAGAATCTGCTTGCCATTATATGATCAATAGAGTAGAGAAGGACTACAAAACCATTGAGATAAAGGTAAAAAGAGAAGGCAAGATCCTTGATTTTAAACTCGATAAAAAAGAGTATTTGAAATCATTATAAAATCTTTTAAACTTAAAACCATAGACCTCTTTTCAATTTGAAAGAGGTTCTTGTTTGGTGATACTATTTCAGATTTGAAACTATTCAACTCTGCCCAAAACAATGCAGACAAATTATTCTCCTGTAACCAAACACGTAGTATTAGCGATGTCATCCTGAGCATAAACTGAAGGTTTACGAATGTAGTTCACGAAGGATCTATAATAAACTGATTAAGCGTAATTTTCATTAAGTTTGTTAGTATATGATTCTGGCTTATCACGCTGAATTACTGTATTTAGATTCCTGCGGAATGACCAAAGTGAATGTTGTTTCTATATCTTAACATAAACGAACCAAAAAGTAGTCAATAGGTATTTCTTACATAATATCTAGATTAAAATATAATGTTCAGTCTTAATACTGATCGGTGTAATCAGCTTCATCAGCGAGAAATCAATTAAAACCGTTCTGAGATGAATCACCTAATTCCCCTGACTTATTTTAGCTTTAAAAATATTCAATTATTTAACATAAAGTATGTTAAAATATTCTTAATTTCATAGGAGCTAACCACAAAAATAGTACACAATGAAAAGTAAATTTAACACCTTGTTTCTACTGCTTTTTTTGGCAGTAAGTTCTTTACAAACAATGAAAGCGCAAACGGCTTCATGCCCAAGTTGGGGGCCTTACCTTGAAGGTTTTGACATGGCTAATTCCGGAGAGCTCTGGTATTCGGAAGCGATGGCAGATAATACCTGCAAAAAAGTAAATACGTATTATTCTACCCTCAATTTCTCTTTAGGTCCGAGAGGCGGATATGCTGGAATTCAGTATAAACCTAACGAAATTTATAACAATATTTTCTCTATGTGGGATCTTCAGGATTCTAATGTTCCGCAATGTACTACAGAATATGTTGCTCCGAATACTTATGTGGATGGTTTTGGTGGTGAGGGAACAGGTCTTCATACCGATAACCCAATGCCATGGACGCCAGGAACTTGGTATGCAACGGTTGTAAGAAGATGGTCAACCGGTGATGGGAAAACCAGAATAGGATTTTTCATGTACAACTATGGGACCCAAAAATGGAAACATTATGTAACGATTATTACTCCTGAAAATGATGCTAAATTTACCGGAACAAAACTTGGAAGTTTTGTAGAGAATTGGAATGCGACGGCAAGCAAAGCTACCCGTTGCGGTTATTTCAGGAACTTCTGGAGCATGAATGCACAAGGAAACTGGTCAAAGCCCGCAAGATATACTGCAGCGGCAGGAACAGGTTCTTGGGGTGCAGAAACAGCATTTAACAATACCGCTATCAAAGTAACGTCTTGCGGAACAACTCCGGCTCCTGTAGGGAGTTCTGTAACTTTCAATAGTATTACACAAGATGGTACAAAACCTAGTACCGCTTTACCGATTACGGTAACTACAGTAACACCTTCTTACAATGCAGGCAATAATTCGATGAATGTGTCTTGGGCAAGTTCAGAAACAACAAGCCCACAGCTTTCTTACAAAGTTTCTCTATACACGGAAGCCAGTTGGGGAAGTGGATATACGCCTGTTGCGGTGGTGACAGGAATTCGTCCCGATCAAAGAAGTGCATCAGTGCCACTTCCTGCTAATTCTCAACCCGGAAAATATTATGTAAGCGTGGTACTTGAAGATATCTTTAAACAGACTTCTAATTTTGGATATAATTCTTTAATGGTAAGCAATATCGTACAACCTGTAACTGTTGATCCTAATGCTTTTTATAGAATTAAATGTGTAGGAAGCGGACAATATATTACTCCGGCCAATTACAGTAGTGCAGTGAATACAAAAATGGTTCAGCAACCATTAAACAGCAATTTGGAACAACAGTGGAAATTAGAAAAAACTGGAAATAACTATATCATCATTAACCGTGCATCCGGCTTGGCGATTGATGTTCCTGCTTCTAATGTTACAAATGGAACAAGCTTGGTTCAGTATTCTAAACATGGCGGCAATAACCAGCAATGGGTATTGAGACCTTATACTTCAAACACGATTGTTATTGGAACTGCACTGTCGAATATGAAAGCGATGGATAATCCGGCCAATTCACAAACTGCAGGGACCAATATCAATATTTGGGATCAGGATATGAACGGAGCTGCAGGCGTGAATCATCAATGGGTGCTTGAAGCTGTTTCTGGGAATGCTATGAAGGAAACAACCAATGTTTTAACAGAGAACAATCAACTATCTACGGTATATCCCAATCCTGTAAAACAGGGAGAAAATTTGTATATCAATCTTCCAGAACAAGATTCTTATGAATTGAAAATTGTGAATATTGAAGGATTAACTATCAACTCTCAAAACGTAAGAGGAGGGAAGGCATCAGTATCTACTTCAGGTTTAAGAAGCGGAGTCTATTTTTATAATGCTAAAAGTACTACCCAAACTATTTCAGGGAAGTTTACGGTGCAATAAGGCTTCTTTGACTTTAAAAGTATAAACCCGTCTTGTTTTACAGGGCGGGTTTGTATATTCTTATATAAGCATGGCAAGCAAAATCAATGAGATCAATCAGTAATTTGATTCATATTTGCTTTTATCATTTCCGTGCTGCCCCATTCTTTTAAATATTTTCCCCTAGTCATTAAGTAATTATTTATCTTTGGTTTATTAATCAATGGCTCATAAAATCTTAAATACGGATATCGAACAGTCTCTTGCTAATCTGTTAAAGTTGGCGGAAATACATTGTTGGAATAAAATATCTGATAATTATTTATTTATACTTTCTGAGATTAAAGATTCTGATTTTCAATACCATAAGAAAGATGGTGGAAATGCTAATAAGCAAAGTGCTCTTCTAGATTTAAACTTGGCCACTGAAATGTTAGAAAAAGAGTATGCTGATCTTTATGATATTAATTTTTATATTTTTAAAGCGAAAAAGTTTCATACAATTATTGAAATTCAATATTATAGGAAATCTAGCTTAGATAAAGAATTTTTCGAGACAATTAAAGATAATCAGCCGATGTTTCATTCGAAAATAGCAATGCCGATGTATGCTAAGGATGGAAAAAAGTTTGACATTAATTGGAAGTCAGGAGGATTTATTCATTCATGTAAAATGTTCATTTATAATTTTAAGTATAGAAAAAGAATAAAAATGTATAGTAAAGAACATTATTAAAATAAATAAATCCCAACTAAAAAGTTGGGATTTTATGTGTATATTCTATTTAAATCAATGAATTAAATAAGAGTTTTAATTGACTGCTAAACAGAAAGATTGTTTTCAAATTTAATTTTATTAATTAAAGGGTTCGCATACATCGCCAAAAAATATTCTTTCGAAACGGCATCAGATAAATCGAGGCGCATATCAAGTCTTCTCATAAATAATTGCTTTTCCTTTTCTGTGTATTGCTCGGCATACGTATTCGAGTTATGAAGCAAGTCGTAGGCTATATATTTGGTAGGCCAAAGTTTATAATTCTGTATGATAGAATCATCAATAATCTGGGCAATTGCCTGCAACTGTTTATTTTTATTATCAAACTTTGTGGCAATATCATCCAGTTCAGTATCTAATACTTTACCTGCATTGATGTGAATTCGTTTCTTTTGTCCCAAGACTCCACTTAGCATGGTTGTAAAGTCTTCATCCTTGTCTTTAATATATTCCTCATCTCTGTGCTTTGCAAGAAGCTGTGGCATCTTTAGCATATCGGTAGGATCATATTCGTAAGAAATAGATATCGGAACAATTTTCAGGCTTTTAAAGTAATCAATCAATGACAAATCTCCTGCAGACATTGCAAGCATTTTTAAAACACCCTGCTGCGTAGCATCATTTCCATCTTTAGTTCTGCCTTCACGCTGTGCGATCCATACTGAGCGTTTTTCGTGATGTAAAAGCTGATCAATATATTCAGACATGAGTTGTGAGCTCTTTAGTTGCTCACGAAGAGGTAATCCTCTTTGCACTAAGAAATTACGGTTCAGTTTAGCCAGTACATGTAAAAATGATTTCTGAACAAGATTATCACCAATGGCTGACGAAGTCATAATGTGACCTTGCTCTAGCAGAACCAGATTAAGAAGAGAGGTGTCCAAAACAATATCTCTATGATTCGAAACGAAAAGATAGGGTGTATTCTTATCCAATTGATCGAATCCTGAGATCGTTAAACCTTCAGAGCTCTTTTCAAGGATTTTACGAATGGTATAGGAGATAAAATTGCTCTGAAAATCACTGATAGAGTGTGTGTTTTTAAATTTACTCAACCAAACCTGTCTTCCAACATCAGGAAAAGTAAAGCTCATTAAGGCTTTCATCATAGGATCACGAGCTATTCCACGTAATGCGTCATTGACTTCATTATCGTAAAAAGGCCTGATTTCATCGAACTTCGACATGTAATTATTTAAAATTAAAACTATTTGCAAAAGAACAAAAATTTATTGAAGGCACCTGAATGTTTTTGAAAGTATATTGCTAATCTGAATTTCAAAAGTAATTTATTCCCTATTTATGCAGGTTTACAAAAAGTATATTAATCGTTTTTATGCTTCAAAATTTCAAAATGCATGTATTTAGCTACCACATTTTTAAAGCATATATTAACTTTGATACTTTGTATATGGATATTTTATAGTTTATTGCCTTTGTTTTTGTGGCAAAAACGGGAAAAATTCTGGTTTATTTTATATTTGAGTTTAATTCAATTTTTCATTTTGTTATGTAAAGATTGGTTAATTTGCTTTTACTCTGCTTTTATGAACATATCCTTGCTTTCCTTCATTTGTTTTCACCAACCACCAATCTCCTTGATTTTCTAGTACATCAATTGATTCTCCTGACTTTATTTTTTGTAAAATTTCTGATGAGGCGTTTTTATCTTTTCTGAGATTGGTATAACCGTCTGGATCTTGGATTATAAATGATTTTGAAACAGTATTGTTTGTATCTTTATCAAAAATGCTAAGGTTTTCAGTGAATAATTTTAATCTTTCGAAATTGTAATAATTATTTTTTTCTAATTTATTCTTAATTGTAAGGTATTTATGTAGAAAGCTTTGAACAGTACCAAGGTCGGCAATATTTAGTGATTTCTCACATAAAAAAGCAATACTTTGCTCGCTTTCAAAGTATTCATTAGGCTTTTTCATAATCATTTCTAATATATCTCCAAGAGAACTATATCCAGTCCCTTCTTTAGCTTCAGACATTAATTCTTGCGTTTTTCCTTCATATACAATATTCTCTATATCATCTAATACTCCTTTTCTAAGTATAAACTGATTATTAATACCTTTACTGAAAATTAGATCATGAAAGCTGATTGCATTATCAAAAGGAAAATCTTTAAAAACAAATTTCATTAAATCTTTATCTTTATTATATCCATAATGAACAACTAAATCCTTTATAAGATAAGGGGCTTGCATTTTTAAAAGATTCAGTGAAAGATTATCTTTATTAAAAATATATTTGTTGTAATAATATAAGATATTTTGATTTATATAAAATTCATTATCAGAATCACTATCTTGAATTAAAATATAATTTTGATTTTTTATTGCAATTTCAGGAAAATCAGAAATCCTCAATGCAACAATATCATTTTTATATTTGGTGACATCAATACTAAAAACGTCCTTAATTCTACTATTAAAGACTTCTTTTTCTGGAAATTTATAATTGAATTGCTGTAAACTTTTAAGCCCTTGGGTAATAATATGAGTTGAGAGAGAATCATAGTTGAATTTTTTACCATCACCTTCATTAACTATATTATATGGAGCTGAAATTAACTCTTCCATTTTATTGTTTTTTTGTTTATTACATGATATTGTAATTATCATAATCAAGATGTAAATCCATTTTAAATATAATTGTAAGTTCATGGTTGATTTTCATTTGTGTTATTTTAGATCTACTAATTTACTTTCACTCTACTTTTATGAACATATCCTTGCTTTCCTTCACTTGTTTTCACCAACCACCAATCTCCTTGATTTTCTAATACATCAATTGATTCTCCTGATTTTATTTGTTGTAAGATTTCTGAGGAAGTATTTTTATCTTTTCTGAGATTAGTATAGCCATCTGGATCAGAAACTTTATAAGAATAAAGTTTTTTATTTATTTCGTTAGAAATTAAATTTATTTTAGAATTTGATATTATGTAGCTTTCGTAGCCATCTGTTTTATTTTCTTGTACTTTATCTTTGATTTCTTTTTCAGTTTTTGCAAGTGTGTTTAAGTCCTTTTGTGAAACAATATAATTGTTATTAAGTAATATTTTTACTGCATTATAATCTTCTTGTTGAATTGCTTGTTGCATTAAATCATTTAATTTTGAACCTTCAATTTTGTATTTAGTGATAAAATATTGAAGCCAACTACTATTGGTATAATGTTGGAGATCGAAGAAAGTTTCGTTGTTTAGTAAATAAGATAAATTTGAAATATCAAAATCTTCAATTAATGGATGTTGCTCATTATATAACATTAACTTTTTTTTGAAATTTTCAATTTCAGAATCTGTTTTATTTAAATCATCAGGGGTAAATTTTATGTTTGTCCCTTCATTAAACATATCTGTGAATTTTATTTTTTCCATCTTATCTTTCACTTGTTTTGTGCTTAAAGTAGGACTTTCTTTTTTCTGCCCATTACAGCTTATATTGAAAAGAAAGGATAAAATGTAAAGCCATTTTAAATATGATTGTAGGTTCATAGCTAATTTATCATTGTATTTTTCTTAAAGTATATTTTTTGTTTTTTCCGTTTGAAAAATTAATGTCAATGTAAGGGCAGGACCATATATAGTTTTGACCATCAAAAATTAATGTGCCGAAATCTTTGGTTTTGTTTAGTGCCCAACTTTCTGTATTGTCTAAAGACTTTACATATTTAAGTTTTATAGAGTTATCTTTTTTAATAGGGGATAGTAAATAATATTGGTATAATTGAAATCCTTTTGCTAGATATGTAATAGAATCTTTAGAAATATTTAAATGAATTTCATGTATATCTCGCCAATCTTCATCATTCTTATTTATAACTAATGAGTATTTACCTAACCATTTGTTATTTGAACTTTTATATGTGTTTTTCTGATAAAGAAAAACTTTAAGATAGCTATTAAAAATATTAGTTAATCTATTTGATGATTCTTTAGAAGATGATAAATTTTCTTTTTTCTCAATGTTGATTTTGGGATTTGAGTTTACATAAATAGGTTCTGAATATCTATATGTTGTACATTCTCCATTTTTTAAAGTTTTATTAAAAGTGAATTTATAAGTAGACTTTCCTGTTTCTCCCAATATTTCACTTTCAATAATTGAATCCTGAGTTTTTGTATTTATTAATACTTTAACATTTTCTCCTTCTGAAGAATTTATAAAAAGGGTGGTGTCTTTTACTTTCTGAAAAAAATCATTTTTAACTATTCCCCTATTATAATCTTTAGTTTTGGAATCAGTTTTTTTGCAATCCAAAAATGATAATAATGCTAAGAGATAAAGACTTATGAAATTTTTCATAGTTGCTAATTTGCTTTCACTCTATTTTTATGAACATATCCTTGCTTTCCTTCATTAGTTTTCACCAACCACCAATCTCCTTGATTTTCTAATACATCAATCAATTCTCCCGACTTTATTTGTTGTAAGATTTCTGAGGAGGCATTTTTGTCTTTTCTGAGATTGGTATAGCCATCCGGATCTTGGATGCTATAATTAGGAGTGGAATTATTTTCAATTATATATTTTGATATAATTGAATATATATTTTTAGCATAAAAATTTTTCTCTGATGAATTAAGTTTATTTAATAAGTTCTCTCCTAAAATGGGTGAAATATCTGTGAACTTTTTTTCCTGTGTTTTAAAATTTGTATAGAATGAAGGACCTAGTTGTATCTGAATTTTTGGCATCGTCTCTAATTTTTTAACTAAAGGAATATATCCTAATGTCGATTGATTTTTGGGATCTAATAATAACAATTTTTTATCTGCGGAATTTTTTATATATCCTAAATTCATATCTAAAAAATCTTGATCAATAAGGTATTGTTCAAACATCTTAATAGCATAATCCACCAACGATGAGTCGTTATACTTTACACTTTGTTGAATGAAAAAAAATGGATTTTCCAAAAAAACTTCAATAAGAGTACTTTCATAAAGCTCAATTCCATTATAAGAAATAAGTTCATTTTTAGATACTTCTGATAAAATATAGAAAGCATTGCTATCGGATAATTGAACAATTCTAATAAGTAATAGCTGAGAAAGTAAGGAGGATTTAAATTCATCATCTTCTGTTTTAATATCTTTTAGATACTTGATGAAATTATTTCTATAGTTTTTATCAAGAAGATCTTTAATTTTTAAATCTTCAATATAATGACCTTCATATTGATATTTTTTAAGATCAATATCATCTTTTTTAAAGATCGTATTATCTATAGTGATTCTATCGATTAGTCTTTCTTCATTATTCATGATAGATTTATTATCCAGCGTATTATCAAGATCTTTTTTTCCCTCTTGACATGAAAATAGTATCCAGAAAAATATTAGAAGGTGTTTTTTCATTTTTTCTTAATTTTCACCCATTCTATTGACCTTGCTTCATTTCCTACACCTTGTATGAAATATTTATTGTTTACTATCTTAATTATAAAATTGGGATAATCAGATGAGCAATTAGCTTCTTTCCCATTAAAATATAGCTCTAACATATTGTCTTTTTCTTTTGCTAAATATTTTCCATTACATCTAATTGGTTCATGATAAGTATTTGTTTCTAAAAAAGCTTCTTTATCATTAATATGAAAATAATATGTGATGGAAGCCATTCCCGTTGTCGTTGATTCAGTTTCAGCAGATACTTCAAAATCACCTTGATATTTTTGAGGAATATTTATTTTTTTGAACAAAATTTTGAACATTTTTATTGTTATTTTCTTTGCAGGAAGAAATTAAAAAGCATGCAACAAAAATTCCAAAAAAGTATGTAATGAAATTATTTTTATAATTTAATAAATTTGCCATTATTGTCAATTTTATAATTAAGAACAGTTTCGGTAATTTCTGGTTTTGTCTTTTTACCTATAATATCTCCATTTTCATTAATTTCAATATTATTAACAGAATATTTAGTAAGTTTTATTGTTTTATCTTTATTTATTACAAATGTTCTGTAATATTCAATTTCAAAAGTAAATCTACAATCAAGCAATAACTGATCAATTAATTTATCATTTTTATAACTGTTAAGTTGTATGTTTACAATATTAATGTCATTTTCACCATAAGTATTGTATGTAATTAGTTTACAATAAGCTTTATTAGGAAAATTGAATGTTTCAATATTAAAATATTTTGTATTAGCTTTTGGATTAATATCAAAATCATTTTCCTTGATAGGTAGTCCCACCTCATTTTGATTAAATTCTAATAAATCCTTTTCGTTTATATTAATGCTGTATTCTGAGGTCTCTTTATCATATCTATAGATTTTTTTTACTTGTTCAGAACTATAAGGTAGATTATTTTTTATATTACTATTTTCAGTGTTTTCCTTATTTTTTGGCAACACTATATTTTTTTTACGAGTATTTTCATTGCATGAAAACAATATAGTTGAACATGAAATTATTAAGATCTTATTTATCATTCTTTATTTCTTTAAAATCCATTAATAGTCTTTTAGATAATAATTAAAAGATCATAAGTATTTTTTGTACTTTTTTTAGAAGCCTATTAACTAAAATAATAATATTAATGCCCTTATTCCCATTTAATTATTCTTTTTTAGTTCTTGCCAATCTTTATTTTGAAACACACTATGAGTGATCGTTTATTTTGTCAATTTTATAGGGACATTTTGTTTAAACTGAGTAGTTTTTTCATCCCAATATTTTAATAGTGATGATTGAATATATTTTTCACTATTTTTTTTAATAATTTTAAACAATAAATCTCCATCTTTTAATGTATCTATCATTCTTGTATCATATCCTGAACATTTTGTCATTTCACCATCATAATATAGATATAATTGGTTGTCATTAATGTATGGTAGACAATATATTTCACAAGCAGGCAGATCACCTTCATAAAAAGTTATTTTTTCGGAATCTAGTTTAAGATTATACTTTTTGTAAAGTTGATCATAATTATTATTATCGAAAGTGTATACGCCTTTCCATTCCGAAATATTAATGCTTTTTGTATTTAGCTCTCTTTTTGTATTTAATATTTTTTTGTCATAACTATCATCATCATCTTCAGAAAGCTTTCGGATAAAATATTTTTGTATATTTTTTTCATTTTCTATTGGAAATGTATATAATTCACGAGATCCTTTATTGTCTGTAAGATAGTAGTAAGACATCGCATTTATTTCAACTTTGTAAGATTTATTATTAATATTAACATCTGCAGATGTCCAAGAATCCACGGCGGGAGATATTAAATTTATTATTTCTGAGTTTTCATTTTTTTTACCATTAGAAAGGATTTCTTTAATATCATTTTCATTTATTAACCAACGAGAACACAATAAATAGTCATAAATATTAGTGTTGATATTTTTATAACATGTCTTTTTAATATTTTTGACAATAATATTTTCGCTATTTTTTATTATTTTGGATTCTATCTTTGTCTTTTCATTTTTTTCCCCTGTTGAGCATGAAAAAAATTGTATTAACAGAATAAAAATTATAATATTTTTCATTATTAATTATTTAGTATTAAAATAAGATAACATTGCATCATAAACATCTTGACCTTCTTTGGGTTCTTTACTACAAAGCTTTTCATGAACTTTTACATTATCAATTGTTAAATTAAAATTATTAAGTAAAAATTTCAATAAACAAGCTACAGATTTTGCTTGAGCATCAGTAACTGGTTCCCAATGATGGTGTGGTATTTTATCATATTTAGGCCCAATCCTTTTATTCCCATCTTTATCAAAAGAGTATCCAGAGGTTTCAATACCGATACTATTATTATTACCCCATCCAGCATTTTTTGTTGATTGAAATTGTGCTACTCCCATATGTGATCCTCTTTTATTAAGGCCAATAGTTTGATAAACTGTTCCATCATAATCAATTACAAAATGTGCACCATAGCCAGCCTTTTCCATATGACTTAATGTGCCAGATGCCTTACCACCAGCTGTTCTATGCAAAACAATAATTTCCGTTTTCCTTGTCATTAAACTTTTATTGCAACTCTCAATCTTATTCTTAGTTATTAGATGATTTTCAATAAATCCATCAACTACATTTCCTTCAGTGCATTTTCCCGTTATATTAGAAGGCTTATTTTCTATCTCATTTTCACATTTTTCAATTTTTCTATATTGAAGACCTTCAGTTATGTATTTTTGAACAGAGGTTTTGATTTCAGATTTCATTAATTTACCATCTTTAACAATGTCCATTCCTTTATTGTTTGTATAGGCAGAAACTCTTTTTTTTCTCAATTTTTCACTTTCGAAGGGTCTGTCTAATTTTTGTAAACTATCAGCAAAAACAACATGCTCTGGTAATCCAGATGATGCAGGAAACAAGACTTGTAAATAAAAATCAATGAATTCAACATTTTTTCCTCTTAAAGGTTCAAAATGTTTTTTTACATAATCTAATTGTTGAATAGCTGTCATATCAGCAAATTCTTTTACTCTTTTTAAATTCCAATCTTCTTTTTTCTTTGTTTCTTTATTATATTTTTTTCCGTAGTAATTCTTTACTGTTTCAACGGTAACTTCTTTTCCTAAAAGAGCTTTTGCTGTTGTTGGCATGAATTGAATTAACCCTGTACCACCTGAATTTGTTTGATTAGGAGCATCTGGCTTAAAAGTGCCCGCACTTTCCCAAGCGAAAACAGCCATTAAATTATTTGCCATTTCCATTTTTCGACTTTCCCCCCATAAATCTTTACAAATCTCAACCACTTTCTTCCTAAACTCACAACTTACTTTTGCTCCCCAAATTAAATCTTTATACTGTTCTTGGCAAATACAAGTAGAACTAGCTTTCCCCACCTCACTTTTCTCCATCTTCCACGGACTTCTTCCGTTATCCAGAACTTTTGGTTTTTCCTCTATATCTACATTGATAATTGGAGATTTGGTAGAGATATAAAG
>NZ_FRAV01000094.1 GCF_900142445.1 Chryseobacterium polytrichastri | reverse complement strand
CAATGTCATTAAGTTAGTAAAATATCACAAGCTATCTTTTTGATTTTTAGATATTATGGGTTTAGCTCTTGCTCTGTATTTACCAATGTTTCTTTTGTTTGATCTTTGAGGTCTTATAGGAATTAAATGCGCTTTGAAAAGAGCTTTTAATTCTTCCATTGTCTTGTTCATATCAGAGTTGGAAAAAAGTAAACCTATAATTCTATCTTTCAAAAAACCATAAGATAATGAGGTGTTTACTTTGTAACGATATTTTTTCGCATCTTTTTCCTCCTGTAGTTCCTCGTTAATCTCTTCAACAATAAGACTTTGAATATTGCTTACCAACAATGTCGCATAAAAATCCTGCAATATGCTTTGATTAGAATATCCTGAAAATTCTTCTATTTTAAGTTTATTTTTAAGCTCATCATAGTATGTTTCTATTTTCCACCTTTCAAAGTAGAGATCTTTAAAGATTTTATGCTTGTATTGGTTTTCATCCTCAAGAGAGCTCGCTAAAACCTCAATCTCTCCTCCCGGCAAAACAATCCGAAGCAATCTTACTGTCAAGGAAGTATTTTCATCATATTTTTTTTCTTTTAAATTTGTATTTTTCCCGGGATATATGGCCAAAACTTGCGAAGCTTGACCGCCGGCTACAAAATCTTTCACAACTCTACTAAAATCCAAACGCATCCGCATTACAAAGTCTAACTGCCTTTCCTTATGTTCATACATAAAATCGAAAGATGCAAAACCTCTGTCATAAATAATCAAATCTCCTTTTCTGCAGGAGTTCAAAAGTTGTTTTGCCTGAATGCGTTCGTCTGTATCAACAGAAGACAAAATACCATCAATAGCTATTCTATTGAGAACATCGTACAAAACACAAGCTTTTCCCTGAATAATATAAGTCTCTGTTTGATTTTTTGTTCTCCCATAGATTTCTTCCAATTCCCAAGTTCTGGGAAGAGTGAGTCGCGAACCGTCTACTGATAAAATTCGTTTTCCTGAAAATGTTGTTTTGACCGCGCTATTGTCAGTGTAAAATTCTTTGATCAGTTTTTCATTCAGATAACTAAAAACCTCAGGTTTAATTTTTTTACGTGCCTGTACGAAAGCACTCTTGCTGAATGATTTCTGAGGAATTTCTTTTCTCTTAAGGAAACTTAAAAAGTTAACAATCTCAAGGGACAAACTTTTAGTTAAAAAATTAACCATAAATAATAGAGTTACTGAAAAAGAAAGGCTCCTGTTCCTACTAAAATCCCTAGCATCCACTACAAATTTTTCCTTTGTAAAGCCATGAGAAATTTCGGATTGAAGAGACGAAATAATATCATTCGCATTTTTTCGTCTCGTTTTAACTGATTGATTCACTGTTAAATATACGAAAAAAACAATCGCAAACAAAGGATTAATCATTTGACAATCAGAATGTTAATCACCTAACTTAATGACATTG
>NZ_FRAV01000027.1 GCF_900142445.1 Chryseobacterium polytrichastri | reverse complement strand
CATTGTATAATCTCGTTGTGTACGCTTTTCTCTATTCCTATCTCGTTTTTCCATAATAAGTATATTTTCTGTAAACCTATTTTAGGACGCGACAATTAAATAGAAAAAGCGGGAAATAATTCTCCCGCTTTTATTATGATATTTAAATTGAAATTTTACTGAATAATCAATTTCAAAGTAAATAATTTTCTTGTGTGAACTTTCACAAAATACACTCCTTTTGGAAGGTTTTCATTCACCAAAGAGAATCGTTGATTGTTGATATTTTTTGATTCATACAAAAGGTCCCCATTCGCAGAAAGTAATTCAATTTTATCAATTGGATAATCACTCTTAATGAATGTTGGCTGACCAGGTTTTGTAGGATTCGGATATAAAACTACATTTTTCGTAGTACTGTTATGAACTTCGTCCGTACCTAATGTTGGCCCCGAAACCTGAAACTGTACTCTGTTTGAAACTTCCGTATAAGAATCATTGGTAAACATTACCATATAATAATTTCCAGGTGTCGCAGGAACTGCTGTTCCCTGAATTGTTTTTGTTCCCTGAGTTACCCCATCAAAATATGTATAAGAAACAAAATTATCATCTGGTGTCTGAATATTTTGAGGATAAATTCCCAACCAGTCTTTGATAATTCCCGGAGAATCTGTCCAAGAAGCAGTGATGCTTTCCCCTAAAGTATAAATTGGTTTATTAGCCCAAAGTTCAGTAACAATGTCTCCCACTTTAAAGAAAACTTTTTCACCAATTGGCGTATATCCGTCTTCAAGCAAATAAGTAGCATAATAATATCCTTTTGGAAGCCCTGTAAAATTAAGCGTTCCTGAAGCTGTCGTTACATACTCCCATTTAATAGAAGTATTGGTTCCCGGAGTTTGTCCCATTTTATAAATTCCGATCCAGTCTTTTACTAAATTGGGACCGTTACTGAAATTAACAGTTACCGTTCCGCCCACAGGATATGTATCTGCTGTTGCCTGTAAAACGACTTTCGGACCTACATAGAAATTTTTTCTTGGTGTAATTTCTGTGTAACCATTGTTGGCAAAAAATCCTGCGTAATATTGACCTTTATTAGGCAACCCATTCGTGAAAAGAGCTGTTCCGGCAGTTTGTCCGTTCGTATAAATAAAACCTTGAGACGTTACTCCTGCAGGGCTCTGTCCTTTTTTATAGATCCCCACCCAATCCTGCTGATTTCCAGGACCGCCTGTGTAAGTCGCTGTGATAGGTGAGTTTTGGGTGTATTCTGTTTTATCTAAAACAAATGTAGGATTAGAAACTACACTTCCTGTAACTTGAAACTGTTTCACATCACTCCAATCACTCCATTCTAGATTTCTGTCTCTGTAACGGGTTTTCACATAATAAGTTCCGTTTGAAATAGCATTGGTTCCAATGGTAGCTTTGGTGATATCTACTCCGGCATTTAGGTTTTTAGTTTTATCCGGCGTTCCGTTTCCGTCTTTCCCGAACCAGTTTTCGTAATCTCTGTAGAATTCTTTTTCAATAACAGAAAAATCGGCTGCTTTACTTATTAAGAACTGAGTTGTATTTAATAATTCGTTGCTAGACGATGAAAAAGCACTTCCATTTAACGTTAAAGGCAATGTTATAGGCGCTGAAAAAGTATTGGTAATAGACGGTTTTGCAGGCTTCGGCTGATTTTTATACCTGTGGAATGTATCTATTAATTCATTATTCTTTTTCGTGTAAACTCCACCAATCGAATAACATTCAACATCCACTTTTCCGCTGGCTACATCCACTTCAACAATTTGATACGTCCAGTCTGTTAATGTTTTCTGAACATCATCAAAATCCTGTTCGGTAGACATTCCCCAATATTGATCCCAAGCCACTCCACCAGAAATCAACTGATAATTCGGAGAATCTTTCAATTGTCCTCTATGATATAAATGATGGTGAGCACCAACATGCATCAAATATTTACTAGATGTCGTTAAAAGCGGTACAGCATTATTTCTTACCCAAGTTGAAATATCTCCTACATATTGCTCAGCCTGATAAGGTCTGTGGCTTAATGAAATAATCCAATCTACTGTTGGGTCATTATTTGCTTCATTTAAAATCTGTTGAAGCCAAGTCTGTTGAGCCGAACCTGTATGTTCTGAGCTTAAACTGATGAATAAAACATTCCCGGCCTGTTGAGCATAATAATTCTCATTTCCTGAAGTGATATTTTTATATTTAATTTCATCAATATAAAAATGAGCGTAATAAGAATTCATCCCCATTGTTCCGTACGTTTCATGGTTTCCAACAGTTGTTTGAATTGGAAGATAGGGCGATAAATTAATATTCTTTTTAAAATGTACATTTTCATAATGATCAAGCGTTCCTACATCTACCTGATCTCCCACCATAAAAGTTAACGCCACGTTATCAGAAGGATCTGAAGTAGCTCCAAATTTCTCTTTTAACTTTTTATAAGCATTTAAGGTTAAGGTATCGTATCTCGGTTCAGCTTTGATCTGGTTGTCTCCCATAATCAGGAAACGAATTTTTCCATTTGCGGTTACAGGCTGTCCAGGTAAAGGCAATGTTCTAAAGTTGTAAACTGCAGATTCGCTGGTTCCCGTTTTTATTTTATAATAGTACTTCGTGTTCGGCAGCAAGTTGGTGATCTTCGCCGTGTGGTAATAATAGTTATTATTATATCCTGTATCCGAAAAAATGTTTGTTGTTCCCGTAACGGTAACGTTCAAACTTGTTGGGGAATTTCCGTAAATAACGGTTGTTTCATTATTAGAAGAGGTCTTCCAATTAACAATCATAGAATTGGGTGTCGGGTTTTGTAAATACGGATACAAAGCCTGTCCAAATGCCATCTGGACGACAAAAAAGAAAAAAAATAAGTAGTGTTTCATAATTAAGTAGTGTATTGAGTTTTAAATTGTGTAGTAATGATTGGGAAAATGGTTATTGCCGTTTTTAGTTCGGGCAAAAGTAGAATTCCCATATAAACTCTATCTGCTGTCTACGTAAAGGATATGTTAATTTTTAAAGCTAAAAACACTGAAAATATGTAGTTTAATAACAAAAAATTATTTGGCATATTCAAAAAACATTTCATATATTTGCAGCCTGTTATTCAACCTCTGACGAAGTCCGTGTAAGTTGCTTAGCCTAACTATTTTATTTATTAATAATGGATTTATTAAAGTACGTACAAGACAAGTACATTACAAAAAAAGAATTCCCTGAATTCAAAGCAGGTGATACAATCACTGTTTATTACGAAATTAAGGAAGGACAAAAAACAAGAACTCAGTTCTTCAAAGGAACAGTTATCCAATTAAGAGGTACTGGTTCTACAAAAACTTTCACTATCAGAAAAATGTCTGGTGATGTAGGTGTAGAAAGAGTATTCCCTATCAACATGCCAGCTCTTCAAAAAATTGAACTTGACAGAAAAGGTAAAGTTAGAAGATCTAGAATCTATTACTTCAGAGATCTTAGAGGTAAGAAAGCTAGAATTAAAGATGCTTCTTACAAGAAGAAATAATTCAGACAACAATACATACAAAAAGAGGCTGTTCATATTTGAACAGTCTCTTTTTATTTTTTAAAGAATCATCATCAAATGATTCAAGAATACCCTCAAGCTTATTCTCTTAAGACTACATATTTATCCACTGCAAAAAGTCAGTAATCTGTCTTTTGCTGACAAATACATCTGAATTAATTTCAGGAGGCGGAGAAAGTTTTAATTCAATCTTTTGGCTTGTATGCTTAATGATTTCAACAATCGCATTTTTATTGATGATAAACTTGCGGTTGATTTTAAAAAAAAGCTGAGAATTTAATTTATGAATGATATCTTTAATTGTATCATCATAAATATAGGTTCGATTATCATTCGCTGTTAAAAACAGATATTTACCGGATGCAAAAAAATAAGCAGTACTTTCCTCATCTACAGACCTGATTTTATTTCCGTCTGTTACCATAAAGTGCTTCATCTTTTCAGGATTTTCTGCCTGATATAAGCTAGAAATAGATTTTAGTACAGGTTCAGGATCAAAATTTCCTCTTATGGAAATGAATTTTTGTAAGGCTTTATGCAAGTCTTCCTCTTCAAAAGGTTTTAAGAGATAATCTATGGTAAAATGTTTGAAAACCCGCATCGCATATTCATCAAATGCGGTAATAAAAATAACCGGTGTAAAAAGATCCACCTGCTCAAAAATATCCAGACTCATCCCGTCACCCAAATGGATATCCATAAATATAAGATCCGCAGAATCATTTTTAAAGAAATCTATAGCCTGCTTTTTTGAACGAAGAATCACCGTTTCTGTAACAGGAACGATGCTTTGTTTATCTAAAAGATCTTTTAGATAATTAACCGCCAATAATTCATCTTCTATGATTGCAATTTTCATAACATTGCAAAAATACAAAAAAACCGCTAAAACAATTAAGTTCAAGCGGTTTCAGGGGTTGTTAATATGAATGTTAATTTTTTATAAGAATGGATTATTCTTTTTAGCACTTTTTGGGAACTCTATGGTATACCTTACGTCATTCTGTAAAAGAGTATATTCCTGTCCGTTAATGGTATGCGTTATTTTTTTCTGATTCAATCTTCTTAAGTCAAACCAACGCTGCCCTTCCAACGCAAATTCTCTGAATCTCTCATCCATCATAAAATTCATGAATTCTGTAGAGCTCATTGCATTGATATCATTTTGAACAGAGGAATATCCAGCTGCATTGTATCTGTTTTTTGCCACTTTAAGAAGGGTTTCTTTGGCTTCATCAAATCTGTTTAATTTAACCAATGCTTCAGATTTTATAAAGTACAATTCTGATGTTCTGAAAGACACTCGGAAATCTGAACTTCCGCCTTTGATCACTTTATATTTGTTATTATTCTTTTCAAAATAAATGGCAAATCTCTTGTCTGTAGCTGTATTATATTTTGAAATCAGATCCGAAGAAGCATATGATAAATTCTGTACCGCACTGTTAAATGCATTGTCCAGAGCCATGATAGATTCTACAGAAGCATAATGATTAGGCGCTGTATTGGATGTATTTAAATTGCTTAATTCTCCTTTAATAGCCAATACTTGGTCTGAATAGCCTAACGCTTTATTCCAATCTCCTTCATAAAGTGCTGTTCTTGCCTCAAAAGCCAATAATGCCACTTTAGAGAATCTGTAATTAATGCCTGATACCTGCTTCTGCTCTACCATAAGCTCATCTGCTTTTTTAGTATCTGCATGAATCTGATTATAAACTTCCTGTACGCTGGAAGGTTTTAAAACCTGCTCAAGATCAATTTCTAAATTAATAGGCACTCCTCTATCCTGAGATGCTGTAGCGGCATTATAAGGTTTCCCATATAAATTAACCATATCAAAATAAACATATGCACGAAGCGCATAAGCTTCCGCCAAAATCTGCTTCTTTTCAGGAGATTCTGCCATAGTCTTACTACCTTCATTAATGATTTGATTCAGATAAAAGACCACTGAATAAAAGCTAACCCAAGGAAACTCTATCGTAGACGAATCGTTATTGGTATCTTTCCACATCGCGATCTCACGATACGCAATAAAGTCACTTGTATTTTCATCTACATTAAGCTCATCTGTACGAAGAGCCACCAAAGATCTGTGGATCGGATATTTTGCATACGCCGAAGTCAGTACCTTACGATAATCTTCTACGTCCATAGGAATGATTTTCCCTTCAGGTTGAATATCTAAAAAACGATCGCATCCTATACTGGAAAAACTTAGTGCTGCAACCGCAATGAATGTTGTAATTTTTCTCATTTTTTCAATTTTAAAAAGAAACATTAAATCCTACCGTAACCGACTTGGTAATAGGCTGTGCATAAATATTACCGTATGTTTCAGGATCAAAATATCCTTTATATCCATTACTGAATACAAATAGGTTACGACCTTCAATACTTAATCTCAAAGCACTAATTCCCATAGGACTTGTAAATTCTTTAGGCAATGTATATCCTAGACGAATACTGCTAATTCTTACATAGCTAATTTCTTTTGCCCAAATATCAAGAAGACTGTAGGCATTAGAACGGTTATCAGAAAGCCATTTATTCCCCATCCAACCTGGATTCTTATCCATATCAGGACTGGTAATACCCGGAAGTGAACCACCTGCCTGATAGATATCTTTTGTATAATTTCTTCCTCTATCCAAGTCCATTCCACGGTAAGAAGGCGTTTGCATTACCGTTTGTTTCAGGTTAAAAGTCGCAGAAACTGTAAAGTCGAAATTATTTATTTTAAATGTATTGATAATCCCTCCTGTAAACTTCGGATCTCTATCTCCAACATAGGTAAACAGATTTCTCAATTCAGCATTTGTAAGTTTTGAATCTACCAACTGACCAGGAAGAAAATCTGCATACACATCATACAATGCAAAGAAATCTTCAATCTTCATTTTTTCATTTCCTTTCCAGAACATTGGGTTTCCATTCTCATCCATTCCTGCAGTTTTCAATGCAAAAACAGCGTTTACAGGAAGACCTTCTCTGGAAGGAAGCATTGCATTATCACGAGGTTGCTCGCTCAATACATTACTCTTGTTATGCGCAAAATTGATGGTTGTAGACCATTTGAAATTCTCTTTATTGATGTTTCTGGTAGATAGCGCCAATTCAAAACCTTTGTTGGTTAAGCTTCCCCAGTTCATCATCGTATATTCAAAACCTGTTTCAAGAGGCGTTTCTTTCATACTGATCATATCTGTTCCTTTTCTACTGTAAACATCTGCAGTAAGGTTGATACGATTCTGAAATACGCCTAAATCTAATCCGAAATTCACATTCGTTGTTTTTTCCCAACGAAGTTTATCATTTGGAGGACTGATTACATTGATAATGTTTTCTTTCCCACCCGGAAGAATAGTTGCATCACTGTATTCACCAATAAAGAACGGTGAAGTGTTACGGTCTATATTTCCCTGCAAACCATAAGAAGCTCTTAACCTAAGGTTAGAAATAACAGAAAGATCTTTCATAAAGTTTTCTTTCGTTACTAACCAAGAACCAGAAACCGCCCAAATCGGAAGGTATTTGTATTTTTTATTAACCCCGAATAAATTAGTACCATCATATCTCACACTTCCGAAGAATGTATATTTCTGATCGTATGTATAAGAAGCCGTTGCAAACATAGAAGCGTAGGCGTTCTCAATTGGAGGCATTTCACGGTAGGTTTCATATTTTCTTTCCGCTGCAAAATTCGAGCTTGGGAAAACAATTGCTGTTGCTCTTCTTGTTTCAGAATCATAACCAAACGCTCTTGTAACCGTTGTGTTATCCTCTGTTTTACGAAGTTCAGTTCCTGCCATTAAATCAATCTCATGTACTGAATTAATTTTTGTACTGTAGCTTCCCTGCAATTTCCAGTTGTATTGGAAGAAGTTATTATCCCAATTTTGTTTTACCCCACCATCCGGCAAAAAGTAACGGTATGCGCCATCTTTATAATAACGGGTTCCTTCTTTCATTTTTCTGGTAAAGTAGGTATTCTGAGCTGCAAATTTCTCTGTCTGATTTCCATCGTACTGAAGTCCTAACTGCGAAGTAATCTTCAGTCCTTTTGATACTTTATATTCTAAATCGAAAATGGCTTTTAACGACTGATTTTTCAGTGTGTAGCTTGTGTTTTCTCTTTCTTCTAAAAAGTTGAAAGGAATGTATCTGTTTTCAAAACCATCGATATCCTGATCATATCTGTAACTTCCATCTGCATTGTAAGGACTCAAATAAGGATTCGCATTTCTTGAATAATTGATCGGACTGATAGAAGCATCAGCATCTGTAACAAATGATGTTCTCTCACTTTTAGTCCCAAAAACAGACACTCCGAAATTAAGTTTATCACTTATCTTATAATTGTTTTTCAACGTTAGGTTATAACGCTCGAAACCTGTACCGATTGTTGTTCCTTCTTCATCATAATATCCTAAAGAGAAATAATAATCTGAACGATCACTACCTCCGGAAACACTTAGTCCGTATTGTTTATTGATCGCATTTCGATACAATAATTTTCCCCAATCTGTATTGCTGTTTCTTAAGCCATCGATTTGCTGACGCGTCAACATATTCAACGCATCTAAACCTCCGTTTCTATAGGCATCAAGCTGACCGTTTTTGGTTAAAATTCTCATCACCTCCCCTTTATCAGTACGATACGTTAAGTCGGTACGGTTAGCAAGCATTAATTCTAAATCAACCTTTTCAGATGCATTTAAAAGATTAAGTTTACCAAAATCCGGACGTGCTGTAACAAAAGTATCTGCGGAGAAGTTCAATTTTAAACTTCCTTTCTTTCCTTTTTTTGTTGTAATAGAAATTACCCCATTTGCTGCTCTTGCTCCATAAATAGCGGTAGCTGCAGCATCTTTCAAGATGGTAATATCTTCAATATCATTAGGGTTTAATCCCGCGATAGAAAAGTTCTGAAGCTGATCAATATTATCCTTATCGGTAAAGTTAGGCACATCATTTCCTTCTAACGGAAGTCCATCAATCACCCATAAAGGATCTTGTGGTCCTGAAAGAGAAGCTGTTCCACGTATTCTAATTTTTGCAGGGCTTCCGGGAGCTCCGGTTTCCGGTGTAACGGCTACTCCGGCAATTTGTCCTGCTAACATTTGATCTACACTGGCAACACCAGCTTGATTAATATCATCCATCTTTACACTTGCAACCGCTGAGGTCTGCTTGCGTTTCTCAATTTTCTGATATCCTGTAATGATTACTTCCTGAATATTATTCTTTTCAGAAAGCTCTGCGCTTAAAACAGGAACTAATGTTATATGATAGTCATTTTTCCCTTCATCAATCTGAATGGTTCTAGACTCGTATCCTAGAGAACTTACCAGTACAGACTTGGTATCTGCAGGTACTTCTAAGATAAATTTTCCATTTTTATCTGTTACTGTCCCAATCGAGACACTCTCGATAATTCCTTTTTGGTTGGTCTTTGTAGAAATAGACTGCGTTTCGATCTTTACAGATGCTCCGGCAATCATACGTGAAGTATCTCCATCCTGGATTTTCCCCGTGATTGTTTTCTTTTCTTGAGCTAACGCAATATTAGCAACCAAAAGAGGTAAAAGTATAAACGTTTTATTCATATCCGATTATTTGTTTAATGCCTCTTTAATACGGATGATTAAGTCAGCATAATGAGCCCTAGAGGCATCATCTCCTTTATTTTTACTTCTATTCAATACATTCAACACCTTCTGTAGTTCTGCTCTTTTGTAAGTAGTAACTTCAGATACCCTCTTCATTGATGAATAATTAATATTTCTAAGACTTTGAGCTTCTTCCTGGAAATTACAGATCATCGGAATATTCAAGTTCTGATCTATCTTTAATCCTTTCACAGCGGTCTTTTCAAATAATTTATTAACCGAAACAATCAAAGCATCCACATAGTTCTTCTGCGTCATCTTTTCAAGAATCGTTAAGCTTCCTTTCTTATTGAAAATTGAACCTCTCACTTGCTCGAATAAATTGTCTACAGTATAAACTTCTTCCTTCGAACCTGAAACCTGATGTTTCAATTCGTTTTCAAGCATTCTCAACAGACGGTCATCCATAAACAAAGAATACAAATTACCATACTGCATTCCTCTTGCTAAATTATATGGAGTCTGTTCGAAAGGCCCCATTGGAGAGTTTTTAACCGCATACGTTTTCTCAGTAATTGGATTGAAGAACAACCATTCCGGAAGGTTTATCGCATTTTTGATTAGGTAATCAACTGCTCTTTTCTGAATTTCAGCAGGCACCGGTTCGTAAGCTTTTTTCTTACTTCCAAAAACAGTGTTATCTAAATAAATTCCTCCTACATTCGCCATAACGTGACCTGAATACAAATCCCATTGTCCGATAGCGCCTAAATACAGCTTACCTGCATCGGTATAGCTTTTCCCGTCTTCATAAGTCCATTTTAAAAGATTATCTACAACAATCTTTAAGTTCTTCATTCCATATTCACTAGCCTTCATAGCATCATCCCCTAAATCTTCAGATTGTGAACGAGGGTCAATGGTTTCTAAATAACTTTGCTGTTCTCCATAGAAATAGGTAGGATCATCTTGATGCTTTTCTATTAAATTTTTCAGTGCTTTTTTCTCAGTCACTGCATCAGGATACCAACGGTAACCCCACTCAATAGCATATTTATCGTAAATACCGATTTTTGGAGTAATCGCCGTAACACCATCTTCAGGCTGCGCTACATAATTGTAACGTGCATAATCCATAATTGAAGGTGCTGTACCTCCCATTCTGTCTGTAAATTCTTTTGATCGTAATGAATCTACCGGAAAGGCAAATGAAGAGCCCATATTATGTTTTAATCCAAACGTATGTCCTACTTCATGAGATGAAACAAAACGAATAGCTTCGCCCATATGTTCATCACTAAATACATTTCCTCTGGCTTTAGGATCAATTGGCCCGGTCTGAATTCTCATCCATTCCTGAAGAGAAGTCATTACGTTATGCCACCAAATAATATCTGACTCAATAATTTCACCACTTCTAGGATCTACCACTGAAGGCCCCATCGCATTTGATTTAGGTGAAGCAGCATACGTAATTACCGAATATCTTACATCATCAATATCAAAGTCTTTATCTTTGTCATCCGGCATTTTCGCGATAACGGCATTTTTAAAACCTGCTTTTTCAAAAGCAGCCTGCCAATCGTAAACCCCTGCAATAATTTTTTCACGCCATTGAATAGGCGTTGCAGGATCAATATAATAAACGATAGGCTTTTTAGGCTCTACCAACTCTCCTCTCAGATACTTTTCTCTATCTTCATCTTTGGGTTCCAAACGCCATCTTGTAATGAAACGTTTTTCATCCATCCTTTGCTGGCGGTCATTGAAAGACCAATGTTTTTCACTGAAAAAACCAACTCTAGGATCATCAGTTCTTGAATTCATCGGTACTTTAGAAAGCAATACGATATTGCTGGTAACACCAAGTGTCACAGGTAAATCCACACCTCCTTCATTTACCGTTGTTGTTAATTGAGATTTTACAACAAGGTTTTGAGGAAACGTCTTTACATTTTCAATATAAGAAAGGTTTGATTTTACGGATCCACCAAGTCCAACATTTGCTAAAACATCGTTGAAACTTTTTTGGTTACCGTCAAAAACTTTATTTACTTTAATAGCTACCGAAGTAGAATCATTATTCTGGGCCTCGATATCAAAAACCTCAATTACAGATTCTGAGAAATTGTCTTTAACAGATCTTGTAATAACATCATTTTTTGGAGACGATACTTGTGGAACTACTGTTTTAACCCAAACTTTTTTGGCTACAGCATCACGGTGGAAAGAAATTACTTTATTTTCATAATTCATTCCTTTATTTAATCCCGCTTCATTCACCTGCATCGGAACTTGGGATAGTTTATTAACTACCAAAAACTGACGCCCCATTAAACTATCCGGAATTTCAAAATAAATATCCGTTTTTACCTGAATCGTATTAAAAAGACCTTTTTTATAAGTTCCTTTCTTGATCAGTTCTTCAATTTTCTTAGTTTTTTTTGAGGAAACATCTGTTTTAGCAGATTTTTCTTTATCAGTTTTTACAGTATCTTTTTTCTGTGCAAATGCTGCCGGCGAAGCCATAGCAAGCCCTAGATACAGTACAAGCCTGTAATTCTTCATTAAAATAGTACAATTCATGCCCAATATGAGATATCTTGGTTTCAGTCGGCAAAACTATAACCTAGGAAACTATATCTATATTAATAGGGAGTGAAAGGGTGAATTATCGGAGTGAATGGATTTTTAACCACTTAATCCATCAAAGGCAAGAAACAGATAAAATATCCACCTTTTATGGATATATTCAGATCATTATTCTTGAAATACCCATATATTTGACTTAAATAATCTAATCCGAACCGTTCTCCCTGTACTTCTTCTGTCTTCGGCTGCCATGTATTTTTTACAATAACTCCACCTTTCTCAACGGTAATTGTAATCGCTAAAGGATTGTCTATTGTTGCAATATTATGTTTTATTGCATTTTCGGTAACCAACTGAAGAGATAAATAAGGAATTCGCTTTTCTAAACTTTCTTCATTATTGATAATTAATTCAAAACTAATCTCTTCATCAAACCTACTTTTCAGAAGATCCATATACTGTTTAATAAAACTAATTTCCTGCGATACGGGAACAATATTTTCTCTTGGAGGAACAATAAGATATCTGTAAATCTTAGAAAGATTCATCGTAAACTTCTGGGCATTTTCTCTATTGAGGCCAATCAACATATAAAGAGAGTTTAATGAATTGAACAGAAAATGCGGATTGATATTATTCTTAAGCTGCTGAAGCTGGTTTAATGCTTCGTCTCTGTGCATTTTTTCATTCTCAACAAGAAGTAAATTCTTTTCAGACTGTATCTTCTCTTTCTCCTGATACGCAATATTCGTAGCTCTATAAAACAAAATAAACACCGTTACAATAAGAACCAAGGCTGCCAGAAAAATATAAACAGTATATCTTTTCGTTTGATTCACGCTTTCATCAATCAGGAAACTGACATAATTCACCACTGCATATCCTTCAAAATTATCTGTTTTTAAAGGTTTAATAAATCGGATAACTTCCACATCAAGATACTCAGAAATGGTATTTCTTTCGGTATATCCCAATTCTGTTTTACTACTTAAGGTATCTTTTGGCTGAATATCGGTAAAATCAAAAATATTCTTTCCCAAATACTGTTTATCGGGATGTGTGATACAAACCCCTTCTTTTGAAAAAACATAAGTATATGTATTTGGAGACTGATCAATCGTTGCAAAATATTGATGAAGATTATCCAAGCTCACCGCAGAACCATAATAGAGCATATTTTTGTTAGACTGTACCAAAGAATCATAACTTAACCAATAAATACTGTCGTTATGCGTAATTAAATAGTTATTAAAATTACCTGGCGCTTTGTTCTTTATTTTGATATACTTCTCTACTGTTTCATCTTTTTTAAGAACATCAGATAAAAGGTCTTTGTTGGGCGATTCACCGGAAATGCCATTATAGTAATAGTACCAACTGTAAGGAACAAGTTTGCGTCTGCGGTTTAAATTATTTAAAACAGAAGAGTAATCTTTATAATTTTTCAGACCGTCTTTCTGAACCAAAGCACGAAGCAGATATTGATAATCTTCAATATTTCTAAACTCTTTTTCTACGGTTTCATACTTTCGTAAAAATGTTTTCCGTGCAAATTCTTCATTATTTTTACGGCTGTCATGCGTAATGAGAAGACTCAGAATCGCAAATGCCACCACCGCAATTAAACAAGCTGACAAAGCCGCTATAAAAACAGATCTTTGGGTGAGTGCATGTTTAAAATTAATCTTCAATTGTTTTTAAATTGTTATTTCGTTTAAAATAAAGTTTCTATTAAACTCATTTTAAACCTTTGTTTTGTGTAAAATAAAAGGAAACACAATTGGCATCTCCATAAACAGGAGACAAAAATACATAATTTTTCAGGCAAAAAAAGGGCACTTAATATTCCAATATTGAAAATCATTAGAGCTAATTTTACGTAAAACAGTCTTATTAGTCATAAAATCTCTCAATCTTTTTTATTTAATTAAAAAAATATTTACAAAATTTACCCCATAAAAAACGCATTCAATTATTAAAATTAACTCCCGTACAATCAGAAGTATAAACTAATGATAAAGAAATAAAACACTCCTTAAAAACCGATTATTTCAAGATTATTTATGTTTTATTTTAAAAAATATCCCTCCAAAACTTGCACCGTATTATAAAAACCTCTACTTTTGCACCACAATAAACGAACGAAGTAAGTCAAACAAAAATATACGGTTTCTTAGCTCAGTTGGTAGAGCAATGGATTGAAAATCCATGTGTCCCTGGTTCGATTCCTGGAGAAACCACAAACCACCTTAATCAAGGTGGTTTTTTTATGTCTATATCTCTTCATTTAAAATTTAAAGATTCTAAACAGTTATATTTTCTAGTTTTTGTGTAATTTTAATCACCAATTGATATTTATCTTTACATTAAAACACCTTTCAGGTACCATTTATACAATGAAGCATGTTATCTTCTTATTCATATTAATTCTTTCCTCTGGTAATATGGTCGCTCAAAAAGACGACTCCACAGCATATTGTGATATTTTAATTAAAAAAGGAATTGATGCCCTGTATAAAAAAGATCATTCCACATCCTTAGAACTATTTGCTGAAGCAAAAAAAATTGCTGAACAAAAAAATCTGTACGAGAGCCAGTTTATTACCACCAACTGTATTGGGCTGAATTATTATCAAATGTCAGATTACAGCACCGCTTTAGATTATTATTTAGAAGCCTACTCCATCGCCGTAAAACATTTGAAAAGCGATCGTGAGATGACTATACTTAATAACATTGCTCTCGTTTACCTGCAACAAGGAAAGTATAAAGAATCTGAAAAACATCAAAAAAGAGCATACGATTTGGCAGTAACCAATAAAGACAATATTGGTATTGCTATTTATTCAAGCAGCTTGGCAGATCTTTACAATATTACGCATCAACTGGATAAAGCTTCCGAGTACATCAAAATATCCAGACAGGCTTTGGTACAAAATAATGACCCGAGAATTGATATTGACCTTGATTTGGCAGAAGCCAAAAATCTCGTTGAAAGAAAAGACTATGACAAAGCACTCAGTATTCTTGAACCTCTTTTAAACAAACTAAAAAATAAAGAATATATCGATCATAGAATCTCTGCTTTACTAATACTTTCTAAAGTTTATTTAGGCAAGAAAGATAACGGCAAAGCCATTACTTATGCTCATCAGGCACAAAAAGAAAACCTCAATTACACCAATACAAAAGATATTTACAATCAGTTTTCCAATCTTTATTTCAGTGCAGGAGATTATAACAAAGCCCTACAATACAAAGATTCTGTAATCATTGTTAAAGATTCATTGAATGCAATTAAAAATCAGGCAATGTATCAAAATAGTGAAATCAAACTAAAGCTTCAGGATTCGGAAAAAGAACTTAAAAGCGAAAAAAGATTAAAGTTTTACGTTGCAGCATTCTGTATTTCACTTCTTCTTTTATTAAGCTGGCTCTTTAGAACACTTTATTTAAAAAACCGACAAAAAAGAACCATCGCTGAGCGTAATGAACACATTATTGCCTTAGAATTAAAAAATAAAGAAAATGACAATCTTTTACTTGAACAACAAATCAAGGAAAAAGAAACTGAAACTCTTTTAGAAAAAGAAAAACTTAAAAACGAACTGGAAAGCAGAAATAGAAAATTAGCTGCCAATGCCATCCACATCGCCCAAAGAAATGATAAGATAGAAGAGTATATTCTTAAATTAAAAAAGAATCCGGAGATTATTAAAAGTAATCCGCTTTCACAGCAACTGGATCAATTAAAATTAATTCTAACAAAAGAGGACAATAACGACGATTTCTTAACACATTTTGAAAGAATCAACAGTAAGTTTATTGATACCCTAAAATTGAAACATCCAGACCTTACCTTGAATGATATTCGATATATCAGTTATATTTATATGAATCTTTCTACGAAAGAAATCTCTTCTATCTTCAATATCACCATCGAAGCTTGCAGAAAGAGGAAAGAAAGAGTTTCTAAAAAATTAAATCTAGCAAACTCAAACGATCTATACAACTATTTATCAAGTATTTAAATTAAAAAGTCACGCTTTTTCCGTTGACCGTCTTACTATTTCCCTCTTGATCTAGTGTGAAGTTTTCTTCAAAAAATAAATTTGTAACTGTTAATTAATAGAACAATATTATGAAGAAAACAGTACTTACTTTATTTTTTATTCTTTTTCTGCAAATATCATTCGCTCAGGTGAGTTTTGCTGGAAACCCAGAATATGGACAGTTGAGAAACTTCGTTTACGATAAAACTGTTAGCAACAAAATCTACGCAACCACGTATATTGATAAGCACATTATGGTATCCACCGACAATGGCACCACCTGGAATATTTTATACACACTCGCCTATCCCGCATATGCCCCAAATATTTCACAAATGAAACTTACGAATAACGGGACAGCATTGAGCTTTATTCAATATTTTGGTGCAGGAAGCTCGTTTAACAAAGTGATTGTATTAGACCTGCAGTCTTTAAATATCATTAAAGAATTTAATATTCCAACAAATGAAGCTATTGCTTCTATCAGTAATTATTCTATTCTTGATAATGGTAATATGAATACCGCTAGCTTATTGACAAAAGGTGATAATGATAAGTTTTTTACCACTACAAATGGTGGCAGCTCTTGGACTAAAGTGTATGATGCAACCAATCATGAAAATGTTATCCTGAACGATGCTATCATGGATCCAGTAGACGCTCAAAAGCTTTATATTGTTCGTAATGGAGGCCCCGGAAATGTGGATGGAGGTTTATTAAAATCAACTGACGCCGGAGCTACCTGGACAGAAACATTGAACGGACTTATTCTTCAATCCATCGCTATCAACCCTTCCAATCCCAATATCATTTATGCCGGAACAGGAATACTTTGGGCGTATCCAACACAACATGAAGCAGTTTACAAATCAACTGACGGAGGAAATACATGGGCAGAACAAACAGGAATTACATGGTCCACAAATACCCAAGGACTAAAAAATGTTCCAAAAATTGAAATAAATCCTTACGATCCAAACCATGTTATTATTTTAGCAGATGACAGGGTCGCGGTAACAGTTAATGACGGAAGTACATGGACCACTACTCCACACAATGGCATAGCAGACGGTAGCTCTTATTTTTATGGAATTAACGCAGCCTTTAATCCCAAAAATTTAAATAATGTTTTAATTTCAAGCAACCGTTTCCCTAAATTATCTTCAGACAAAGGAGTAACTCTCACTTCTATAGCAAATCCTTTTTTTAGAGGAATGGGAAAAATAAATACCATAGATGATAACGGAACCGACAAATTGATTTACGGAGTACAATATGGTTATACTGTTAAAAATCTTGTGAATAATCTGGAAACTCCGATCAATGTAATGCCCCTTAGCGAAAGTCCAATGAGCGGGGAAATAGGTCTTATCTATGTAGACAGAAAAAAGGCAGGAAGAGTGTACACCTATGAATCATCTTTTATGGGAAACAACATCAATGTAAGTGATGACTATGGAACTAATGTAACGCAGCTTTATAATACATATGACACAGGTTTTACAGCTGCTGAAACAGATCCTACCAATTCAAATATTGCTTGGATAGCCACTTTCAACGGAGTGAATGCCACTTTAATCAAATCAGATTTCACCAATATCGGAAATCCTACCAATGATATCATCACATTACCCTATGATGAGGATTATATTTATGGAATTAAAGTCAATCAAAATAATGCTAATGAAGTATTGGTAACCGTAGGTAATAAACTATTTAAAACAACCAACAGCGGAACGTCATGGACTGAAATCACAGCAGGTTTACAAGGTTTAGTGCTTCCAAATATTGCTTTAAGTTTAGTTCAAAACCCATTGAATACAAACCAATATACTATGGCAGCTTCAAATGGTATTTACACTTCACTTGACTCAGGAAATACATGGTCTAAAATCTACGACGGAATGGTAAATAAAGTAGAACACTCTACCAAACAAAACGGACAAATCATAGGAATTACCAATACTTATTTAGATACTCTTCCTAAAGTAATTTACACCAACAACGGAGGAGCAAACTGGCAGGAAAGAACGGCTTCCAATTATTTCAACACTACCGTTTTGGATGGTACAGCACGTTTTGTAGATACGAATACCGCTGAAGTATATTTAACCACTAATTCTTTAGGAATTATAAAAGATGTAATTAACTTCTCTACTTTAGGAACTTCAAACCCCGGTATTGTAAAAGATGACATCAGTATTTATCCAAATCCGGCTCAGGACGTCATCAATATTAAATTAGGTAAAAATGCTACTAAGTTTAAAGTAACCATATACAGTACTGTAGGACAATTGGTTTTAACCTCAGAGAATAAATCTAGTATTGATATTTCCAATTTAACAAAAGGAGTTTACCTTTTGAAAATTGAGCAACTCAACAGCCCAACGATAATTAAAAAAGTTATCAAAAAATAACTTCTTTAATCTTTTTTCACAATCCTGAAACCGCCTCTCCCAAAGGCGGTTTTTTAATTTATTATCAAATTTTTAAGATTAAAAATAAATCTTCCACAATTATCAATAAAAGAAACAGATTAATTATTCTTCTCTTTATCATTAGGGTGTTATAGTATTTTATGTATTTGATTTCATTTAAAAATATAAAAATGAGCCATACTTTCAATACTATTCCTCATTTATTTACGTTGAAAATAAGTATATTCGCTTTTTTAATTTTATTTCAAAAAATGAAGAAGATCATCTCTGGATTATTTTTATTTACTTCCATCATTACTTTTGCTCAGGAAGCAATACAGTTTCAGGACTTACCATTCAAAGATCTTATTGCAAAGGCAAAAAAAGACAATAAACTCATTTTTCTTGATGCGTATACTTCTTGGTGTGGCCCTTGTAAAATGATGGAAAAAAATATATTCACTCAAAAATCTGTTGGGGATTATTACAATTCCAGTTTTGTGAATGCAAGATTCGATATGGAGAAAGGAGAAGGAAGAGAAATTGCCATGAAATATGGGGTTCGCTCCTATCCTACTTACTTGTTTCTAAATGGCGATGGAGAACTGGTTTCTCAAAATTCCGGCTATATGGAAGGAGATATGTTTGTATCGATGGCCAAGGAAATAAATTCACCTAACAATAAAAAAGGTTCCCTTAAAGAACGCTTTGCAAAAGGAGAAAAAGATCCTGAATTCTTAATCAACATCATGAAACTTAATTCATCATCTGATTTTGATTTTGCAAGAAAAGCCTCAGAAAGATATTTTGAAACGAAAAAGAAAACAGACGAATTATCAAAAGATGACATCGGATTTTTATTATTCTTTTTAAAATCTACCGAGGAACCCAACTATAAAGTCTTTGTATCTAAAAAAGCAGATATCATTAAATTTCTTCCAGAAGACACTTATAAACAATTTGATAATCAATTAATATTATCTAAAGTAGTTGAACAATCCATTGATGATAAAAACAAAAGGATCAATGAAGAATATTTCATGAAAACGGCTGAACCTTTGGTGGGAAAATATGATGCTGAGGTTAAACTTAATCAAACAAAATTAAGCTACTACGAACAGAATGTTAATTTTACAGAATACGAAAAAGCAGCTTTAGAATATTATAAAAATTCAGATTCTTTTGAACCGAATGAGTTGCTAAAAGCAGCATGGATTTTCTCTGAACATATCAAAACTCCATCTTCACTCAAGAAAGGGTTGGAATGGGCAGAAAAATCAGTAATGAGAGGTGAAACCTCAGAAAACACGTATATTTTGGCAAGACTTTATTTCTTAACAGGGAATAATGATATGGCAAAAACATATGCTGAAATGTCTAAAAATATAGCATCTCAGTCACAAAAAGATTCTAGTCTAGCAGAAGCGTTATTAAAACAAATAAAATAACAAATGTTGAAAAATAAAATTCTTACAGGATTCCTAACCTTATCGGTATTAGGAACAATCAATGCTCAGGAGCAAAATAATGAAAAGAGTGTCTATGTAAAAGCAAATGCTGTATTTTTACCAATAGGAATTTTAAATGCTGCCGTAGAGCACCAAATAAGTAAAAAGTACACTGTACAAGCAGATGTTTTCATCTCCCCTTGGAAATCTTTTGCAGGTCATAAATTACAAAACTATTCAATAGGCGTAGAGGGAAGGTATTATTTTAATGAAGCTTTTAAACATTGGTATATCGGAGCCAATATTACTGGATCAGCTTTCAATTTACAAAAATGGAATTATTGGAACGACAATATTTCAGAAAGCGAAGATGGTTTAACAAGCCATATCAATTCAAATCTTTATCAAAAAGGTTATTCTATTGCATTAGGAGTTACAGGAGGTTATCAATTTCAATTATCAGACAGATGGAATATGGACATCTATGCTACGGTGGGCACCTCTCAAGGATTTTATAAAGGATATGACCGTTCAACAGGAGAAAGATATGATTCAGCCGACAGATATAATAAAAGTGGAGAAATCATTCCTTACAGAGGCGGTGTCATGATTTCTTATAAATTAAAATAATACAATGAAACTTTTCGGGAAAAACCATATTATCATTTCAGCTATTACTTTTGTTATTCTGTTTTTAATGAATTTTATAGGAAATGAGCAAGCAGATAAATTACAAAGTGCTGTGATGATAGCAGGTGCGGGAGTTATAGGGTTAACAATCGGACTTTTTATCTTGAATAAAGGTAAAGATGATAAAACTCCACCGCCGGACTTTGACTAGTCAGAAGGTGAATGGTCAATTTAGCTTCGCTAGTCAATCGTGAATTTTAAAATTCACAAGCGCAGCAAATTGACCATTCACCAACCCTAGTTTTCGTAAACAACATATTTAGTCCTTATTTTCTCAAATTTATCTAAATCTGGTTTCCATGAAGCCTTTATTTCTTTGATAGATTTTCCGGCAACGATTTGTTTTCTCAACTCATCAGTTCCTGCCAACGTATCAAACCATAAATTCTTAAGGAAAAAATCCTGTTGTGGATTTTTATAATTCTTATAAGCTTTAATCACCCATTCAAGATTCAGTTCTCTTAAATCTGTCGGATAATTGGAAAGGTTTTCACCATAACATAGTTTACCGTTTAAGAAAGGATCTTTAGCTCCAAAGTTCGGTTTTGGAGTAAACTGATAAGGCATATCTTTTGTCCAAGGTGAACCGTAAATTTGAAAAGGCAAATCTGTCCCTCTTCCTGCAGAAACCTGAGTTCCTTCAAAAAAGCATAGACTTGGATATAAGTTAATTGATTTATCGTTTGGCAAATTCGGTGATGGCTTATCTAAGATGGCATAACGTTTTTTCTTATGATAGCTTTGCATCTGGATCAAAGTATATTTTGCCTGAACTCCATTTTTAAGCCACTTTTCTCCGTTCACCATTTTCCCATATTCTCCAATTGTCAATCCATACACTACAGGAACTTCATGCATTCCTACAAAGCTGGACCATTTTTTCTTTAAAACCGGTCCGTCTGTATACCCATCATGTGGATTTGGACGGTCTAAAACCATGATCTCAACATTATTCTCTGCTCCAGCCTCCATTAAATAGGTTAAAGTAGAAATATAAGTGTAGAACCTTGCCCCAACATCCTGAATATCAAAAATTACGACATCAAGTCCTTTTAGCTGCTCAGGTTTTGGCTTTTTATTATTTCCATATAAAGAAACGATAGGAATTCCTGTTTTCACATCTACCCCATTTTTCACTTTCTCACCGGCGTCAGCATCTCCTCTAAAACCATGTTCAGGAGCAAAGATGGCTTTTATTTTAATATTATTTTTAACCAAGAAATCTACCAGATAGGTTTTATCACTCATCAAGCCTGTTTGATTGGTTACAATACCCACTGTTTTATTCTTTAATAGGGGTAAATAAACTTCCGGGCGGTCTGCTCCCGTTTTAAAACCATCATTATTTGGCTTCTGAGAATAATATTGATTGAATACACCTAAAAAAATTAGGCAAATAAGAAGTAAATTTTTAATTTTGAAATCTAAATTCATAAGCTTGAAATTTCCTTTATATTTCTCTAGAAAAATAGCGTTTTCCAAAGATAACAAAAATAACCTTTCGAGGGTTATCATCTTCATAGGCAGACTTTCTGTGGCTTTAGGAATTATCGTTTCATTGATAACGGTTTCCACAGGTTTTGGTTCGAAGAAAGCGATTAAAGAGAGATTAGCAGATTTCAACGGGCACATTACGGTAAAATCCACACGATCGAACTCTTCCTACAACACTTCAGTTCTTGATAGTCAGGGATTAGATATTCCTAAAATAAAAGAACTTCCCGATGTAGAATCAGTTCAGAAATACGCTATGGTAACAGGAATTATGCGTAACGAGCATAATTTTGCCGGAATAATCTTTAAAGGAATTGGAAAAGATTTTGACAGTTTACGATTTAAAAAATTCTTGGTTGCTGGAAGAACTCCAAAAATTACCGAAGTAGGATACAATAATGGGGTTACAATTTCTCAGAAAATAGCCAATGATCTTCATTTAAAATTAAAAGACAGCATTGTCACCATTTTTTCAAAAGCAGATCAAAAGCCTATTTACAGAAAATTTGAAGTGGTCGGGATTTACAAGACTGACATTAAAATGATTGACGAACAGTTTGTCATTGGCGGAATTAATCATGTGAGAAAAATTCAGGATATGAAACCTAATGAAATAGGTGGAATTGATATTTTCCTAAAAAACGTAAATGACATCGACCGTGATTTTCCTGAAATCGAAGGTCTTATAGGTTACAAAAACTACGCAGAAAAAGCAACAGAAAAATTCCCTCAAATAACAGACTGGATCAGTATTTTTGATACCAATATCGCGTTGATCATCGTGATTATGTTGATTGTAGTAGTTATTAATATCATCATGGTTCTTTTAATTTTGATCATTGAAAGAACAAATTCTATTGGTTTGCTTAAAACGTTGGGAGCAAGCAATTCTCAGATACGCGCTACTTTTATCAATTATACTTTAATTATCATGGTGCCCGGGCTTTTATACGGAAACGTTATTGGAATTGGTTTGATATTATTACAAAAGTTCTTTGGAATCATTAAACTGAATCCTGAAAATTATTACGTAAGTACTGTTCCTGTAGATTTAAATCCGATTGCTATTATTTCAATTTCATTGGGAATTTTGATTATTTCAGGATTGGCATTGATCATTCCAAGTTATTTGATTAGCAAGATTTCTCCGGTTAAAGCGATTAAGTATAATTAATTTTTAATCTACACAGTCATTGCGAACCGAAGGTGAAGCAATCTCTTAAAAGTATTTAATCGTTGAAATTTGAACCATTAAGTTTGAGTTTAAGGAGTTAAGAATATTAAGAGTAAACTCTGTTTTAAGTTGAGATTGCTTCGTCGCTGTGCTCCTCGCAATGACAAATAGCTCTGACAACGACCAATACCCTAGCCCCGATTGTAGTGAAAATCCTTTTTTGAAAAAAAGATTGTAATGAAAAGCGGGAAAAAGCTTCAAAAAATAAAAACAATCAATAAAGAGTTGCCAATTAATTTCTTTATTAATTTTCCAAGTTCGTTTGTAAAATTCACTATTAACATTTGATAATTCACGGATTAATTATACTCAAATCATAATTGTTAGTTATTTGAAAGCTGTATCTTTGCACGGCTTATAAAACCAATTATGAAATACGCAAAAAACATTCTTGAAACTATAGGAAATACGCCACTAGTAAAGCTTAATAAAGTTTTAGGAGAAGATTTCCCGGCATTAGTTTTAGCAAAAGTAGAGACATTCAACCCAGGGAACTCGGTGAAAGACAGAATGGCTCTGAAAATGATTGAAGATGCAGAGAAAGACGGAAGATTAAAACCGGGAGGAACCATTATTGAAGGGACTTCTGGAAATACAGGGATGGGGTTGGCTCTTGCAGCAATCATCAAAGGTTACAAATGTATTTTTGTGACCAACTCTAAACAGTCTAAAGAAAAATGTGATATTCTTCGTGCCGTAGGTGCTGAGGTAATCGTTTGTCCTACAGATGTAAAACCTACAGATCCACGTTCTTATTATTCAGTTTCTAAAAGATTGGCTACTGAAACAGAAAACGGATGGTACGTTAACCAATACGATAATTTATCGAACAGAACCGCTCATTACGAGTCTACTGCTCCTGAAATTTGGGAACAGACTGAAGGTCAATTAACTCACTTTGTAGCTGGAGCCGGAACCGGAGGTACTGTTACAGGTTGCGGAATGTTCTTCAAGGAGAAAAATCCTAATATCAAAGTAATTGGAGTTGATACATATGGTTCTATTTTGAAAGAATTCCACGAAACGGGTGAGCTTCATTACGACCATGCTTACACGTATATCACAGAAGGAATTGGTGAAGATATCATTCCTGAAAACTATGATATGTCTATCATTGATCATTTTGAGAAAGTAACGGATAAAGACGGTGCGATCTACGCTAGAAAACTGGCTAAAGAAGAAGGAATTTTCTGTGGATATTCTGCAGGAAGCGCGATTGCTTCTTTAATTCAGATGAAAGATCAGTTTACAAAAGATGATGTAATTGTTGTTCTTTTACACGATCACGGTTCAAGATATGTAGGAAAAGTCTACAACGACGAATGGATGAAAGAAATGGGTTGGTTAGATTAATCAATCTCCATCATAAAAACAAAAATCAGAGTAAACATTTACTCTGATTTTTTTATTCTTTAATATTTTTCTTAAGTACTTGTTTCAATAAGCTATAATCTTTCTCACTCATTGATTTTCGTGGAAACATATAATTGAATTTTCCTTCCAAAGAAATAAATTCATTATTTGATTCAAAATATTTAAAATCTTCCCACTTACTTAGTTCTTCCTGACCATTAAGATTGACGTTAAAAATTTCATCATTGAATCTAATCTCATACATCTTAGAATTTTCCAGTGATTTTAAATATCCATTAACCTGCTTTTTCCATCTTGAAACTTTGTTGATACTCACGGAAAGATAAACAGCACAAAGAAGAAAAATAAAACTCGCAAAATATAAAACTCCGAAGCTTTCTTCATTTAGATTATGTTTAAAACAAAACGTGATTAATAAAACCAATCCAACGGTAATTGTAGAAATTGTTTTACTTTTAGTAGTTGGTGAAAAAAATAAACTTCCTTGATTACCGCTGAAATAAATCTCCTCAAAATCCTTTCTGTTTACATCCAACTTAATAATTTTATCTCCGTCCATTTCTTAGAAATATTTAATTTGTTTTAAAAGTTTACAAAACTAAATTAAATATCTTCATAATGGGCACTTATTCCGGAAAGTTTGATCATTAATTCACGGTTTTTGCGTTTTAAATCTTCCATTTTACGAAGCATATCATGAATGACTTCTAAACCCGGAAGATTAATCTCCAGATCATAATGCCAATTGGCAAATTTCTCAAAAACTGGAAGATCTTCATACATCAGATATCGAATCTCATTTTCAGTCTGAATGTGTAATAAACCAGAATCTACCAGTTCATCAAAAAAAGTAATCTCTATATTGTATATTTTTACGAGTTCTTCTCGCGATATTTTTTCATCCATGACTTAGGTGTTTTTAAGTTGTTCGAAAAGTTCTTTCTGTTTCTCGGTAAGATTTGTCGGCAACTTCACTTCGTAAGTCACAAATAAATCTCCAAACTGTCCTTCTTTTTTATACACCGGAAAACCTTTCCCTTTCAGTCTTACCGTTACTCCGCTTTGGGTTTCAGGTTTTACCTTCAGGTTAACACTTCCGTCCAATGTATTTACCTGTACATCGCCGCCAAGAACCGCAGTATACAAATCAACAGTAACTTTGGTTTTTAAATCATCTCCTACTCTTTCAAAATCAGGATCTGAATTGATGCTAAAAGTAATATACAGATCACCATTCGGACCTCCATTATATCCTGGGCTTCCGTGACCTTTCAGCTTAATTTGTTGCCCGTCATATACTCCCGCAGGAATGGTAATTCTTACTTTCTTGCCGTTAATATCAAAAGTCTGAGGATGCGTTGTTGCAGCATCTCTTAAATTTAAATTTAATTCTGCATGCACATCCTGCCCTTTAAATTTTCCCGAAGCACTTCCTCGTGAGCTCTTGCCAAAACCGCCACCTGCTCCACCAAACATATCCTGGAAAAAGTCTGAAAAATCTTCACCTTCTCCAAAATCAGCACCCGAAGATCTGCCTCCATAATGTCCGCCCTGACTTTGAGATTGCTGTCTTTGCTGTTGCTGTGCTTTTTCGTATTCTTCACCATGCTTCCAATGTTCACCATATTTATCATACTTTGTACGATTTTCCGGATTACTGAGAACTTCATTGGCTTCATTCAGCTCTTTGAATTTTCTCTCTGCTTCTTTGTCGTTGGGATTAAGATCAGGATGGAGTTTTCTCGCCTGCTTTCGGTACGCTTTTTTAATATCATCCTGCGTTGCGCTTTTATCTACGCCTAAAATTTTATAGTAATCTATATAAGCCATAAAAACGATTATTTACTCAAATTTAACAAATTTATGCCTGAAAATAAAATAATAGGATGTTAAAAATAAAACTATCTTTGATAAAAAACATGGATGAAAGAAGTATTTAAAAACTACTCCGGAATTATATTTTTACTCGTCGGAATCACTGTTGGAAGTATTATCGGAATTATTGCACCCCATTTTGTAGATTATATAAAACCTTTGGGAGATATTTTCCTTAATCTCCTTTTTGTGAGTGTAGTTCCGCTGGTCTTTTTTGCCGTTTCTAATTCTATTGCTTCTTTGGAACAGCAGTCTAAGTTTGGAAAAATAATGTTGACCATGGTTTTCACCTTTCTATTCTTTATTTTAACAGCGGCTATTTTTACCATCTGTGTTGTTTATTTATTTCCTGTTTCCGGAGTTTCGGGAAGCAAGGAAATTGTAGAAGAAGCAGCTAATAATGACACTTGGGGAAATAGAATTGTAGGTTTCTTTACCGTAGGAGAATTTACCCAGCTTTTTTCAAGGCAAAATATGTTGGCGCTCTTAATTTTTGCTTTTATGACAGGATTTGCAGCAAGAAAAGCAGGTGAACAAGGGCAGCCCTTCAGAGTTTTTCTTGCCTCCGGATATGAGGTAATGAAAGAATTGCTTTTATTGATCATGAAAATCGCACCAATTGGGTTGGGTGCTTATTTTGCCTATCAGGTAGCTACTTTAGGACCTCAGCTTTTTGGATTTTATGCGAAACCTTTAGGCTTATATTATATCGCAGGAATTGTTTATTTCTTCGTATTTTTCTCACTCTATGCATTTATGGCAAACGGACAAAATGGTATCAAGAGCTTCTGGAAAAATGCAATCTATCCAAGCTTAACTGCGTTAAGTACCTGCAGCAGCTTTGCCACCATGCCTGCTAACTTACAGGCTGCATCAAAAATTGGTGTTCCAAGTTCTATTGCGAATCTTGTGATTCCTATTGGAACCACTTTGCATAAGAATGGATCTTCCATGTCTTCCATCATTAAAATTTACGTAGCCTTCTTAATTATCGGCAGAGATTTTTTTGAACCGACAAATCTTCTGTTAGCATTAGGAATTACGGTTTTTGTAAGTATCGTTGCAGGAGGAATTCCCAACGGTGGATATATTGGTGAAATGCTGATGATCTCTGTTTATAAATTGCCTCAGGAAGCGATTCCGGCTGTAATGATTATCGGAACATTGGTTGATCCTTTGGCAACGGTTTTAAATGCGGTTGGACAGGTTGTAGCTTCGATGTTTGTGAATCGGTTTGTCAAGACTTGATGTTTTATTTAAACACAATTTTGACGTCCTATTTTTTTTGTAGTTTAAACACAAATGACACGAATATCTTTCACTAATTTCCACAAATAATTTAAACGCAAACATTTGCGTTTATCTGTGAAATCTGCGGGAGAGATTTTCAACCACAAATTTTCATAGATTTTTTGTCTTCCAGATTAAACACGAATGACACGAATCTTTCTTCACGAATTTCCACAAACAATTTAAACGCAAACATCTGCGTTTATCTGTGAAATCTGCGGGAGAGATTTTCAACCACAAATTTTCATAGATTTTTTGTCTTCCAGATTAAACACGAATGACACGAATCTTTTTTCACGAATTTCCACAAATAATTTAAACGCAAACATCTGCTTTATCTGTGGGAGATTTAATTATAAATAATTTGAATCGTCTTTTTGTCTCGCAGATTTTGCAGATAACGCAGATTCTTCAATACAATATATCATACTTTTATTCACTGCGTTTTACAGGTTCTAAGTTTTCGAATTCTTCAGGGGTGAAAAGTTTATATTCTACTTTAAAGGTTTTTCCTAAAGGCGTTTCTAATGAAAATCCACCCGGTCCGAAACCATCTACAACATCTAATGTAAAGTGAGAATATTTCCAGTACTCAAATAAATCGCGATCAATCCAGAATTCGTGACCGTTGATGGTTCCTATCATAGCATCATTCATTCTTGGAAAAAAACCTCCTTTTTCGAAGCATTGGGGTTGAGTTCCTTCACAACATCCTCCCGCTTGGTAGAACATGAGTTCGTCGTATTTCTTCTCTAGCTCCCAAATAACTTCAAGCGCTTTTTCTGTGACTGATACTCTGGATATTTTTGTTTCCATTTTTTTTGTTTTTATTGAATTAAAGTTAAAAAAGATAGAGTGTAAATGTTCGTTTAGTGGGCTTTCTTTTCTTGCAATAATAGAAACTGCTACTGCTTACTTTTAACACCCTCACACGTCTTCCCGACATGAAGTATATTAGCGTATTCTTTGATAAATTTATATCTTACCCCTTTCTCTTGTAGAATATGCCTGCCACCTTTTTTAAGATGTCGCGTTCAAGCTTTTGATTCTTCAAGTTCCTTGCGAAGTCTCAGTAACTCTTCTCTAATGGGATCAAAGGAAACTTGTTTTTTCTTTGTAAGTTTACCTTCTTTGTGTAGTTTTCTACAATTGACTAGACTTTCTTTGCAGATTCCCAATTATTGAGCTACCGAAGATACATTGCCTCGCTGCTCACTTAAAGATACTACTTTGGATCTTAAATTTTTTCTGATATTTTCATACTCTTAAAGATAAAGAATAATTAAACCGTTTTAAACGTTCATAGCTTACAACTATGATGAATTTATTTTAAATTCAGTAGTTTTTGCTCTTAAATTTACTTTTTAGATATATAAAAACTACTTGAAATGAAAAATAGCTTTAACAAGCTACTCCTCCTTTAAAATCAATAGTGATTGTAGACTTATCCTTTTTTCTAGTAACTTTTATTGTTCCAAAATGTTCAGTTGAATCTGATGCTTCAAAAGATTGTCCAAGATGTGTGGTTACTTCCACTTCATAATCCTTATTGCTCAATTTTGTTTTAAATAGATTTTCATTTATACTCTTCATATCTTTCTCATCATTGGAATGAAATACCTGTAAAGTCCTGTCAATTTTCATAATAGTAAGAGATTTACCTATTTCAGATGGAACTCCTGCTCCTTCCATAAAAATATTCTCATACTCATTAGCATCTTTTTTAGAATAAGAAACCATACATCCTACATCAAAATTATCCATAACAAGTGAATCTGGAAAGGAGTCAACTGTGAGATTAGTTCTTATGGATGTTTTTTCTATCAGTTTTATATTATGTTTTGTTCCTTCGTTATTACAAGAAGATATTATCATGAAGAAGATAATTGGAATTAGAAATTTTAATTTTATCATGTGGATTTTATTTAAACTAATACAAATATAGAGCTTAATAATAAGTGGTTATGATTCCGTATAATTGATAATGGAAACCTTTTTTTATATGCCTGGACAACATTAAAAGCCAAAAAGCAAACTTTTAAGATGAAATCATCTCGACTTTCTTTTTTCAAATTTTCTAACCGCAATAACGATAATATAAGTCTGAAAATATCGAATTATATTCACTCTAACTTTAGAGCCTGTTTAGATTTTACTCAATATTTTTTTATATCTAGTTATCAGTTGTTTATATTCATCAACAATATTCAATAGATGATATTTGAAATTATTTTTTGATTAAAAAGATTAACGCAAAGTTGATGAATAATTTTGCTTTATTCTAAGTGAGCAAAGTCATGCGACTTCGTCGCTGATGAAGCAGTATGCCTATCCATACGCTTCGACGAATCAACGAAGTTGATTCTATCCTTTGCTCCCTGAAAACATACATAATGAAGCTAAAGCTTTGCGTTAGAAAAATAGGTCATCAGTACATTGTCTTTTAAATCAAAAAAAATCCTTAAAGAATATGATTTAGATAAAGATTTGAATGTGATGCAAAAAATTAAATTTAGAAATTTAAACAGGCTCTAGAATAAAAAAATGATAAACAGTCTTACATTCATTATTGTAAAGCTATTTAATTATAAATTACTAATAATTCTAGCAGTAAACGACTTTGCAATATTACCTCTATTGGTTATTGTTATAACATTTCCACTTATTAAAATATCAAAATCAAACTGCGTTCCATTGCCACCATCAGCACAATTTAATACGCCTGGAAATTTAATCGATATATTATTTCCGTTAGCATCCAATTGAGTAAATTGCCCTGTAATATCTCTTGCCTGCCCTCCCAAATAGTTAATTGTATTACCGTTTTTCGAAAATGTTGTAATCATTGTTCTAGCACATGCATTACCTCCTGTAACATTGATTTGAGCAAAAGTGAAATTAGGGTCAGTAACTGTTATGGAGCCACTGTCATTTGGAGCAATACTAGTGGTAGAATAAACCGTTCTTCTTGGGATATCAGAAACTACTCTTAAATTGCCATTTGAATCGGCTGAGACAATATTATCCGAAGTAGTACCTATTGAAGAATTTATTGTACGAATACGAGTATTTCCATTTACATCCAATTTAGATGTTGGTACTGTTGTTCCTATTCCTATATTTCCTGTTTCTGAAATTCTTATTTGTTCATTTCCTGATGTGATTAATCTCAAATCAGTAAAACCATCGGTACCATTTCCTTGATAATAAGAATTAATTCTAGACCCTGCATTATAATTATATCCATTATTTGCTCTTGGAATAAATGTTACTGCACCAATCGGTTCATCTTTGATAAGATTTGAAGGAGTTGAATATGTTCCATTAGCACTTGAAAAGATAAGAGCAGGAAGTTTCGATGTACCAAATCCTCTAAAATTAAAATCATTAATTGTACCTTCACCTTGATTATCCGCTATTATTTCAAGTTTAGAGGAAGGATTAATTGTTCCTACACCGATATATCCATTTTTAAGCAAAACGAAATCATTTGATTGTTGAACAGCCGAAGGAACTCCTGTTGCAGGATTATCTTTAGCTCCATCTATATGGAAACTTCCTTGTGGATTAGCAGTATGAATGCCTACCTGTGAGAAGGCAAAACCTGAGAAAACTAAGGCAGATAAAATAATTGTATTTTTTTTCATTGTATTGATTTTTTAATTTATATTTTTTTCAATTCCTATGTGTGTATATGAAGTATTTTTTTTGTTGAATTCTATATGTATTTTATGCTCTAGATGTAAGGTGTTACATCTACCTTGAATAATACATTTGGGATTTGAGCCTGTATATGAAAAGTAGTTTTGTGTTTGGTATGTTAGTTTTGTTATTCAAATTTAATTAAAAAAGTAATCCAAAACACATGTAATTCAAGTAAATACAAACGAATTCCAAACTATTAATTAATAAAATACTCATCATAAGACAATTCACTACCTACTATCCAAATTTTATATTTTCCATTATTGAAGTACGCTACATATTAAAGCAAGTACAAAAATTGATAAGAAATGACTTATTTTCTTAAAATCAATTCATAAAATTTTAATTTGAGACTACTTTGTATCATTTAGAATTACAGGGATGCTTTGTAACATCCCTGCTTCTAAACACAAACGTTGAATGAAAAAAAACAGAAATACTTCTACTCTAGTTGTGATGAGACCATCACTTCCCGCTTCTGCTATACTATATATTTATAAATTTTTCAGATTATTATGTTGTGAGAAAATGCAGGGACAGCTTTATAACAATTAGAATAAATTACCCCACCTCTTATTTGTTAATTGTTGTTTGTTTTTAGAATTATTTTTTTCCTTAGTGTATTTAGAATCGTACCTTCACAATCAGCTAATCGATATACTCGAATGCTTGTTGTAATTTACTTTGCAAATGTATAACCATTGAATAACAAAACGAGTACTACTCCTTTACTACCCACCCACAACAAATTAAAAAACAACAACTTAACAAAAACAATGCAGTAGCATTTAAGTAGATAATATTTAATAAGTTTTGTGGAGTTATCTTTCTAAATCATCCTTTTTTCAACTTATTTATAAAAAACAATAATTATCATCGTCAAATATTTAATTTTGTTTTATATATTATTTGACTATCTGTTTATGAAGAAAGAAATACTTTTTCTGTTGTTATTTTCATTTATGGCTTCTAATGCTCAGAATTACACATTACCTATTCTTGATAGCATCAATAATGAATATGCTGATAAATCAGAGATAGAAAATGCCCTAAAATTTAATTTTAAGGCATTAGAGTCTTGCAAAAAAACAGGTAATTCCGAATGCATTGTAGCTACAAACATCAGAATTGGCTTTCATATGTCTACTTTGGGGAAGTTAACTGAAAGCCTTTTTTATCTTCGTGAGGCTCAAAAAGAAAGTAAGGAAATAAAAAATCCTATTCTTATTTCAAGATTATATAATGCTTTTGGAGTTACATATGCAGATTTAGGACTTTTTAAAGAGTCTAATAAAAATCTCAATGCGGCTCTTAAAGAAGCTGAAAAAATATCAAATCAACAACAGAAAATAAGCTTCACCACCTATAGTTATTCATGGAAGTGGTATAATTTTACGATGCTCAATGAAATAGATTCTATGCAGGTGGCAAGAAATAAATGCTTACAACTTCTCGAAGATCCGATAACGTATGCTCAGGCGGCAGATTGGTTTATAGAGAAAAAAAAGAATCTGGATTCTGCTGAATATTATCTACGTAAATCTATGGACCTAGCTAAAAAAAGTAAAATCGTCACTGAAATATCTACCCCATTATTGGTATATGGTAATCTATATGCTGCAAAGAATGATCATGGCAAAGCTTTGGAATATTATCTAAAATCTCTTAAAGGATATCAAAAAGCAAAAAATAGAGATGAAATAAGAAATCTTTATAAAAAAATTGCTGAAACATATGAATTCCTTAATAACCTCGAAAAGTCTAAAGAATTTTCAAATAGATTTATGAGTCTTAATGACAGCATAAAAACTGAGGAAAAAAAGACTTTAAGTGCTGTTATTGAAAATATGATCGAGGAAAGGGATGATGAAAGAGAAGCCGAAAAAAATAAATATTATTTTATCGTTGCTGCTATTCTAATTATAGCCTTGATTTGTATCTATTTTATCCGAAGAATTTCTTTCAATAAACAAGTGAAAAAGGATAGTATTATAGAAGAAAAATCACAGGAAACAAAAAAAATGAAATTACAGATCAACTCTTCATTCAAAGAAGTAATGCAACTTGCAAAATCCGGTGATCCTTTTTTTCTTATCCGTTTTACAGAAGTATATCCCGATTTTATTGAAAAAATCAAAATACAGAATCCCAATCTTTCAGGTCATGATTTGAAATTTTGTGCTTTTTTGAGACTCAATCTTAGCAGTAAGGAAATCAGTCAGTATGAAAATACAACCATACGTACCGTTGAAACAAAACGATATAGATTGAAAAAAAAATTAGGCCTTTCTGCTGAAACCAATCTTCATATGTGGATTTTGGAGTTATAATAAAGTAAAAGTAACATTATTTATTTTTGTATTATGATGTGGTCTGAATCAAGGTTACCATGCTCTTCCCATGAATAAATCAGCTTCTGGTCTACATTTGCTTTTGTGATATTCAACCCTGAAAATCCTTCTTTTTTTAAGATGCTCCACGGAAGTCAATTTTTTTTTTCGTGGTTCTTCCCTTATCACTCAACGGTCCGCCAGTTATCTTTCTGCTTATTTCTGAAAAAAATTAATCTTGCAATTTTTGCCCCTGATTAATCAAAGTTATTTAATCCGCTTATTGGTAATACTCTTTCTTATCAAAATTTAACCTTAATAGTGTTCAATTAAATTGCAGTACTCTAAATTTTCAGAAACCCAACTTATTATGAATCAGGCAAAACTCCTATTTTCACCATTCATCATTAGAAAATAATACTATGAAAGATCTTATTGAAAAAATTAATGCCGAGTTTGAAAATTTTAAATCAGACGCCGCATTACAATTGGAAAAAGGTAACAAAGCTGCAGGAACAAGAGTCCGTAAATCAGCACTTGAACTTAGTAAGCTGCTCAAAGAATTCAGAAAGGTTTCTGTTGAAGAAGCTAAAAAGTAACAAAAAAATAGAGGCTGCCCTTTTCGGACAGCCTCTTTAAAACTTCATCTATTTTACTTGTATTTCCTGAGAATGATTTTCAAATAAAAAATTTTCAAGATACCTCAAAATTTTCCGGACAGTCTCTTACTATAGTATATGACCGAAGGAATACTACATTTATTTATTGTTGTACTCTTATTCTTATTCCTGGATTTACCATTACTGCATTTTGACAATCTTTCATTACAACTGTAACAGCTGCTTTATTACTCTCGCAAGAGTTTACAGTCTGTGATACATAATAGGTTTGGCCATCTACAATAGGAGTTGTAATGGGTAATGCTGTTCCTGAAGATGCAGAAATATACCATTGTATAGCTGTTCCATTTACAGAGATATCAGCTAAAGTATTACTTGCTTTCTTACAAACATTTCCAGAGGCAGCTGGTATTTCCGTTTTAGAATAAATGTTGATCTCGTCTGATATGGTACAGGTAACAGACGTACCATCTGAATATGAAACTTCAACCTTATATGTACCAAATCCAAAAGTTCTGATATCTACCGCGCTGGCAGTACTTATGACTGCTGCCGGATCATAATTGGGATCATTTAGCTTATACCATTTGTAGGTTGTATATATGTTTCCATAGAAACCACTTGTCCCCAACATATAAGTGGAAGGAGTTGCATTATCAATGACATGGCAAGTCCAGTCTGCTCCAAAGCCTTCAAAAGCCCCCGGATTATAAGGTTCAAATGTTATATTGCTATTATTTCCGTTATCTGTGCTCTTATCTCCAAACTGCAATGGAAGTCCTGACGCATTAAGATCTTTAATATTGGCAAAATTAAAACTTGTATTACCAGCCGTTATGTTGACATTAGCACGTGTGCCTGCCATACTGCTTTCAATAAAAGTAATGCTACAAGGAGTACCGCTTAACACCCAATTGGTAATTTTCTGGGTTGTATTGCGCTCTAGAACATAGCTTTTTCCTGTACCGAAAAACAGTTCCTCAAAATTATTATATCCCGAAATTCTTCCGTTATTCTTGAATTCTACATTATGGAAGTTCAAAGGAGCTGCTGCTGTTCCTCCTACTGCAATTGCTCCCACAGTAGTTGTTCCCTCAAAACTTACATCATAAAAGGTCTGTCCCGCTCTCCCTATAAGGGTATTACTCGAAGTAAAAGTTGTGTTAGGATTAAAGTGAATGTGAGAAGTTCCTGCATTCAGGGTAATATTAGCCCCACTGATATTGAATATTCCATCACTATTTCTTACAAATACCTCAGAACTTCCAAGGTTGATTATACGGGCTTGGGTACTGGTAGTCGTAAAAAAATTACGTCCAATTGTTACCTGATGATTATTAGTAGTCCATGTACCCGCTGTATGCTCTAAAAATCCCACACTAAAATCATCAAGGAGATCTATAGAATTCTGCTCCTCAAAATAAGTAATACCCGATACAACCGTACCTACTCCATTGCTTTTTATCGTTTTAGCTTCCCCTGTATTGCGATAATAAATATTTGAAATCGTAATGGTAGGCATTCCGCTTTGCCATTCTGAAGAACCATAGATATTAAGGGTTTGGCTACCACTCTCGATAAAGGTCGGTGCTATAGCACTGCCCGAAAAAGTAATATTATGGACATATCCGGTAGCTGCCAGCGTAACTGTATTATTACCCACAGTAAAACCAGAATTTACATCAAAATACACATTATCGTTCGGACCAGGGACACAGTATCCTCCTGCTCCACCAGTAGTCTGCGACCAATGGGTCTGATCATTCCAATTTCCATTGCCTCCTACCCAATATAAGCTCTGACCCGAAGAAGGAGGGAAAACCCACCCTGTATTATTTCCGTTATTCACCGAATTATTAGCCATAAAAGATGCTCCTCCTATTCCTGAAATATCCTGCATTACAACACCACTGACATTAATAACTGCCGTAGAAGGTGCTGAAAATCTCGCTGCCGTACCAGAAGTGGATGACGATAGTGAGGCCCAACCTAAGCAGCTTGGGGTACTGAAAGAGAATAGATTGTTGATCTGTTGTGTACTGTTACTTGCTATTTCATAATTTTTAACAGGGGCTAAAAGCAACTGATTAAAATTATTATATCCCGAAATTCTTCCGTTATTCTTGAATTCTACATTATGGAAGTTCAAAGGAGCTGCTGCTGTTCCTCCTACTGCAATTGCTCCCACAGTAGTTGTTCCCTCAAAACTTACATCATAAAAGGTCTGTCCCGCTCTCCCTATAAGGGTATTACTCGAAGTAAAAGTTGTGTTAGGATTAAAGTGAATGTGAGAAGTTCCTGCATTCAGGGTAATATTAGCCCCACTGATATTGAATATTCCATCACTATTTCTTACAAATACCTCAGAACTCCCAAGGTTGATTGTACGGGCTTGGGTACTGGTAGTCGTAGAAAAATCACGCCCAATTATTACCTGATGATTATTGGTACTCCATGTACCTGCATTATGATCTAAAAAACCCACACTAAAATCATCAAGGAGATCTATAGAATTCTGCTCCTCAAAATAAGTACTCCCCGATACAACCGTACCTACTCCATTGCTTTTTATCGTTTTAGCTTCCCCTGTATTACGGTAATAAATATTTGAAATCGTAATGGTAGGCATTCCGATTTGCCATTCTGAGGAACCATAAATATTAAGGGTTTGGGTACCACTCTGGGTAAAGGTCGGTGCTATAGCACTGCCCGAAAAAGTAATATTATGACTGTTTCCGGTAACATTCAAAGTCACTGTACTGTTACCTACTGTAAATCCTGAATTTACATCAAAATACACATTATCTACAGGACCAGGGATAACACTCGGGATAAGTGTTCCCCCTGAAGTTGTACGCCAATGATTGATATCACTCCAGTTTCCATTGCCTCCTACCCAATAATAGTCTGCGGCAAAAACTTTTGTGGATAATATGAAGATCCACAAAAAAGCTAAAAAGTATTTATATTTCGCCATATCTATTTCACTTTCAATACAACATTCATATACGTTTTCTCTGAAATTACATATCCTGTTTGGAGTTTATATTTCAATATTCCATCTGTACCCAAAGAGATAATATTAAAAACACTGGCATCAGAATACGTAACAAAATAATCCATATCTCCACTGGATAACACAGGAAGTGTTGAGGCAGCATTACTACTGATCACCGGAGCTGTAAACTGTGAGGAATACAATTGATAAAGATTAAGTGTAAATTCTCCTGTAGAAGGATTATATGCAGGATCTGCAATGTTTGTAGGCAATACTATTGAAGGCATGTAAAAAAATTTAGGTACTACGGCGTTAATACTAACCCCTGTTCCATTTTCAGATACATAAGTAAAGGTACCATTATTGTTATTGGTTAAGGTAGTCAAAGTTTCAGTCTTTACCCATATAGTGCCATTGTAATAATAATATCCTACAGCATCAATATTAGCAGCAATTCCTGCAGCAGCACCAGTACTTATATCATTAACATAAATCATAGTTGATAAAGGGACTGAAATCATGCTTTGAGCACGAAGTCTGTCTAATCTGGGTACTAAAAGGCCATCAACATTTGTTGAGGCTCCTGTAGAATTTTTAGCTGTAATATCTAAGGTTGATTTTGGTGAGGCTGTATTAATACCTACCTGAGAATAGACTATACTTGAAAAAGTTATAGCTAATAATATCATAAATATTTTTTTCATTATTTTAATTTTAGATTATTTTATAATTTCCAATAATGTTCTCAAATACAGGTTTGATAGCAAGGGCTTTTACTTATGGGAATAATTAAAATATCTCTTACATTCTAACCAAAAAAAAACATTAAGTAATGAATAATAATTTGTTATTTATTATTACCTAATTAAAGGTTTTAATTGAATTTTAATTTATTTTGCGTTTAGAATCCTGATCTTATACTCAAATGACTAGTCTAAAAATTTACCCGGATATGTTGGCATTTTTGTATTTGCAAATTTACTATTATGCATCTATGGAAACTCTACTACAATTATGCACTGTTCTATAATTCAATGATTACTATTTATTTACAAATATTTTGAAGTTGCTTTGCAGTAGATAAGAAAAAAGGAATAAAATTTATTTTAGATTTTTCAATCTTATAAAATCAATTTTACACCAAATATAACTATTCTCAATAAAATATCAACAAATAGTGAAATATGTGTAAAAAAAATTAATCTTATGATATATTTGTAGACTTATTGTTTTGTTGAGTTTTCAGGGTAAAAAAGAACCAGGTCATAATATTTTTCAAAAATGTTATTCCATCTTTAATATTAGTGTGTTTATGATCAGTACCTATTGTAGTATAATTGGATATATCTTAATTTGTTTTTAAATTGTTAATCATAACTTCCAAATTACCATCAACAAATTCATCATCTTTATAAACTTTTTAACGATATTAGTAGTTTATTGATAGGGTGTTAATCACAAAATGTCTATTTTCTACGTTGTTTACATACTGTTATTAAAAGGGCAACGAAAGGCCCTAATAAGGTTAGTAATAATAGTTGTTTCATCATAATTGTAAGTGATTTGTAGTTGTTTCATATGGTTAATTATATTTTTTACTAATATTTCAGATTGGACGGATTTTATTCAACGTCCATGTATGTCCATGATCCATCATCAAAAAACTTGTGTGTTTAAAGAATCATGATATGTGATATTCTTTTGGAAGATTTGTTTAAACTCTTTAAGTTCAAATTAATAATTGATTTCATGGTAGTTTATTTAATAAATCAAATCAAATTTAATAAAAAATCAGTACAAAAATTAAATATTTAATAAAATAATTACAAATGAAACAATTAATCTACAAAACCAAATAAATCAACTGAATCCCATTATTTATCTAATAAAAATTGGATGTGCAAATAAAATTTGCATTCTTTAGTTAAGCTACATTTTTGTAATTCAAGGGACTATGCCTTCTTTTTTTGTTGAACTATATTTCGATGTATTCAAAGACTTCCAGTTCCATTTGTTTTTTTCGATGAGTTTATTGCCATAAATTAATTCAGTTTTTAATGACTTGAAAAACTCTCTGCCACTACATTATCCCAACAATAACCCTTCCTACTCACACTTCTCATTACTCCATAAAGATTCAATAGTATTGGCATACTGTACGCATGTGTCTGAATGAAAAATCAAACATTATTGGAAATTTTCAGATATGATTAAATCTGTTTTCAGAAAAAATAATTAATTAAAAAAAATTCACCTCTATGGTTGAAGCCATACTTACATAATTATACTCGCGTAAACTAAAGCTAAGGTATTATTTCTTACAAAAGATTTACCTCTAGGAATAAAAAATCAATGACTGTTTGCTGTTGGTAATTTGTTTTATAAACCTTAATATCCATTTACGAGAAGTTATTGAAACCTGGCATCAAGAATTTTTCCAGAAGATTTTGAACCTAATTACTTTGAAAATTATAATGTAAAAGATATTTCCCTTGAAATTAGAAGAGATATTGAAGAATATGAATCAAAAACTTTCGATAAAGTCAGAACAGACTCTCTAATTTATAAAATGTAATTAAACAATCTGATTGTATTTTTGTCAAAAGAAGTTATATTAAGAACTTGTTTAAACTTTCTATTTTAAACACAAATCGAAGATTCGACGGAGTCAAAAGAGACAAAAGATTAATATATTATTTATTTAAGTTCATCATAAAATACAAATAAGAACCCAAAAGTTAAAAAAAGCTTTGATTTTTATTCTTTTGAAAGCTTTGTTTTCAAAAGAGCTAAACTTTAAATGATTCAATAATAGCTTTTGTATCTTTTGCGGTTTAATTTTTTTATTAGTTTAAACGGACTTCAAAATAAAAAAAAATGAACATTAAAAATGAACATTCTTTTATTTTTTTAGTAAGAATAAATTTGTTAAAGATGGTATTAGTAAACATTGTTATTATAAAATTTAAACAAAAATGAACTAAATACACTGAATATTTGTCAAAGAAAAGTCCGGAGAAAAACTCTACCGGACTTCATTAAACTCATTATAATTTAACTTGCACTTCCGGCAATATCGAGAACGATTCTGCCATCGATTTGTCCCGCTTTCATTTTATCAAAAACTTCATTGATATCTTCCAGTTTTGCAGAAGTTACCGTTGCTTTTACCAATCCTTCATTGGCAAAATCCAATGCTTCCTGAAGATCTTTTCTTGTCCCAACGATCGAACCTCTTACCGTAATTCTTTTCAACACCGTTTCAAAAATCGGAAGTTCAAAAGATCCTGGCGGAAGTCCATTAAGGGCAATTGTTCCTTTTCTTCTCAACACATCAATTCCCTGTTTGAATGCGATAGGGGAAACCGCTGTGATCAATGCGCCGTGCATTCCGCCGACTTCCTTATGTAGATATTCTCCAGGATCTGTGTTTTTTGCATTGACCACTAAATCGGCTCCTAATTTTTTAGCTAATGCTAATTTATCATCTGAAACATCAATCGCCGCAACGTGCATCCCCATTGCTTTTGCATATTGTACGGCAACGTGCCCTAATCCACCAATTCCTGAAATAGCCACCCACTCTCCCGGTTTTGTTTCTGTTTCTTTTAGTCCTTTATAAACCGTTACTCCCGCACAAAGAATTGGGGCAATTTCTAAAAAGTTGACATCCGATTTTAAATGTCCTACATATCTTGAATCTGCAATGACATATTCTGCAAAACCACCATCAACGCTATAACCTCCATTTTGCTGAGCATGACACAATGTTTCCCAACCTGTGATACAGTAGTCGCAACACCCACAAGCAGAATATAACCATGGAACTCCCACTGCATCTCCTTCTTTTACCATTGCTTCCGGTCCGCATGCCACTACAATTCCGACTCCTTCGTGACCTGGAATTAATGGCATTTTGGGTTTTACCGGCCAGTCGCCATCTACCGCATGTAAATCTGTATGGCAAACTCCACACGCAATTACTTTTACGAGTACTTCATATCTTCCCGGTACTTTTACAGGAACTTCTTGGATTTGTAGCGGCTGTCCGTAGCCTTGAACAACTGCAGCTTTCATTGTTTTTGGAATCATAGTATTTTGATTTTTTTGAGTTAGTTTTTTGTTTGCTTTTTCTTGAAAGCCTTGTCAAGGTTTTGAACCTTGACAAGGCTCATAACATCTCCTGCTCACCCGAAAAATGTCGGATAAGGGGGGAAAAGTAGTTTTTTCGCGTGAGGGATAGGAAAGGCGGCGAGGAACGAGCCGGTGCGAAGTGAAACGGAGTACCGAAACGAAGTGGAGCCTTGGATAGCCCGACCGTTTTGCCTCAGTGTAAGCTGAGGCAAAACGGGCACGCCCTATTATTTAAAATTAAAAGAAACCTAGTTTGTTTTTGTTGTAAGAAATCAACATATTTTTAGTCTGGCGGTAATGATCTAACATCATTTTGTGGTTTTCTCTACCAATTCCCGACTGTTTATATCCTCCGAAAGGAGCACCAGCAGGATAAGAATGGTATTGATTTACCCAAACTCTGCCCGCCTGGATCTGGCGAGGAACGTTGTATAACTGATGTGCATCTCTTGTCCAGACTCCGGCTCCAAGACCATAGATGGTATCGTTGGCAATTTTGATTCCCTCTTCTTCATCTTTAAATGTTGTGAACGCCAACACAGGTCCGAAAATCTCTTCCTGAAAGATTCTCATTCTGTTATTCCCTTTGAAGATCGTTGGCTGAATATAGTATCCCTCTTCCAAACCTTCACCCACATTGTTTACATCACCTCCCACAAGCACTTCTGCGCCTTCTTCTTTTCCTAATTTGATGTAAGAAAGGATTTTATCTTTTTGAATCTGAGAAGCCTGAGCGCCCATCATCACTGTTTTGTCTAAAGGATTTCCTACTTTAATGGCTTTTACCCTTTCAATCACTTTAGCAATAAACGCATCTGCAATATCTTCCTGAACCAATAATCTTGACGGACACGTACAAATCTCACCTTGATTTAGCGCAAAAAGAACAGCGCCTTCAATAGCTTTATCTAAAAATGCATCATCTGCATCCATCACTGAACTGAAGAAAACGTTTGGAGATTTCCCACCCAATTCCAACGTCACCGGAATGATATTTTCTGTGGCATACTGCATCACCAAACGGCCTGTCGCTGTAGAACCCGTAAATGCTGCTTTATTCACTTTTGGATTTGTAACCAACGCTCTTCCCAGCTCTGCACCGAAACCATTAACAATATTGATAACGCCTGCAGGCAATAAATCTCCTATCACTTCCATTAAAACAATAATAGAAATCGGGGTGCTTTCTGCAGGTTTCATCACGACGCAATTCCCTGCTGCTAATGCCGGAGCTAATTTCCAAACTGCCATTAATAAAGGAAAATTCCAAGGAATGATTTGAGCAATGACTCCCAACGGCTCGTGAACGATCAAAGAAACGGTATCTTTATCTAACTCGTTATGTGATCCTTCATCGGCACGGATCACAGAGGCAAAATACCTGAAATGATCTACCACCAAAGGTAAATCTGCCGCCAATGTTTCTCTTACCGCTTTACCGTTATCTATTGTTTCAACGGTCGCCAGATATTCTAAATTTTGCTCTATTCTGTCTGCAATTTTATTTAAAATAATACTTCTTTCTGTAGAGGATGTGTTTTTCCACGTTTGAAAAGCTTTGTCGGCCGCATTTACAGCCAATTCTAAATCTTCTTTAGAGGAGTGCGCTGCTTGTGTGAAATTTTTTCCGTCAATTGGAGAAACTACATTAAAATATTCTCCGTTCACTGGAGCGGTAAATTTCCCGTCAATATAGTTATCATATTTGCTTTTGAAGTCAGGCCAGTCTAAAATAGTACCTGATTTTTTTTCTGTAATAGTGCTCATATTAGTATAATTTTAATTTTCTGTACAACCAAATTACACTTACCTCTGAGAACCCTATAGCACAATCGTATAAAAAAGCATCACAATAGTGCAGAGGCTTAATTTTATAGTTTTATTAACAACTGTATCGCATTTTAATTTCTATATTTGAAAGAAGAGGCAACAAAAAATGTTTAGAAATGAATAATAATAAATTTTTATTAAATACTCCTGAATTAAAAAAGGAAAATCAGCTTTTAAACCTCATTGAAAATCAAACGAAATTCAATCTAAACAACTGTGAATTTAGTATCTATGAAACTCACAAAACCGCTTTTGACTTTAAACTTCATTTTGAAAATATTGCTTTCACAGCCATGCTCCGCGGCAAAAAGCACATGAAGCTGGATAATAAAACCAGTTATTTCGACTATTTTCCGGGAGAAAGTATCTTGGTTGCCCCAGGAGAAACCATGGTCATTGATTTTCCTGAAGCCAATGAAACACCCTCACAATGCATTGCTTTAAGCCTTAACCCTGATTTTATTGAAAACTCTTTAAACCATTTAAATTATCATTTTCCGAAAGTAGATGAAAGTTCTCAATGGAATATTCAACTCGATGAATATTTTCTTTTTAACAATAAATCGCTTGCTTCTGCGACCAACAATATCATGAGAATTGCCATGGATGACAATTCTGAAAAGGATATTATGGCAGATTTTGCGTTGAAAGAACTCCTGATAAGACTGATGCAAACCCAGGCAAGAAGTATGGTTGAGAAAAACATTGCTAAAAATAAATCCAGAATTGGTTTTGCCGTTGACTATATTAAAAATAATCTTCATCAGAAATTATCGATCGACAGTATTGCCAAGTTGGCCTACGTAAGCAAATCTAATTTCTTTAAAATGTTTAAAGATGAGCTCGGAACTTCTCCCAATGAATTTATTTTACAGGAAAGAATAAACAGAGCTAAAGAACTATTGGTGAGCCAGAACAGTATTAAAGAAACAGCCTACCAGACGGGATTCTCAGACACCAATTATTTCACCAGAGTTTTTAAACAATTGGTAGGAATTACTCCTAAGAGTTTTCAAAATAATACTACATTTAATGAGTAGGTTGTTATCATTATTATTCAAATCATTTTTTCAACATCAAAATTTGCATCTTTTTTGCAGCACCTCATCTAGGATAGCCTAAGTTATCTGCTTATTACGATGAAAGTATTTATGATCATTACTGCTTTATTATTTTCTGCCAGCGCATCAATCAGTGCACAAGGTAAGGGCCCAAAATTCAGCATCCAGAGTAGCTTAGAGCAAATTGATTTATGGCCGTCTCATATGCCCAATGCAGGAGGTAACCGGGGTTCAGAGCTCATTAGCGATAAAGGGTCTGTAACGAATGTTTCTACCCCAAGGCTGATTGTCCATCAACCTCAACATCCTAATGGAACCGCAATTTTAGTAATCAGTGGTGGTGGATATGCTCATATTGAACTAGGAAAAGAAAGTACTCCCACGGCTAATTGGTTACCATCTGAAGGAGTAACCGCCTTTGAACTCATCTATAGATTACCGCAAGAAAACTGGAGCAGCACCCAAGTCCCCTTTGAAGATGCTCAACGCGCTATGCGAATCATTCGTAATCTCGCTAAACATTACGGTATAGATCAACATAAAATTGGAATTTTAGGGTTTTCAGCAGGAGGCCATTTAGCCGGAATCACCTCTACTCTTTTTGACAAAAATTTTTATAAACCCGTTGATGCTATTGATTCCTTATCTTCAAAGCCCGATTTTACAGGACTTATTTACCCCGTAATTTCAATGCTTCCACCCAATAATAAAACTCATTCCTTAAAGAGTATTTTCGGAAATCAACCAACAACCGAAGAGGAAATTGCTTTTTCTGTAGAAAAACAAGTGAATACCCATACTCCACCTACATTTTTAGCACAGGCTATAGACGATCCTATTTCTCCTATAGACAATAGTTATTTGATGGATAAAGCTTTAAAAAATGCAAACATCCCTGTTGAAATGCATATTTTCCAAACAGGAGGGCATGGCTGGGGCTTAGGTAAAAAAGGCAGTGAAGTGTCTGCCTGGCCCGGACTTTTTAAAGAATGGATGAAACGCAGTAGCTTTTAGACCTAAGTATAGATTATAATGTATAGCTATATGCTTTATTTTGAAAGGATCTGTGAAACTGAATATGTATTAAAAAAAATGAGGCTGCCTAAAAAGACAGCCCATTTTTTTATCCTTAAACATCCTTTTACCACCCTGGATTTTGCTGGCCGGCAAGGAGAGGGTTTACACTGGTTGTCATTAATGGTATTGGCCATAAAAATCTTCTATCAGTATAAGGAATAGCACTCGTTAGGTTTCCGGAATAAGGAATTCCTATAGTATAACTTGTAGCTGCCGGAAACCCATTAGGTACTTTCGCCGGAATACCTTGAGTAGGAGCAATATCATCATTAATCAATCGATGAATATCTCCCCAACGAACTCCTTCACAACTCAGTTCTATCCTTCTTTCCATCAAAACAGCTCTTACTAAATCTTCTTTATTAGCAAACGATGCAATCGTATAAGCTTCTGTATTAGGATTAGCCAATGATCTATTTCGAACTTCGTTAAGGAGTTTTAAAGCATTGGTCATATCGTTTGTTCTTGCATAAGCCTCTGCAGCAGCCAATTTCATTTCAGAAAACCGGACAATTGGTGATGCATCTGTATAATTGACAATATCTGTATATTTTCTGGTAAATCTGGCACCAGAAACGACAGCAGTAATATCTCTCCTTTTATCATGTTCCAACCATAGAGGGCTATTCCATAAAATAGGACTGATCGCTATCATTGATCTATTATTAAATTGAGCGGCCAATGCCCCATTAACTCCCGGATTGTTATTCGCCGTATTAATAATTGAAAAAATAGACTCGGTATTTCCCAGGTTATTATTAAATACTGCTACAGGAGTAGCCTCTAAGGCATACATAGAGGTAAGCTTGTTATATTCTGTAATTACTCCATTCCAGTTTCTCATGTTTAAATAAGCCCTTATCTTAATCGCAATAGCTGCACCTTTTGTAATTTTTCCTATCTTATTAATTCCTTGTCTTTGAGCATTGGTAGGAAGTCCATTTTCTGCAAAATTCAGATCTGTTAGCAGCCTCTGATAATCTTCTGCTACAGTCCCTCTACCTACCTGCATCGCCTGCTCAATAGTGGCTTCAGTATCTACTCCTATTGTTCTGTAAGGCACCCCTACAGAAGCTCCATTATCCAAATGATAAGGTCTTGAGAATTGTTTTAAAAGTTCAAAATGAGCCAAGGCTCTGAAAAATAAAACTTCTCCTTTGTATATATTTCCCTGAACCTCAGTAATAACATGATTGTTCACTGCCCTGTCAATCCCTTCGTTAACTAGATTAGCACGGTTCACCAAGCGATAAGCATCTGTCCAATAGTAAACATTATTGGGGGTGGTTGGATCATAATTGGATTCGTAGGTAAGTTGATAAAAAGCATCTGTATTCACAACATCTTCTCCTCTTACTTCATTCTGTTGAAAGTAAGCCGCCCCGAAAACATAGCCCCTTGGTGTCCCATTAAAATTTCCGATTTGTGCTGCATTGTAAACGCCATTCACTGCTAGCTGAACCAACTCAGGAGAGGTAAATGCCAATTCAGGATTAGGATTATTAAAAGAAGTGGTATCTAAGATGTCCTGCTGGCAAGAGCTCAATACTAATCCCGCTGAAGCTAATATTATATATTTTTTTAATGTATTCATTATATCATATTCTATTAAAGTGTAACATTTAATCCAATTGAGAAAACCCTTTGTCTTGGAATTCCATTATAATCCAATCCGTTCACTTGCATTTCCGGATCAGATCCGGAATATTTGGTAATAATAAATGCATTTTGTGCCTGGATATAAAGTCTCATTTTCTGAATATTAATTTTATTTAAAAACTCTCGTTCTAAACTGTATCCTAACGTAAGATTATCAAACTTAATAAAGTCTCCTTTTTCAATAAATCGACTATTGGAAACTGCAGGACCATTCACCCCCGGGTCATCCCCTGCGTTTAATCTTGGAGTCCATCCATCTCCCGGATTATCGGGGCTCTGCCATCTTCCAATAATTTCTGTAGAGTTGTTTACAAAATTCTGACTCAATAAGTCTCTTCTGGTAATGTTCATAATGTAATTCCCTCCACTAAATCTTACCAATGTTCCCAAATCAAAATTGTGATATCTCACGGATAGATTGAATGCTCCAAAATATTTTGGAATGGTATTGCCTAACACCTGATTTTCCGGCGTTCCTCCTGCCTGAGAAACATTACCCGGATTATCCGGATTAAAAACATAATACCCTCTATTAGCAGAATTTAAATTAAACTGTACCAAAGAACCATCCAGCCTATAATACACAGGATTTCCATTGGCTGGATTCACTCCCCAATATTTAACTCCATAGAGTTGGTTCATTGAATATCCTTCTCTATGAATTCTGTAGAAACGATCTACATTGTTCCAATCAGCATTTCCAGGGAAAATGTCTGCTCCTCTGTATAGTTGCGCTATAGTATTATTAATTAATGATAGGTTTGCACCAATATTGACTTCAAAATTTGCCTTTTTAATAGGCGTATAATTCACTGTAAACTCCCAGCCTTTATTTTTCGCAACTCCGATATTTGAACTGTATTGATTATCCGGAACCCCTAAAGATGGATCTACAGGAACCTGTTGAATCATTTCATCAATATTATTCACAAAATAATCTACTGTAACCTTTAGCTTGTTTTTAAAAAAACTCATATCAGCTCCATAATCAAACTTTTCGCTTCGTTCCCATCTTAGGCTGTTAATTCCCATTTGAGCATAAGCTAATCCATTCATATCTCCATATCTAGCTGGTCCATACAAGGACATATAAGGATAATTTCCAATATTACTATTCCCAACTCTACCGTAAGAGGCACGTAACTTCAGTTCATTGACTACGGATTTCGCTTTCTCAAAAAAGTTTTCATTGCTTACATTCCATCCTAATGAACCTCCCGGGAAATATCCTACTCTTCCTTCCCTAGGAAGAGAAGACAATTCGTCCCTTCTTATAACCCCCTGGAAAAAATACCTTTTCCCAAAATCATAATTAAATCGTGCTAAATAAGATATTAAAGCAAACTCTGTTCTTCCACCACCGGAAACAGGAGTTCCATAAGTTCCTGTAATCACATTGCTATTAAAATAGGAATCCCCTAAATCTGTTCCGCCCCCAAAAAAGGTATTTTGATTTTCCTTTTGGTATTCATTCACTAAAGTCACCCCGATTTTATGATTTCCAAAGCTCTTATTAAAGTTTAATATATTTTGGATATTATATCTTTCCAAAGTCGTATTGCTGTTTTGAATTCTTCCATTACTTCCTCTTCCATCTCCATGAAAGGCATTCCAATACAACAAGCCTTCATTTTGAGATCTGTCTATACTCATTTGAAGCTTATAAGTAAGAGATGGTAAAATCTTTACCTCTCCGTACACATCTCCTAATACTCTTAGCACTCTGGATTGCAACTTATTGGTATTCATTATATACACAATATTTGGAAGGTTATTAGCAACATACTGTGAATTTCCTGCCTTACCAGTAATCGTATTAGAGCCTACGATATCAATATTGTAGCCAAATGGGCCATCTCCTCTGTATATAGGCGTATTTGGTAATTGTCTTAATGAATTGGCCATGGCTCCTGAAAGGGAATTTACCCCAGAATTAAGTGCATTATATTCTGTTCGTGTTACTCCAAGATTCGCTCCCATCTTTAACCAATCAGTAACTTCTTGGTTTACATTAAAACGGGCCGTAAATCGTTCCATCCCATTACTTAAAACAATCCCATCTTGTTTGGTATAACCTACAGAACCAAAATATGAACCTTTACCTAAACCTCCCTGAAGAGAAATATTATGATCAGTTTGGGTTGCCGATCTTAAAACAGCTTTCTGCCAGTCAGTATTATATTGTGAACCAAAGGCCCAAGGTGCCCTCCCTGCATTGGTTCTTTTCTCATTTGAAATCGTTAAAAATTCTGGTGTTTGAAGTAAATCAAATTGTTTCGCTACTTGAGCAACGCCAGTATATGTGTTGTAATCTAGCTGAAACCTTCCTTTTTTTCCTTTCTTGGTAGTAATAATCATCACACCGTTGGCCGCCCGAGAACCATAAATAGCCGCCGCAGCTCCATCTTTTAAAATCTCTATACTTTCAATATCCGCCGGATTAATATCCCCCAATGCATTACTTGGAGCATATCCTCCTGTATCTCCAGTAAAAATGGGCATTCCATCTACTACAATCAAAGGATAAGTTCCCGAGTTAAGAGAATTAATTCCTCTAATATTGATTGCAGGTGCTTGTCCCACCATTCCCGAGTTAGTGGTTACACTTACCCCAGCTGCCCTTCCGGCTAATTGAGATTCAAAACTGGCAGTAACTAACCCCGCCATATCCTCAGCTTTCACCTGAGATACTGCTGCAGTAACCTCACTTTTCTTCTGAGTTCCATACCCAACCATCACTACCTCTTCTATTTTCTTTTCTTTGGTAGCTGTATCTTTCGATACCTTTTGAGCATGTACAGCGTGTCCCGTAAAAAATAAAACGGCAGTTGTTATCATGCATAATCTTACATTCATGTTTTTTTGATTTTAGTATTCAAGATTGTAAATATGTTAATAAATATTAACACGAACAATCACCAAAACACTGATAAACAAATGTTTAAAAAAAACATAATTAATTATCATTAACAAAATTTAAACAACTTAACCTATTGGTTCTTTATGTGATATGAAAAAATTCTACAATAATTACATTTGCTAAAATATTTTTAATGGTCGAAAAAAAAACAAAAATTTCCCATCTATAAATCAAATAATAAAATAGCATTGATTAAATAAACCTATTTCAGAAAAAAATCAAATAAAATAAATCAAGCTTTCATTGTCAATCCAATATATTTGACACTCTACATGTGATTTTAACACCAATTTTTCTTTAAAAAACAAAAAACACCTCAAATAAAGAGATGTTTTAACAAAATTAATTTTTAATTAATAGCTTATTTAGTACTTATAAGTATAATATCTTGCTCCTTTTAAAACAGGATTTTCCAATTCAATGGATTGTAATCCAAACCCTTTATAATTTTCATTAACAGATTCTTCTAATTGCTTTCTATGTAGTTTTTCATAGGTTTCAAAATCAATGGCAGTTCTGTTTTTTAAGCCTTCAAATAAATTCCATTTTGCGACAACCGTTTTCCAGTTTTCAGACACTTTTCCTACGAATACTTTAGATTTTGAACCACTTCCGTAGCCTAAAAATCCTATTTCGGAACCTTTTAATTCTTCGTTTTCATTAAAAGAAGTTTGTAATGCAGAAAGTAATGCCATGAAAATAGAAGCAGTATACATATTACCAATTTCGGAAGAAGCTCTTTGTGATTTTTCTATCGTATCGTTAATAAACTGAATATATTTTTCAGACTTCGCCACCGCTTTTTGTTCTTCTGGAGTCTCATATGAAAGTTCATTTTCTAAACTGTAGATTTCTGTAAAAACTCTTTTACCATGAAAAGCATACGGAAGGTGGAAAATCAAATATTTCCAATTTTCATAAGGCTTGCTTTTTCCTGTAATTTCTTTATAGTGATTGTAGGCTTCTCTAATTCTGTCTTGATAACATTGGTTGGAATATTGTCCATCAAAAACAGGTTCATCCGTAAAGATTTCAATTTTATCTGGGAAAGATTCAGAAGCATTTGTTAAGTCTTCTTTCTTATACTGACGTCTTGGTTTGAAAAAGTCAAAAACACTTTCTGTTGCCACTCCCCAATTGTTTTCAATTTCCAGCAAATCTGGGTTTGAAGAGATCAATAAAGATACAGCCCCCCCTCCTTGCGTATATTCACCTGAAGAAGCCAATTCGTATTTCGCATAATCGCTGGCGATCACGATTGCTTTTTTGTCCGGATTTACTCTTACAAAATCTAAAGAATTATGCAATGCATCTACCGCTCCCACACAAGCAAAAGTCATATCTACCACATCACAGTTTCTAAAACATCTTTCACCGAATTCTTTTTCCAATACTTTTTCTACCATCTGCATTGCATATGAAGCAGTTGGTTTCGCTGCATCTAAAGCACTCTCTGTTCCTAAGTAAATTCTGGCAATATCTTTTGGGTTAATCGTATAATCTTGTATTAATTTTAATAAAGATTCTGCTGCAAAAGTAGCTGCATCTTCATGAACATCGGGAAATCCCATTTTATGCAACCCTAATCCTTTTTCTAATTTTGCGGGTTCAATTCCTCTTTTTTCTGCTAAATCTTTAATTTCCAAATATAAAGATGGCACGTGATAACTTGCAGCTTCAATTCCAAAAGTCATAATTCTGTAATTTTAATACTAAATTATAAAAGATAATCCAAAATAAGGTTCATTATTCACCTGTTTTTTAGCATTAATCCTAATTTACAAAAAAAGCATCCCAAAATGAGATGCTTTAAAAACTTATAATTTGCTTTTATTATTTAAAATCTTCAATCGCTTTATTAATGGCATCAATTTGTGGATTGATACTTGATGCTTTTTGAGGATTTTGTTTTAATAAATCCATTTTTTTATTCAGACCGTCTTTCAACATTTGAGAAATCATCATTTTTGCTTGTGCATTATCTCCCATTTGTCCTTTTGCACGGGACAACATTTTAGTAATACTTTCTGTAGCTTTCAAATTATCTGAAGTCATGATCCAATTAAATCCATCTTCAGCAGATTTCCCCAATTCAGGATTTTGAAATTTCACGAAAGGATAAAATGCAACTATCGGAGCAATATTAGCCATTTGAGAAGTCACTTTATTTTTAACAACAATCGGCAACATTTGTGTCAATAGATTTTCTGAAGCTCCGTTTAGATCAATCTTATCTGCTAAAGAACCAATTTTTGTAGGATCAATGGTTGCAATAGCTGCTAACGAATTCCCTCTCACAGCATTCGAAACAGCATTCACTCCTTTTTCAAAAATCGGAAGGTATTTTTTATCCTTAGTTTTTGCTAAAGCATTAATTGCAGCAGCCTGAGTCAAAGTTTTAGGATCATTAGATGCTATTTTTTCAACCTCTGTCCCTAAAGCTTTCATCTGTTCAGGATTAGATAAATCCATCAGTTCCAATGCTTTTATTCTCACTCTGAAATAAGGATCTTTTATACCGGCAGCCAATAATTTTGTTGCTGTAGGATTTTTTCCAACCTGATCTTTAATTCCATTCAAAGCAGCATATCTGTTTTTAAATTCTTTTGAATTCGTAAACTGCATTAAATATTGTTCAGGCGTTTTTGTATCGGTAATCTCTGCTACCAAAACACCATCTGCATTGATATTAATTAAATCCGGTGTTTTAGAAACATCAAAATTGAATGTATTTTTTGCTTCTGCATTTACCCAAACATTATATCTTTTTGGCTTCCCATTATCATACACATCAATTGCCAAAGGAAATTCAAAAGGCTGTTCCTGAGTTTGATTAATTGTTACAGTAACTTGTTTTTTAACAGGTTCAAAAGTTGACGAATAATTCAATTTTGGATTTCCACTTCCGAAATACCATTGATTAAAGAACCAATTTAGGTCTTTACCGGAAACTTTTTCAAATGATAATCTTAATTGATGTGCTTCTGCATTCTGATATTCATTGGTTTTTAAATAATCATTCATTCCCGCAAAGAAAGCATCATCACCAAGATAGTTTCTTAACATATGAAGAATTCCGCCACCTTTTTGGTAAGTCACTAAATCAAAAACATCTTCACGAGACTCATAATTAAATCTCACCAAGTTTTTCTTGAAATCGGAAGGATTATGAATGTATCTGTCAACATCTTCTAATTGGTGATAATCTGCCTGATCTTTTCCGTACTTATATTCGTTCCAAAGGTATTCGGAATAATTCGCAAAAGATTCATTTACTGTAAGATTACTCCAACTTTCTGCAGTTACCAAATCTCCAAACCAATGGTGAAATAACTCATGCGCAATGGTGTCTTCCCATTTATTTTCATCAATCAACTGTCCGGGTTTTTGTAATATATCACTTCCGTGAAGGGTTGCCGTGGTATTTTCCATCGCACCACTTACATAATCTCTTCCCGAAATTTGTGCATATTTTGCCCAAGGATAATCGTAGCCCATTTTTTTCGAGAAAAACTCAATCATTTCAGGTGTATTTCCGTAAATCTGTTTTGCATACGGCTCATATTCCTTCTCAATATAATAGTCTACCGGAGTATTTTTCCATTTATCTTTAACGATTGCATACTCACCCACTCCCATAAAGAAAAGATAGGTTGAATGTCTCTTATCCATCACCCAATGATCAGTTCTCAATCCGTTTGATTCTTTTTGAGAATCTTTCATTATCCCGTTTGAAAGCGTCACATATTTATCCGGAACCGTCATGTAAATTTCCTGAGTAGACTTTTGATTCGGTTTATCGATAGTTGGGAACCAAGCCGAAGAAGACTCTGTTTCTCCCTGTGCCCAGATCTGAGTTGGCATGTCCGGATCTTTTCCCTGTGCATTAATGAAATACAATCCTTTCGCATCATTAATTGCCATACTTCCCTGTTGCTTAACTTCGTTTGGGCGAGAAGTATATTTAATATAAACTGTATAATCCTGATTCTTCTGATAGGTTTTATCTAAATTAATCTTTAAAACATCATTTTTATATTCATATTTTAAAGGAGATCTTTTGCCGTTGTTATCTAAAGCAACCTCATGAACCAACATTCCTTTAGCATCAAGCGTTAATTCGTTGGTAGGATAAAAATAAGGTGAAGCGGTTAACCATTCTTCCCCGTTCATTTGTTCCTTCTGATAATCAAAATTTACTTTAAGTTTGGTATGTTTTAGCTCTGTTACTTTGGTATGAGTAGCTCTATACACCTTTTCTCTGCCTGAAGTTTCGGTTTGTGCCGATACATTTACGGAAAAGAAAATCCCACCCAATATAGCAATCGATAAAATGGCCTTTTTCATCTTTATTTATTAATTATTTTTAGAATTATTTTTTGTTAAAATATCGAAAATATCATTGACTACCGTTTCGTAATCTCCTTTTTTAAACTGCTCTTTAGTTTTGTTAAAAGCTTTTTTCAATTCGCTTTCCGGGTTTTCATCGTCAATAATTTCTATACCATCCACTCCTTTTATCTGAAGTAAAACTTCTTTCAGTTTTTCAGCATCTGCATTTTCTTCTATCGTAATTTTTAGATATTTCATATTGTATAAGTTGAAAATTTGATTTGAAAGTTACAAAAAAAGCGAAGTTTGTAGGCTTCACTTTAGTTTCTATTCTTTATTAAGAAGATGTTTTAATTTTAATGGATCTTTTTTGCAGTGCCAAAATAGCTTAATAACAATTTCCTCTGTTTTGATTTCATAAAATAGCTTAATCTGTTTCTTACCAATAAGCGTAAATTTTATATTTGGAGATTTTTCTAAAGATTGATGTTTTATAATGCCATCGATCATTGTTTGTCTAAATTTCCTAATATCAGTTTGTAAAACAGCGATTTCTTTTGCAGTCCATTTCACTTGTAGAAAATCTATAATTTCATCCAGCGAAATTCTCGCAGTTTCTGAAATTATTATTTTCATTTTTTATTAAATATTTCATTTAATAAATCATCTGTCAGTTCCTGAGTTTTTCCGCTTTTATAATCATTCTCACTTTGCTCCATCACCTTTCCAAAATGCTCTGAGTCTTCAAGCTCATTCCAGGAATAAGTTTTTTCATTTTCAGAAATTTCAATATTATTTATTCCCTTTATCTGAGATAAAAGTTTTTTGATGAAATCAACATCTGCATATTCGTCTAAACTTATTTTAATTTCCATGCATTTTGAATTTAATCAAAGTTAATGAAATAATTACAAAAATTATTTTAGCAAAATTAGATCGCTACTGGCGCTTTAATTCCCGGATGCGGATCATAATTTTCCAAGGTAAAATCTTCAAAATTAAAACCAAAAATATCTTTAATTTCCGGATTCAATTTCATAGTTGGAAGTGCTCTTGTTTCTCTTGAAAGCTGTCTGTTTACCTGCTCAAAATGATTATTGTAAATATGAACATCTCCAAAACTGTGAACATAATCTCCAACTTCAAGGTCACAAACCTGCGCAACCATCATTAATAACAATGCGTAGCTCGCAATATTAAACGGAACTCCAAGGAAAACATCTGCACTTCTTTGATACAGTTGAAGTGATAATTTTCCATCTGCTACATAAAACTGGAATAATGCATGACAAGGCGCCAATGCCATATTCGGAATTTCAGCAACGTTCCATGCAGAAACGATCAATCTTCTAGAGTCTGGATTTTTTTTAATCTGATCAATAACTTCAGTAATCTGATCCACAATTTTCCCGTCTGCTCCGTTCCAACTTCTCCATTGTGCTCCGTAAACAGGACCCAAATCTCCGTTTTCGTTCGCCCATTCGTTCCAGATGCTTACTCCGTTGTCATTTAGATATTTAATATTTGTATCTCCTTTCAAGAACCAAAGAAGTTCATAAATAATAGACTTCAAATGCACTTTTTTAGTTGTTACCAAAGGGAAACCTTTAGACAGATCATATCTCAGCTGATATCCGAAAACACTTCTTGTTCCAGTACCTGTTCTATCAGTTTTATCGGTTCCATTGTCTAAAATATGTTGTAAGAGGTCTAAGTAATTTTGCATTGTAAGGGCTATTTTTAAGCTTCAAATTTAAAAAAATATAAGCGATTTTTGGTTATCATAAGTCATAAAAAAAGCATTCACTTTTATGAATGCTTTCTATAATTTATTTTGTTGGGTATCTTTTTGGTTATGCTTTTAAGTTATAATAATATCACCATTACATCTTTTGAATTTCCCTTTATAGATTTCAGTTTTCCAAATTTTTCTTTTTCCATGATCTTATCATTCCAATAGTCAAGATTTACCGAACCGAACTTTATCAGTTTTTTATATTTACTCTGGTCTATAATATCTTTGGTTCCATAGTCAATAGAAACATTCCCAATAGATTTTAATTTCCCCAACCTACTGTTATCTATAATATCATTTTCATAGTAATCAATAGAAACATTCCCTACTGTTTTTACCTTTCCCAGTTTATCTTTATCAAAACCAATAGAATCCCAATAATCAATTTTTAGATCTCCAATGCTTTTTATTTTACCCACTTTCGGATCATTTTTATTGAAGTCATCCCAATAATCAATTTTAACATTTCCGATGCTTTTCAATTTTCCGAATTTGTATTGATCAAAATTCTTATCTTCATTATAGTCAACATTTCCATTTAGGCTCTCAGAATAAAAATTCGTTATTTGTCCATCTTTACTAAGATTAACCGTGATATCACCAATTGAAATATCCACAGATTCTACATCATAGGAATTCCAAGAAACATGAGCCCGCATTTGAGCATTAAGAAAGATATTGCCTAGCAAAAAAGTAATCAGAAATAAGTTTTTCATTTTAATAAAGAATTCGTTTACCAAATATTCTCAATCGTTTGATGAATATCATTTATCGTAAATGTCTCTTCAATTTCCTTACCAAACATTGCTTTTACAAGAGGTGACTCTACGGAAACTGTCATTATTTTTTGACCTTCTGAAACAATTTCCCCTAAAGAGGCAGCAATATAAAACAATCCTTTATTCGTTTTTACCAACGCTCCATTTTGTACTTTAGAAGATGGTTCGGCATTTATTTTCTGAATAATACTTTGTTGATTTAAAGTTTCATTCAACTGTCTTTGCAAATTATTAATTTCTTGCTGAAGCATTTCTCTCCCTGTCTCGTATTTATCTCCCATCGAACTCTTGGTATCGTTGCTTGAAGCACGCGTTTCAGCAATGAGATTTTCAAAATTTTGAATTTTTTCTGAGATCTTTGTTTTTATGATATCTAAAATTTCTCTTTTATTCATTGGTATGTTTGGCTAAAGCCTTTATTCATTTACATTAAAAAGCGGGCTAAAGCCCGCTCCCATTCGTTATATTATTTTTAAATATAAGAATTTTTATATTTTCATCCAAAATTTAATAATCTAGATTATTTTTTCAAATACAGCATAATCTGAAACTTTGAAATTGAAATCTTTTCCGTTGTTGAAATCTTTTTTTGTTCCTTCAAAAACATTTTTAAAGCTTCCAGAAAGGTTGTCATCCTGGATGCTGAAATCTGCAGGCTCCTTTGACATATTAAGCACCACCAAAACTTCATTGTCCCCATTCTTTCTTAGGTAAGCTAATATTTTATCGTTTGCTGTAGTGTTTAAAAGATAAGTTCCAACATTTGGATCTCCTCCTCGCAAAGCAGGATTTGAAGATTTTAAGCTTAATAATGTTTTATAAAAATCTGCAGCTTGATAGGTATTCGTCCATTCAATTGCATCTTTTTCAAAGAATTCCAATCTTTTCATATTGGGAAGCTCTTGCCCGGAATATAATAACGGAATACCATTCCATGTTGCAGAAAATACAGCCATTGGCTTCGCGATATCGCCATACTTTTCATATTCCGTTCCATTCCAAGAATTTTCATCGTGGTTTGAGGTAAACCAAGCTCTCATAGAAGAATCTCCTATGTTAGAATATTGAATTAACAGGTTCTTTAAATCCTGTAAAGGCATATTTTTACTGTAATAATCTGCAGAAGTATGCATCCATTTCCAAGAATAGCTTGCATCGAAAACCTTTCCATATTCAGGACTTTCCAATTCATCAAATTCGCCCAACCAGAAAAGAGGTTTTAGGGTTTCAACGGCTGGACGTGCCTGTTCCCAAAAATCAACTTCTACCCAAGAGGCTAAGTCGCATCTAAACCCGTCAATATCCGTTTCTTTTATCCAGAATTTCATGGCATCAATCATTGCCAATCGCATTTCTTGGTTTGAATAATCTAGTTCAATAATATCATCCATTCCTGAAGCGATATGGAATTTCCCATCAGAATCTTTTAAATAGAATTCAGGATTCGTTTTTGTCCATACATGATCCCATCCGGTATGATTGGCAACCCAGTCAATGATCACTTTAAATCCCAATCTATGAGCTTCATTTACCATGTGTTTGAAATCGTTTAATGTTCCAAATTCAGGATTGATAGACGTATAATCTGAAGCTGCATAAGGACTCCCCAAGCTTCCTTTTTTATTTTCCTGAGCAATGGGAGTAATCGGCATAAACCAAAGGGTTTTCACTCCCATTGATTTCAAGCGTGGCATTTCTTTTTCGAATGCTTTAAAAGTTCCTTCTTTTGTATATTGTCTGACGTTGACTTCGTAAATATTAGTTGAATGTTTCCATTCTGTAGGTAAATCCATCATGTTCTTATTTGTATTTTGAAGGTACAGGAAACAATTCCCAGACCAATTATCTCACCAGCATTCTTCCTGTCAACAAAAATAGGTAATCTAAAGGAAGAGTTTGAATTTGTTAGCAGTTAAATGGAATTGTATTTAATATCATTATTGTATAACGTCTTTGCGAGAAGCAATCATTTAATAATTTCATTTTTTTGTACAATGAGATTGCTTCACCTTCGGTTCGCAATGACGGAAAGTGTTTGGCGACTGATATCTCAAAGTTGTCATTCCCGATACACTAGCCCCGATTGCAGCAATTGTTTGAGCTCATTTTTCTTTGCAAAAGAAAAATAGCGAGTGCGGAAAGCGGGAAATAGCTTCAAATAAAAAAAGCCCCGAATAAAAATTCAGGGCTGTATATTTTAGATATTATCTTTCGTCGTTGTCATCTTCTTCATCGAAAACATCGTCATCATAGTTTTCTTCTTCCTCGTCATCAAAATTGTCATCATCTTCGTCTGCAAAACTGCTTCCACCTCCAAAGTCATCTTCAAAAGCAAAATCATCTTCCATTAGTGGCATTGCTGATTTCTTTTTGGCTCCTCCACTTCCGTTTTTGCTAGGCGCTTTTAACGGAACGTTTCCAAATCTGTATACTGTAATTGGATAATTGACTCCTTTTGTTTCTTCAATCACCTCAACAAGTTCACAGAAAAACTCCCAAAGATCAAGAAGTCCATACTGAAACTGAGTCTTAGAACCTGTAGTTTCAAACGCTTCGTCAATATATACATCCGACATAATCTCACCATCACCATCATCGCTCATATCCTCTAACGGAACGCTTTTTACGATTGTTCCATCTTCTTCTAATAAATTAAAAGTAGACAGTTCTTCACCCTGAAGACTGAACGCACTTTTAATTCCTAAATGTAAGTTCCATAGCGTTTGTTTTCCTTTAACTTCGATATCACGGAAAATATCTTCTTTCGCATCTAATATTACGCGGATTTTGTAAACCATATCAGTTTTAAATTACTTTTTTGCCTTTGTTATTATGATAAATCTCTATTGCAAATATATAATAAATGACATGTGACAAAAAAATATTTCTGGATTTTTTAAAATATTTTTTTTTCTTACATTTTGCAAAAATTATTTACTTTTCTCCAGCATAAAACTGAACTTTGTGCCTTCAAGATAAACACTCTCTACCGTAATGTTTTCGTTATGAGCCTCAAGAATATGCTTTACAATGGCCAATCCTAACCCTGAACCACCTTCTCTTCTACTTCTGCTGGTTTCTACGCGATAGAATCTTTCAAAAATTCTTGATAAAACTTCTGATTTTATTCCCATCCCATTGTCTATAACTTCTATCAGAACTTTATTTTTCAGCACACTTGTTTTTACCACCACTCTTGCTTCCTGTCTATTGGCATAATGAATAGCATTTGAAACTAAATTGATAAAAACCTGCGAAATCTTCTGTTTATCGGCATCCACAAAAATCTGAGGATGCAGCGTCTGGATCTGTAAGGTTGTGGTATGTTTTTCGGCTTCAAGATCGAGTAAATCAAAAATTTCTTTGATTAATAAATTAACATCAAATCTGGAAACATTCAGATTGATCTCTCCTGCTTCAAGCCTGTTGATCATATCCAAATCTGTGACAATAGCGATTAGCCTTTCTACAGAAATATCTATTCTTTCTAAATATTTATCCCGAATCGTAAGATTATCTACACCGCCATCTCTCAAAGTTTCCACATATCCCTGAATAGAAAACAACGGTGTTTTAAGCTCATGAGAAACGTTACCGATGTATTCTTTACGGTAACTCTCCATTTCTTTCATCATATCAATCTCTGTAACCTTTTGCTGATTAAGATCAGAAAATCGCTCTCCCAATTCTTTCATCGTGATATTTTCGTTATTATCATTCACGATTTCTTGTGGCAAAAGCTGCGAAAGCCCACGAACCTGTTTTTTACCATAATAATTAAACAGCAGTTCGAGCACTACATAATTAATAATAAAAATAACTAGGATACAGATGAAAAGTCCTATTTTGAAAAAAGGAGTTTTATAATAGATATCTTTTAGTGAATCAAAGATGATTACTAAAAAAAACATCACCAATGTCAACAGACATGATGCTACGAGGGTAAGTCTGTAAAATTTCAATTTTACACCGTTTTTATAGGTTAAGTTTATTTAAACAGCATATTCTAACCACAAAAATTAAGTACCCTTTGTGGTTAGAATATATCGTTTAAACTTTATTTTATAATTAAGATTAAACTATTAATTTATATCCAATACCTTTTAAAGTCTGAATCGTATTAATTCCTAATTTTTCTCTCAATCTTCTGATGTGAACGTCGATTGTTCTTTCTCCAACAATAACATCATTCCCCCAAACTTTCTCTAGGATCTCTTCTCTTTTAAACACCTTCTCTGTGTTTGATGCTAAAAGATACAATAGATCGAATTCTTTTTTTGGAAGTAAGAACTGTTGTCCAGCTTTTGATACTCTGAAGTTGTCTTTATCTATAATAAGATCTCCAATTTCGATTAATTTAGCATTATCAGAAACCTGAGAAGTTAATTGCAATAAAGCATTTACTTTAGAGATAAGAATTTTCGGTTTGATTAATTTTACAATATAATCATTAGCTCCGGCTTGAAAACCTGCTAATTGTGAAAACTCTTCGCTTCTTGCAGAAAGGAAAACAATAAGTGTTTTCTGAAGTTCTTTTATCTTACGAAGCTCCTGACAAGTTTCGATACCGTCTTTTTCAGGCATCATTACATCTAATAAGATAAGATCAGGAACAATTTGTTTGGCTTTCTCAATACCTTCGTTACCATTGGTAGCTGTGTAAATGTCGTAGCCTTCCTTTTCTAAGTTGTAAGATAGAATCTCTAAAATATCCAACTCATCGTCTATTAAGAGTATTTTCTTTTGGTTCATTTTTAATTTTTACTGAGTCAAAGTTAACAATTTTTGAAGCATAGATTAACAAATAACCTATCGTTCACATAAAGTTAACAATAATAACGGATTGTTAATGTTTAGTTAAGAAAAAATTAAATTTCCGTAAACCATTTACAGCAGTAAACTTCTCTTTCTTTGCCACGAAAGAATTATAGTAAGATAAAGTAAAATGAAAAAACAATTCCACAAGAGCATTATGCTACTTGCCTTGTTTTCTGCTGGCTATGCGTTTGCACAAAGTCATGTTCTGGAAGGCAGGATATTGGATGAGAAAGACAATACTCCTATTGAAGGAGTAAAAGTTAAGGTAAATGATCAGGAGGTAACCACTGACATTTCCGGAAACTACTCTCTCAGTCTTCCCCCCGGAACCAATTATGTTATAACCGTAACTTCTAATGGATATAACAAAAAAGAGATTAGTGAAGTTACCGTAAAAAACGACGCAAGTACTCATCTTGATATTATTTTGGATAAACCTTCTACAAAAGAAAAGCAAATAGAAGGTGTTGTTATAAAATCCAATGCAAGAAAAGAAACAATTGCCTCTACCATCGGTTTACAAAGAAATTCTGGTGTAGTTTCACAGGTTATTGGTGTTGAAGCTATTAAAAGAAGTCCGGATAGAAACACGGGAGAAGTTCTAAAAAGAGTTTCCGGTGTAAGCTTAGCTGAAGGAAAATACATCGTAGTAAGAGGATTATCTGACCGTTATAACCAAGCGATGTTGAATGGTATTCAGTTATCCAGTACTGAACCAGACAGAAAGACTTTCTCTTTTGACCTTTTCCCTGCCAACGTTATCGAAACTCTTGTTATCAATAAAACCTTCATTCCTGAATATAGTGGTGAATGGGCAGGTGGATTGATTCAGGTAAATACCAAAGACATCCCGAATAAAAACTTTTTCAATCTACAAGTTGGTGTAGGAGGAAACTCCATCACAATGGGGCAAGAGTTCCGTATGCAGAAAGGTGGGAAATGGGATTTCATAGGAATTGATGACGGATACAGAAAACTTCCAACAAGCATGCCTGCGAAAAACGCATTCTCTATTTTAGATGAAGCTACAAAAACAGGAATCGGGAAAGATTATGTAAAAAATCTAGGATACAACAGTATAGGATATCCTGAGAATTTAAGTTTACAGCTAGACGGAGGTTTCAACACAAAAGTTTTCGGAAAAGATTTAGGTGTTATTGCGGTACTTAACTACAGTAACAATAAAAGAAGAACAGAAACAAGAAACAGCTTCTTTACAATTAATGATCAACTAGCTGATACCAACTTTGATTACTTTACTGAAAAGTATCAAAACGATATTATTTTAGGAGGTTTATTAAATCTTACTTTAAAACTTAATAACAATAACAAAATTTCCCTAAAGAATATTATTACCAATAATACGGTAAACCACATGTCTTTCAGAACAGGGAAAGATTTTGAATTTGATCCTATAAACGGAACAAATATTATGGCTAGAGAGATTGGGTTTAAACAAACTACTTTCTATAATTCAACACTAAACGGAACACATAAAATAGATGCCCTTGGAGGTCTTACTTTCAACTGGTACGGAAGTTTTGGTATTCTAGATCAATACATTCCATTATTACAACGTCTTCAGTACAACCAATATCCTGATATGACCGGAAGCCCTTATTTGGCTTTAATTTCGAATGGTCTTTCTCAAAAATCAGGAAGTGTATTCTACTCTACACTTAACGACTATTTATACAATGCAGGCGGAGATTTATCTAAAAACTTTGAGATGTTTGGACAAAAGCAAACCATCAAGGGAGGATATTTATTCCAAGTAAAAGATAGAGTTTATAACTCAAGGCCTTTCGCTGTAAGACTTGAAGGATATAATCAACAATTGCTTTCTCAACCTTTCGAAAGTATATTTGATCCTAATAACTTCGGAACAGGAGGTGGTAAATTCACTTTCGACGAAATTGCGGGAAACCAGTATAGATATATTGCCAATACCATCCTAAACGCTGGTTATTTACAAATGGACAATAACTTTACGCCTTGGTTCAGAGCTATATGGGGATTAAGAGTTGAAAACTTTGACCAGTTAGTTGGAAGCACAAAAAGAAGTGATGACCGTTTTGTAAACACTCGTGTTACTGACTTCTTACCTGCTTTAAACATGACATTTAAACTTACGAACAACATGAATTTACGTGTTGCCGGTTCACAGACTGTTGTAAGACCCGAATTTAGAGAAGTTTCTCCACTCGCTTATTATGATTTTGATTTAGGAGCTACTGTTATCGGTAACAAATATATTCAGAGAACGAAGATTACCAATGCCGACGTTCGTTGGGAATGGTACCCGAGAAATGGAGAGATCCTTTCCGTTGCAGGTTTCTATAAAAACTTTAAAAATCCTATTGAATTATACTTTAACCAATCTGGTGTAGGAACAAGTAATACCTTCAACTATTTAAACGTAGATAAAGCTGATGCTTACGGAGCTGAACTTGAATTCAGAAAAAAACTGGATTTCTTCAGTGTTCTTAAAAACTTCACGCTAGGTGGTAACTTCGCTTTAATCAAAAACAAAGTAACTGACGAAGCAACAAAGGTAGACAGACCAATGCAGGGACAATCTCCTTATACTGTTAACTTAAGCCTTCAGTATGATACTGAAAAAACAGGTTGGACATCAACAGTACTTTTCAACATGATTGGAAGAAGAATCCTGTATGTAGGAAATGATCAGGTTCCACCAATTTGGGAAGCACCAAGACCTCTTCTTGATTTTCAGATTGCAAAAAAGATCTGGCAGAACAAAGGAGAGATCAAACTTAACGTTTCAGATATCTTAAATCGTCACGCTAGATTTTATCACGATCTAAACAATAATAAAAAATACGACAGTGCTGATGCACTTGCTATCGACAGAGTAACAGGAACAAATGTCAGTTTAACTCTTGGTTATAGCTTCTAATTTAAATCAATCAATATCTAATAAAAAATAACTCTTTATAACATGAAAAAAATTGTTTTATACTCTTTAATGCTTGGTACAATAGCAACAACTATTACCGCATGTAGAAACATAGAAGAAGATGGACAAACTATAGTTGAAAATGGTAACTCAGGTGGAAATAATGACAACTTAATTCTTTCAGGGAAAATAACTACAAACCTTACCCTTAAGGCTAATAATATCTATAAGTTAAGAGGATTAGTGTATGTAACAAACGGAGCTACATTAACTATCGAACCAGGAACTAAAATTGTTGGTGAAGCTGATAAAAACGGAGCATTAATTATTACAAAGGGAAGTAAGATAATGGCAGAAGGTACTGCTTCGAACCCAATTATTTTCACTTCAGAAAAACCAAGTCCTAAAAGAGGTGACTGGGCAGGTTTAGTAATCTTAGGAGCTGCTCCTACCAACGCATCTTTCAATGGGCAAGCTGGAATTGGGGAAATTGAAGGTGGAATCAACAACACTGAAGGTTTAGGTCTTTACGGAGGAACAAATGTTTCTGATAACAGTGGAATATTAAAATATGTAAGAGTAGAATACGCAGGATATGCATTTTTACCGGATAAGGAAATCAACGGAATTACATTCGGAGGTGTAGGTAATGGTACTACGGTAGATTATGTAGAAGTAGCTTACGCAAATGATGATAGTTTTGAGTGGTTCGGAGGAACGGTAAACTGTTCTCACCTTATTGCTTACAAAGGTCTTGATGATGATTTTGATACAGACAATGGCTACTCAGGAAAAATTCAGTTTGGTATTTCTGTAAGAGATTCTCAGGTTGCTGACGTTTCAGGATCTAATGCATTTGAATCTGATAATGATGCCAATGGTTCTCCTTTAACACCACAAACCGGAGCTACATTCTCTAATATGACAATTATTGGCCCAATTAATTCTACTTCGGCTACAAACACAAACGTAGGTACAATCAACTCTTTATACCAAAATGCTTTACAGATCAGAAGAAACTCTTCAATCTCTGTATTTAACTCTGTATTCACTGGGTTCCCAGTTGGTTTATTCATTGATGCAACAAAAGGTACCCCTACAGATAACAATATCGGTGCATCACGTTTAGTATTTCAGAATAATATATTAGCAGGAAATGTAACTCCTTTAAAATTCGGAGCATCTACATCAACTCCTACTCCTTTTACATTAACAGATCTTACCAACTGGTACAATACAGGAGGAAACACAACGTTGGCTTACACAGCTGATGTTAAATTTACAAATGCATGGGCACCGGCTGGTACTACACCAAACTTCTCTCCTGCTGCAGGATCTCCTTTATTAACAGGTGGCGTATTTACTCACCCTAAATTAACTGGATGGTTTACTGCTGTAACTTACAGAGGAGCTGTTAAGGATGCTAACGATACATGGTATGCAGGTTGGACAAACTACAACTTGTAATATAAGGATCAGTGACTTAAAGTCGTTATTATCACAATAGTAATTAGTTTCTTTTATATTAAAACACCCTCAGGAAATTATTTCCTGAGGGTGTTTACGTTTATAAAGATTGCATGAATATTTTACAACATCATACCAAATAAAAATTTACAATAACAGTAAACTTGAATTGGGAAAATAAACAGAAAAGTGGTAATTTGGACCTCGTAATTGTTGAATGTATATTTCATCTAAAATAATATCCATTTTTTTGAGTTTTATATATTCACCCAATACGCAAAAATAAAACAGAATTAAATCAAAAAATATATGAAAAAGAATCACTTAAAATTAATTGCTGCAGCTTTATTCATAGGTACTACATTTACCATTTATTCTTGTAGCAAAGATGATGATTCTACTCCCACAATAACTCCCGTAGGAATCGCTGTAAATTTCAATGATTTCAAAGGTGATATTACGAACGGACAAATCGTAACATTAGATCCTACCAAAGTATATAGACTTACAGGAGCTGTTAACATAAAAGATGGAGGAAAATTGGTAATTCCTGCCGGAACCAGAATTATAGCAACTCTTACCACTTCTTTTATCATCGTAGAGCAAGGTGGCCAAATATATGCTAACGGAACTTCCGGATCCCCCGTATTATTCTCGGCTTCTTCTACCACTTCCGGAAGCTGGGGAGGATTGGTGATCTGTGGTAAGGCACCCATCAACACAGGGGCTTCAGGAACGTCAGAATTAGGAAATGCGACTTATGGTGGCACAATGAATGCTGATAATTCTGGATCTCTATCATTTGTAAGAATTGAAAATACTGGGGCAGTCTACACAGGAACTACAAAATTCAACGGACTATCTTTATTCGGTGTGGGTAGCGGAACCACAATAAGTAACGTAGCTTTAGTAAGCAGTGCTAATGATGGTATTCACCTTTATGGAGGAACAGTTAACGTTTCTAACATCGTATCGATAAACAATCTGGATGATGCTTTCGAATGGACTGACGGCTGGAACGGAACCGCAACCGGAATCTATACCAAAAGAAAAGCTGACGGTGTAGGAAATACAGGAATTAAAGGAACTAACAATGCTAGCAACCCAGATGCTGCGCCAAGATCTAACCCTATCATCAAGAACGTTACCTTTCTTGGAGCTACTACCGGAGAAGCCAATGCTATAAAATTGAAATTGGGAACATATGCAACCATTGATAACGTCGTAACATCCAACTGGACAACAGGAGTAAATATTGAAAGTGATGCTTCCGTAGCCAATTTTAATGGGCATAAAAAAATCACCAATGCTCTATTTAATACTACCACAACAAAAGTTTCTCTGAAATCTACTGCTGGTGCAAACGTACCCATAGTAGACACTACCTTTACAGAAAATCCTGCTGCAGTAGGAGCCGGAAATGGAACCTTAGTTCCAACATGGGCCACAGGATGGTCTGGATTATAAAAAAGTAAATAAATATTTAACGAAATACTATAAAAAATCCCTGGGAAAGTTACTTTCTCAGGGATTTCATTTATAAAAACAAGTATTAAAAAATATTATAATTTACATCTCAGAAGTTTAGACTTCAGTTTAGCTTACTTCTTCAAGAATAAATTCCCATCATTCATTAAGGCTTCAATGCCAGACATTCTTGAAACCGCTTCTGCAGAACAGCTTGCATCTACCAAGACAATATTTGCTTTATCTCCAGCCTTTGGCCATTGTTGATTTCCTTTATCATCTAAAGGAAGAATATTTTGGGTAGCAAACTGCAACGTTCTTGAAAGTTGAAACTCTGTTGCGTATCCATATAATTCGGCAATTAAATTAGCCTTTTGAAGCATATTCCCGGATCCGAAGGTACTCCAGTAATCCTGAACGTTATCATTTCCTATTAAAACTTCTACTCCATTTTTTTTCAATGTAGGAATAGGCATTATTTTTCCAGTGAATGGAACGGATGAAGCAATCCCAACTTTAGAAGCCGCTAGTTTCTCGGCAATTTCCTGAGCTTCTTTTGGTGAAAGATGAGCTAATGCAAAAGCGTGGCTTACAAACGTTTTCCCTTGAAGTTGAGGATTTTCAATAGCTTTATCAATTAAATAATTAATAGTTTTCATCCCAGACTCTCCTACTTCATGTAAATGAATATCAATTCCTTTATTATTGTCTAATGCTAATTGCACAGTGAAATCAAGTACTTTTTCGATACTTCCGTCGATACTTAAAGGATCCAGTCCACCAATAAAACCTACATGCGGTAATTTTGCAACCTCCTTCATCAAAGGAATAGAATCCGTATAGTATAAGCCATGTTGAGGAAAAGCTACCAACTCGGCACTGAAAGAATCTTTTTTATTGTCTAAAGCCTTCTCCAGATTTTCTAATGATTGCAAACCCGAAGTGGGATCAATATTGAAATGCGTTCTCACATAATGGGTTCCGTAACTTTGTAGCAGATCAATTAACTGTTCGGCTCTTCCTACTGACGTTTTCAAGAGTTCCGGAATGATTTCCTGTTCGTAAGAAATCATATCTTTCACCGTTTTCTTTTTTGGAGAAAGTGTTTGCCAAGGTAATCCGTACCAGGTTTTATCTAAATGAACATGCATATCTCTGAAGGCAGGAAGCATCAGTTTTCCTTTTGCATCAACAGCATCAGAATTTGCATTGTTAGGTTTAATTGATTTTATTTTTCCGTCTTCAATTTCAACACAGAACAAGTCTGTTTTTGTTGTAATAACCTCTTCATTATCGTATTCGAAACCCGTTTCCAAACGAACATTTTTTAATACATAATGTCCTTTCGCAAACGGCTGATTTTGTAATTGCATGATCCCAAGTTTAATCCTACAAAATTACGTCTGCCAAATCTTAAACAGGAGTATCAATTATGTCTTGTTCTGTATCAATTATTCTTTGAACTGGGAAGGTGTCATTCCGGTTTGAGTTTTAAAAAATTTTGAAAAACTGGCATGATCATAAAAACCGAGATCGTAAACAATATCTTTCACAGACATTTCAGAGACTTTTAATAAACGCTTTGCTTCCAGTAAAATTCGGTTCTGAATAAGAGAAGAAGCAGATGTATTAAGGCTTTTCTTACAGATAATATTTAAATAATTGGCAGAAATATTCAATTTTTCGGCATAGAAAGAAACCGAACGTTCTGTTTTAAAATGGATATCAATGAGGTTTAAAAATTTAGAAATAATAGGATTCGAATGATACACTTCAAAATCTTTGAAAACTCCCTCCACTGATTTACTGACCAGCAAACCAATCAATTCACTTCTTTTTTGAATCAGTTCCCAAAATATATTTTCTTCGTCTAATTCCTTTTGAATTGCCTGAAATTCATATAAAAAAGTCGGAAAAATATCTTTCGAAAGATTGATAACGGGATGGTTTTGATAATAAGAAGCCGAAAACCTCAATGCCGGAAGAAAGCTTTCAAACCAATCTCGCGTAATCATTAATTGATAGCCGATTGTTTCCTTTTCGATCACCCATTGATGAACCTGATCCGGAAACACCAGATGGATTTGATAATCTTCAACCTGATATTCCACAAAATCGATCGTGTGAGAACCTTTTCCTCGTTCAAAAAGATTAATGATAAAAAAATCATGCTTGTGAGGTTCATCAATAGAGCGTTCACCATTCAATTCATTGAAAAGCAAATTACAACCCTTCGACCGATGTTCGCTGAATGCCTGAATCCCTAAAATGGGAAAATGATCTGATTGATGGCTCATTGTGTGTAATTTTTTCTCAAAAATATAATAAAATTAATCTCCGATCTACACTCAGGGTAAAATTTTAACTATTACTGTAATTTTAATAATATGCTTTCAATAAGCCTTGTCAAGGTTTAAAACCTTGACAAAGCTCCCAATCCTGAAAAGGTATTTAAAAATTAAAATACAATATTTCCCTGATGAATCAAAGATTCTACATTTGAGATTCTTGAAACCGCTTCTGCCGAACAGCTTGCATTGAGGAAAGTCAAATCTGCATGGTCGCCAACTTTTGGCCATTGTTGAACTCCTTTATCATCCAATGGAAGAACATTTGCTGTGGCTAATTTTAAGCTTCTTGATAATAAAAATTCAGTGGATTGACCATATAATTGTGCCATTAAATTGGCTTTCTGCAATACACTTCCTGTTCCGAAAGTATTCCAATGATCGACGATGCTGTCGTTTCCTGTTAAGACCTCAACATTATATTTGTATAAAGTTGGAATGGGCATAATTAGACTACCAAAAGGAATCGTAGAAACAATTCCAATTTTCGCGTTAGCTAGTTTTTCTGCAATTTCTTCCTGCTTTGGCTTTTCTAATTTGCCTAAAACAAAACAGTGGCTCAGATATGTCTTTCCTTTTAATGCAGGATTTTCATTCACTTTGTCAATTAAATATTCAACAGTTTTCAATCCAGATTCTCCGCTTTCATGCAAATGAATATCAATTCCTTTTTTGTTATCTAAAGCCAACTGAACTGTAAAGTCAATTGTTTTCTCAATCGCTCCGTCAATCGTAAAAGGGTCTACTCCACCAATAAAATCAATATCCATTTTCGCCGCCTCTTTCAAATATGGAACTGAGTCTGTATAAAAAACACCATGTTGCGGAAAAGCCACCAACTCTGCTCCGAAAGTTTTCTTTTTATGATCTAATGCTTTCTGTAGATTTTTTAATGAATCTAATTTTGAAGTCGGTTCAATATTCACATGACTTCTTGCGAAAGACGTTCCTTTTGATTGCAATAGTTCAATCATTTTCTCTGCTTTGAAAGTCGAGTTTTTCAACATTTCCGGAAGTATTTTCTGCTCTAAGGCAATCATTCCTTTTACTCCACCCGTTCTTTTTCGTACTGCTTGCCATTGGTCTCCATAAAAAGTTTTATCCAAATGAATATGCATGTCTTTAAATGCTGGCAACATTAAAAATCCTTTGGCATCAACAGCTTTTGCATTCGGTTGATTGGGAGCTATTTTTGAAATTTTTCCGTTTTCAATTTCGATATAAAATAAATTGGTTTTTGTGGAGATTACTTCACCTTCTTCGTATTCAAAACCTGTTTCAAGACGAACATTTTTTAAGCTTAATTTTCCTTTTGAAGAAATTATTGCGCTATCAAAAATTGAATTTGCCATCATCATGTTGGGTATTAAAGTTAATCCAGCCATTGCCAACGCTGAGTTTTTAAGAAAATCTTTACGAGATATGTTTGAAGTCTTCATTTCCAATCTATTTATTACAAAATTAATAAGAACTGAGCTGCCGGACGTGTATGGTTTATTGTATTGTTTGTATGATTTATTGAATCTCAGTTTTATCAATAGGAACGGACTTTAGTTCATTGAGTTCAAAGGTAATCTTTATAATTATGGCAAAGGCTTCGACTCGGCTCAGCCTTTCAAATTTTGTAGATTCTCTTTTTTATCTCCCGCAGATTTCACGGATTTACACAGATGATTGTGCTTTATTTGTGTAAAATATTAGTGCAATTTGTGTTTTAATCAAAACACAAAAGGATGAAGTTCTACACCTCATCCTTTATATATTTTATCTTCTCAATCTAAGAATATTCGAATTTTCTAACTGCTTCCAACGTCATATCAATTTCTTTATCTTTGATCGCATCACTGATGAAATACGTTTCATATCCACTTGGTGGAAGATAAATTCCATTCGTCAACATTTGATGGAAAAAATTATTAAATAAGGCATGGTTCGCTTCCTGCGCTTCATCAAAATTAGAAACTCTGTTGATATGGAAGAAAACAGACATCATTGAACCTTTTCTGTTGATCCTATGAGCAATTCCTTTTTCATTTAAAATTTTGCCAATTTCAAAATCTAAGGTTTCTGTTGTTTTATTTAGATTAGTGAAAAAGTTTTCATCATTTTTAATCAACTGAAGCGTTTTTAAACCTGCTCTCATTGCCAAAGGATTTCCACTCAATGTTCCGGCTTGATAAACACCACCTTTTGGAGCTAAATGATCCATGATTTCGTTTCTACCTGCAAAAGCACCAACCGGAAGTCCGCCTCCGATTACTTTTCCATACGTTACCAAATCTGCTTTCACATTATACAGTTCCTGAGCACCCCCAAAAGCCAATCTGAAACCCGTCATTACTTCATCAAAAATCAATAAAGCTCCGTTCTCATCACAGATCTGTCTTAAGTTTTGAAGGAAATTATTTTCAGGAAGTACACACCCCATATTTCCAGCAACAGGCTCTATAATTACGGCTGCAATTTGTCCTTGATTATGACGGAAAAGATCTTGAACCTGCTCAAAATCATTATATCTTGCCAACAAAGTATCTTTTGCCGTACCTTCCGTTACGCCTGGAGAATTTGGGTTTCCAAAAGTGGCAGCACCACTTCCCGCTTTGATCAAAAATGAATCTGAATGACCGTGATAACATCCTTCAAATTTCACAATTTTATCTCTTCCCGTAAAACCTCTTGCCAATCTTACTGCACTCATACAAGCTTCTGTTCCTGAAGAAACCATTCTGATTTGATCAATATTGGGAACATTGTCTACGATGAATTTTGCAATTTCAGTTTCCAATTCTGTCGGAGCACCAAAAGAGAAACCTTTCTCTGCCTGGATTTTTAATTCCTCCAACACTTCTGGATGGGTGTGCCCTAAAATAGCCGGCCCCCAAGAATTGATGTAATCAATATAGGTATTGTCATCAGCATCTGTAAGGTAAGCCCCTTTTGCAGATTTCATGAAAACAGGAACGCCACCCACAGATTTGAATGCACGAACAGGAGAATTTACTCCTCCCGGAATGTATTTGTAAGCTTCATCGAATAAAGCTGAACTTCTTTGATACTTCATTTTCTATTTTTTCTTTATTATTTACCCTTCAAAATAAGGGGTTCCATCTTCTCCTGCATAGTTTTTCAAACCATTTACTATTTTATAGTATAGCCTATATATAGATCCGTTTCTCCACACATTTCCTTGCGGAAAAAATTGACCTTCCAACACTTTATTGTTTGGGAAAATAGTTTGATATAGTAAGTTATTTGGATTATTTTGATCAGGTTCAGAAACAACAACTAATCCAGAACCATCCATTAGATTTATTGAAGCATATTTAATCGGATAAACCTGATTAGAATTTTCGTCAACCAATCCAAATAAATTTGTTGAATTTGTTGAAAGAATATAAGGTTTGCCATTGTAGAATTGCCATCCCACATACGCGATATCTGGTGTACTTAAATACATTTTTTTGATTTTAGGAATATAAATTCCTATATGTGAATCTTTGGACAAAATCTCTACAAAATTAGCTTTAAAATTGATCTGATAATTTTGTTCATCCTCAAAAGGTTTTATCATGTCCAAATCTTCATCGTCCAGATCATCCCAAGTTAATTTTGGTTCTTTTAGCTCTCCGATATGATTATCTCCCCCCCCCCAGCGATCATTGATAGGATACCTTTCAGGCTCAATGTATTTGTCAAGCCTCATTTTTGTTTTTATGGAATAATTATAATAGTCAAGACCTTCGAAAACGAGATAATTTTCACCATTTACAATGATCGGTTTATCAGAAATAAAAGGCATTATGATCGTTGCATTACTGTCAATTATTCCAAACTTACCATTCTGCTCGGCATGGAATCCTCCCACCGATTCGTCATACCAACTTATGCTGTAATATTGTGGCTGTACTGCAATGAATTTATTTGCTTCACACAATCCCCATAAATTCCCTCTTCTAAAAGGAATATACTTTTGTTCTTGTGAAAAAAGGTTACCAGATATGAAAACTAAAAATATCCATAGATATTTAAAATTCACATTTAATATTTTCATGGTTTGGGTTGAGTATTAGTTTCTAGGTTTCTTGTCTATAAGATACATTAACTGTCCTGGTGATGGCTGTTGACCTTCATCCATTCTGTTTTTAGCATATAGTTTATGTAATTTGATTCCGAATTTCTGAGCAATGTCATGCATATCTTCTCCAGGAGTAACTTTATAAGTGGCCGTATTTCCATCAGAGTTTTTAGATTCAAGGAATACGATGTCATTCTTCTTTAAAACATCACTCTCCAATTCATTCCATTTGGTAAGTCTGCTTTCGCTTACTTTAAATTTATTGGCAATGAATTGAACATTGGTATCTTCAGGAATAACGATATATTTCAAGCCGTCATTAGGATGGCTTTTAATTAAAATAGAATTAAGAATTTCAGCTTTAGTTTTGATTCTTTCTACTCTTTTTTCTTGCTGAGCAAAAGAAGTCTGCTTATAGGGAACGCTTACCGTTACCGGATCTCTTTTTACCATTTTACCTGGCTCTAATCTGGCCATAAAACTTCTGTCGTCCTTCAAATCAGGATACATTCTAAGAACTGCATACAAGACTTCTTTAGAACTTGTATTATCGAATTCATACAGTTTATATCTTTCAATTTTACCTATTAAGATAGAAGCATAGCGAGGATTTGTTGCATACCCAGCCTTTTTAAGACCATTTGCCCACGCTTTGTAATCTTTCATATCTAAATTGAAAAGACCTGTATAATATTTTCTTGTTGCTAAAAATATAGAATGGTCTTCGTACGATTGTCTGGGATCTTCATACACACGGAAACACTCATTGGGAGCATCATCAGTATGTTTCATGGTTTTACCCGACCAATCTTCTTTGCACTTTATTCCGAAGTGATTTTTCCCTTCCAGAGCCAATCTGCTTTGTCCACCTCCAGTCTCAAGAAGTCCCTGAGCAAGCGTAATGGAAGCAGGTATTTTATACTTCTCCATTTCTTCCACTGCATATTGAGCAAATTTTTGGATGTATTGGTCTTCAGTAGCCCAAGTTTGAGCCGAGAATTTTGATAAAACTAAAAGGCTTATTAGTAAGAAAAGTCTTTTCATGTTTTTCAATTTTACTTTATATAATTAAATTTCTATTCTGTTTTTCTAAAAGCAAATTTGCTCCTTCAATTCCTTGTAATCCACCTGTGTGAAAGCACAAGATCTTACTATTCTCAGGAAACTCCCCCTCATCAATTAGTTCAAAAACTTTCTGCATCATCTTTCCCGTATATATCGGCTCTAATGGAATTTCATATTTCTCTTTGAAATCATTGATAAAACGGATGTTTTCATCTTTTATTTTACCATAACCTCCAAAACTTGAATCTATTAGATTAAAATTTCTTTTTAAAGTTAATTCAAAAATTTTATTTTCTAAAGAAGAGTCGTCAACTACCTTAAAACCTATAACTTTCTGATTATCTTCACAAAATTTAGAAATTCCAGCAATTGTACCTCCGGTTCCAACTGCGGTGCAAAGATAATCAAAATCTTTTGTTTCGTTATTTAACATCATTTTTACGCCCTGTACGGCATCTTCATTGGTTCCACCTTCAGGAACTATCAAAGCATCCGGAAACTCTTCCTGTAAAAATTCTGATAATTTTTCTTTGTTTCGATATTCTTCTCGAGTTATGAATTTTAAATTCATTCCATTCCTTTTTGCGAAAACTAAGGTTGGATTATCCCGCCATTTATCTTTTAATTCTTCCCCTCTGATAATTCCTAATGTTGGAATTCCTGCTAATTTTCCTACGGCAGAAACGGCAGAAATATGATTTGAAAATGCTCCACCAAAAGTTATGATATAAGGCTTTTCAGGATTTTGGTTTACATAATGATTGATATTGTAAAAAAGCTTCCAATATTTATTCCCTGAAATTTGAGGATGAACGAGATCCTCTCTTTTAATGAAAAGCTTTACATTTTGATGAATAAGGATTTCCTGAATCGGGATTTTTTCTGTTGGAAGTTGTAATAGCATTTACTTTAATGATATTGTTTTTACAAAAATACTATTTTTTTAAAGTTCGCAAGGGAGTTTCAATCAACTAAGAAGTTTTCTTTGCCATGCGAATTGTCATTGACTTCGTCGAATCTTCGATTTCAGAACGGAACGAAGTGGAGTGTGGAATCTATATTTAGCACTTAAAAAACGTTGTTTAGATTTCTGCGGAATGACAAAAGTAACGTTGATTTTTTTCTCCTACGGATTTCGCTGATTTACACAGATGAGTGTGTTTGAAAGAAGTTTGTAATGTTTGTATATCGTAGTAAGTTTTGGCTAAAGCCAGATGAAAATTTTGATGTGGTAAACGGGCTAAAGCCCAATGTCATTAAGTTAAGGCTTTAATATATTGATTTTCAGTTAATTTAGTTTGTTTTACTGGTTGTTTTTTTGTATATTT
>NZ_FRAV01000087.1 GCF_900142445.1 Chryseobacterium polytrichastri | reverse complement strand
GGTCAACATGAAAGATAAAGGGATTCAGAGTATAGGTTATAATTATTTGAATTTAGCGGATTCTTATTCTATTACCCAAAAAGATCCATGGGGCACCAATACAAGTTTTAGATTAAATTATTTATATCGTGCAGATGGAGCTAAAGTTCGTAAAACCTATTCATCAGGTGGAGGAAGAGGTCAGTCTACTACCAATAAATATACCGATTATTTAGATGGTTTTCAATATAGCTTTAGTGAGACCGTCGCTCCTTGCCCTTGGTGCAGAACGAGTGTAGCGTATGAAGCAGAGGCTTTTAGAGATCCGGGTCTTTTTGATCCAATTCCCGGTACTCTGGATTGGCAATTAGATTTTGTTCCTACCTCAGAAGGATTTTACAGCTTTACGGAAAATCGTTATATTTACCAGTATAGAGACCACTTGGGAAATGCAAGAGTGAATTTTGCTAAAAATACAACAGGAGCTCTAGAGGTTACAGATACAAATAATTACTATGCCTTTGGAATGAATCATATTGGCGGTATGAAAAGCTTATTGGGAGGATATCAGAATTACAAATATAACGGTAAAGAGTTACAAGAAAGTGGTATGTACGATTATGGAGCGAGAATGTATATGCCGGATTTGGGAAGATGGGGTGTCGTTGATCCGTTGGCGGAACAAATGCGTAGTCATAGCCCTTATAATTATGCTTTTAACAATCCAATTCGATTTATAGATCCGGATGGTAGGTCTGCTGTTCCACCAGATGATTATGTAGATCCAACGGGGAGATACTTAGGGAGTGATGGAGCAACAACAAAAAATACTCGAATTATCTATAGATCAGATTGGAATAATATTACTTCTGAAAATGGGGGTTCTATATCAACAACAGCAACACAAGCCCTACAAGCAAGTAGTTCTATTGTTTCAGTTAATTCATTACAGATTAGTGCGGATGTCAACAATGCAAATAATGAAACAATTGCTGATCAAACAAAAGAAAGACAGTTGTATTTAGGACTTAAAGTAACAAGAGGGGATGTTCCAACAGCAGAAGTCACATCTGTTAGGGGTGCTGACGGAATAGATGGTCATGCAACATTTCTTAAAGGTGAAAGAATGGATCCCAACACAAGAGAGTTGCAAAGCTTAGTGATTGATACTTCTATGACATTATTAGGAGGAGCTCATACTCATAATTTAGCAACACGCCCTATAAAAAACATTCCAGGAACATCTGCAGATGATGTTGATGCAGCAGCAGGACATAACACTACGGTTTACTCAATAGATTCTTGGACTGGGAGCCAGAATGGTGGGAATGCTATACATAGAAGAACAAGTGAGGGGGTATCTACATTGAATGTAGGAACTACGACAAATCAAAATATTGGCCAAGCTGCACTGAACATTCATATTGATAAACAAAAACATAATAGATAATGAAAAATATAGTAATATTTACATTTTTAATTTTTCTCTTGAATAATTGCAATGCGCAAAAAACAAATTCTGAAATAGTATATTTTCTACCAAATAACGTTGAAAAAGAAATTACAAAGAAAATAGATTCCATAAATGATAAGTCATCAATATTTTTCACATTGGGAAATGATCAATTAGGCAATTTCGTAATTTATTTAAATACAAAAATGGAAAAAGAATATAATTTTTGGCTTCTCAATACTAATAGATGTTTGTATTTAAATAATAAATATTATCCAATTGTTTTAAAGAGCGATGAATTCTTTTCCTATCCTGAAAGTAGAAGCTCTGTAACAAAAAAAATAGAAAAAGGCGAACCTCTAAAAAAAGTAATTACTATAAGAGATAATACATTTCGTATAAAATTTAATCTTAATGGAAAAATTATCGAATAGTGGTAATGTACCAGACGTGTTGATATCTAATATTCAAGGGCATTAAAGACTAAATTTTCCATACCCTTGGATTCTCTCCCCCTGCTGGTGCGAGCGCAATGTCATTAAGTTAGGTGATTAACATTCTGATTGTCAAATGATTAATCCTTTGTTTGCGATTGTTTTTTTCGTATATTTAACAGTGAATCAAT
>NZ_FRAV01000052.1 GCF_900142445.1 Chryseobacterium polytrichastri | reverse complement strand
AGCTTTTGTGGAGAAGTAAGTGCGCTAAATAATTGATTTTATTTACTTTATATAACATAAAGTAGTTATCCACATTGGTGAATTGTAGTTTTAAACATATTATAAGACGGCTTTCTACCGCTTAGAATATACTTGGGGTTCCTATTATATATAAGGTATGTCAAAACCTCATAGGTTTTTGAAACCTATGAGGTTTGAGTTGGGGATTGCGATTGGATGTGAGGCTTCAAGGAAGGACTGTTTTTTATTTCCCACAGATTTTCGCAGATTGACACAGATGATTGTGGGTGCATGGATATTGCAAAGATTGAGACAGGTATTAGTGGATGGATAAAATGTTGAAATATAATCTTTCTAAGTGTTAAGGCAAACCTAACAGGTTTTCGAAACCTGTTAGGTTTAGAGGGAACATGGGAAGCTGTCATTCCGAATGGAACACAGTGGAGTGAAGAATCTATACCTTTTTGAATTACGTTATTGAGATCCTTACAGGATGACAAACTTTGTGGTGATGTGGACTGTTGAAAAGTACGACAAATACCCTAGCCCAGATAGAAGCGGCATCCTTTTTTGTTGCGGGCGAAGCGAAGCGGAGGCCGTAACTAAAAAGATACAGCGGAAAGCTGGATGAAGCTCCTGAAAAAATTTGAGCTGGAGGGAAGGAAGGTTTGAGAGTTGGAGAGTATGAGAGAGGTTGTGTTTTTGAAATTGCTTTGCTTCGACAAGCTCAATACAGGTTAGCTTCGCTTCTCGCAATGACAGCCTGGAAAAATAAAAAGCAGAGTTTAATTACTCTGCTTTTCTTTACTATATATGATACTTAAAAATTCGCCATAAGATTTTTCTAACCCTATAATGTCGCCAGATTTTAAGTTGATACCACCGACTCCTGTGTCGTCTGATTTAATTTTTGTGGCTGAGATTTGAAAATATTGACTGATTTCGCCCTGCTTGGGCTGTAGCTTAATGGTAGAACCCAATAGTTTTTTTGTAGAAATTACATACAATTCTCCAGGCACCACTTTTATGGTGATGTATGATCTTGGAGATAATGTATAATCTTTTTTGTTTACGCCTATCTTTTGGTCTTTGTCTGATGACGCAAATAAAAAGATATTCCCCGTTTGATTTAAAAACTTGTCTTTTGGTAGATAGTATAAAGCAAGTTTATAATTTGAAGGATTGAAAGCTTGCGGCGAACCATCTATATTTTCAAATGGTTTTAATGAAAACGCGTTGGCACCAATTTCTTTTGCCTTCTTATAGATTAAAGAAAAAACTTCAGCGTCGTCTTTTGAGAATCCCTGAACTTCTACTTCTCCTAAAAGTTCGGCCTGTTTGGCTTCTTCGTTTATTCTGTATAGAAATTTATCTGCGTTCTCGTTTGTTTTTTCAACTTTCGTTAAATAAACATTCTGAGCACTGAAAACCTGAGCAAAAAAAACAAAAATGATTATTCCTAAATTTTTCATGAGATATTATTTTATTGTGAAAGAATTTCTACACATTCTTCTAAACTATTCTCCCAATGTTTTAGTTCTATTTTATACGTTTCTTCAATTTTATCTAAACACATTGTACTTCTTTTCGGGCGTTTGGCCGGAGTTGGATATTGTTCCGTTGTTAATGCATTTAATTTTACGGAAGCGTTTGAAAATTCAGCGATCTTTTTAGCAAACTCAAACCATGTTGTTTCCGGATAATTTGAAAAGTGAAAAACACCGAAAATTTTCGTTGGAGCATTAATGATATTCATGATTGCTTCTGCTAAATCATTTGCATTGGTAGGTTGACCATATTGATCTGCAACAATTCCTAATTCGTCTTTTTGTGGAAATAAATTCAGCATGGTCTTCACAAAGTTTTTATTGAACTCTGAATATAACCAAGATGTTCTTAGAATAATGGTTTTAGGATTAATCTCTAAAGCTAATTCTTCTCCTTTTAATTTTGATTCTCCGTAAACTCCGATCGGGTTTGTGAAATCATCTTCCGAATAATCTAAATTAGTTTCTCCATCGAAAACATAATCTGTGGAAACGTGAACTAATATCGCTTTATGGTCTACACAAGCCTGAGCCAGATTTGCTACCCCGTCCGCATTTACAGCAAAAGCTTTCTCACTTTCTTTCTCTGCAAGATCTACCGCCGTGTAAGCCGATGCATTGATACAGAAATCCGGTTTTTCATTATTGAAGAAAGTATTTACCTGATCTTCGTTCGTAATATCTACCGTTTGCGAATCTGCGAATACAAATTCATAATCAAGTTCAAAATCGGGAGCAATTTTTCTTATACAATTTCCCAACTGTCCGTTGCTTCCTATTACAACTATTTTTTTCATGTATTACTTTTACGTTTTAATATTGTCTAATGGAATATACATTAATATTTTAAATAATTCCTTCTATTATGAATTTTTTGCGTTCTGTGATCTTAAAAATTTCACTCGTGACTGAAAATCTTTCTGATCCAACTCTACATGGAATTTATGGAATGTTTCTTTTATGTCATCCGGATGAACTTCTGATTTTCTTGTTTTCATATTGAAGTAAATAATCGTAACCCATAAAACCGCATGAACTGTTTTCTCGTCCAAGCTTTTCATTAAGATCTCCACCTTCGCTGTTCTGTCTTGGATTTCGATCGTTTTACTACTGATCACTACTTGCGTATTATATCTTACTTCTTTTAAATATGCTATTTCGTTTTGAATTGCAATCCAAGTACAGCCTGTTTTTTTAGTATATTCTTCGTAAGTGAAACCATAAAATGTTTCTACATGATCTTCTCTTGCATTGAACATGTAATCTAGATATTTCACATTATTTAAATGCCCAATCGGATCACAATCACTAAATCTGACCTTTACCGTAGTTGATACTTCTTTTTCCATTTGGCAAAAATAAAAAAACCACCTCTAAAAGAGGTGGTCTGTTCTATAAATCTTTGTTAATTTGTTTCAATTAAAGACCTAATTCTTTTTTTACAGCTGGAGTAGCATCTGTACCTGCTTTGTAAACAAATGCAGAAGAGTTAGCATCCATAACGTAATCATAACCGTTTGCTTTAGCAACTTTAGTTACAACATCGTTTAGTTTCTTTTCAACCGGCTCATAAGCTGCGTCTCTTTTAGCAACGAAATCTTTTTGAGCTTTATCTTGCATTTGGTTGATCTCGTCATTCATTTTAGACAACTCAGCTTCTCTTGCTTTGTTTTCGTCAGCACTTTTCTTTGGAGCTTCTTCAGTATATTGCTTTAATTTAGCTTGTCCAGCGTCAGCTTTCTTTTTAATTTCTGCTTGCTTAGCATCTAAGAAAGTTTTTAAATCAGCATCTGCTTTTTTCTTTTCAGGCATTGCTTCAAGAACACCCATAACATCTAAAGTAGCAATTTTTTGAGCTTTTGCCATACCTACAGATACAACCATCATTACTGCTGCAAATAATACACTTAATTTTTTCATAACTGGTAAATAAATAATTTAATTTGTTTATTAGATTTTAAATATAGGAAAAAGTTAACTTTAATAATTACTTTTTACCTTTTGTACTTGTTTTTTCCTTTTTATCGGCTCCTGTTGAACCTTTTAATAAAACATCCAATACTTTGTCTGTATAATCGAATCTTTTTTGAAGGAAAATAACATTAACATTATTGGCTTTATCAAGAACTATGCCCAAGCCATTTTTCTCAGACATTGTCTGAATGGCCGTCCAGATCTGATCTTGGAAAGGCACGATTAAACTTGTTCTTAATTTTGTGATCTCACCATTGGCTCCAAACCTCAAACTCGTAGTGGTTTTGACGTTTTTATCCAAATCCATCACCTCTTTTTCTCTAAGCTTTAATTGGTCTCCGACTAATAAAACCCTTTCGTTTTCAAGAGCTGATCTTTTCTTTTCAAATTCAGATTGCAAACTTTGAAGTTCAGATTGCCAAGTATCAATTTGTGAATTTAATCTTGCTTCAGCTTCTTTATATTGAGGTAACTTATCTAATATGTATTCTGTATCTACTACCCCGACTTTCTGAGCATTGCTCAAGCCGAAAAGTAAGAATACTATAAATGTGAGAACAGTTTTAAAATATTTCATATTGCGAATTATAATGATTGGTTCATCAAGAAGTGTGTTTTCCATCCTGAAGGTTCAGTTCCAAGAACTGTTTTATCAAATCCGTAAGCAAAATCAAATCCGATTAATCCAAATGCACCCATGTAAACTCTTACCCCAACACCAACTGATCTTTTTAACTGGAACGGATTATAGTTACCCCATGAATTCCAAACGTTACCTCCTTCAGCAAATGTTAATGCATAAATTTTAGCAGTTTGGCTCATTGAAATTGGATATCTTAATTCTAATGTAAATCTGTTATAGATTGTACCTCCTCCTTTCTGAGTAATATCATCAACAGTTCCACCGTAAGTAGAAGCATTTTCGTAACCTCTTAAAGGAATTAATTCTCTACCATCATATCTACCTCCGAAAAGTCCTGTTCCTCCTACATAGAATCTTTCAAATGGCGGAGCTCCCAATTGTTTGTTGTATCCGTCCATGAATCCCATTTCAGCAGAAGATCTTAACACTAGTTTTCCAGCAATCTCGTTATAAACGTCCGCTTTAAACTTAATTTTATAGAATTCCATCCACTTATACTTTTCAGTAGGACTCATTGTTGAATAGTCTTTATTGCTAAACAATGAATATGGCAGTGTGAATTTTCCGGAAAGTTCAATATTAGAACCTGTTGTTGGGAAAATTGGGTCAATACCCGCAGAGTTTCTACTTAATCCTATATTAAGACTTAAGTTGTTTGCTGTTCCATAATACTCAGTGGTATCACCGAATTCGAATGGATAGTTACTAAAGTCATATTTCTGATACTGAAGACCTGTATATAATGAGAAATAGTCATCCGGCCATTTCAATAATCTATTTAGACCTACTGAAGCGGAGAAGATATTTAATTTCTGTGCGTTACCTGTTGCATCAGAATATTTTACTCTTGAAGTATTTAAACTTACAGAAAGTGCAGTTGGTCTCGTTCCGAACAACCAAGGCTCTGTGAAAGATACCCCATAGTTTTGGAAAAACTGCCCAGCTTGCGCTTGAAGAGATAATGTTTGTCCGTCCCCTTGTGGTACTGGTCTAAAGTCCTTAAACTTAAGGAAGTTCTTCAATGAGAAGTTGTTGAACGTTAATCCCAAAGTTCCGATAAAGCTGTTACCACCGTAACCTGCCTGTAACTGAACCTGAGAAGAACCTTTCTCCACCAATTTCCAATTGATATCTACTGTATTGTCTTGTTGATTTGGCTGAATATCCTGACCTACTTGCTGTGGATCAAAGAATGTCATTCCCGCTAAATCAAAATATGTTCTTTTAATATCACTCTTAGCAAAAAGACTTCCCGGCTTCGTTCTTAAAGCACGAAGAATAACATGGTCATGCGTTGTTGTATTCCCTTGCCAAGTTACTTTATTCCAAGTTGCTTTTTCACCTTCGTTGATACGGATCTCAAGATTAATCTTATCTCCTTCTACCGATTTCTCAACAGGAGTAACGTTAGAGAAAAGGTAACCGTTGTTCATGTAAACCGACTTGATATCAGAATCATCTTCTTTACCTCCATCTTCTCCAACTTTTTTGTTGAATCCTACTGCATCGTAAATATCACCTTTCTTATATCCTAACAACCTTTGTAGATAATCTGTAGGATATACAGTATTTCCAGTAAACGTAATATCACCAATGTAATATTGCTTACCTTCTTTTAATTTTACGTTGATCTCGTAATCGTTTTTCTTATTTCTCCATACAGAATCAGAAACAATAGCCGCATCTCTATATCCTAAAGAGTTATAGTAGCTGATAAGACTTTGTTTATCTTCCTGATATTTTTCTGCGATGAATTTTGAAGGCTTCAAGATACCTCCAATACTAAACCTTTTTTGTTTAGTTTCTTTAAAAGCCTTATTTCTAAGTTTTGAATCAGTCACTTTTTCGTTTCCTTCGAACTCGATGTGATCAATTTTTACTTTTTTGCCTTTATCCACAATAATCGTCCAGTCTACCAAAGAAGGATCATTCGCATTTACTTTATCCTCAATGGTGATCTTAGCATCTGCAAATCCTTTTTTGATGTAATCTTTAGGAATATTTGTTTTAAGACTTGAAACTAAATTTTGGGTAATTTTCGTTCCCGGCTTCAGATTGTTGTCTTTTGCCAGTTTTTCATTCTTAGATTTCCCAATTCCTTTACCCTTAAATTTCACTTCTCCAAGTTCTTTTAAGTCTTGTAAATAGAATTTCAAAACTACAGTTTCGCCTTCAATACTTTGTACATAGACCTCCACTTCCGAAAAAGATTGAGTATCCCAAAGTTTTTTAATAGCATTGCTGATTTTCTGCCCAGGGATATCTACATTTTCTCCTTTTGACAATCCTGTAAATCTTAAGATCTGTGCAGGTGTGTATTTTTTAACCCCATCTACAACGATGTCTTTAAGCATGTAAGAGCCTATTTGGCTGTCTGCATGCACAGGATTATTCACTTTGGTGCTGTCCTGTGGCGTTACCTGTCCATAAAAATGTGCAGAAGCAACAAACATAATGATGGGTAATAGTCTAAACTTCATTTTATCGTAGTCTTTCTTTTCTTAAATTTTACTGAATCTTTATTTGCTCGCCGGTTAAGCCGTATCTTCTCTCTTTGTTTTGATAATCTACAATACACTGAAAGAAAATATCTTTTGAAAAATCCGGCCACAGAACATTTAAAAACTGTAGTTCTGCATAGGCAATCTGCCAAAGGAGGAAATTACTTATCCTAGTTTCACCGCTGGTTCTTATTAATAAATCAACAGGTGGAAAATCTTTCGTATAAAGATAGTTTTCGAATAAATTTTCATTAATATCCTCAATATCTATCTTTCCTTCTTTTACATCAGTACTAATATTTTTTACGGCATTCAGTATCTCATTTTGTGAGCCATAGCTTATTGCTAATACCAAATTACCCTTTGTGTTTTCTTTTGTTAGTTCTACCACATTAAGCAACTGATCCCTTACAAGTGACGGCAATTTTTCTAAATTACCAATAACATGCATTCGTAATCCTTTACTGAATATTTCCTCTGCTTCCAGTAATAACGTTTCTGCAAGCAAATTCATTAAGATATCCACTTCATCTGTAGGCCTATTCCAATTTTCCGAAGAAAACGTATAGAGCGTTAAGTATGGGATATGTATCTCATTACATGCATTAATAGCATTTCTTACAGCATCAATAGCATTTTTATGACCAAAGGTCCTTTCTTCGCCACGGGATTTTGCCCATCTTCCATTACCATCCATAATGATAGCAACGTGTTGCGGTAAATTCTCAGAATTTATTTTATCTTTAATCAACGACATAATTAATTAATCACAATAACATGGTGGTCTTCCGAAAGAATACGTAAGCCCTAAACTTACCGTATTAATCCAATCATTAGACTTACTATCTCCAATATTTCTTTCTTTAATAAACTTAGCTTCTCTTTCCTTCGACACTGCATAATATGCATCTGACTGAAGTAAAGATCCGCCTGTAGCAGGATTTAAAATATCCCCATTATAAGTAGCAACAACATCTTTATCAAGAATCTTACTATAATCCAACTGATCTGTCATTGTGTATCTAAATGTAGCTTCAGCAAATATTGCCCAACTATAATTAAATTTATATTTCAAACCTACTCCAAAAGGTATATGCATTGTTGTCTTTCTACCCGTTGTATATACAGCTGAAGTAGTAAAATCTAATTCATTAATAGGAGCTTGTGCCACACCATCTGCATCTCTTCTAAAATCATTTACCATGGTAGCCTTTGGAGCATCGAACATTAAAGCACCAACTCCACCAAATATATAAGGGCTTAGCATACCTTTCTGTTCGTTATTCACTGGGAAGAAATTATACTCAAACATTAAACTAGCCTCATACACATTATTTTTCCCCATTGCATTCCTATTCTTCCTGTATTCTTCTTTAGCCACTTTATCACTAAATTGAATTTGATTATATCCTAGATCTAATCTAACAGTTTGATGAGGGTTAAAATTAAACCTATATAAAATACCTCCATAAAAAGGAACCCCAAAATCTGACGTCTTGCTTAAATCCAACGGCTTTTGTAAAATATAATTCGTTCTTCCTATGTCGCCAACTAGGTTACTCATCCCCAGACGAACCCCCAATTCGTTCCTTTGAGCTTTAATACTTACCACAGTTCCCAAAACGGCAAGGAAGCTAAATAATAATTTTTTATTCATAAAAGAATACGGATTTATGGTTATTTTAAAATTTAATTTTTGCAAATATAAAACATTTTTATATTAATGATAATCTTAATGTTTAGTTAAAAATAAACAAAAAAACATAATTTGTTATAAAGTAAACGGCAAAGTAGCAAAAATATTCTTTTTTTAATAGATTCAAAATATTCAAATATATAATAAACCCCCATTAAATGAGGGTTTATTATATATTATTTTTTATTAAAGATCACTCGAACCCTGTTTCTTATTCTTATCAACAATGGTTCTTTATAGTTTTTATCTTCATCAAAATATCCATAACCGTATCCATAACCATATCCGTAACCATATCCATACCCCTGTTTTACATCATAATCGTTGTAAACTAAGCCTAAATGTTCAATTTCATTGTTATGATATTTCTCTGTAATCATCTTCAGCATATACTTTTCTGTGTATTCGTGACGAACAACATAGAGATTAGCATCTGAATATTTCATTAATTCGTAAGAATCTGCAACCAAACCTACCGGCGGAGAATCAATAATAATGAAATCATAAATATCTTTAAGTTCTTCAATAAACTTAATATTCTTGTCGCTCATTAAAAGCTCTGAAGGATTTGGTGGAATTGGTCCCGAAGTAGCCACGTCAAGATTAGGAATATTTGTTTTATTAATAATTTCATTTATTGAAACCTCTCCTGTAAGGTAATTAGAGATCCCATATTTATTATCAATTTTAAAATCTCCAAAAATCTTTGGTTTTCTTAAATCCATTCCTAAAAGGATTGTTTTCTTATCACTTAATCCTAAAACTGATGCTAAGTTAATAGAAACATATGTTTTTCCTTCACCTCCAATAGATGATGTTACTAAGATTGTCTTGCTCTTACCATTTTCACCCGACAAGAACCTCATATTGGCTCTTATTCCTCTGAATGCCTCAGAAACAGAAGATTTTGGTTGCTCCAAAACAGTAAGCATATTTTCATTATTGTTATTTCCAATAACTCCAAGCAATGGAATTTTTGTTGCATTCAACAATTCTTTAATATTCCTAATCCTGTTATCAAGAACTTCACCTATCAAAAGAAGCAACAACGGCAGCACCAATAATCCGCCCATGATTGTTGCCTTAGTTCCTTTTACATTAGGACCAATTGGACCTTGTCCCAAATTTTTAGCCGGGTCAATAACTGTAATATCAGACTGATTGGTAGCCATTCTCATTTGAGTCTCGTTCTGTCTCCCCAATAAACTGTTATAAGTTGCCTCAATCATATTATATCCTCTCTCAGCGTCTAAATATTTCCTTTGCTTTTCAGGATAAGATGCCAAATCTGAGTTAGCATCTGAAACTTGTTGATTGATTTTATTAATTTCTGTATAAAACCCGTTATAGTAATTTCTTAGTGAATTGTTAGAACTTAGCTTTGCATCATTAATAAGCCTATTGATTTCAAGCATTGGCTCAGAGTTAGGCTTATAGATGGAAGCCAACTCTCTCTTTTTAAGATAAAGAGCCTTCAATTCTGATACAGAAGCCGAGAAAAGACCATCTTCAAAACCAGCAGCATTGGTGCTGATCATTTTATCAAAATTCTGCGTTTCTAAAGTACGTCTGATTGTATTTAATGAGTTTAATTTACTCTCTAAATCTGCTTTTTTAGCCTCTAAATCTTTTATTCTAACTAGAGATTTTTCATCTCTATCTTTAATATCATAGAGCTTTTCAGATGTTTTTAAGTAATTTAAAACGGCAGCACTAGAATCTAATCTTTTTCTGATTCCATCAAGGTTGCCCTGTAAATAAGATTCTGTATTCTTATCTACCGTATTTTTATCTGCAAATCTTTTTTTCTGTAATTCAGCTACTGATTTATTCAAAAAGCTTACTGTACTATTCAGATTATATCCCGTTTTAGTAATAATCATAATACTGTTAATTTCTTTGTCAAATTCTACACCTATTGTAGAAACAATATCATTAACAGACTGGTTGACAGAATTAAGATTAACTATAATCTTATCTAAGCTAATTTTAGATTTTACAGGATTTTGAATCAACTGAAATCTCAAATTCGGAGAGGTATACCATTCTCCTATTTTTATTACTTTATTGGCTGGTCTTTGATAGGTATTAATACTTTCAAAGCCTTCACTTTCATAGCTATATAGGCTCGTAGATTGACCTTCCTCAGGCAAAACAACTTCATAAGTACCATTTCCTTTAGGCATCAAAGTAATAGCATAATTAATTTGCTGACCGTGTTTTTTATCTATTTGTAAAAAAACAGGAGAATCATCTTTGTCTAAATAAGTAGATTTTATTGCCCCTTTTGTAGAATAGCTCACAAAAAGATCTAGTCCCTTTACAAGAAATTCATTATGAGATCTTGATAAAAGCATTTTCTTCAAATAAATACCATCTTGATTTCCATTTTGCCCATATATAAAATTAATAGACTGATTAGGCGTAAAATAGCTCGAAGTATTACTTGAAACACTTAAAGATAAGTTTGAAGCATAGATATTTTGTGCGTAATATTTGCTATAAACCCACGAGATTACATATCCAATTAAGAACATAAATACAAACCAGTACCAGTTCTTTAATATTCTTCTTAAAAAGTGCTCAATATCAAATAATGAGAAAGAACCAAATTTTTCCTTTTGAGAATCATTTTTTGCTACAGTAGTGTCTTTTCCTGGAATCATGCTAAAGGTTTTTTAGAAGTAGATAAATTGACAATGCTGTAGTGATTACAGAAACTCCCGATATTAAAGTTTGAATTGGATCTTTTCCAAATCCGTTCAAGCTTTTTGCTCTTGTGTTAAGATAAATTTCATCACCATTTTGTACATAGTAATAGGGTGAATTCATAATATCTTCACGAGTAAGATCTATTTTTACAACCTTAATACCTTCAGGAAGCTTTCTGTGGATCACAATATTTTTCCTATCAATAGTTCTATTCATACCACCATTGATGGCTAAAGCTTCTGTTAACGTAAGTATATTTTTATGAACTACCTTTTCACCTGTAAGTCCAGTTGTTTCAACATCCCCTAAGATATAATAAGTAATACCATTAGTATTTAATCTTACCTCAGACTTTCCTTCTTGGAAATTTTCATTTACCTTATCCTGAATCTCTTTTGTAAGATCTTCAATAGTTCTTCCTTCAGCCTTAATATAGCCAATACCAAAAATATTGATATCACCATTTGAATCGACTTTCAAACCATTAAAATAAAAACTGACATTTCCTCCAGGTCCGCTTCCTCCTCCTGAAGCTCCTCCGACAGCTCCTCCACCGGGAAGTGCCTGCCCTCCATTCGCACCACTCGTATTTAGTGAAGAATAAAATTGTGCAGCATCACCTTTAGGCGTAGTCACAATATTAAGGTTTAACATATCATTTTTAGTGATTCTGTATACGGGCACATTATACGGTATCAAGCCTTCTTCGTTGATTACAAGACTTTCACTAGGCTGCATATACCTTACATCTTTTGTAGTAATACAAGATGTAATGAGAAAAGGGAATATTAAAAGGAATAAATACTTATAATTTTTCATCATATTTTCAAGTTGTTTGCAAAAATAAAGATTTAATTGTTACTTTTTATTATTTCTTAAGGCATATATACAATCGGGCAGATAAGCCCCTAAAAAGCCTAATGCTAATACGATTAATAGTAATAAATTTATATTGGTATGTCTTAAGCAATAAGCAGTGGCTACAATAAAAAGATAATACAGAATAATATAAAAACTAGATCTTCTGTGAGTAAGATTCAGCTTTAATAGTTTGTGATGTATATGGTTTTTATCGGCATCAAAAGGTGATTTTTTATTACAAAGCCTTATGATGATAACATTTAATGTATCTACAATTGGAAGAATCAATATAGCAACTGCAATTACCGGAGCAGATTGCAAATGATATCTTGGTACATTAGGAAGGTCTTTATCTATAAAAATATCAATAAAACAAATAGCCGTAAAGGCAAGCAGAAACCCTAACAGCATAGAGCCCGTATCGCCCATGAATATTTTATTCGTTCTATAATTTGATAAATTATAATATAAAAAGGCAAGCACTGCCCCAATGATAATACCAGAGAGCACAACTAATGGATAATTATATTCTCCTAGTCTATAATAACTTAATCCGAAAAGTGCTGAACATATTAAAGAATAACTTCCCGCTAGGCCATCAATCCCATCAATCAAATTAAAGGCATTAATAAGAATGATAAAAGTAATAATACTAAACAGGATGCTCACGAAATAGCCAAGTTGATATACCCCAAATATCCCGAATAAGCTTCTCACTCTTATATCTGAACCTATTACGATAAATGCAGAAACAACTATTTGAGCAACCAATTTCTTATATGCTCTCATTACTACAATATCGTCCATCACCCCTATGTATAAGAGAATGACCATGGATGCGAATAAAAATTTATAGAGATCAAAAAGTTCATACGCAAATATAGAAGTACATATTCCTATTGAATAGAAAATAGCAATACCTCCTAAATTTGGTATTTTTCTCATGTGGGAACTCCTAACTCCAGGCTCATCCATCAAGTTTTTCCTTCTGGAAATTTTGATAATAGTTGGAACTGAAAAATAGGTGATTAAAAAAGAGAACAGAAAACCCAATCCTATCTTCACGTAGAAAATAGAAATTCCGGTTTCGGTTAAGAACAATTCAAAATTCTTCATTTTTTTTCCTAATCAAGTACATGTGTTTCCTTATAACTTTTAGAGAAGCTTTTGATAAAGGTTTCTACTAATCGAAACAATTGTACTTACATTTGTGTTTACATTAATTTTCTTATCATTTTTTTCTGTCCTGCAAAAAACAATAGATAAAAAATCTTTTTTTTCAGAGGCAAAGATAAAAGATAATTTTTATCAAAACGACTATAGTTTAATATATCTTTTAATTTTAAATTCCTATCTTTCATGAAAATCTCTAATTTATTAGCCATATCATAAAAAACTTCATCACTTTTCACAAAAGCAAGATATGCTAAAAATGAATATACTCCTTCAAAAATCTGAAAGTTTTTTAATTCTCGTTTCTTTTCAGAGTATTGAGATTTTTCAAAAATAGATTCCACATCTTCTACAGCTTTCAAAATATCCAATCCTTTTTCGGTATGGGTTTTACTGATAGAATCTGTACGCTCCAGATATTGATAATGAAAATTTTGAGTCTGAGCTATATTTTCACAAGCCAATAAAAGCTGAGGAATAAGCTGAATATCTTCAAAATGAACCCCTTTTTTAAATCTTTTCTGATCAAATAGCTCTTTTTGGAATAATTTATTACAAGCAAAATAGCTCAAATCAGAGAATACCGAAAAATTATCTTTAAGAATAATTTCCTCCGGCATATTCGGAATCTGTGTTAATTTTTGAGTGATATTTCCATGTTGATCCACTTTTTGAATATTGCAGATCACCATTTTTGATTGATATTTTTCTGCCAGAGTCACCATTTCCTCAAACATCGTCTCTGTAACATAGTCATCACTATCTACAAAGCCAATAAAATCTCCTGTCGCCCTGTCAATTCCAAAATTACGGGCATCACTAAGTCCTCCGTTTTCTTTGGAGAAAGCTTTTATTTTCTCTGGATATTGCTGAGCATATTGTTGAATAATTTTTTCAGAATTATCTTTACTTCCATCATTTATAACCAAAACCTCAATATTTTGAAGCGTTTGATTCATTAAAGAATCAAGGCATTTTGCCAAGTAATTTTCTACATTATAAACGGGAACAATTATGGAAACTTTTGGGGGAACAAGGTTTATCATACATTATATTTTCGTCAGTCTTGCGCTTAGCCAGCCTTTTTTAGCTTCATCAAAATCTTTCCTTGAACACGGAATGCAGTTTTCTATATTTTCATCATCACCAAAATACCATAAATTACTGAAAGTATCGCGTTTGAAAGTATATTGTCTATCATCTATCAAAACATAGAATATTTCGTAATGCCTTTCTCTTGGATGCGACTGTTGGATATTAATTCCTTCAATCATATACCAGATCATTTGTGCTAAAAGCTGGTGATTTAATTGACTTTCAGAATAAATATTATAATTAAAGATTCCTACAGATTTAAGATTTTCACTCAAGCCTATTTCTTTCATATAGGCGCAAATTTCTCTTCGGTTCAATCCATTCACTTGCGGATTCATAGAAAAAGGTTCGCTAAAACTTTCAATTGCATCACAATTAACGGTCACCAAATCTGCTTTTCTGAAAAAAGGTTCTGTTTTTTCCGTAGAATTCATCATTTCAGCTAAACGGATAATATCAAACTCTACTTCTTTGATTAGTTTTATAGAATCTGCTTCATTCAAATGTTTTTGATATCCTAAATGATGATAGTTCTTAATAGAGAAACTTTTAGTGGCAAACATTTTACTCAAAAAAGTATGCTCATTAATATGTTCGCCTTGCTGAAGGGAAATAATATTACTGATTTGAGTATAATTAATCTGTTTTTTATGAAAATTTAATGCAGAAAAAAGAGAGAAAGCAAAATCATTTGAACCTCCTATAATTAAAGGTATTGCTCTTTTGTAATGACAAACCGACAACACCTCCTGCAGGATATAATGAGAATCCTGAACAGATTTACCTGAAACCAAATCTCCCAAATCTACAATAGGAATTTCAAAATCAAGCTGTGAAAGTTTATAAAATTCCTTTCTTACTGATGTAAAATCCTGTACTTCTGCCTCACCATTAGAACCTCTGTAATCTGAAATAAAAAGAAGGACAATACTGTCTTCCTTTATTTCTTTTGTAATACGATTTCCTATCTGCCAACTTTCGGTTTTGAAATTTCTTGGGGAAATGATAAAATCTTCAAAATTCATTGTATGTAATAATCTTAAATTATTTTACTTCAAAAAAAATGTTTTCTAAAGAACATTTTCACAAACATACAAAAAACCTCATCAAGTTAGTATTGTGTCTCGTTTTTTGTTGACAAAAAAAGCCGCTAACACTTAATGTTAACGGCTTTTTAGTATTTGGGTAGTATTATTTTAATATTACTTCTTTTTTGCAGGTGCTTTCTTCACTGCCGTTGTTTTCTTTGCAGTGGTAGCTTTCTTAGCAGCTGGTTTCTTTTTCTCGGCAAAAGCTTTAGGATCCTGGTCTGTGATCCATTTTTTAACCTCATCTAAAGAAATTTCTTTCAATTCTTCTCCTTCATATTTTGTATCATCTTTTTTCTTTGGAATTTTAAACATTGTTTTTCCAAATTTGATGAAAGGTCCCCATCTTCCGTTTTCAATAGAAATTTTTTCTTTTTCCCATTGTTGAATATATCTGTTGGCTTCTTTTTCAAGCTTAGCATCTATTAATTCATTGATATCACTTTGAGAAAGATTGTCGAAATCATATTTCTTAGGAACGTTTACAAAGATACTTTTGTATTTAATAAAAGGGCCGAATCTTCCTGTTCCTTTTGTTACAGGCTCCCCTTGATATGTTGCAATTGGGGCATCAGCTATTTTCTTTTCTTTAATAATTTCTTCCGCTCTCTCTTGGTTTACAGATAAAGGATCTTCCCCTTTCGGAATACTGATGTATGTTTCGCCCCATTTTACATAAGGACCAAATCTACCAACTCCTACTGAAACAGGTTGGTCTTCAAAACTGTTTAATTCAAAAGGCAATTTGAAAAGCTCCATAGCTTCTTCAAAAGTAATGGTTGCAATATTTTGCCCTACCATTAATGATGCAAAAGTAGGTTTTTCTTCATCCTCAGTTTCTCCAATCTGGATCATTGCTCCAAACCTTCCGATTCTTGCATGAACATTTTTACCCGTTTTCGGATCTACTCCTAAATGTCGGTCTCCATTCGCACGGTCTGCGTTTTCTTCAACATCTGCAATTCTAGGGTGGAATTTAGAATAGAAATCGGTCATCATCTCCTTCCATTTCTGCGCACCATTTGCAATTTCGTCAAAACTCTCTTCTACTCTTGCTGTAAAACCGTAATCTAAGATTTCTTTGAAGTTGTCTGTTAAGAAATCACTTACCACTTCCCCAATATCTGTAGGAACGAATTTATTTTTATCTCCTCCGAATTTCTCGTCAAGAATTACTTTCTTAATTTTATCTTTTGCTAAAGAGATCTTTACCACTTCTCTCATTTGTGGTTCGATTTCTCTTTTGTCTACATATTCACGATTCTGAATGGTTTGAATTGTCGGTGCGTATGTTGACGGACGACCAATACCTAATTCTTCCAGTTTTTTAATCAATCCTGCTTCTGTATATCTTGCACTTGGTCTGGTATACTTTTCTGTAGCCGTAATCGTTTTGTATTCCAAAACTTCACCAATACTTACTTTTGGAAGTAATTTATCATTGTTTTCGTCATCGTCGTCTTCAGCCTTAACAATTCCGTACGCTTTTAAGAAACCATCAAAAATGATAACCTCTCCCTGTGCTTCAAAATGTTGTGGTAATTTTGCATTTCCGATCTCGATAACTGTCTTCTCTATTTTAGCATTGGCCATCTGAGAAGCTAATGTTCTTCTGTAAATTAATTGATATAATTTACTCAATTGAGCATCGCCAATACTTTTTACTGAAAAATCTGTAGGACGAATCGCCTCGTGAGCTTCTTGTGCTGAAGCAGATTTCGTTGTATAATTTCTTGGAGAAGAATATTCTGCTCCGTATTCTGTTGTAATTTGTTTTTTTGCGCCTTCAATAGCCTCCTGAGAAAGGTTTACTGAATCCGTTCTCATATACGTAATGTAACCTTCTTCATACAGCCTTTGTGCAATACGCATGGTGTTTGTTACGTTATATCCTAATCTTGAAGATGCTTCCTGCTGTAATGTAGACGTTGTAAAAGGTGCCGATGCAGAACGTGTTCCTGGTTTGGTTTCAACATTCAGAACTTTAAATTCTGTAGTTCTTGCCTGCTCAAGGAATTTTTCAGCGTCTTCTTCTTTTTCGAAGTCTTTTTTAAGTTTAGCAGCAATATCCTGCTCTGTTTTATTAACAAAGATCCCGTCTAGTTTAAAACTCGCTTTTGGAGTAAATGCACGGATTTCTTTTTCTCTTTCAACAATTAGTCTTACTGCAACAGATTGAACTCTTCCTGCTGACAATCCCGGTTTTACTTTTTTCCAAAGAACCGGAGACATTTCAAAACCTACGATTCTATCTAAAATCCTTCTTGCCTGTTGAGCGTTTACCAAATTCTGGTCTATATCTCTTGGGTTTTCAATTGCTTTTAGAATCGCATTTTTAGTAATCTCGTGAAAAACAATTCTTTTTCTATTTTCCGGTTTCAGTTTTAATTCATCTGCTAAGTGCCAAGCAATAGCCTCACCCTCGCGGTCCTCATCGGAAGCCAACCAAACCATTTCGGCTTTCTTCACAGCGGACTTTAATTCTGTTACCAGTTTCTTTTTATCTGCCGAAACTTCATAATCTGGATTGAAGGTCTCAAGGTCGATACCCATCCCTTTTTTAGGTAAATCCCTAATGTGTCCAAAACTGGATTTTACTTCGAAATCTTTCCCTAAATATTTCTGAATAGTTTTTGCCTTCGCCGGAGACTCTACAATTACTAAATTTTTCGACATTCTAAAATTTTTGCAAAAGTAAAGCTTTTTTATTATATACTTTTTGTTATCCAATTTTAATTTGGCAATCAAAAGAGTTTTATTAAGACTTAGTAAAAAGAAAAAACAAGCATCAATCTCTTTATACAAGGTACTTTACCCTTAAATCATAAAGAATATTTATATTTAAAAAAAATGACATAGAATTTTTCATCAATTTTAATAGATGTAAAGAATATGATGATTTTTTGTAAAAGAAAAGGGAATAAAAGCATGATCTGTTTTTATTCCCTTCCGTTGGTATTGTTATTTTTTAATTTACTCTTTAATAATTTTCACCATGCTTTCCGAATTATTAATCCGAACTAAATAGATTCCTGAAATCAAAGAGGAAACATTGGTGCTTCCATTTTCAAATTGTCCAGATTTCACAAGCTGTCCAGACATATTATACATCTGATAAAAATAGCCTTTCTCTTCCGGAGCCTTTATGTACAACACATCTTTTACAGGATTAGGAAATAATGAAATCTTGTTTTCCTTAATCTTTTCCAACACTTCCGTTTTCCTTAATGCTGAGGATGCTAGCGTAGCAGGCAATGAAGTAATTTGAAGCATAGGAAGGGCGCCTTGTTCATTTCCATTGGCATCATATTTTATTTTAACACAACGACAGCTCATTGCAAAATAAGGATCATTATTATCATTAAAGGCAGTCATACGATTAGCAGTAGAAGCTGCATCAAACATCACATCAATAGGTCTACCAATATAATTTGAGTTTAATGCTGCAGTCCAAACTCCGGGAAATTGGAAATTAACGGCATTAAAAGTACCTGCCGATGTTTGATTAGCAATAACACTTCTATAACCTCTGGAGCCGGAATTAGGATAGTTTCCTATTTTATAAGCAGGATCATTAAAGGTATAGCCTATGGTACTTGTTGTACTCGGATTCCTTACTCTTATTCCTAAATAATCTGTAGATACACTATATCCTGTTCCTACATTTTTATCTTTTTTATACCAAGGAGTAATCCCAAAATCTTGATTGGAGTTATATGCACTGTTCATAATATCAGGAATCCTCCAACCTTCAGGGCAAGGATCAAAAGGCGATTTATTACCACCTCTTCCCCATCTGTCTGCCGCCAAATTAGGCTCGGTTGACAACCAGTCTGTACCATTAGTATAAAGAGGCATCGCACTATTATAAGAAGCAAAAGAACTCGGAATCATATACACTAAAGGGTTTTTAACTGAGTAAGATAAAACCTTAGCAACCCTATCTGAAACCTTATCGGTCGTTACTACATTTGCATTAGCTGCATAAATATTATATGGAACAATATATGCTCCCGACAAATTATTATAGGTTGCATAAGGTAGAGAAGTATATGAGGGCGTACCGTTAGTATTAACCTTCCCTAAAAACACTGCATAAGAAGCCCTGTTATCAGCATACTGAAAAACAGGAAGTGGGTCTTTTCTTCCCCATTGATAATGCAAGCCTGTAGAAGCTTTTATTACCGCAAGCTCTGCTGTTGAAGGAGTAAGAGGATTTGCCACAATTGGAAACGCATCTGTTGCTCCTAAATTTCTGTCCATAAATTCTGTTTGGAGAACAGATCTAGCCTTCGTTACATAATTTACATAATTCGTCACTCCAGTAATTGGAAGCTCAGTGGTATAACTATTAGATTGAATAGGCGTATCAGTCACCCAAATATGCCAGCTCCAATATACAGGATTAGTAATACTTCCGTTATGCAAAGTTACTACAGCATTTCCACTTTGGTTAGGATTAATATCAACTAAAATCTTAGACGCTGAAATTGCAGAAATACTTCCCGGAGAAGGATTCACAACCGTAAGTTTATTAATTAAACTAGAATTAGTTGTCCAGAGAACATTTACTTTTAAATTATTAAAGTTAGATGAGTTAAGAATTTCCTGATTGTTTAAAAGCTGGCTTTGAACTGAGAAAGCTTTGCTCACGGGAATTTCAATAGTTGTAACCGCCGTATTTTTAACAATCTGATAGGTATTAGGATTATTAATACCCTCTCTATATTCCTGGGTTTGTGGCAAATATTCTGTAGGAAAATCATAACTATTGGCAATGTATAATGGGTCTTTTATACACCTACATCCATTAGCATCAGAAGTCTTTCCTGTCATTAAAGGCATATAAAAATATCTTCCCTTTACATTAGGAAACGCTGGATCGGGCACATCAGGCTGATCTTTATCCGGAATCATAAACAACATTCTCGCATTCACGGAAGGAGAAGCATCAAAATGCCTAGGCATTGTTGCCGTCCACAAACCTATATGATGCTGATCACTATATTGTCCTTCATGAGCTAGCTGAACTATCTGCCCACTTCCAGGGAAAACGCCCATATTATTCCCTCCTACCTTAGAGAGATCAAACCAATAATTGGAATATACTTTAAAGCCCGTCATGAAACCAGGAACACCATTATCTGTAGGTTTTATGATATGGTATTTATTGGTTTCAAAAAGATCTTTTCCCATATTCGTTCTCACTCCAAAAGGAGAAAAATCAACCCTAACATCATCAGCATATGTTGCCGAACCAAGATTTGCAACCAATACAGAAGGCACTCGCCATCCATTTGGGCAAGGATCATAAGAAGACTTATTTCTATAAGCCCTTCCACTATCATCACTATTATAATTAGCCGTAATTTTACCCTGAGAATTATCTGACCATAAATTCAATTCAGTCAACTGGCTATCTGCCAAAGTTGTTGATTTACCAAACCAATTAATGGGAAGATTTACATTACCGTTATAATATGCAGGTCCGGAATTATCATCTTTATTGATATAAATAAGACTCAACGGATTTTTAATAGACAGTTTCAAATTATTACCAACTTCAGCATTCGATAATAAAACATACTTAGTAAGATCATCTATTTTAATTGCATTCGTTAAATTTTTAGCACCTCTATGCCTCACTCTACCAATAGAACCACTTGCTTCATAAAAATCATCTACTTTGGTTACTAAAGGAGGTATAGGATCTTTTCTTCCCCATTGATACAACAAACCACCACTTCTACTCCACTCATTACTCGTCATAGAATTGCTGACGGCTCCTAAATTTCGGTCCATCCATTTCCAGTCAGAATCCGGAATAGGCTCTATTGTTCCATCGCTTAATTCTCTCTTTACATTACCAAAGCTTTTATAAGCTGGACCGTTTGAAGGATCATCAGTTACCCAAATATGCCAAGACCAATAAATCTCACCATTAACTCTAAAAGCAATCACTGCATTCCCTTTTTTAGATTTATTAACAGGAACTTTAATTTTAGCATTGAGGCCAGAATCTAAAACCTCAAGAGAATATCCGGAACCTGTTTTTATTAACCCATGAACATCTTCCCATAAAACATCGGCTGTAACAGCTCCGTCAGGAATACCAGCACCGCCAATATATTTATCATTTCCCCACATTATATAAGCCTTTTTTACAGGAACATACAAGCCTTCACTATTCTGGCTGGGATCAAAAATATAACTATTGGGCGCCTTTGTCCAGTCTAAGGAAACAACTGTTGGCTTTACACGTAAATTACTTTGATTATTTGAATTAATAGAAGAACTATTAATAACATTTGATTCTTTATTCTTTTTCCCTTCCAAGACTTTAATAATAGTATCTGAGCTTTTCAGATATACATCTTTGGAACTTTGAGAGAAATTAGGATTATTAGAATCAACCCTATTTTTAGAATAAACACTTATTGACAACAGACAAAGTATTGCCAATACCTTTTTTAATGACTTTTCCATATCCCTATCCTTTAATTTTGTGCTATTTTTAAACAGCAACTATTACACCTACTTTGAAAAAGAGTTATTTATTTTATAAATAAAATTCAAATAAACGAATTATATTAAAAATAATTAACACATACCACATTATAGAAACACAAATAATAATTTAAAATTAACAAATACAAAAATAAAGCATTATGTATTAATTTTATTAACCAATAAACTGATATGAATAAATATTAATATCAACAAATTAATTAGAGATAAATAAATTTATTTTTAAACCAAAAAAAACAGAGACATAATCTCTGTTTTTATATAATTATTTTGAAGGAAAATTCTAAAGAAGAAGGAAATTATGATAAAGATCTATTGTAAATCTACCTGCAATAACATTTCTAATGATTTAAAAAACTGTTTTAAAACTCTTTAAAAAGAAAGTTAATGTTAAAGATATTACAAGAATTAATAATAGTAAAAATGGACAATACCAAATAAAGAAATCAATATGTGGATGAATATGTGCATGTTCCTTAAATAAGATAAGCCAACTAAGCGGTGCTAAAATTGAAAACCAAGTGGTAAAAACTAATTTTCGCTCAATATTCTTAACATATAAAAAAACAGAGCTAAAAAACCCCAAACCAATAATTACGATAAAAGGTAATTTAATGAAATCTTCATTAACAAATGACCCTCCAATATACCTCATAAGTATATCCAGATGATACTGTTTCAAATTATTTAGATAAGCATATTCTCCGGTATACGAATACTCTCCATTAGCTCTTCTTGAGTAAGCATCGATAAGATGAGCAATTCCATCTTCAAAATTACCTGTTAAAAGCTTAAACTGAAAAAGTTGAAATAAAACAGTAAAAACCAATGGAACTGCAACTATTACAAAATGTATTCTTATAAATTTAAAATAAAATGACCATTTATTTTCAAACAAGTAATAAATATATGGTATAGAAGAAGATATCAAAAACACCGTAATAAATTCAAAACCTGTAAACCAAAATTTAATGAAAAATAACAATGAAAGCATGTAGATATATTTCCTACTGCTAAAGCTTGTTTTGTTTCTTTCAAAAAAGAAAAGTGAATAAGCAAAAGGAAGAAAATAAACCCAATTACACCACCAAGTACTTTTACCATACACAAATATCCAATAATTTGGGATAATGAGTAGAAAGCTAATAATACAGGTAGTCATTCCAAACTTCTTTTTTATCCAAAATAAAATCAAAGTTAATAATAGGCTTAATGACAAAGAATTCAGCATCCTAAAAATTAATATATTGACTTTATTATCTAAGCCAAATATCTTATCAAAAGCGCTGTACAATATAGCCTGCCCCCCAATTTGAGACTTATACGCCCAATAATAATATTTTTTAGGATGCTCATTATTGATATATTTTATATAAGATTTTTTTCCTGATGAAAATCGGGAAGAAATATCAGCATCTGTAAAATAAATACCGGTAAACCCCCCATCCTCAAATATACCTCCTTGTTGGGAGTTTAACAACTTCCCTATAATCAATGTTTCAGACACTTCAAGTTTACTATATTCAAATCTTTCTTGTGGAATAAAATGGAATAAATTAAACTGACTATTACAAAAAAACAAAACAATGAAAAGCAGGAAAATAAACTTATTTTTCATATTATCTTGTGCTATTATATCGTACTTTAAAATTTTTCTTATCAATTATACTAATATTATCCAGAATAAGACCCGTCATAAAAGCAAGTAACGACAGAATAATCAACATGATAGAAAATATAAGGGTTGGAACTTTATACACATACTTATACTCAAAATACTCTCTGATAGGAATAGTCATAAATAAAAGTCCCAAAATAAACATAACCGCAGATACTGTTCCAAAAAACAGAAGCGGCTTATAAAGTCTCACCAGGTTAAAAAAGAGTTTTATAACCTTAAATCCATCTGTAAAAGTATTTAATTTAGAAACGCTTCCTTCGGGACGATCTCTATAATCTATTGAATACTCGTCTATTACCAACTCATAATTTAATGAATAAATAGAGAGATCAGTTTCCAGCTCAAAACCTTTTATAGTACTTGCATAATTCTTTACAAACTTTTTTGAAAAAATCCGATAACCAGATAAGATATCTTTCAGTTCTGAACCAAAAAAGACGTTAATAAGATTCCTTACCAAATTGTTTCCAAAATTATGAAATGCTCTTTTATTTTGATTTTTGTAACTATTATTTGAAAGCCTGTCTCCAACAAGCATATCGCAATTATTTTCAATAAACTGATCCAACATTTGCTGAATGCAATCTACAGGATACGTATCATCCCCATCAATCATGATGTAAATATCAGCATCTATTTCACGAAACATCTTGAAAACAACATTTGCCTTTCCTTGCTTTTTTTCGTACTTAACTATTGCCCCAGCTTCCCTTGCGATAACGGATGTTCCATCTTTTGAATTATTATCATAAACATAAATTTCAGCATCTGGAAGAAAGATTTTGAAATCACTTACAACTTTTCCAATTGTTAACGCTTCATTATAACACGGAACAAGTACAGCTATTTTAGGAGATACCATTAGCAAAGAATATTTTTTTGTTTGATATTACTCCTTTTCCTTGAGGGATCTTCACGGATACATCATCCATTCCGTAATAAATGTTTTTTTTCATCATCATTATATTTACATAATTTTGGTAAAAATAATAAAAAAACTATTGAAAGTGTTTTTAAATTAATGTAAATAAAAGAGGCCCGCCTTTTGGGGTAACCTCTTTTATTTACATTACAAACCTAGTCTTTAATACTATTTCCAAGATATTTATTCTTATTAAATTAATCTTTAATGAACTCAAAACCTAAGATTAGAGCACAACTATTTTATGGAAAAAAAATCCTGATTTAAGTACACATCAAATTAGAACTTATATAAAATTATCTGACAATTTTTAGATTTATGGAAGGAGGAAGTTTTTATAAAGACCAATTGTAAAGTTACCCGCCACAATATTTCTTAAACTAGAAAAGACCACAAAATTAAAAACAACCAATGATATAATAAAAGTATAGATCATTGTTTTCGTGCTTTTCGAAACTACATACATCGCATTCGGAATGATTACAAATCCAAAACCAGTGAAAGCCCCTACCAATCTGGATGAGAAAACAGGATTATTTCTAAATATAAAGTAAAAACATATTCCCACAAGAGCATAATTTCTATGATATTCATAATAAGGATACTTTTCCACCATTTTAGTATCATAGAAAAATAGGAAAAAGGTAAGAATAGCGGTCATAATCTCTGGAATACCAATTCCACCATTAAGCCTTTCCGCGGTTTCCTCCATGTATGCATTAAAACCATCAATAACAACACTATCCGAAGCTATTCCATTTAAAAAGCTACCAAAAACCCTATACACTTCAAATGGTGACATTATTATAGACACTAAAATAGCGCCAAGCATAATCCCTTTATTTACCGGGATACGAGCCAGCCAATACATTGGCAAAAATGCATAACATACATTATGAATACCTCCTGCCAAATAAATACACAAAAGATAGTAAAACAGCTTTCTTTCTTTTATAAATCGTACTGCAAAATACACCATAAAAACCCCTAAATTCTGCCTCATTTGGCCACATTCACCAATAAAAAAACCAGGAACAAATGTAAACAGAATGAATGTAAACGGATAAAATGTATTATCTTCTACATACTTAGCTTTAAAAAATATAGCTAATATGGCTATAACCAGCGTAAGCATATAAAATGGAGCATTGAAAATATTCAGAAGAAACTTATTGATAAGAACATACAACCATTCTACAGCAATGGGCTGCGGACTATTAAGATGTAGCCCCTTCAGAATAATACTATTATAATCTAAAGTATCAGAATATATATAAATCCCTCTATAACTTCCATAATCAGCACCTGCATCTCGAAAGCCTGCAATTAGCACCAAATATCCACATAAAAAATAAAGGTATTTACTTTCTACCTTACCCCGAAACACTTCTTGGTAACTGAAAATAAACAGAAAAATAATTGCTATTAGAAAATACGGATGTAGTAAACTCATTATTTATATATGTGTGGGTCTTAAAACATATCAAAAACCAAGTTCATTACTTACAAGTTTTTTTTATATTTTTTTTCATCAATAGGGAACTTCTGCAAAAGTAGATTTTTTTTTTATTTCGTCCAGAATATTTTAAGCTAAAACTTTATATATTAAATCTTTTGAACTTATACTTAAAAAATTAAATTTGCAAACTTGATTTCATAACGCAATGCACCGTTTTTTTATATTTCTATATTATCTCATTTCCAGAAACAAAACACTTTCAGTATTTATTGCTTTAAGTATTGCTTTGGTATGTGGATTTTTCGCATCAAAGATTAATTTCGAGGAAGATATCAACCAGATAATCCCTAAAAATGAAAAATCCGATCTTACTGCAAAAGTTCTTAAACAGCTTAATTTCTCAGATAAGATCATCGTCATCATTGAAAATAAATCTAAAGAAGATAATTTTCAGCTCTCTGAAACAGCAGATACTTTTTTACAAAAAATTGATCCTTTACAAAAATACATAGGTACTGTTCAAGGAAAAGTAAATGACAGTGAAATTTCAGAAACCTTCGATTTCGTTAATCAAAACCTTCCTTTATTCTTAAATGAAAACGATTACAAGGAAATTGAAAGAAAACTTCAGAAAGACAGCATTGCCAAACAGGTAGAAAATAATTATGTTTCACTGGTTTCACCTACAAGCTTGGTAACTAAGGGTTTTATAAAAAAAGATCCGCTGGGAATCACGTTTTTGGGAATCAAAAAACTGAACGCTTTAAATATCAGTAAAGACTTCAAACTTGAGGACAATTACATCGTTACCAAAGACGGGAAAAATCTTCTGCTTTTTATTGAACCTAAAAATAAAAGCAATGACACCAAGAATAATGAGGCATTTATCAATCAGCTTAACGAAATAAAAGACAACCTCAACAAACAGTTTAAAGGGAAAACAGAGCTTAGTTATTTTGGTTCGCCGGTAATTGCCGTGGCCAATGCTCAACAGATCAAAAAAGATATTCAAAATACAGTAATCATTTCTATGACGTTGCTTTTGATATTGTTGATCTATTATTTCAGGAATTTCTTTACACCAATCATCGTTTTTCTTCCGACTGTATTTTCAGTTTTACTGGCTTTATTGATTTTATATTTCATTAAAGATAAAATCTCGGCAATCTCTTTAAGTGTCGGAGCTATCTTGATTGGAATCACAATTGATTACGCGCTTCATATCCTGACCCACTACAAGCACAACAATAATATTGAAGAACTCTATAAAGAGATTACACAACCGATTATTCTAAGTAGCGCAACAACAGCTGTTTCATTTTTATGTTTGGTTTTTGTTCGATCTGAAGCATTGAAAGACCTTGGGCTTTTTGCTGCCATTACGGTTATTCTTTCTTCAATCACGGCATTGATTATCGTTCCTCAACTTTACAACCCTAAACAAAAGGACGAAAAAGTAAGCACCAACTTTATCGATAAAATAGGATCTTACCCATACGAGAAAAACAAACCTTTAATTATTGGCTGCTCTATCATTATTATCGCATGCATCTTTGGTTTCAGACATGTTGGTTTTAATGAAGATATTGGAGATTTGAATTACATTCCAAAAGATTTAAAAATAAGTGAAGCTAAGCTAGAGAAACTTTCTGACATCACTTCAAAATCTATTTACACCATTTCTTATGGAAATTCAGAGAATGAAGCGTTGGCAAGAAACTCTCAACTCTCTCAATTCCTTGAAAAAGAAAAGAAAGACGGAAAAATATTAAGTTACAACTCTATTGGAAATGTTGTTTTATCAGACAAAGACCAACAAAAGAAAATTGAAGTTTGGAAAAAATTCTGGGACAGCCATAAAAAAAATCAAACGATTTCTGAATTGATAAGCAATGGAAACAAATTCGGATTTAACAGTTCCGCCTTTGATCAATTCAATGATAATTTAAATAAAGACTATGCTACGTTAAGTTTAAAAGACTACGAAAAAATAAAGGCATTACAAATTTCTGAGTTTTTAAGTAATGAAAATGGCTTCTATACTGTTTCTAATGTAGTGAAAGTAGATGAAACCAAAAGAGACGCCTTCATCAAAGATGTTGAAAAGAAACACGAGGCTTTAGCAATCGATCGTCAACAGATGAATGAAAACTTTTTAGGCTTACTGAAAAGAGACTTCAACACGTTAATTAATTATTCATTATTAGCCATCGTTTTAACCATTATTGTTTTCTTTAGAAATTTTGAACTTACTGTCCTTACGATGTTTCCGATTGTTTTAACCGGAGTTGTAACCGCAGGAATTTTATATTTCTTAGGATTAGAATTAAATATTTTCAGCACCGTTGTGTGTACCTTAGTCTTCGGAGTTGGGGACGATTTCAGTATTTTCCTTACCAAGGCTATGCAAAAAGAGCATACTACAGGAAAAAATGAACTTCCAACATATAGAATTTCAATTATTTTAGCCGTTTTTACCACCATATTATCAATCGGATCTTTAATTTTCGCCAAACATCCGGCTTTACATTCGTTAGCTTTGGTTGCTTTGATCGGAATGTTTTCTGTCATTATTATCACCTCAACATTATATCCGTTCTGGTTTAGACTATTAATTACCAACAGAGCTAAAAAAGGACTTTCGCCTATTACTTTCAGATTGTACTTACGTTCTATTATATCTTTCTTTTACTACGGCTTAGGCGGAATATTCTTTTCTTTCTTCGGACATTTCTTTGTGAGAAAAGCAAAAGGAAAAACGTTGAGTGCTATCAAAAAGTCTATTGCTTTATTTTTAAAGTCCGTTTTGCATCTTACTCCTTTTGTAAAAAAAACGGTAATCAAAAATCCTAATGAAGATTTTAGTAAACCTTGTGTCATTATTGCCAACCACACTTCTTTTCTGGACACATTAGCAATGGCAATGGCCACCCATAAGATTGTCTACTTAGTGAATGACTGGGTATATGAATCTCCCATCTTTGGAAAATTGGTAAAAGCTTTAGGATTCTTTCCTGTTTCGCAGGGTATCGAGAATGGAATGGATCAACTCCGAGAAAAAATAAATGAAGGCTATTCTTTAATGGTTTTCCCAGAAGCTGAACGTTCTTACACCAATGATGTAAAAAGATTTCATAAAGGAGCTTTTTATATTGCCGAAGAATTCGGGTTGGATGTAGTTCCTGTTTACATTCATGGAAATTCTGAAGTATTACCAAAAGGCGACTTTATTATTTATGATGGCAGCATTACCGTAAAAGTTGGAGATAGAATTAACAATGATGATCTTAGCTTTGGTAAAAACTATTCGGAAAGATCAAAAAAGATCAATGCCTATTTCAGAGATGAGTTTGCAAAGTTGAGAAACCAGATCGAGGATGAAAATTATTTTAAAAAGAAGTTATTCCTAAGCTTCCTATATAAAGAAACTGATGTTGTAGAAGAACTGAAAAAGGATTTCAAAAAAAATAAATCTGTTTACTTTGAATTGAATAAACATATTCCAAAAGATGCAGTTGTTTTACATATTGCTGATGATTTCGGACAAAAAGATGTGCTATTAACTTTACAGGAAGCAAGCAGAAAAATATTCAGTTTAATGAATGATCACGAAAAACGTGAAATCGCAGAACAGAGTTATATTGTAAAGAGAAGAAAGATCAATTACATCCATAATCTCTCCGAAATCAATAAAAAAGCAAACGTACTTTTAATTTCTGATGAGAATTTTGTTCTAAAAAATATTCAGGAACTTCCAGACATTGTTATTTTTCTGAATATAAAAAATACTTCATTTGAAAATGATAATTATAAGCTGGAATTCAGTTCAGAATCAATAAAAGTATTTCATCATACATAATAAATATGAAAAGCATATTTTTGTAACCGATAAAAAAAATTAATGCAAAAAAACATACTTGTTATATATTATTCACAAACCGGACAATTGGAAGACATTGTAAAAAATGTTGCAAAACCGTTTGAAAGTAATACAGAAGAATACAATGTTACGTATTATAATATTCAGTTAAAGCAAGACTTTGCTTTTCCTTGGTCGAGCGATGTATTTTTCGACACCTTTCCGGAATCTTATTTACAGATTCCAAGTGAGATCCTTCCGCCTTCGGAAGAAGTGCTGAATAAAAAATATGACCTTATTATTTTTGGTTATCAGGTTTGGTACTTAACACCTTCCATTCCTATTATATCATTCCTGAAAAGTGGATATGCTGAAAATATGTTGAAAGACACCCCGGTAGTTACCATTTCTGCAACAAGAAACATGTGGATGCTTTCTCAGGAGAAGCTAAAGGTGTATTTAAAAGAAATGAAATCAAAACTTGTCGGAAATATCGCTTTGGTAGACCGACATGACAATTATACAAGTGTATTAACCATTTTACGTTGGTTAACAACAGGGCAAAAAGAAAAATCAGGAATGCTTCCTGCAGCAGGCGTTTCAGATGAAGAAATTACAGGTTCTGTAAAATATGGCGAGGTTATTGAGAGACATTTTAAAAACAATGACTTAGACAATCTCCAGCCTGATCTGATACAAAACGGAGCAGTAGAGATCCGCCCTTTTTTAGTAAGAGTAGAAAAGGTAGGAAACAAGATTTTCACCATATGGTCTAACCTGATTATCAAGAAAAAAGAAAAACGACCATTGTTGATAAAATTCTTTAAGGTATATTTGATGGCAGCAATCTGGGTAATCTCACCCATCGTTTTAGTTTTACACCTGCTGACAACACCTATATTTTGGTTTAAAAGACAGAAACAAAAAAAATATTTACAAGGAATTAATTTAAAATAGAATGTACGACGTATTTATAACAAAAGCATCAAAATACTTACCCAATGAGCCTGTTTCTAATGATGAAATGGAAACGTATCTTGGCTATATAAATGAGGCGAGATCTAAAGCGAAATCTATTATTTTAAGAAACAATAAAATCACCACAAGATATTACGCTTTAGACAAAGAAGGAAACCCAACGCATACCAATGCACAGCTTACCGCAAAAGCTATTGAAGGACTTTTTGATGAAAATTTCAAAAAATCAGATATGAAGTTGCTGTCTGTGGGAACCACTTCTCCAGACCAGATTCAGCCTTCACACGCTTCTATGGTGCATGGGGAATTAAACATCGGGAAATCTATTGAGATTAACACCGCAACAGGCCTTTGTAATTCGGGGATGAACGCTTTGAATTACGGATTCCTATCTATTAAAGCAGGAGTTCAGGAAACAGCAGTTTGTGCAGGTTCTGAAAGAATGTCTGCATGGATGACCGCTGATAAATTCAACCACGAAGCAGAAAATTTAATTTTATTGGAAGAAAGACCAATCATTGCCTTCAAAAGAGAATTCCTTAGATGGATGCTTTCTGACGGAGCGGGGGCTTTCTTATTAGAAAATAAAGCAAGAGAAAACGAAATCTCATTGAAAATTGATTTCATTGATTTCTATTCTTACGCTCACGAAATCGAAGCTTGTATGTATGCAGGTTGCGAAAAACAAGAAGACGGAAGTTTAAAATCTTGGGCAGATTACCCTTCAGACGAATGGTTAAAGCAATCTATTTTTGCGATAAAACAAGACACTAAAATTCTTGATAAATACATCTTGGTAAAAGGTGCAGAAAGTTTAAGATCATCTTTCGACAAACACAGTTTAGATCCAGATTCTATTGATCACGTTTTAGCACATATTTCTTCAGGGTACTTTAAAGAAGGGCTTAAAGAGGAATTTGATAAAGTAGGATTAGATTTCCCTTGGGAAAAATGGTACTATAATCTTTCTGATATCGGAAACATTGGGGCCGGTTCTATATTCGTAGCTTTAGAAGAGTTAATGAACTCAGGGAAATTGAAAAAAGGAGAAAGAATACTTCTTTGTGTTCCTGAAAGTGGAAGATTCGCGTATTCTTGTTCATTGCTAACGGTTTGCTAATGGAAAACAGACTACCAACATCAGATCAAAGTTTTGTAGAAAGCTTAATTCCACAAAGGGCTCCTTTTGTAATGGTGAATGAGATTGCTGAATATTCTGAAAGTCATCTGATCTCAGGATTTGAAATAAAAGAAGACAACATTTTTGTTCAGAACGGAATTTTTCAGGCTTCCGGAATGATCGAGCATCAGGCACAAAGTGTGGCTTTACACACCGGCTACAAATATTATCTTTTGGGCAAAGATGCTCCCACAGGATATATTGGTGCAATTAAGTCTTTTGAAGCTGAGGCATTGCCAAAAGTCGGAGATCATCTAAAATCTGAAGTTACTATTTTGAATGAAGTAATGGGCGTTACGCTTGTCAATATTATTACAAAACTGAATGATGTTGAGATTGCCAACTCTCAAATGAAAACTGTTGTAAAATAACTCTCATGGAAATCAAGGAAAAAGACATCATCAATATTCATCAATTCTTACCTCATCGCCAACCTATGCTGATGGCAGACTATATTTTAGAATTGACTAAAGAAAAAGTGATGACTTCCTTTGAAATTCTGGAAGACAATATTTTTGTTCATAACAATGAGTTTGTTGAAGCGGGTTTAATTGAAAACCTTGCGCAAACCTGCTCTTCAATATTTGGACAAAGCTTCTTCGAAAATCCTGAAGCTGATACAAAAGTGATTGGTTTTATAACCAATATCAAAAAGATTGAAGTTTTCGCCTTACCCAAAGTGGGTGATAAAATCATTTCAAAAGCATCGTTAATTTCTCAGTATGAAAACATCTGCAATATCTTTTGTGAGACTTTTCATAACGATGAACTATTAATTAGAGCTGAGATTAATTTGTTTATTCAGGAAGTAAAATCATAGAAAATTTACTTTAAATATATAAAGCTGTACTTTTTGTACAGCTTTTATTTTTTCAACTGTCGCGTCCTAAAATAGGTTTACAGAAAATATACTTATTATGGAAAAACGAGATAGGAATAGAGAAAAGCGTACACAACGAGATTATACAATGT
>NZ_FRAV01000048.1 GCF_900142445.1 Chryseobacterium polytrichastri | reverse complement strand
TTCAGATTACAACTTAGAGGCGTGCGAGATAAATCGTTTTTCCTTTTTAGATTATCTAAACTTTTTGCGTAGTCCCCAAGTTTTGGAACTGATCCCTTATCGTTTTAGAAAAAATCTTGATGGGCACCCACTGAAAGAGGAAATACTTTTTAATGACTATTATGAGTTTCCTGATTTTACTTTTCCGGGAGCAGGGCTTAATTGTACGTCAGAAGATTTTGCCAATTGGATCATTGCTTTGCAAAACAATAAGTTATTTCAGAAATCTACTACTTTACAAACCATGTGGTCACCGATTAAACTTAATAATGGAACGGCAACAAGCTGGACACGTGGTTGGGGAATTGCCAAACTTCGTGAACGCCATAAAGCGATTGGAATGTCAGGAGGAAGCCGATCTGTATTTTTAATTTATCCGGACGATAATTTAGCGGTGGTAGTACTTACCAATTTGGCAGGAAGTTATCCTGAAGATTTTATTGAAGAAATTGCAGGCTGTTATAATGCGGAGATTATCAAAGCTGATCCTTTAACTTATCTTAGAAAAAACCTGAAGAAAGTAGGATTTGATAAAGCCATTGATTTTGTGAAAAATGAAAAAATACAAAACCCAAAATGGAGTGTTCAGGAGGATGAACTTAATAATTGGGCTTACCGAATGTTAGCGAAAAATCAATTGAATGAAGCATCTGAAATTTTTAAACTGAATGTCTTTCTGTTTCCTGACAGTTGGAATGCTTATGACAGTTATGGTGAAATCCTGCTGAAAATGAACAATAAAACTAAAGCGATAGAAATGTATAAAAAATCAATACAGTTAAACCCTTCTAATGAAAATGGGAAAAAGGTTTTAAATGAGATTAACGGTCAATAGATTCAAAGAAAATCCCCTGAAGCAGAACTTTAGGAGATTATTTATTCTTATTTTATTAAGTAATAAGGTTCAGAAAAATATTTACTTGGTTTGAAGTAAGCCGTTTTCCTGTCCGCATCAAAAATCCAATTGAATCTTCTCATTACATCAGCACCGAAATAATTGGTAGTTTGGGTTTTGAGATCTCCAACAAAGAATCCTGCAGTAACATCTTTTAATACAGTGTTTCCTAATTTTAGAAACGGTAAAACTCCTTGTTTGGTCACGATGCTTTTTCCTGCGGAATTTCTTAATGTTTTTTCGCCTGTAACTTTTAATTTTTTGTCTAATTCTTGTTTGTCTGAAAATTCATTACTGTAAAGCAAACCACCTGAATATCCTGATTGCATAAGAAAATAAACTTCCTGTTGTTTGCCATCAATCACATTATCAGCAACAATATGGAAGAGTCCGTATTCGGAAAATAAAGGCGTTGATTCATATCCTTTCATATCAGGCATTTTATCATATATCACAAATTGATTGTTATCATAATCAATTTTAAAAGCTTTGCCTTTGAACATTTGAGTTCCTATTTTTCCATCGGCTTCATGTCCGGTTAGTTCGTTGTCAGAAAATACAACATTTTTTAAGGTGAATTTTCCTATTTTCACGGTGTTGTTTTCGCTCACTTTATCTTTAAAAATAATGTGATCGGCATTTCTTTTTCTTTCAGGAGAGATAGAAGCGTCTTCCATGGCAATTTGAAACATCAGATCCAAAGAATCTTTATCATTCACCAAAGCTTTTACAATGATATTATTGTGTTTTGTTATTCTAAACGGAATCTTTTCCTGTGCTTTTACTACGAGAAAACTGGCAGATAGAAGAACTAGAAGATGTACTTTTTTGAACATAAAATGGTGTGATATAAGTTGATGTTTTAAAGGAAGTAAATTAGCTTTTATTTTTGATATAAGAATAGTTAAAAATACGTGTCCATTTTTCGGTTGTTAATCAATGGTTTTAAAGATTAGTTTTGTCAAAAACGAATAAAAGCTATTCAACTTTTTTTGATAAAATTAATTATAGATAAACAATGAATGCAGATAAAGAAAAATGGATTCTTTTAGTAGTGTTAAGCCTTATTTGGGGATCTTCTTTTATTTTGATTAAAAAATCTCTAGACCATTTTACTCCTTTTCAGGTAGGTGCTTTAAGGGTCCTTATTGCAGGAGTTGTTCTGATGCCGATTGCTATTTCTAAGTATAAATTATTTCCTAAAAAACATGTAAAATGGCTTGTTTTAGCAGCGTTTACAGGGAGTTTTATTCCAATGTTTCTGTTTCCTATTGCAGAAAAAGAAGTAACCAGTAGTATTGCAGGAATTATTAATTCCATGATGCCTATTTTCGTAATTATTGTAGGCGCTTTGGTCTGGAATTTCGAAACAACAAAACAACAGATGATTGGAGTTTTTATAAGCTTTACAGGAGTGTGTTTATTGGCTTTTGGTGGTGGTGAGGGCACTGTATTCAAGATTATTCCTATTCTGTTGTTGTTACTAGCTACTTTATGCTACGCAGTAAGCACCACAACGGTAAAGTCTAAACTGATGGAAATTTCTTCTACTGTACTGTCTGCCTTTGTCTTCTCATTTGTATTATTTATCCCTTCATTACTCGCTTTAAGTCTCACCGGATTTTTTTCTACATTTAGTTTTTCTCAGGATAATATGACCGGATTGATGTTTGTAAGTTTATTGTCTGTATTCGGAACGGGACTTGCCATGATGATGAACTATAGATTACTGAAAGTATCTACTCCATTATTCGCATCAACTGTAACGTTATTAATGCCTATTGTTGCTATTGCTTGGGGGATGTTGGATGGTGAAAGATTAACTGTTTTACAATTTATAGGAGCAGCTATCATTATCGCCGGATTGATCTTTTTAAGATCGAAACCTAAAAAATAAAATAATAAATCTGTTTTTTATTTTTAATATGAAAGAATATAAAAATACTTGTCCATTTTTCGGTTGTTCATCAATGGTTGAAAAGAGTAATTTTATCAAAAAAATAGAATGACAAATATTCAAATATTTAAAGAGCTGCATCAAAATAATAAACCGTTATTACTGGGGAATGTTTGGAATCCGCAAAGTGCTAAAGTCTACGAAAAATTAGGGTATCAAGCGTTGGCGACTTCAAGTTCAGCAGTTGCGCACAGTTTAGGATATGAAGATGGCGAGAATATGACTTTTGATGAATATCTTTATATGGTAGGAAGAATATTGAAATCAATATCAATTCCATTAACGGTAGATCTGGAAGGTGGTTATGGAAAGACTGTTGATGCTGTTGTTTCAAATATTTCTAAGCTTGCCGAGATAGGAGTGGTGGGTATTAACATAGAAGACAGTTTTATGGTTGAAGGAACAAGGAAAATAGCCGCTAAAGAAGTGTTTTTTGAAAAGTTGAAATCAATTATTTCAAAACTTAAAGAAGCGCATGTTGAAATGTTTATCAATGTAAGAACAGATACTTTTTTATTGGGGTTGGAGAATCCTGTAGAAGAGACATTACAAAGAATAAAACTGTTTGAAGAAGCCGAAGTTGATGGAATTTTTGTTCCTTGTATTACTGCAGAAAAGGATATTGAAATAATTGTTAAGTCAACTAAAATTCCTGTGAATGTAATGGCAATGCCCGAGTTACCAGATTTTAAAACTCTTCAGAATTTGGGAGTAAAAAGAATATCGTCCGGTAATTTTCTAAATGGATATATTTATAAAAATTTAGAAGAAAAAGGCAGTGAAATTATGCAGGAACAAAGTTTTTCACCCATTTTTAAATAATTAATGAAACTTACAGCAGAAAGAATGTATCAGGCATCATTGGATAAAGATTCTTCATTTGAGGGAACTTATTGGATGGCTGTAAAAACTACCGGAATTTTTTGTCGACCAACCTGTACTGCACGAAAGCCGAAGAAAGAGAATGTAGAATTTTTTCTAAATGCAGATGAAGCAATGGAGAAGGGGTACAGGGCATGTAAAATATGTAAGCCTCTCGAAAAATTAAATGAAACACCTCAATATATTCAAGAACTATTGGCTGAATTGACGCACAACGAATCTCTGAAAATCAAAGATGCTGATCTACTGAAAAGAAATATTGAACCCGTAACAATCCGTCGTTGGTTTCTCAAAAATCATGGAATGACCTTTCAGGCTTTTCAAAGAGAATTTAGGATGAATACAGCTTTTAAAAAGATAAAAAATGGCGAAAGTATTATGGAAACGGCTTTAGATTCAGGATATGAAAGTTTAAGTGGTTTTAATGAAAGTTTTAAAAATATTCTTGGAGTTTCTCCTAAAAATAGCAGAGTACAGATGATTATTGATCTTAAAAGAATAGAAACTCCCCTCGGAACTATGTTTGCCTGTGCTGTAGACGAAGGTATTTGTTTACTTGAATTTACAGACCGAAAAAATATGGAAAAACAATTTATCTCATTATCCAAAGCATTGAATGCCGAAATTGTTCAGGGTGAAAATAAGCACTTCAAACAATTGGAGGATGAATTAGCAGAATATTTTGAAGGTAAAAGAAATCAATTTGAGGTTCCTTTATCTATTACAGGAACAGAATTTCAAAAAAATGTCTGGCAGCTTTTGCGTGAAATTCCAATAGGAGAGACCAGGAACTACAAACAGCAATCTGAATTGTTGGGAAATCCAAAAGCTATTCGCGCGGTAGGAACAGCAAACGGGATTAATAAAATTGCAATTTTAATTCCCTGTCACCGAGTAATTGGTTCAAACGGTGAGCTGGTAGGCTATGCAGGCGGAATATGGAGAAAACAAAAATTATTGGAATTGGAGAAGGCTATTTTGTTTTGATTTTCGTATTTTTAAACAAAAATTTACACGTGAAAAAGTTATTATTTGCACTTTGCATATCAACTTCAGCTTTCAGTTTTGCACAAGACTATTCTGTACCGGCAGCAAGCCCGCGTCAACAGGTAGAACAACAGTTCTCAATGTCTAAAATCACTATCGATTATGGAAGACCGGGAGTAAAAGGTCGTAAGATCTTTGGAGAATTGGTTCCTTACGGACAAGTTTGGAGAGCGGGAGCAAACTCTTCTACAAAAATCACATTCGGACAGTCGGTTAACTTCGGAGGAAAAATAGTTCCTGCAGGAACTTACGGATTGTTCATCGTTCCTACAGAAAAAGAATGGAAAGTGATCTTGAATAAAGATTTCCAACAGTGGGGTGCTTATACTTATGATCCAAAACAGGATGTAGTAGACGTTACTGTGCCAGTAAACAAGTTAGCAGACAAGCAAGAGTGGTTTGAAATTACATTAAACCCAACAGATGAAAATTCTGGAAATCTTGTGATCAAATGGGATCTTGCTCAGGCAGAAGTTGCTTTAAAGCCTGCAAAACCAGATGCGGTAATTAAAATTACTGACAAATTAAAAGAAATTAAGAAAATAGAATCAGACGCAGCTAAAACAAAAGGCTAAGAAAGGAAATCGTACGATTCCATCTGATCTTAAAAAAAATATTATTTACAGATGAATTTTTCTATTCAACCTATTTTAGAAAATCAAGAATATCAATTAATCCCCTTACAGCAAGGGGATTTTGAATCTTTATACGAAGTAGCTTCAGATCCTAAGGTCTGGGAGCAGCACCCTAATAAAGACCGTTACCAAAGAGAAGTTTTTGAAAACTTTTTTAAAGGTGCAATGGAAAGCCAAGGTGCTTTTAAAATTATAGAAAAAAGTTCCGGAGCTGTGTTAGGCAGTACCCGTTTTTATAATTTTGGAGAAGAGAAGAATGGTATTTTTGTTGGCTATACTTTTTATGGAACAAAATCTTGGGGAAAGGGCATTAATCCACAGATTAAGAAATTAATGCTGGATTATATTTTCCAGTTTGTAGATAAAGTATACTTCCATATTGGTAAAGATAACCTTCGTTCACAAATTGCTTTGGAGCGTCTTGGAGGCGAGAATATTGCTGAAGAAAAAGTAGCTTATTACGGAGAACCTACAAGAACTAATTTTGTTTATGAGATCAAAAAAGAAAATTGGTCATGAAAAAATTTAAGATCCAAAAATCACCTTTTGTGGTCCCTACTACAGATGGAAAATTAATTGAGGAACATTGGGGGAATTCTACCCAAAATTCAAATATTTCAATTGCCCGTATGATTGCTCCTCCAAATTGGAGTGAGCCACACCAGACTCCTCAATTTGATGAATTTACGATCATTGTTTCAGGTAAAAAACAATTTGAGATTGACGATGAGATTGTTGTTCTTGAAGAAGGTCAAAGTATTTTGGTAGAAAAAGGAGCGAGAGTAAGTTATAGCAATCCTTTTTCAGAACCTTGTGTGTATATTGCGATTTGCCTTCCTGCTTTCTCAGTTGATTTGGTGAATAGGGAAGAGGATACGAATTAATCATGGCGACACAAATTTGTCCGAAATGTCAAATGGATTCTTTCACTTGGAGCATTAATGACGAAATTTCTAATATTACTAATTGGGGATGTTATGAATGTGGTTATCAGGCGATAGAAAATGAAGTTAATGAGTGTGCTTGTGAAAACTGTAGAAAGAAGCAGAAAACTAAACTAAAAGATAGTGAAACAGAATATTGGTGGTGTTCTCATTGTAATGAAATCACTCAAGAATGAAAATGACTTCAATGATTTTGAGGTCATTTTTTTTGATGATTTTATAAAAATTATTTTTGTAAGTTCGCGGCTTTGAAAATTACTATATGAAACACAATTTATCAATTGTATTATTACTGGGTATTGCACTTTCTACAACTTCATGTGCATCTATGTTTACAGGAACTAAAGATAAAATATCTTTCAATTCAACTCCTGAAGGAGTCAAAGTATTCCATAAAGGAATCGAAAAATGTACTACGCCTTGTACTGCTGAAATTCACAGATCATTAGGCAAACAAACTGTTACCTTTGAAAAAGAAGGCTTTGTAAGCAAAGAAGTTAAATTAACCAAAACGTTTAATCCGGTAACATTATTAAACATCCTTTTGGGAGGAGCAATAGGAGTTGGAATTGATGCAGCTACAGGATCTCTGACTAAATATTCGCCAAAGCAATATACGGTTGAATTAGAAGCTAAATAATATTCTAGCATAAAATAAATGCTTCGACTTCATTCAGATTGGCATTACTAAAAACAGTTAGTATTAGAAATGTCCTGCTGAGCGAAGTCGAAGCATCTTTTTTATTTATTAAAATTTACATCTTATTTCAAAATTTCCTTCAAAAACATCAATGTATGATTCCAGGCTCTTTTGGCCATCACCTCGTTATAATCTGGTGACTTGGGATCTGTAAAAGTATGTTTTGAATGGGCATACGTAATGATTTGCCAATCTGCATTTCCTTCATTCATCTCTTTAATCAGATTGTTGTAATCCTCTGGTGTAACGCTTTTATCGTCTGCTGGGTTTTCAACGAGAATTTTAGTAGATATTGCTCCATTTTTTCTGGTTTGATCTTTACCAATACTTCCATGAATGGAAACAACGCCCACCACAGGCAAGCTTCCTCTCGCAGATTCTAATGCTCCAGTTCCTCCGAAACAATAACCAATCACAGCAATTTTATTGGAAATCGCTCCGTTTTTCTTTAACTGCTCTAATGCCAAAGAAATACGTTTTTGGTATTCGGCATAATTTTGTTTGTAGTGTCCCGCAGCTTTTCCTGCGGCATCATTATCGGCAGGAATATTTCCTTCACCATAAATATCAGCAACAAAAGCAATATAGCCTTGCTTTTCCAGTTCAGAGGCAGCAGTTTTTGCTTCGTCATCAATTCCTTTCCAGGCTGGAAGAATTAAAACTCCCGGAAGTTTTTTTCCTGCATTGGAAGTGACTAAACCATTCAGTTTTTGCACACCATCCTGATAAGAAACTTTTTTAAGATTCTGACTGAAAACTATTCCTGAAGCCATGAGAGAAGCTGTTAATAATATTGAACGTATCATATGTATAAATTAATTTTTTAGGAGCTTTATCCCGCTTTCCGTTGCAATCTTTTTTTTCAAAAAAGGATTTTCTCTGCAATCGGGGCTAGGGTATTTGTCGGATTTTTAAATTTTCACCATCAAATCAACACTTTTTTTAAAAAATCTAACGTCTTGTTTGTCATTCCGTAGGAATCTAAACAATAGTATTAGAGATGAGTATAGAGGTTATTACGAGGAATAAAATAGCGAAACATTTTAAATTTAAACTTTACAAAATAAGTCTAGATTCCTACGGAATGACAAACTTTGCGCTGATGTAAAATTTATCTTAGAGATTGCTTCGTCGCTTCGCTCCTCGCAATGACGACATCCTCATCTAAATTAATGAAAATAACTAACAACAACGATTAATAAAACATTATAAAATATTAAGCTTTATAAAACTGATATTCACCGTTTTCATAATACGCATTAATATGCTGCAATCCATTCGTTAAAACAATTTCTGTTGCTCCGATAATGGAATTGTATCTCGCGGTTTGTTCGAATGTTTTTTCTGTTAATTTAATAGAAGGAGCTTTGCATTCTATCAGTATTTTAGGCTGTGCTTTTTCGGTAACTAAAAGGTCAATTCTTTTAGTTAAGCCGTTTAAAATGATCTTTTTTTCAGTAATTAAAGCAGATACCGAATAGGATCTTACGGTGAGATAATAATGTATCCAGTGTTGCCGAACCCATTCTTCGGGGGTGAGCAAAAGGTAAGTTTTACGAACGACATCATAAATAAAAAACTTATCTTTGTCTTTCTTGAATTTAAAATCAAAAGTTTCCTGAAAATTCAGTTTTGGGAGTTCCATTATAGTAAGATGAAAGAATTAGATTTAATCCTCAAAAATATTAAAAATAAAGAAGTTTTACCTATTTATTTTTTCCACGGAGATGAACCTTATTTTATTGATTTAGCGGTAAAAGCTTTTGAACACGACTTTTTGGAAGAGGACGAAAAAGCCTTTAACCAAACGGTTACCTACGGAAAAGATACAACCTATCAGGAGATTCTTTCGTTAGCGAGGCAGTTTCCGATGATGGGAGACAAGCAGGTTATTATCGTAAAAGAGGCGCAGGATCTTAAGCTAAGTGAAGAAGAAGGCAGAGCTTTGGAAGCATATGTTGAGAATCCTGTTCCGTCCACCGTTTTGGTTTTTACCCACAAACACAAGAAATTAGACAGTCGAAAAAAGGTTACTAAAGCTTTAGAGAAAGCTAAATTGCTTTTCCTGAGTGAATCTATTAAGGAGAATAATCTTCCCAAATGGATTGCTGATGAATGTCTCAAATTAAAAATAAAAACAGCTCCGAATATTTCTAATCTCTTGGCAGAATACCTTGGGAACGACCTTTCCAGAATTGCTAATGAGCTGAATAAACTAAAGATCATTCTCAAAGAAGGAGAAGTTCTTGACGGAACAATTATCGAAAACCATATCGGGATTAGTAAAGAATACAATGTCTTTGAATTACAGAAAGCTTTAGGAACAAAAAATGCCAACGCAGCGTTTAAAATTGCTCATTTTATGGGTAAGAATCCTAAAAATAATCCTTTTGTAATGATGCTGGCCAGTTTGTACAGTTACTTTTCCAATGTTATTATTTATAACACAATGGCCGGTCAGTCGCCACAGATTATCGCTTCACAGATGGGAATTAATCCTTATTTCATTAAAGATTATGCAGAAAGTGCAAGATTATATCCTTTAAAACATGCCACAAGAGTAATCTCAATTTTGAGAGAATTTGACATGAAAGGAAAAGGTCTCGGAGCGGTAAATATGAGCGAAGCAGAACTAATCAAAGAATTGGTGTACAAGATCATCAACGTAGATAAGATTAAAATGAAAGTTTAGAAGGTGAATTGTGAATGGCCAATTCGTTTCACTTGTCAATTTTTTATGTGAGATAAAAATTCACTATTGACCCTTGACTTATTGACAAACATTAATCGAAATTCGACATATTAAATATTGACAAGTATCATTAAAATAACTTTAATTACATATTAAAAATTACGAAATTAGCACTCGGAAATTTTTAAATCTTTTGAAAAGCAAATTATGGAGCAAAACATTTTAGATTGTGTGATCGTTGGATCTGGACCTTCAGGTTTCACAGCGGCAATTTATGCAGCAAGAGCAGACTTAAAACCTGAATTATACACTGGTTTGGAGCCGGGCGGACAATTAACGACAACAACAGAAGTTGACAACTTTCCAGGGTATCCTGCAGGAGTTACAGGTCCGGAAATGATGATGGATTTGCAAAAGCAAGCTGAAAGATTTGAGACTAAAGTGCATTACGAAATGATCACTAAAGTTGAACTTTCTAAAGAAGTTGGAGGCGTTCATAAATTGTATGCGGGAACTAAAGAGATTTTTGCTAAAACAGTAATTATTTCAACAGGAGCAACTGCAAAATATTTAGGTCTTGATGACGAGAAAAAATACAATGGAGGAGGAGTTTCTGCATGTGCTACATGTGACGGGTTTTTCTACAGAGGAAAAGACGTTGTAGTAGTAGGAGCAGGAGATACAGCAGCTGAAGAAGCTACTTACCTTGCTAAATTGGTGAATAAAGTAACCATGTTGGTGAGAAAAGGAGAATTCAGAGCATCAAAAGCAATGATCCACAGAGTTCAGAATACACCGAATATTGAAGTGAAGTTTTTCCACGAATTGATTGGTATTGAAGGTGAAAATAACTTGGTAGAAAGAGCAGTTGCTATTAACAACCAAACTCAGGAGAAATCTACAGTTGATGTTCACGGTATTTTTATCGCGATTGGTCACAAACCAAATACCGATATTTTTGCAGGACAAATTGATCTTGATGAAAACGGATATATTGTAACTGAAAAAGGTTCTACAAGAACTAACCTTCCTGGAGTATTTGCTGCGGGAGATGTTCAGGATCATATCTACAGACAAGCGATTACTGCTGCCGGAAGTGGATGTATGTCTGCAATGGATGCAGAAAAATATTTAGCTGAACTACATTAATAGTTAACTTTAAAATATAAAACGCACCTTTATGGTGCGTTTGTTTTTTACTATGAGAAATCTATTCTACATATTTATTGGCGGCGGTTTAGGGAGTATGTTGAGGTATTTGATATCTAACTATACCCAAAAACTTTGGAATATAAGCTCATTTCCGATGGGCACTTTTTTGGTGAATATCACAGGGTGTCTTCTTATTGGTTTCCTGACTTCTTATTTTATGAAGAATGATAATTCTTTAAAATTCCTTCTGATTACAGGACTTTGCGGAGGATACACTACTTTTTCTACTTTCTCTGTAGAAAATTTCTCTTTGTGGCAAAATCAGCAGTACGGAGTTTTATCTTTATATGTTTTATTAAGTCTGATTTTAGGATTTGGTGCTGTAATTTTAGGAATGAAAATTCAAACTTCACTGTAATAGTCGATGTTTACGAAAAATAATTGGGTTGATTTATAGGTGCTTATTGTTTTTGGTGTAAAATTCTTTTGAAAATGTTTTGACAGAATTGAAAAACTTTCTATATTTGCACCACTAAAAGCAACGATACAATCGGAGTTTAAGGAGAGATGGCAGAGTGGTCGATTGCGATAGTCTTGAAAACTATTGACTGTAACAGGTCCGGGGGTTCGAATCCCTCTCTCTCCGCTGGAAAGTAAGAGTAAAACTCAAAAAATGCTTTAAAAGCTATTAAAACCTGCAATTTTAATTAATTGCAGGTTTTTTGTTTTTGGGGAGTATAGCCAAAATTTGCAAAAATACTCAAAAACTATGTGGCAAGTTCGTGGCACTTTTAAAATGATAAAATAATTGCCATAGAATTTGATTTAATCATCTGTAAATCAACAGGTAAAACTAGTTTACGACTTGACTTAGGTTCACTTTAATTCGACATTTACTAACATTTAAAAATTGTTGAATTATGCTGGAAACCAGTTACGGGTTAACCTTCTTCTTGAAGAGCCCAAAAAGAAAAACTGATATGATCAGGTATGTTTATTTGAGAGTTACCGTTGATGGGATACCTAAAGAAACTTCTACTAAAAGAAAATGGGATCTTAAAAGATGGGATCAGGATACTGAACGGGCAACGGGAACTAAAGAAGATGCAAGAAGTCTTAATTTTTTCCTGGATTCATTAGTGACCAATATCAGTAATTATAAAACTGAGTTGATTAACGAGTGCAAAACGATAAGTGCAATGCGTATCATTGATTTTGTAAAAGGAAATAACCCTTCAAAATCTAAAGTACTGGAGGAGTTTCAAAAACATAATGATGAAGTCCTTGCCTTGTTTCCACAAGAGTATGCAAAAGGCACCCATACACGTTTCGTAACTGCGAGGTCCCATGTACAGGAATTTATTCTTTTTAAATATCAAAAAGAGGACATTGAGTTTAGAGAACTTAACTATGAATTTATCAAAGATTATGAAATGTTTCTGAAGACCATAAGGAAATGTTGCAATAATACAACTTTAAAATATATAGCGAATTTTAAAAAGATTGTTCTCCGCGGCGTCGCTAAAGAAATCATTCCAAAGGATCCGTTCTTATTATTTAAAGGCAAAAAGGTTAAAATTTTAAAAGAACCTTTAACCCGGGCCGAGCTATATTTACTGGAAACAAAACAATTTGAAAGTGAACGCCTCAGTACGGTCAGAGATATCTTTGTTTTCCAATGCTATACGGGTCTGGCATATATTGATGTCAAGCAGTTAAAAAAGACTGACATAAAGCGGGGAATTGACGGGGAACTTTGGATTATGAGTAACAGACAGAAAACAAAATCGAGTACCGATATTCCCCTGCTTCCAAAGGCCTTAGAGATTATGGAAAAATATGAAAATTGCCCTTTTTGTGTGGAGCGTGGATTGGTGCTTCCGGTGAAATCCAATCAAAAGATGAATGAATATCTCAAAGAAATTGCTGAGCTGAGCAAGGTTTATAGTAGGCTTAATACACATAAAGCAAGACGTACATTCGCTAGTACTATCGCACTAAACAATGGTGTGTCAATCCATGTTGTCAAAGAAATGTTAGGGCACCATTCAATATCGCAAACCGAGGATTATGCCATAACAGAGCAGGAAACTATAGGAAGGGAAATGCTGGAACTGAAGGAAAGACTTTCCCGACCATCTAAACAAGAAGGCAGCGATAGCTTTTCAGTAATACTTCAGCAGTTTGAAAATGACTTAGCGGATCTAAAACGCTGTCACCTGTCAACAGAAGAAAAAGGTTTTGATGATAAATTTACTCAATTTGAAGAAAGATTTAATAAATTTAAGGTTGGTCTTAGTGTAAATTAATGGTAAGAAAGAAGACGACGGATTAAAATTTTAATCCGTCGTCTACTACATAAAATTAGAGTATTCATACTTCTGGATTGATTTTAAAATACTAAGAATTCAACTGTACTACGATAGCCAGGATGATAACACGGCGTATATTTTATATAACCAAGATCCTGAAGCTGCTTAAAGTACTTGTGATAGGTTGGGAGAGTATTGATGTGCGACATTGCCATCAATCTGCTGCGGCTTACTCGGAGCTTTTTATGCTCATTCTGTAAATAGGCAATCTGGATAAGAGCAAACAAAAGGGCCAGGTGCCAGACATTTAGTCTTGTATCATTTATTATCACCTTCAAAAAATTAAGCCATTGCCCTGTATTATTTGTTTCCATCTCCAAATAATTTTAGTAAATCGGTTTTGCTGTAATAATATGATCCCATAACCTTACGGAAACGGATTTTTCCAGTTACACGGATATTTTGAAGCGTACCAGGTGAGATAGCCATTATGTGTCGGACGGCTTTACTTCTTAACCATTCTTGTGGTTCTTCCTGTGGGGCTGATAATATTTTTTTGTCGAGTATTTTTTCGATATCATGTAATAGCTGTAGGCTTAATTGACGAAGATCGTCTTTTGTAACTTGTTCCATTGGGTATTATCTTTAGTTGCCTAAATCTATGCGCTGTTAGATATTTGTAACCCGAATGTGTCTCTTAATGGCTTTTTTTGGCGTTAAATGGCATTTGGAATTTTGTTGTCTTTATACAAAGTTTGCTGTGTTTATTCCTTTCTACATTCAGATAAAGTTTTCATAATAGTCTAAATATTTCTCTTTAATGATTGCAAAAATTACATCTTTTGTTCTGGTAATTATATTTAAACCTTGATTTTGACATTTAAATTTCTTTATTCTCATGTAATTAAATCTCATAAGTGAGAAATATAATTAAAAGTATTAAGTTGAATAACCTAAACGATCCTCTTAAGAGGATACTAATTATTCACTTAATCTAATTACCATGGTACAACTTATTTACAGAGATGCTCTCTTAAGTATCTCCCAACATGAGCAGAGAATTAGTCTTGAATCTACGCATGTCATTGATGAATCTTACCGGATGACGATCTTCCTCAGGGATCTTCTTACCAGGATGAAAGAGCATGTTTTGACTAAAGGTTTTACGAGTAAACATGAAGAAATTGAATTTTTCAGAACTGTTAAGCCCCAGATCTTAGGTAAGCTTATCTATTATAACAAGCTCTATAGGATAGAAACTTCGTGTCCTGTTGCCAGTGGAAAAATGCATCACAAATATTATTCAGGAGAGTTGCAGCATTTAAAGCACGAATACCGGGAGCAGATTTGTAATTCTGATTTCTTCCGGTATTACCGTTCCGGACGAACTGATCTTGATCACGAGTACTTTGAACTTGGAAAAATCAACTTTAATGGAGGACTCAACAGTTATGTATTTGAAATTGACCATCATTTTTCGACCTATTATGACTATAAGGTTTCTCGTATTATCGCTAATGGGTTAATTTATTCTTATCTATTGTCGAAAGTCACCCATGATGACGCGGAATGGCAGACGAATGATAAAGATTTTTTTTGGACAGATTCTAAAAACGCACTGATCGAACTTATTTATGCCTTATATGCATCGGAAAGTATCTCGGGGGGTAAAATAGGAATCCGAAAGATGAGCATTGTCTTTCAGGTGCTTTTCAGGATAAAGCTGGGTGATATTCACCACGCTTTTCACCGAATGAAGGAGCGAACGGGGAACCGAACTTCTTACCTGGATCATCTTAAAGCTTCTTTAGAGAAGTATATGGATAAGGACATCTATTAAAAGGGTTTCTCATATCATCATTTTTTTGCTTTTATATTGTAAAGGCGGCTATCTCACTTTTTATTACAATACCTATTTTCCGCTTTCCGCCCATGTCTGCCAATGGGTAAAAATTGCCACTTCTTCAATGATAATTGCTTGTGAGAATAAAAATATCAGATTTTCAGCCAGTTATCATTTTTAGCAAAATGTAAAGAAATCTTATTTTTCCATTGGCAATGCTTGGCGGAGAATTCCGCAAATGCTGCTGAATTTTGTACAACTACTAACCAATATCTGTACAATGAAAATCATAGCCATTAAACAACAGACCTGCCATTCATCCTATGAAAACCCTTGGATACTACGAAACATAAGTTTTAAGGCTTTATGGATCATTCATTTAAAGGGTCATCGCAATAAAATAATCCATTTATAATTAAGGTTATGGAAATCGACAAAATGGAATTCAATTTTTGGATGAAAAGGATCATGGAACGTTTTGATGTTCTTAGTGATCAGCTGGGTGTGAATAGTAAACAACTCAGCTCCATAGATGGAGAAGAGCTTCTGGATAACCAGGAAGTTCTTCAAAAGCTTAAAATCAGTCCGCGCTCTTTGCAGCGATATCGTTCCTCAGGTAAATTACCTTACTCAACCATTAGCGGTAAACTATATTATAAGCTTTCTGATGTCAACAATTTTATCCGGGGGAGCTTTTCTAATTCTTTGGAGAGAATAGGGCTTAAGAGAGACAAATAACGCCACTGAAAGACAATGAGGAATATACTCTCAGTATGGCTTTTACTTTTGAAAGCAAATTGTAAAAGCATACATCATGAGCGAATTAGAAACCCCGCACCAGGAAACTCCCGATCAGCTGTCTGATATTTTATTGGTTCTGAATAAGGAAACCATGAAACTCGAAGCGGTAAAAGGAATGGGAGAGAACGGTAAACTGGAAACCGTTCCCCCGAATAAGAAAAATGAAAACCAGTTTATGAAAGTGGATAAACATGGGGATCTGTTTTCCAATTTTTTTTCCAATTTCATAAGCCAACTTAAAAATCCTACTAATTTTTCATTCTTCAAGGTTCCTTCCCCAATAGCCGTTCAAACCGCCGGTGAAATTCAGAAAGCCATTAAAAATGCAACGCCAGAAGGGGACGAAGTATTGTCAAAATATAAAGTGAACGCCGATAAAGTTGAAGAAAAGCTGGGACAGAAAGAAAAACCTCAAAACAACGAATCACAAAATCAAAATACAATGGAAAATACACAGACAACACCCTCTGTAGCTCCTCCGGCGACCGGTGAATATCGGTATAAAGTGGAAGACATCGATTGGGAAACGATGTCCAATCTTGGATTAAGTCAGGAGAAACTGGAAAAAATGAAAATTCTTGATCCCTTACTAAAAGGTTATAAAACCAATGAATTGATACCGATCAGTTTAAACTTAGGAACAGCAATTACCCGGTTGGATGCAAGGCTTTCTCTACAACAAAACGAAGAAGGGAAAGTTGTTATGGCGATCCATGGTATTCGCAAAGAGCCCAACCTACATTTTCCCTTTTTCGGACATGAGTTTACTAAAGAAGATAAAGATAATCTTTTAAAAACCGGAAATATGGGACGTGTCGTTGAGCTGACTCACAGTAAAACCGGTGAAAAAATTCCTTCCATTATAAGCGTTGATAGACTCACCAATGAGGTTATTGCACTGAGGGCAGATAAAATTAAAATACCGGATGAAATTAAAGGGGTAAAGCTTAATGATGGGCAAAAGCAGATTCTTCTGGAGGGTAAACCACTTCATGTAGAAGGAATGATCTCCAAAAAGGGAGAACCATTTAATGCTGATGTCCAGTTTAATGCTGACAAGCGCTATGTAGAATTTCTTTTTGACAGAAGCAATTCAAACAAGCAGACCCAAAATGAGCAGAAAGTTCAGTCAATGGAAGCGCCAAAAGTTTTTAGAGGAAAAGAACTTGATGAGAAGCAATATCAGCAATTTAAAGAAGGGCAGACAGTTTATGTTGGGGATCTGATCGATAAAAAAGGTGAAAAATACCAGGGGTACATCACGTTCGATAAAGAAACTGGCAAAACCGGATTCTCTTTCAATAATCCGGATAAATTAAAAGACAAGATACAGCCTACCGAGGCTCATAAAACCCAGACCGCAGTTAATTCGGAAGGAAAAACCAATGAATCAACCCAAAAGAGCAGTGAACCTTTGAAATCGGGACAGACAAATCCTGACACTAAAAAGCAACAGGAACAGCAGGAGATCCCTAAACCGCCTGTCAAAACCAGAGGCAGAAAAATATAATCAAATTCCTCTTAAAGTTAGAAGATGCCTACTACCCGGTAGGCATTTTTTATACACCATAAAAGATAATCCATAGAAAATATAAACCAAAATAAATAAAGATATGAAAGCAATAATAGCAGAAAAACCAAGTGTAGCGCGTGAGATTGCGACACTAGTAGGAGCCACAGAAAAGCAGGACGGATTTTTAACAGGTAACGGTTATCAGGTGACCTGGGCCCTTGGGCACCTGATTGCATTAGGGATGCCGGAAGATTATGGAATTCCGGGATTTCAGAAAGATTCCTTACCTATATTACCAGATCCCTTTGTCCTTACGGTACGGAAAGTAAAAAAGGATAAGGGCTATATAATTGATACAGGAGCCTTAAAACAATTAAAAGTCATAGAGCAGGTTATAGGTCGATGCGACAGTATTATTGTTGCCACTGATGCCGGTCGCGAAGGAGAATTAATTTTTCGTCAGATCTATGAATATCTTAAATGTGAAAAACCTTTTGAGCGGTTATGGATCAGCTCGCTAACTGAAAAAGCCATTAAGCAGGGTTTTGACAACCTTAAACCCGGCAGCGATTTTGATGGATTACATGAGGCGGCAAAAGGCAGAAGCCGTGCCGACTGGCTGGTGGGAATCAATGCTTCCCAGGCATTGAGTATTGCAGCTGAAAACGGAATCTATTCCTTGGGAAGAGTCCAGACTCCAACACTTGGGCTGATTTGTAAGCGATATCAGGAAAATAAGAACTTTAGTGTAAAATACTATTGGCAGATCGGACTGGAACATCGCAAGGATTTTATTGATTTTAAAAGTCTTTCCAGCACAAAGTGGGATGATAAGAAAAAAGCTGAAGAACTGTTACGATCTATTGAGCGAAATGGCTTGGCAACAGTTACTGCTGTAGAAATAAAGACGGTTACAGAACAACCCCCTTTATTGTTTGACCTTACAGGTTTACAGAAAGAAGCCAATAAGAAACTCAATTTTTCAGCAGATGAAACCCTGAATGTTGCCCAAAGTTTGTACGAGAAAAAATTCATTACCTATCCCCGTACAGGGAGCAAATATATTCCTGAAGATCTGTGGGCAGAAATCCCTGATCTCATCAGAGCTTTGGGAGACAGTCCTTTTTTCAAGGAGCCCGTTTCAAAATTAAAATGGGGCCGTTTCAATAAGAGAATCGTCAATGATCTGAAAGTAACCGACCACCATGGTTTGCTGATAACAGATAGAATTCCTTCGGCTTTATCTGCCAAGGAAAACTCCATTTACCAGATGATTGCCTTTCGTTTATTGGAATCGCTTTCGTCGACCAGTTCGAAAGAGATCACTGATGTCACTATGGAGGTTCTGCATTGTGATTTTACTCTGAAAGGAACTAAAATAATGGAACCCGGTTGGCGTTCGATCAAGGGCAGCTTTTCTGAAGAAGAGACCGAATCGGTGCAGGACCTTCCGAACCTAAAAATTGGAGACGAATTGAAAATAAAAAATGCTGTGGTATTGGAAAAGAAAACGACACCACCTGTTTTATATACAGAAGCAGGGCTGTTATCTGCCATGGAAAGCGCGGGTAGAGAAATCGAAAATCAAGAGGAGCGTAAAATTTTACAAAATATTGGAATTGGAACTCCGGCTACCAGAGCTTCGATCATAGAAACGTTATTCAGCAGAGATTATATCAAAAGAGAAAAGAAATCGCTTATTCCGACAGAAAAAGGATTACAGATCTACGAGCTTGTAAAGGATAACAAGATTGCTGATGTAGTAATGACCGCAGAGTGGGAGTTGGCTCTTCAAAAGATTGAAAATGGGGAAGTGGACGCTGCCGTTTTTCAAAAAGATATGGAGAACTATTCAGCCACTATTACCAGAGAGTTACTCAATACTGCTATTGCCAAAGAAAACCTTCCTAAACTGATCTGTCCTAAATGTAAAAGCCATTCGCTCCTGATTCGGGATAAGATCGTTAAATGTCCTGATGCAGGGTGTAGTTGGGTTCAGTTTCGTCAAGTCTGCGGGGTACAGCTTAGTCTCACTAATATCGAAAATCTCATTCATAAAGGAAGAACAATGCTTATGAAAGGGATGAAAAGTAAAGGTGGGAAAAGCTTTGATGCCTATATCGTACTGAACAATAAAGCAGAGACTTCTTTTGAATTTGAAAATATTAAATCTGGTAAAAAGAAATAATAGTCAGTCTGGTAGTAGTATCTCAGCTTTATACTTGAAATTATGTGCTTTTGTCTGTCTAACATGGTTGCTTGTTAGTCTTCAGTAAGTTTTCAACTTTAAAATAGGTATTCAACAAGATCATGGAAGAAGTACTGAGCTAGTGACTGTTCGGTTGAATTCGCTGCAAATACATTTTTTGCGAAAATATAGAATGCGTACATTTAACCTTTAAAATTTAATCTCTAATCTCTTGGAAATATTATTTAATAATCTTAGTACGTTCTTTGAACGACAAGAAAAGTTATGGCCACCAATCATTACCGGATGTGTTACAATTTCAATCTTCCTTTTCACTATCTGGAAGGATAAAATTAAAGATAACAGGAAAAAAAGAAGTGAAACTAGACAGAAAAGCACCTATCTTTTTAATCTTCTACAAGATGCCTCAAATCATATCAATGAACAACTGGGTAATAATAAAATAATTATTACCCAGCTGGAAAGAAGCCCAACTGAATTTGCACTTTTGACCTATTTACCGATTGACTACCTTCAAAGATTATCCTTAGTATTGGCCAACGACAGTTATTTTGCTGCCTTTAATGCAGAATATAATGGTATTGACGAGCAAAAAAGGATTAGACTATATAATGATTTGGCTATAGATATTGATCTATTTTATGGATATTTAACAGAACTTTATAGGTATATTGAAAGAAGTGCTACTCATTATGAAAAGGCTAAGGAAAGTTATTTTATTAACATCAAAATTTTATTAAAAAATCTTGCAGATCTCCATTACAAGCTTGATACCGATTCCACAGAAGATATGGATAGGGAAGAACTACTTGGTAAACTTAACAAAATAGATAGTGAAGAAATGTTTAAAGTACTTGCAGATAAGGATATGGTTCAACTTAAAGAACAATTTATTACTCCTATCCACGGAATGTTGGCAGGTTTTCTCATCCCTCTTTTTAGCTATACTACATCGGTAACTTCATTATGCCAGGACTGCCAAAACGTAAATGAACAATATCATGGCCTTTTAAATGCCAATATTGGACTTAAAGAAAGCATAATCGAATTAAATAAGAACATGCTCCAAACGCTAGATAGTTTTAAAACAAAACTCGGAACGTTAGAAATTACGAAGAGATAAATAGGGAGAAGAGGTACTATTTGGTCAAAAGAAAACAAACTTTTGGAACTGAAAACAGAGCTCTCTGCTATGGAAAGGAAAATACAGTTATCTATCGCTTCGGAAGATAAAAAGGATCAAGGGACTGATTATACCCCGGTTTTACCAGGTGCCGAAGAAATTGGATCAATCAAGGACAGGTTAAATCCTAGAGTAAAATCGTCATAACGGGTATTTAATTCGAAATTAGAATATGAATTTATATTATACAAGGCAAAAGTCAAACAATTGCTAACCAAAGAAATTAAGAATTTTTTTTAACCACCTCTATCATGTGATCGATATCAAATGGTTTTTTGATATAATCATTTGCTTTACATTCTTTTGCCCTCTTAGGTAAGTCATGAGAAGTGGAAGTCAGTACAGCTGATACATCTTCCGATCCGGGGTCAGATTTTAATTCTTCAATTACCTCTGATCCTTTCTTTTCTCCCTTGATATGATCATCTATAATAACTAGATCAGGATCAATCTCATCAATATTCTTGATGGGCTCAGTTGTTAATGATGCAGTAACATCAAAATCTTCCTCCTGCAATAGCTCATCCATAATGTTCAGGATATCTTCATTATCCTGAATAAGGACAATTTTTTTCTTCATAAAGAACTGATATTTATATAAATATACGAAAAATAATAATTGGATATTTAATACCAAAACTTGAGGGTTAGTTAATGTAAAGTGTCAGGATTGTGAGATTGGGAACTGAAATAATCTTCAGGCAGGATTAGTTCTTCGATAGAAAAATGAGCACAAGAAAACGTTGAGAGTCTTTGAATCCCAAGGTAAAAATTGCAAATTGCCCGTATAATTTGTCACAAAATGATCAGAAAAGTTACCAGTGGTCCTATCAGAGATAAGGAGCGTACTAAAATGAAACTCTTGAATGCTGTAGGAAGTATCTTAAAAAAAGACGGTTTTACAGGTTTGAATGTCAGTAATGTGGCTAAAAGAGCGATTGTCAACCGGAAATTGATCTACGAATATTTTGGGACGATGGAAAATCTTGTAAAAGAGTATTTAAACAGCAGGGATTACTGGAGAGTAGGTCTGGATCAGCTCGATGAAATTATAGAACGGAGTAAACATGATTTCGGGAAGGAAACGGCGTATAACTTAGTGGAGAGACAGTTTGATGCATTAATGGGCAATGCCGAGATGCGTAAAATTATTAACTGGGGATTGAGTGAGGATTTGCAACCCTTAAAGGAGCTGAATAAAGAAAGAGAGCGATTGGGAGAGGAACTGTTCAGTAAAATCACCGATGATTATTTCAAAGATAAAGATAAAAACCTCAGAGCAATTGAAGGCATTCTGATCGGCGGCATTTATTATCTTACGTTGCAGGCCAAGATGAGCGGTGAAACCATGTGTGGTATTGATATTAATACGGAGCGGGGAGAGGAAGAAATAAAGAAGACCCTTAAACAAATCATAGAATGGGCTTACTCGTAAAAGGATCTTCTTTATGGCTCAATACCTCAATTGATACTGTAGTGCAATCTCAAATTCTCCGTTACTGTATTTTCTAAGGTCAGAGGTGCCTGTTGAGTAAAGGCATAAAATTCGGAGCTGTTTCTGATACCATGTGCCAACGCCTAGGGTAACAGAATGGGTACTGTGATACATAGCATTCATGAAGAATTGATCATCCCAACATTGAAATTGAGCACCAAGGTCTATAATATCTTTGTAATTTTCTACGCCGCGATACATTAGTTTAGGCTCAATGGTAAAATCCCTGTTTATAAATTTATAGCTGATGGAAGTCATATACAGTGACCTGTCAACAATATTTCTTCGCTGATCCCTGCTTAAAAAACATTTTACATGCGGTAGGGCTCCTTGAACGGTTAGCTTTTCAGTTCTAAAGGCCATTCCAAAATCTCAGTCAGCATATAATGGACGGGCATTAAATTGATGTAGGCTGTGGTCATCCGGATCGCCGATGACTTTATTAAAGTCAATCCATTCATTCATCATACCGACAGAAAGCCCAAAGTCTATAAAACTTTGGTTATCATTTAGGGGCAGATGGTAGGCGTATGTGGCTTTGAAGGCAGTCTTTCGGAAAACACCTGCATTCTCGTTATATGTATTTACTCCTAATCCGATTTTTCTACCGGTTATGCCATACGTAGCAGTAGTAGACTGCATGGTGGGAGCCCCATCAATTGCCGTCCATTGTGCTTTGTAGCCGGCGTTGATTTCCCATCCCTGGACAATGCCTGCCATAGCTGGGTTTGCTAAATACTGGTTTTGAAAATACAGACTTCCCATGGGGTTAAGCTGTGCATAAGCTTTGTTCATTAACAGTATTGCAATGATGATATATTTAATTGTTTTCATTTTTTATATGATTTAGGTAAGACAAAGTTGAATATGGTGGACTGCTATTGTCCGTCTCTGATAATGGAAACTGTACCTCGTATTATGGCCATTCCATTGCCGGGTTCTATGACATAGATATACGCATCTTCACTCAGAAGCTTACCGTGTAGACTACCATCCCAGTCATTGGCGTAGCCTATTTTACTCAGCAGTAAGCGCCCTGCACGATCATAAATACGTACTGTACTATTGGGGTATTGTTCAATGTTTTTTATGATCCAGGTGTCATTTTTCCCATCCCCATTGGGTGTAATGACGTTGTTCGGAATTAATGATTGTACTTTTTTAACCTTAATAGTCAAATCCATAGCAGTACTACACCCGTGAGTATTGGTGACGATGACCGTATAGATAGAGGTCTCTTTTGGACTGATTTTTATGGTGGAAGTATGGTGTCCGCTTTGAATATCGGGGCCGATCCAATCATAGCTCATTCCACCTGATGCTGTTAAGGTGATGGTTTGTCCTTTTTGAATTTCAGTTCCTAGTTCACTTGTTATCGTAACTTTTGGCAATGCATTAACGGTAATCATTGTAGTTGCGATGGATTGTACCGAACCATCCTTATATGTATAGTTTACGAGATAGGTGCCCGCGGTACTTTCGGACAAATCAATGGTGCCTGTGGATTCATGGATTTTTAATCCTAGTGGACTCGAAGTGTAATAACCACCTGATGGGCCATGTTGTAGAATTTTCACAAAGCCCACGGCACAATAATCCTGCAAAGAATAAGAAATAGCAGCCTGTGAAAGGTTTATTCTTATTGAAGTCGTTGTATTACCTGTGCATCCTCCTCCAGAAAAACTATAAGTAACGACATAGGTCTGACCAGGCGTGCTGCTTGCCAGATCAATGGTTCCGGTGGTTTTATCCATAGCAAGCCCCAAAGGAAATGCAGTATAAGTTCCTCCTTCCTGACCAGTTTGGACAACATTAATCTTTCCTATCGCTTGAAATTCACCATTACCATAGCTAATAGTTGCTGTTGGTGGTATTGGTTGTGGATTGATCGTAACAGCAAGGGGCTCGCTGAGACATCCCGCAGCATTTTTGGAGATGATCGTATGGTTACCACTTGCTAATTTGTAATAAGTACTAGGAGAAAAAGCACCTCCATCTACACTATAATTTATTCCTTCTGTTGGCATGATGCTAATTGCCCCACTGGTAACAGTACAGGTGGGCTGGGTGATTGTAATTTTAGCAGCAAGATCAATTACAGGATCTATGGTAATGGTGATATCATCTGTTACCTCGCAGTTGAAATCATAGATTACTTTGATACGATACGTTCCACCGTGAGTGATTGCTTGTTTCATCTCCGTACCTAGTACTTCACCCGTGGTAAGATTCGTCCACTGAATACTTGTATTGTCATTGGGCATAAAAGCTCTGCCATCCAATAAAATCGGCAGACTGCCGACACAAATTTTGATATCCGGACCTAAAGCACCGATCCCCGTTCCCGGATTTGGAAGGAAATTGATATTGGTGGTGTTACCACCATTGGTACCTTGTGGCAGAATGTTTATAGGAAGACCGAAAGCATAAATATCTTTTATGGATATAAAATTAAAGGTGGTGTTCCCTCCTTTTATGCAAAGGCCAGATTGGGTACCGGCGATGGTAGATTGCAATTGAACCGTAGCACAATTGGTACCACCCATCTGCAAACGGTCATTGACCGTTATGGTCTTGCCTGCCTCTAATTGATACGTAGAATTTTTCGAAGAAAAGATGAGCTGATCTACAGTGATAGAACCAAAAAGTTGGTTTTTGGGGTTGTCATAGGCATCAAAGGTGATAGAATGATAGACCGCTCCGTCTTTTCCTTTGAACTTGTTAGCAGCCCCTGTTAACTCAATATGGCTGGTACCTGCATCCAGGTGGGAACCGGTATATGACCAGCCTTCACCGGTCAAATGAATTTTTGAGGCACCGAGTATTAAATACTGTTTGTTACTTTCAAAAAAAACAGGATTCTCTCCGTTAAAAGATAAGGCTTTAACATTTTTCCCATTGGTATTGAGTGTTCCACTGCCAAAGTTAATTCTGGAATTGGTGGTGAAATCATCCAAGAACAGGTACCTTCCGCTTCCTGAAAATTGAACATCAAAGTTATTGGTAACAATGGCCCCACCCGTTGTAATGGTATTTTCTTTTTCTGAGGATAAGAACTGAATTCCACCATTATGGGAAAGGGAAGACTGGAGGGTCACTGAACCATAACAATGAAGTGTTCCTCCAATCAAAGGGTTGCCCGTTACATTGTTCCAGGTCATATCATGAAATTCTGCAATTCCTGAAATATTGATTATAGGATTTTCACCGGAGTACCGGTTAAAGAAAACGTTATCATCACGGGTTGGAACACACGCTCCTGATGGGGTTCCGTCAGTATTCGATGTCCAATGATTGTGATCATCCCAGCTGCCGCTGCCACCAATCCAATACAGGTTTTTAGCGGTTGGCGATGAGAAGGTCCATCCTGAATTATTTCCCATATTAATGCCTGAAGCGGTATAACTCGCTCCGCCGACAACAGAAATTCCGCTCATTTTTACATTATTGAGGGAGATGTTTGAAGTGCTTTTAATGGTGGCTTTCAAAGCAGCTTGACTATTATCAAAATCCCAAATTCCACAAGAAGAATTGTTGATTAACTGAATAAGCGTTTGTGTGGAACCCTGCATTAAATGGCTGTTCTTACCGTTGCCGAGGGTCAGGGTATTAAATTGGTTGGAACCATTAATCCTTGATTCTCCGAAAAAAATTACGTTGTTAAAAGTACTTCCTGTGTTGACATCATATCCAATGATAGAGCCTTTCAAATCACTATTTAGAAAATTTAAGTCATGATAAACGAGGCCGGGTCTTGATTTAAATTCATTGTTGTTTACGCCTGAACCTGAGGAATTGGAAGGAGGCATGATGCCCAACATATTAATTATGCTTTTTCCTTCATTCAGGGTTTTAATTGCGGAACCCTCCCAATACCCTGCAATATTGATGATGGATGAGCCTAATATTAAAGTGGTGTTCGTTCCTTCCGTGCCAGGCTCAGAACAATAATTCTCAGCATTGATGTTTTGATTATTCGTATCAAAAGTTCCACTCGTGACTCCAAAATTCTTGACGTTAAACGTGTCCAATAGCAGCCACGAGCCTTTTGTATTGTTAAAGAATACTCCTTTGCCTGAAATATTCTCTGTAGAATAATCCATTTTTACCCCGTGAGTGGTGATGGTAATCCTTGAAGTGCTACCTACAAAATTGGTGCGCTCGACATCATAGTTCATTCCAGTCTGTAAAATGAGCGAACCATTAATAGTAAGTGGATTTGCTATAAGACCTTTTAATACAGGCTTATTCCCGGCCACTTCTTCCCAGGTCATCGTATTACAGTTGGCGGGAATATCTAGCGTAACCGTATAATCTGTACCGGAATAGCGGTTAAAGAAAACATCATCTATAGCACTTGGCAGACAGGGATTTATCGGGCCAGCCGTACCATCTTTGTGGGGAGTCCAGTGCGTGGGATCGCTCCAATTTCCGCTTCCTCCAATCCAGTAAAAATTGCGTGAGGTGGCTGGCGTAATGCGTATATTTTGGTTATTTCCACCGTCTATACCGCCCGTAACGGTTAATGTTGATCCTACAGCGTTGATATCTGTTACTTTAGCACCGGTTATAGTCGTAGGATTTATGAGATTTAATCTGGCTTTGGTTCCCGGCAGGTAAGAACTGATATCAAGAAGCCCCGAACAAGGAGTACCACTAACCTTAAAGCTGGTAACCTTTACTTCCATATTCGTTCCCAGCACGTATTTCTTTGAGGAACCTAAATTAAGGGTAGCAATGGTTAGTGGAGTTGGATCTCCTCCAACATTAATTAGGGCATTTCCTGTGAAGGTTACGCTATTAAATGTACATGGCGTGGTTGAAGTCTGTAATGTTGAATATAATTGGGCTCCACCATTTGTATTAGTGAAGTTTACATTATGATAAACCAATCCGGAATCGTAATGGAAACTAGCTCCGTTTGCCGTGAGATTGATTTGGCTGGTTGCGGCATTCAATTGGATGGATGACCCGGCGTAACTGATATAAGACCAATTGCCGTTAACGGTGATGATTGAATTTCCCAATGTTAGGGTACGGACTCTCAAACCGGAATTGATCGGGCCAAAATTTCTCACGATCAAAGATTGGTTATTGGTGTTCAAATGTCCATTTCTAAACAGTATATCGTTCTCAGGACTTGAAAAAGCATCATGTAAAATCCATTCTCCATTTGATAAGAACTCCGTATTTCCGAGAATTTGTACTCCATTTGAGGTGAGGGTATTTCCGGTATTGGTACCCATATAATGGGTATTGGCAATTTTGTATTGCATTCCTTTTTGCCATGTACTGGAACCGAAAATACTGAGCATATCCCTTGGGGTTGCGGTTTCGAAGACAGGACTTCCCGGCACTTCATTCCAGGTAATAGAATTACATTCGGCATCGGGAGAATTAATGATAATAGGATCTGCCGAAGAAATTTCTCCCGAAAATTGGTTGAAAAATACATTGTCACTACGGGTTGGGAGGCATCCTTCAGATGGTGCTCCATCTGCATTGGTACTCCAATGGGAAGGGTCATTCCAGTTTCCTCCGCCACCGACCCAGTATAAATTTTTAGGAGTACTGATAAAAACCCAGCCTAAATTCTGACCGCCATCAATTCCATTATTAACAGAAAATAACTCTGAACCTGTTGCTTTGAGCTTGTTGAGCCTGACATTTTGTAGATTGAGTCCCTTGTCGCTTTTTATTGTGGTCGGGGTACCTCCATATCCGCTTAAAGTCCATGGCGGCTCACAGGATGAAGTAGGATTATGAATAGCATTGATTTGTTGGCTCCCAGCGAGATAATAGGTCTTTGACCTTGCCAGGTTGAGGGTATCTATGATACAGTTGGAGGTTATAAAACCGGAACTCATAAAACTGAGCGTATTGAAGGTGCAATTCCCTTCAGCTATCCGGTACCAACCATAGGCGGATGGATCGAGTGGATTTGCTTTGCTCGTAAAGCTTACCTTATTATATATATGTCGATCCTTACCTCTAAAAGAAACAGCGTATCCATCATCAGCACCTTTGGAGATATTTATCAGCGAAGTACCTCCAATGAGTGTAGTTCCTGTATAATTCCACGATGGGGATCCGCCTAATTGGGAATTTCGATCAGTTAAAGTAATAATGGACGAACCCAGGTTTAAAGAGCGCGGTTCTACTGCAGCTGATGGTACAGCTCCGCAACAACCCGCTTCATCAAAAAAGCTAGTAGTGATCCTGCTGGAACCGAAATCCAGTGATCCGCTTAAAAAGTACATTTTTCCGGTGCTGTTAAGGATGCCACTGATCTTATAGGTACCTGAGCCTAAAAAGTATATCACTACAGAACCACTTACTTCTTTATTAAAGTCAATTGTGCTGGTCCCACCGGACCTGAAATAGATGCTATTATTAAGAACGGTACCTGTTTGAAAATCGGCGCTTCCATAGATATTAAGTATAGTACCATCAAACACCGGAGCTTGCTGAGCTCCTGTAACGGTAAAATTGAGGCAAGAGGATTCTTGATTAATAGTGATTGTTTTACTATTTGCCGTAAAACCGGAATTATGGTCGAAGATTACGTTATCTCGTGCCTGAGGAATACTTGGGGATAACTGGCCTCCTGAATTTCCGGAGGAGAGTGACCAGTGATTGATATCGCTCCAATTGCCGGATCCCCCGATCCAGTATAGGCCAGATGCTTTGGCAGTTAGGGAAAACATCAGAAATAGGAAAATAAAAGCAGGTACTTTCATAGAAATACCTGCCGTTGATAATTGCTTGTCGTTGTACCATTGAAGTAGCATAAGATTGAAAATTAATAGAGGTGAAAAAAATAAATGTGAATTTGTTTGAGGGTTAGTTATAGTCTTTTTATTCCGGCATCACCAGATGTTGGAGGTCAGGATCATTCTTGATTCTTTCCAGCTCATCGGTTACAATGGTGATGATGTCAGTTTTGATCTGTCGGTAGTTGGCTTCAATTTCCTGCTTCATGTTGTCTTCACCATTTTCGTTTTCGAATGATGCGATCTGAGGAATCTTTTGATAGACTTTGGTTTCCTGAGCTACCTTTTCATTGTCTACCACGATTTCAGCATGAAATATTTTTTGATCAATACGTTCCTCGAAATTGTCGGATACGGCTCCAACAAAAACTCCCTGAGTAAGAGTGGATATTTTGGAAGCGGGAATAAGGCTGTCTAATTGGGTGGAAATTGAAGTGGATTTATCATTTCTGTTGATACTCAGACTTTGGCGTTGTTGTAATACTTTTCCAAAACGCTCGGAAAGGCTCTTTGCAGTTTCGCCAACGACCTGTCCGCTGAAAATATTTCCCACTGTATTTTGGATTACCTTAGCTTCTTTATCTCCATAATCACGTATTAATTGAGAATAGTCCTGAAACCCCAGACAAACCGCTACCTTATTACTTCTTGCCGTAGCGATCAGATTATCGAGTCCTCTGAAATAAATGGTAGGAAGCTCATCGATGATTACTGAACTTTTTAGTTGCCCCTTTTTATTGATGAGCTTTACAATACGGGAATTGTATAAACCGAGTGCTGCTGAGTAAATGTTTTGGCGATCCGGATTGTTTCCTACACAAAGAATCTTAGGTTCTTTTGGGTTATTGATATCGAGTGAAAAATCATCTCCGGTCATCACCCAGTAGAGTTGTGGGGAGATCATTCTTGACAGAGGAATCTTTGCAGAAGCGATCTGGCCTTGGAGCTGATCCTGGGCACCTCCCTGCCAGGCATCCATAAACGGAGATAGGTAATTTTCCAGATCCGGATAGGTGGTTAGAATGGTAAAAACCTCCGAGTATTTTTTGTTCAAAAGTTCGATGGCATGGGGAAAGGTGCAGTACTTTCCATTGTCATAAATCTTTAGAAACCAAATGATGGCAGCAAGTAAGATAATTGGAGACTCGACGAAAAAATCCCCTTGCTTCTGGATCCAGCTACGGTTCAGGTTCAGCATGATGGTATATGCTGATTCGTAAGCGTCCGATATATCGGTCATAAACTCAGGATTGATGGGATTACAACGATGGCTTTTTCTGGGATTATCAAAATTGATGACATAGAATTTTGGTTTTACCTCGTACTTATCGGTATGCTTGAGCAGGTGATTATAAGCGATGGTTGAAAGATCGTCGAACTTAAAATCGTAGATATACATAGAAAACCCCTTCTCAATCTGCTGTTTGATATAGTTATTGATGATGGCATAGGATTTTCCGGAGCCTGGGGTTCCGAGTACTATCGTAGCACGATATGGGTTGACTATATTGATCCAGCCATTATGATATTTTCCATGATAGTAGAATTTAGTAGGAAGATTAATTGAATGCTCGTTTTCCATGAGCTCGGTTTCCTGCATGAAGCTTTCATTCTCGGTATTGAAAACATCATCCATTAAGTTGTTTTTGAGCAGGCGACTCATCCATAGCCCACCCATCATTAAGGCGATATATCCTAAACTTAGGGTCAGTATATAAAAGAAGGCCCCGGCTATCGGGGGGAGTTTGAGTAAAGCGGTGTTGAGAAAGAATAATACAAAGCCGATTGCCAGTACGATATTGATTTTAATCCATGTTATCTTTTCATTCTTTACGCCTTTGGTTCCAAGACAGCTTAGTGCTAATAGAACTACAGCAAATACCTTGGTAAATAGGGTATGAGAAAATAATCCTGCCGTCCGTTGAAAATTATCGAGTATCTTATTAATAATTTCTAGTGTCCAGCCCCGTTCCAGAAAAAAACTGTAACAGTACCAATAAAGGTGTATGAGTACCAAAAGGATACTCACTGCGCGCATAAACCCCATGATCTTTGCCATACCTCTTAAATCGTCTTCTCCCTGCATTTTTGTAAATTTTAAATGTTAGAAGGGGGAATGTAGAGGGGCTGCTCAAAAATTATTGTGAGTTGGCACTCGTTGGCATTATATGGCGGTCGATGGCTTTGGAAATAGCTGCTGAAAAAATGCCCTCATAGTGCTTTATCATACCTAACGCTTAGGGACTTATTATTGAAATATGAAAAAAATAATAATTTTAACTGGCAATGAGTTTTAAGCGAGTTTGCAAAGAGATACTTTGACTATCCAGCCTATGCCCGTGATCTATTTTACGGTGATTATTGGAGTGATTCCGGTTATGTACTTTGTAGCAACGAACTGCTGTTTTTTTAATTCGGCCGCTTTTGAAGCAACCGAATTAAATTTATTTAGATTTATCATTGCTTAAATGCTATTAATTTATATCCGAAAAATGGTATCATCTGAAATGCTTCCACTTTGTTTCTTTATCCCACTCTCCCGGAAATGATGTGAAAAGTGAAGGTTTAAACCAGATATTGTTGATTATATTTAAAAGCCTGTTTGATTTCAGTAAACCTTCTGTATGTTCAGGTTCTGTTGCGATTGTAATTCCTTGAAGCCGTTGGCAAATCCATTGTATTAAAGGATGCTCGTGGCTGAGCAGTTCTTTAATTGTTTTTTCTGATAAATAGGTGAAATTACTGCCTTCTCCATTTAAAGGATTTTTCAAAGTAAAAAAAACCAAATCTATATCAAAATAAACATTTTTTTCATGGCTTGATAAAAAGGCTGTTTAAACTTTTATTTTTCTAAGGAAGAAAATAGAGAACGCTAAATAATGTAGATTTACCATGTGATATTTAATGTTTCAAATCTCACCAATAATGCTTTGAAACTATCTAACAAGGCATTTGCCTTCTCTATTTTAAATCTTCTTTTATATAGTTTTTCATCAAAATAATACTCAGTTTTCATATTGCCATTACGGGGATTTGACTTTATATTGGTTGTCATTTTCTTTTATTTTAAAAAATCTCAACGCTTCTTACTGTCAAAGCCAGCATCAGCGTTAAGAAATAATCCATTATGATTTATTGCGCTTTCCTGAAGAAGAACTAAAATCTCTTCCAAAGTAGACATATCAAGTAATCTTTTAATTTGGATAAGAATATGGATTCAAACTTTTTTTAACTACCATCTTTACTCCATTTATTGAAATAATAGGAGATACTTGCCAGCTTACTTACTTTTTGAAAAAATATTCTTTCAAACTTAATTCCCGCCATTGGTAACCTGTTTTAACCGTTTGATGATCAATAGAAAAACATTCAATAAATTTAATCTGCTGGAAAAGCCTCTTTTTCATTTACTTAGGTGAGGTATTATCAACTTTTCTATTTTGTTTTTGTTTTAGAGTTCCAGACTCTTAGGTTTTTGTTTTGCAACACTAATTTCCTTTTTTCTCGGAACTTTTTTAATTGAATAAGTTTAAACAGGTTTATTAATACGAAATCCATAAACACTATAGACTTTCATTAAAATTAATATTTTTTATTAATTTAACATTATAAAAATCACTTTATAAGGAATAATAATTAAATTTGCTTGAACAACATCACTTTTTTTATATTTATTGTTCCCCTTCTTATATTTTTATAGAATTACCTCGAATGATGAGAGAAGAGTTCCCAAAATAAGAAGAGGGTTTTTAACTTTATTTAAAAAACAAAGAGGTTGTATCATTGATAAAAAAATGATCAACCTCTTTTTATTTGTGTTCAGTATTTTATAGCTCCTCCATTTTGGAGTCTTGTGTTTTCCAGGGATTATTTTGATTAAGAGGAGCAAAACAGTCTTTTTAGGCCGCTTTTTTTCTTAAGTTCTGTGCGATAGCTAGTAATCCCCATTCTATTTCCACTTTTTCTTTACCCCGGAGCATGAAGCGGCGGAACCCGTGGTTCTGTTTAATATTTGCGAAGACCGGTTCAACATCGAAGCATCGCTTTTTCCGATGTCTTATTCCTTCATCAGTATTTAATAGTTCATGAGCCTTTTGTTTTAACCTTTTCAGGTTGAGATTTACCTCAATGATGCGGTTGGTTTTTGATTTATGACAAATGCCGTTTAAAGGACAGTTACTGCAGTTTTTGGCCTGGTAGGCTCTGTATATCTGCTTGAATCCGGTGGTAGTTTTTTTAGTGGTGTCACCTATACAATGCATCTGTTGTCCCATCGGGCAGATATAAACGTCCAGCTGATCATTGTAAAACAACTTATCGGCGGCAAAGGGGTATTTTTTGTTATATGTATCATTTTGTCCCTTGTCAAACAAATTGTATTTCACATAAGCTTCCATTTGTTTTTCTTCAAGCAGCATATAGTTCTCTTCTGATCCGTATCCGGCATCTGCGGTAAGAGTTTGGGGCACTTTGCCAAAGCTACTTTCATACTGTTCCAAATGCGCTTTTAAAGTGGTCGTATCTGTGGGGTTCGGGTGGATGGTGTAATTTACAATGAACTGGTTAGCAGTCGATATCTGAATATTATATGCCGGTTTAAGCTGCCCGTTTAGCATATGATCCTCCTTCATTCTCATAAATGTAGCATCAGTATCGGTTTTGCTGTAGCTGTTTCTTTCTCCAAGGATAACCTCCTGCTGCTCATATTTAGCAATATTTACGGGGAAGGTTTGGTTAATGTACCTGAGCTTCGCTTTTACCTTTTTATCAACCTGATCATTGTCTGCCAGAACTTTATTGAGCTTTTCGACGGTAGCCTTAATACTCTCCTTATCGATAGTGGTCGCAGTGGGTGGTTCAGGCGCCATATCCTCATCGGCTGCAACACTTTGTGCGTAATTCCAGATCTCCTCCAATTGCTTTTTCATCTTTTCCTTGTTGGTTTGGATTGATTTCTTCCAGACAAAGGTGTACTTGTTGGCATTGGCTTCAATCTTGGTTCCATCGGTATAAACCTGATCAATACTCAACAGATCTTCTTTGACCAGAAGTTTAACAACTTCTTCAAACACACTCCGAAGTGTATGTTTAAGACGTACCCCACGAAAACGGTTGATGGTATTGTGGTCAGGCTTGTTCATTGCACTCAGCCACATAAATGGAACTCTCTCCCTGCAGGCTTCAGCCAATTTTCGGCTGGAATAAATATTGGTCACATATCCATAAACCAATACTTTTAAAAGCAGAAGCGGATGATAATTAGAGCCACCCCGTACATGATAGGCTTTCAGAAGCGGTTCAACGTTGATTGCATTGATCACATCATTGACGACTCTTACGGTATGATCCGCAGGTATAAGATCATCAAGATTGGGCGGGAGCGCCATCAGCTGGTCCTGGTGGTAGGGCCGAAAAATAGGTTTTCTTACTGCCATTTTCTACTAATAATTACGACTTAAATATATGAAAATCAGTCGTTTAAATAAAATAAAAATAGAAAAATATTGACCTAAATTCTTTAAAATCAGAAAGAAAGAAAGAAAGAAAGAAAGAAAGAAAGAAAGAAAGAAAGAAAGAAAGAAAGAAAGAAAGAAAGAAAGAAAGAAAGAAAGAAAGAAAGAAATTCTTTAAAATGAAAAGAGCCTGAATCATGATTTATGATACAGGCTTTTTGTTTTTTAAGTACATTAATTTTATTGTTTAGCACCAGAGATAAAATTCTGTAAACTTGATTTTAAATCATTTTCTCCAGCTAGCTTCTCAGAAAATGCAATGTTATTGATTCTCCATCCTGCGTGATAAGGGTTGACGAGGTATATTTCGTCGGTCTAAGTAATTTTTGGAGAAACCTGTGAGTTTTCAAAATCAATGGTAACATCAGCGACAGCATCTAAAGGTTGGGTACTTTCCTTTACATCAATTGATTTTAGGGTGTAGCTCGTATACCCCTCGTATAAACTTGTAAAAACTGATCCTTCCATTAATAAAGGTTTATCAGTAGGGTGATCGCTCTTTTTTACTTTTTCAATATCTGTTTTTGGGGCGTCTATTACTTCTTGAAAAGTTTCTTCTAGTTTATGGGAGAATAAAAATTTTGGAATTGACTGATTATAAATGGCAGTGCTAGACTTACCATAAGTCCTGTATAATGTATTTATTTTTTGAATGATTTCTATATCTGAGCTTGCTATTTTTAGATGTTCCTCATTTCTCTTACAATGGGTAAAAAGGAGAAGAATACTTAAGCAAAGAAATAATTGTTTCATAATTTATGTTTTCAATTTTTCAAATCTGAACTTATCAAAATGTATGACACTACAAGACTGTCTATAAGCGTATTTGTCGGTAGTTTGTAATTGTTTTTCAGGGTGAGGTTTTACTGGATTACAATAATGCTCAAAAAAAATAATATTTCGACTCCGCTGTGTTCACATATTACCTTAGCGATAATATGATTGTTGTATGACCAGTTATTATTTGGTAATATCTCAATAAATATTTTGTTGCTAAAATATTTAATCAAGTAAACTATCCATCCTCATCATTACTAGCACTAGTGACTTCTAACCAAATCGAATTTAACTCTAATATTTTGTTAAAATAGGAATCTTTTTTTAATTGAAAGTCAGTTTTTGCAATATTATACCAATTTTTTTCCATATTCGAAACCTCCTCAATATTGTCACCATTTATTGATTCCAAGAAATTTCTGCAATGTTGCTTCAAATTATCCTTAGACCATTCTAATTTTGCTTTTTGATTAGAGTTTTCCATAACTTTAGTTATTTTTTGATTAGTAAGAATAAAGTATCAAAAATTATTCCTAAAACATTAAGTTTATATTAAATTTCTAATATAAGTGATTTATTTACAAATGATAATGATAAATCTTATAAAGAATTAAGAATATTACAAATCTTACAGCATTTCTAATCATAGGAAAATGATAAGAAAGCATTCTTAAGAAAATAGTAAATCCTCTCCTAAAAACTAAGAGTTTGTTTAAATTTTGTTCAATAATATTTTCTTCAGTGATTAAATATTTTTTTTAGGACTTTAAACAAAGGTTTGCAGACTATATTCCCTAATTTCTTTTTTTTTAACAAAAGTTTGTATGATTGTCCGTTTTTACTCATATCCCTCTAATGCATACTATTACTAGCCTATTGAAGATTTTATTGTCAAAATATGCACGATTAGTATGTAAAATGAACTCATCTAGATACAATTGAAGATATTTCCGTTTAATTCCAGAGTAATATCCCGGAAAAAAAAAGATTTAACTATTTGATTAATAAAACACTAATAAGCTTTATGATAAATTACGGATATACATAAAAGTTTGTTTTTAACATGAATAATTCATATAAAAATGGAAATTATATAATTATTAATTAAAATTACATAACGATATATTGATGTAATGTTACCAATTTTATGTGAGTAAAACAATACGAAATAAATTTGCGTATAAAAAGCAGAGGAAGGTATAGAATAAATTATTTCATTTAGAAATC
>NZ_FRAV01000063.1 GCF_900142445.1 Chryseobacterium polytrichastri | reverse complement strand
CATAAAAATGAGTCTCCTCAATATTGAGGAGACTCATTTTTTTTATCAGTTCTAAATTTAAAGTTTATTTTACTTTTGCTTTTAATTCGTCATAAAGCTTTTGCGTGGAAGGAACGTGAATTCCTAGTTCCGCTCCGTATCTTATAATAGCGCCTGCAAATAACTCTAGTTCACTGTTATCTTTTTTAGAATTAATATCTAGTTGCAAAGAAGTTGGAGTTTCCGGTGGAAATGTAGCCGCTTTTTCAAAGGTTTTATCAATGATGTTTTCTCCGAGATGAATTTCTTTTTGCGTTGCAATAAGCTGTATTTCTTTCATTATTTCAGCTGCCTCAGCTCTTTGAGAAGAATCGGTGCATACAGTTCCGATAGATGAATTGTATTTAGCGGTTACCAAACCAAAGCTTGCCACAAAAATAAATTTTGTCCAAATATCGATCAACGAATTATCCTTAAAATCAAAATCTATTTTACTTTCTTTGATAATATTGATGACCCAATCGATAGGAGCAGAAAAATGCGCAGGATCTTTTCCTATGATTAGCTTTCCGGCTTTTCCTTTATGCTCCACAATTCCTTTTTCTTTGATGTGAGAAGCAACATACAGACAAGACGGTAAAATAACATTCTCAGGGATTATTTTTCGTATTCTGTCATAAATATCAACACCGTTCATCATCGGTAACAGAATCGTTTCCTTGGTAATGACTTGTTTTAACTGATCACAAACTCTTTCCAGATCATATTCTTTTACACAAATTAATACCAGGTTGGGATTTTTAATGTCACTGATGTTTTCGTAAACAGCATTGGGGCGTGTCAGTGGGTTGGGATGTTCAGGAGAAAGCAATGTTAATCCATCTTCCTTTACTTTTTTATAGGTTTCACCTCTTGCGATAAATGATATTGTATGTTCTTGTGACGTTTCATTGGTCTGGTTAATTTTAAAGCCAAAATAGCCTCCAACGCCTCCAAGGCCAATAATAACAATATGTTTTTTATTCATAAATTTATTTTAATGATTCTAGAATGTAAATTTTAAATATTTATAAATTCCCTATTCAAAGGGTTTAACAAGGTTAAAGGTCGGTATTTATTTTAATATTCAAGAAATTTATAATCTATATTTGTTATAGAATGCAACCATGAAAAATTGATAAATGAGAAAAGAAATTTCTAAGGATATAGTAGGAAAATGGCTGAAAGCTTGGAGTTTATCACGAGACTTACCTTTACCCACTCAATATAAATCTGGTTTTAAAGTAGATGTTGGCTACGAAACACAGAAATCTCGTTATGTTTTTACAGAGCTTAATGATGATTTCTTTGCATTAGCAGCATCAATAAATGAACCTTGGATATATTTGAAAGTTTGTGCTTCTCCTTTAGAATTAAAAAACCGTCTGCCTGAAAGATGGATCATACAGCAACAAGGATATATGATGGAATGTTTTCCACCGATGAGTATTTTGAATGTTACTTTGCATGAAAATTACCAATTAGAATTTGATCATTATGATTCAACTTCTGTTGTTAGAATTGTTACTAAAGATGGAGAATTAGCATCTGTCGGCCGCGTTGTTATCGTCGATGATCTCGCAGTATATGATAGGATTTCAACGGAAGAAAACCACAAAAGAAAAGGCCTCGCTACTTTTTTAATGAAAGAGCTTGAAAAGATCGCTTTATCCCAAAATGTTTCCAATCACTTTTTAGTGGCCACTGAACAAGGGAGATCCTTATACGAATCATTGGGCTGGAAGCTTTACAGCCTTTATATTTCAATTGTTATACCATCTGAAACATCAAAAATTAAACGGAATTAAAGTATTTTCATAAAGAAATAGTATTTTAGTCCCATAAACTATTATAAAAACTAAGACAAATGAGTGAAAAAAAATCAAGACTTGAGGAAATAAAAGCTGAGCTTGAAAAATTAAATATAAATCCTACCTTTTTTGCGAGAAAAGAAATTCACGAGTTACCCAATGTACTTTCAACAGACGAAAAAATTGTCTATCTCGTTGAGGGCAGAAATAAAACCACTCAACATCATATTATTTTAGTCGCTACCGACAGAAGATTGATTTTTATTGATAAAGAGTTCATGTACGGATTAAAAGTTGAGGATTTCTCTTACAACAAAGTGAGTTCTATACAGTATGAAAAATCATTGATGCTGGCTTCAATAGACATTAGCATCGCTGATAATATTCTCGAAATTGACGGTGTTGGAAAGTATGAAGCCGAATTGTTTTGTGAAAAAGTAAGAGATTTTATGTCTCGGCCGAAAGAATATTTTCAGCCTAAAAGTGAACCTTCCGTATTGGATCAACTGGAACAGTTAGGAAGACTGAAAGAAAACGGAGTAATAACGGAAGAAGAATTTGCAGAACAAAAGAAAAAATTGATAAATAAATTATGATAAAGGAGGTTGTTTTTAAAATGTTTAATTGGAGGTGGTATTTTACTTCTTTTATAACGCTATTTGTTGGTGTTTTTTGTTGGCTGACGATTCTAATTTTGCCGATAAGTAATTTTACCTGGACTTTTTTCTCTGCTTTTCCATTTATTGTGGGCATTGTTAGTTTTATGTTGGGGATTTCGAGACTTTTTAAGAAGGATGAATTTAAGAACGGACTTTTTCAATGCCTTCTTAGTTTTTGTGTATTCATGATGCTGGGTGTTATGTTTGCTTTTTTCCCGCCTAAAAGTCCTTACAAAGCTTATACAGGGATAAAAAATCCTAAGAACGCAAGATTTGCAATGCCTTTAAAAATTTCTGCTGGTGGCGAGAAAGATTTGATTGAAGTTAATGGACAAGATATATTATTATATGATAATCTAAGGCCAGGAACTTATAAATACGATGTTTTTCTTAATAAGATAGAGAAAGGAAAAGTGTACTTGAAAATATTTGATTTCAATACCAACAGAATTCTTTCTGCGGCAGAAGTTAAAAAGAAATCTCAGATCGATGTTTTCAATTCAACGAATGAGTTGAAAGAGTTTAATCTTGATGACGATTTCATTGTGGAGGAAGGAGATTGGGGAGACTATTATGGAAGTAAAGTCGAAGTATGGTTTAAACCTGAAGACGATACTAAACCAGAAAGAAGAATTTTAAGTAAAAACTATGTTATTCAAGGTTCATAATTTGATTCTTTGTGAACCATGAAAATCTAACCACAAAAGATGCAAATAAACTTAAGTGTTCTTATTTGTAGTGTTTAGATCAACTTAATAATAACGTATGTGCTAATCTTTTGTGGTTAAAAAACTAAACATTTAAATAAAATAATTAATGTCATGGAAAACTATTTAGAAATAAATAAAACCTCATGGAATGCCAAAGTAGATACGCATGTAAAATCAGATTTCTATTTTGTAGATGAATTCTTAAAAGGTAGGAATTCTCTTAATTCTATTGAGTTGGATCTTTTAGGAGATGTTAAAGGAAAAAGTATCTTGCATTTGCAGTGCCATTTTGGGCAAGACTCTATTTCATTATCTAGATTGGGGGCAAAAGTTACGGGAGTAGATTTGTCAGATAAGGCTATCGAAACGGCGCGGGATCTTACAAAACAATGCGAAACAGATACCCAATTTATTTGTTCGGATGTTTATGATTTGCCAAATGTTCTGGATGAAAAATTTGATATTGTTTATACAAGTTACGGAACGGTGGGTTGGCTTCCGGATTTAGAGAAGTGGGCGAATGTTATTAATCATTTCCTAAAGCCTGGTGGGAAATTTATTATGGCAGAGTTTCATCCTGTTATTTGGATGTTTGACGATGACTTTAATGAAGTGAAATATAGTTATTTCAACGAAAAACCAATTGTGGAAACCAACGAAGGGACTTATGCAGAAAAAAACGCAGATCTTGTACTGAATAATATAACGTGGAATCATCCATTATCGGAAGTTCTTCAGAATTTAACTAAAAAAGGATTATCGATTGAGAATTTTCAGGAATTTGATTGGTCACCATATCCTTGTTTTAACCAAGTTGAAGAGTTTGAGAAAGGAAAATGGAGGATTAAACAGTTTGGAAATAAAATACCAATGGTGTATGCATTAACGGCACACAAAAAGTCATCGTAAAATATTTTACGATGACTTTCTTATATATGAATGTTAAAAAAAACTAGTCTTAGCTTAAAGAATCTTCAGCTTTTGTTTTAGCTTCGTCTACTTTGGTCTGAACTTGGGAAGCCACGTCATTTGCTTTGCTTTTAAGATCATTCCCCCATTTATTAAGGTTGTCTTTTGCAGTATTGATTTTATCTTTTACTGCTTGTTGTTCTTCCGGAGTAGATTTTTTGTACTTCCAATATGCTAAAGCTCCTAATCCTAATAAAGCAAGTATGCCATTTGTTTTGTTTCCCATGATTTCTATTTTTTGAATGTTGTGATTACTACTAAAATTTGTTATTAATAACTAAGTAAAATACGTGCCAAAAAAATAAATGCAATTATAAATTTATGTTAAAATTTAGTTGAATACTTTAAAAATTTCACCATCAAAACTTGCGAATACCATCGTAGGATAAGAATCCTGATGATAGATATTTCCTTCTTTATCAATGGCAATCGCACCTGCAAAGCCATCAATTGTTTTTAACTCCTCAAAAGTTTTATGAAAAGCATTTTCCAATGTCATCCCATCTGTAACCCTGGTTACAATTTTGGTAGAAGTAGCATTGCTTACAATATCTTCTCCAACACCTGTGCAACTTACCGCACAGAATGCATTAGCATAATTTCCAGCAACGGTTGCAGAGTCTGAAATTCTTCCGGGGATCTCAAAACCTTTTCCTCCGGTTGAGGTAGCAACAGCCAATTTACCGACTTTATCAATCGCTACACAGCCAACCGTTCCTTTTCTGCCATTTGCTAATTTAGCTTCATATTCTTTTCGGCGTTGAGGGATTTCAGTAGAGAAGTTTTCAAAACCATGTTCTGTAGCATATCTTTTGGCGCCTTCACCTCCTAAGACTCTGTCGTCTTCCTTCATTAAGTCTTTAGCCACAAAAATAGGATTTTTCACATCCTGAATATTGATAACACCACTTAATTTTTGGGTTTCACCATCCATAATAGCAGCACTCATTCGGATTACCCCATCACTTTGGATCTGGGAACCGATTCCTGCATTATACAGCTCATCATCTTCCAAAAGAGAAACGGCATACGCTACCGTATCAAATGCGGAATTTGACTGTAAATATTCAAAAGCTTTTTGAACAATATTTTTTAATGAATCTTGTTTCGCTATTTTTACTTCATGGCTTTGGTCACTTTCTGAGAAGAAACCGCCGTGGATGATTATTTTCATGAAAATATAATTGATAGTTGATTAGTGATAATTGATATTTTTAACGAAGATAATTTATTTATCCGCAAAAATCATTGATCAATTATCACTAATCATTTATTATTTATCTTGCGGTATCGGGTTAAATTGAGAATTTTCAATCGTCAACGTTTTTGTCGTTAAATCATAATGATCATTCATCGACATCACATGTACGGTTAAATTATCAATAGAAATAGGCTCTCCAAGGTTGATGTTGGTAAGGTTGGTATCTTTAATGAACCTGCCATCTACAATAATCACAAGACCTGATCCTACAGCTGTCATCGTGTCATTATAAATGAAAAGTCCGGTATCTTCCCCTAAACCAATTCCCAACGTTCTCGGATTATTAACCACCGCTTGAAATAAACGTCCGATTCTTCCTCTTTGAACAAAGTGAGTATCGATAATTACGTTGTCAATTAATCCTAACCCTTGGGTAGTTTTTATTTCACCTTTCAACAATGCTTCAGAACTGCTTCCCTGATAAATCATATTTTCAGAGGCCGCCGCAGCTCCTGCAGAAGTTCCGGAGTAAATAAAATCCTGCTCTTGGTATTTCAATAGAATTGTATCGTGAAATCTTGTTCCGCCAAGAATAGAAGTCAGCCTTAGCTGATCTCCACCTGTAAACATGACAACATCGGCAGCATTAGCTCTTGCTACCATGGCATCAGAATTCGCTTCCTCACGGTTGTGAATATCAAGAATGTTTACATTTTTAGCGCCTAGAAATTCAAAAGCCTTCTTGTATTCCGTCCCTACAATCTGCGGGATTTGTGAAGCAGTTGTAATAACTTCTATTATAGAATCTTCTTTAAGCCTAGACTCATTAATTATTTTTCTTAGAATACCTCTTTCAAAGAAATTGAGGTTCTTTTCTATATTCTGGTCGTAGTCGGTTTCAGCAAAACTGCCTTTGTTTACAGCGCCTCCAATAACGATTAATTTTCCTACTGGTTTCATCATAGTGTGCAAATTTAAAAAATTATTAACATTTGACGAAATCTATGCCATATTTTAATTGATCCTGAGTATTTTAGAAATATTAATAATTTTCAATTTTATTTTGAGAAATCTACAAGTGTGGTATAGTTTTTTTTATGGTTTTGCATTATCTTTGATCTTAGAATATGTTATCATTAATAAGAAAAATGCAAACTGATTATGAAAATTGAGAAGATACAGGCTTTACGCGGTCCGAATATTTGGAGTATAAGAAGGAAAAAGCTGATACAGATGAGGTTGGATCTTGAAGAATTAGAAAATTTCCCTACCAATAAAATCGACGGTTTCAGAGAAAGGATAGAAAAGCTCATGCCTTCTTTGCTTTCACACAGGTGCTCGGAAGGAGTACAAGGTGGTTTCTTTCACAGAGTGGAAACAGGAACTTGGATGGGTCACGTTATTGAACATATCGCTCTCGAAATTCAGACTTTATCAGGAATGGATACCGGGTTCGGAAGAACAAGGGAGACAAAAAGTCCGGGGATTTATAATGTTGTTTTCGATTATATTGAAGAAAATGCAGGAATTTATGCGGCAGAACAAGCAGTACAGATTGCAGAAGCTTTAATTGAAGGAAGAGAATATGATATCAATGCCTGTATTCAAAAATTAAAAGAAATCAGAGAACGTGTTCGTTTGGGCCCGTCTACCGGAAGTATTGTTGAAGAAGCAGTTTCCAGAAAAATTCCATGGATCAGATTAGGAACTAATTCTCTGGTTCAGTTGGGATATGGGGTAAATCAGCAGAGATTTCAAGCGACCATTACAGGAAATACAAGCTCAATTGCAGTAGATATTGCATGTAATAAAGAATTAACAAAAAGAATGCTTCATGATGCTGCAATCCCAGTTCCAATTGGAGAGGTGATTGTAGATGAAGAAGGATTGGATTTTGTAATTAAAAAAATAGGATATCCGATTGTTTTAAAACCGTTGGATGGAAATCATGGAAAAGGGTCTTCTATTAATGTAAACGATTGGGAAGCTTCTAAAATAGGATTGGAGCATGCTCAGAAATATTCTAATAAAGTAATTGTTGAAAAATATATTACAGGATATGATTTCAGAGTATTAGTAATCAATAATAAAATGGTTGCTGCTGCAAGAAGAGTTCCTGCTCACATTGTAGGAGACGGAGAATTAAATATCCAGCGATTAATCGAAAAAGAAAATAAAGACCCGAGAAGAGGTTATGGCCACGAAAATGTGTTAACTGAAATTGCAGTAGATAAAGACACAACAGAACTTCTTGAAAAACTTCACTATACGCTTGAAACAGTTCCTCAAAAAGGAGAAATTGTTTATTTAAAATCAACAGCCAATCTTTCAACAGGAGGAACGTCTATAGATGTTACCGATATGGTTCACCCTGAAAATATCACGATGGCAGAAAGAATATCTAAGATCATCGGTCTTGATGTCTGCGGAATTGATATTATGGCTGAAAACCTAACGCAACCTTTAAAAGAAAGCGGAGGAGCTATCATTGAAGTGAATGCAGCTCCAGGTTTCAGAATGCACTTGGCACCAAGTGAAGGGCTTCCAAGAAATGTTGCGGCTCCGGTTGTTGATATGCTGTATCCTACAGGAAAACCTTTTACCATCCCAATCATTGCGGTGACAGGAACAAACGGTAAAACGACAACAACAAGATTGATTTCTCATATCATTAAAAATAATGGGTATAGAGTAGGTTTTACCACTTCAGATGGAATCTATATTCAAAATACAATGCTGACGAAAGGAGATACTACAGGCCCTTTATCAGCTGAATTTATCCTGAAAGATCCAACGGTAGAATTTGCAGTATTGGAAACTGCCAGAGGGGGAATTCTTCGTTCTGGGCTTGGCTTTTCTCAATGCGATATCGGTGTTTTAACCAATATTACAGAAGATCATTTAGGAATGAATGACATTCATAACCTGAAAGACTTAACCAAGGTAAAAAGAGTAGTTCTTGACAGTGTTAAGAAAAATGGATGGAGCGTAATGAATGCTGATGATGAGTATTCTATGAGAATTGTGAATGATCTGCATAGCAATGTGGCAATTTTCAGTATGGATGAAAACAATCCTTACATGAAGAAATTCGCAAAAGAAGGAAAGATCACTTGCGTGTATGAAGAAGGTTTTGTGACGATCAAAAAAGGAGACTGGAAGATCAGAATTGGAAAAGCAAAAGACTTTCCTATTACAATGGAAGCGAAGGCAAAATTCATGATTGAAAATGTGTTGGCTGCAAGTTTAGCTTGTTACCTTCAAGGGTTGGGAATAGAAGATATTTCAAATTCATTGAGAACTTTTCTGCCAAGTGCCCAACTTACTCCGGGAAGGTTAAATGTTTTTAAATTTAAAAATTTCAAAGTTTTAATTGATTTTGCTCATAATCCATCAGGATATGAAGCCATTGAAGATTTCCTTAAAAATATAGAATCAACCAAAAAAATAGGGATTATTTCCGGAGTTGGAGACAGAAGGGATGAAGATATCAGGCTATGCGGTAAAATTGCCGGAAGAATGTTTGATTATATCATTATCAGAAATGAGAAGCATCTTCGTGGCAGAAAAGAAGAAGATATCAATGCATTGATTATTGATGGAATTAATGAGGCTGGAAAAGATGTGAGCTATGAAATTATTCCTAAAGAAATTGATGCCTTAAAACATGCCATGGGAATGGCAGAAGAAGGAGCTTTTATTACAGCGTTAAGTGATGTTATTTCTAATGCCATCGATTTGGTACAGGAATATCAAGCAAGGGAATTATTAGAAGATGATAAATCTTTTTAATTTAATACATAAAATTTCGGGCGGCTTCAAAGAAGCCGCCCGAAGTTTATTTT
>NZ_FRAV01000001.1 GCF_900142445.1 Chryseobacterium polytrichastri | reverse complement strand
AGTTATTTTCTTCGATATGATGATTGATCTTGCGGAAAGCGAATATCAAATTGATATCAGAAAAAACTCCGCATCCGCACAATCAGCAACTTCCGCAGAACAGAAAAAGAAACTTTAGTTTTTATCTGTGGATTGTCCGGACTGGATAGACAAGTCTATTATCGAAGTTTGAAACGCAGCACAATTCGTATTAACACCGCTCAGCAAGTGGTTATATTGGTGGAAGAAAAGCGTATGATGCAACCAAAAATAGGTGGCAGGAAATTGTATTTCATGTTAAAAGAACCTCTGAGATTATTGAACATTGGCAGAGATAAGTTCTTTGATATTTTACGGGCTAATCATTTACTGATTGTTCCCAAGACAAGAGAAGTTATCACGTTACAACCAACTCACATCATCGCTTCAGAAAGCACAAGAATATGATATTAGATTATCAAATCAACAAGCCCAATCAAGTTTGGGTTGCAGACATTACTTATATTGGAAATAGAGCAAATCCGAGTTATTTAAGTTTAATAACAGATGCTTATTCCAAGAAAATCGTAGGACATCATGTTGCAGATAATCTCAATACGGAAAGCAGTTTAATCGCTTTAAGGAAAGCTTTGAAAAATAAGAAGGTCAATTTAGAATCATTAATCCATCATTCTGACAGAGGTCTGCAATATTGCTCGAATGAGTACCAAAGACTATTGGAAAAGAACCGCATAGGATGTAGCATGACGCAAAACTCGGATCCTTACGAGAATGCAGTGGCAGAAAGAATTAACGGAATTTTGAAACAAGAATTTGATATTGATAAATATGATATAGAAACATCTCTGAGAAGAAAAATAGTAGATCAATCCATTGAAATCTACAATGAAATGCGTCCACATTTTTCGAATCATTATCTTACGCCAAACCAAATGCACAACCAGTCTGAATTGAAAATGAAAACATACAAAACAAAAAACCAAAGCAAAAACATTTTTGCTTTGGTTTAATTAATTATTTTTATCCTATAATCTGTATCGAATTTTTAGGACCAGACAATCATATATCTTTTCGATTTCTATCTAACTCACCTTAATAAACTGAATTCAAATAATTAAGAACCAATTTGTTTTGGTCTTATTCTTGAACGTAGTATATAACAGAATTGATCGAATTAATTTTTCAATCATTTTCAAAAAATAACAATCACTAAAATATAAAATATGGAAACTAAAGAAATATCTAGAATTGCTCTTGGTGTATTTTTAATCACTGCGGGCATTGGGCACCTTACCTTTGCCAGAAAAGAATTTCAGGCTCAGGTTCCGGATTGGGTTCCTTTGGCAAAAGATGACACTGTTGTTTATTCAGGAATTGCGGAGATCCTTTTGGGTACAGCCACCATCGTAACTCCTAAGAAATATCGAAAAACGATGGGGAAAGTGGTTGCAACATTCTTTGCTGCAGTTCTTCCAGGAAATATTGCACAATATACCAATCGGAAAGATTCTTTTGGACTAAATACAGATAATCAAAGATTGGGAAGGCTTTTCATGCAGGCTCCTTTGATTGGGTGGGCTTTAAAATCAACTGACTAATCTTTTGATTAATCATAACCGAAGATGTAACAGGTAAATTGCAAGACATTGTTTTTTTATAAAGATCTTACAATCAAACCACTTAAGTGTAATGCTTTTGTGGTTTAATTTTTTTTTAGATACTATTCCATTCTACTCTTATTTTATCTGGAGAATAAAAATATTCCAAAACTTTTTTTTAGGCAATATGTTATTGTTTTTTAGTTAGTTTGACGTTCTTCAAGAAAAAAAATAAAGTCTTTTTATTACTATAGGCATAGTATATGCTATTATTTAACCGAATCACTTAAAAATTTACTATTATGAAAAGTTTATTATGGTTAGTAGCAGTCATTTGTATTATCGTATGGCTTTTAGGAATGTTGGGGATTGTACCGGGAATAAGTACTGGATATTTAATTCATGTTTTATTGGTCATTGCCATAATTGTTATTCTTTATAATATTATTTCAGGCAGAAAGCCGCTTGATTAAAAATTTTAATAATTAAATCCAAATCATAAAAAGATGTTCGTCAGTTGATGAACATCTTTTTTTGTGCAAGAGTTTTAAATGAAGTTTCTGTTTATCGTTATTTCTATGAAATGTAATACAGCGTTAACTATTCATTGATATTCAGATAATAAAGACCACTTACTTTTGTATAGATGAAAAAGAATTGGTGATATTGAGATTGGCCTCAGTTGTTCTCTCTTCAGCAAAATAATAATGCATCTAGATTGTGATTATTAAAAATTGATGATAGTCTGTTCATAACGATGTATTTAATGTAAAGAAACACACATATACACTATGTTTTTAGATGAAATGATGTCTTTTTTAGGTGGATCAGGTTTAACCACAGGTCTTTTGACCGTTTTTATACTATGTTTGCTTGCGGTAGTAGCGTTTGAATTTGTAAACGGATTCCATGATACCGCCAATGCTGTAGCAACCGTAATTTATACGAAAGCACTTAAACCCGTTATTGCCATTCCTTGGTCGGGATTCTGGAATTTTTTAGGCGTTTTTACCGGTGGAATTGCTGTAGCTATGGGAATACTAAAATTGGTTCCCATGGATGCACTTATGAGCTTGCCAACGGCTGTTGGAGCAAGTCTAGTTCTCGCTGTTTTATTGGCTTCCATTATTTGGAATTTGGGAACTTGGTATTTAGGAATTCCGTGTTCCAGTTCTCATACCTTAATTGGTGCTTTAATTGGTGCTGGTTTAGGATTTACCTGGTATTATGGAGGAAGCGGTGTCAACTGGCATAAGGCTGAAGAAATTGGGTTATCATTAATTTTGTCACCCATTATCGGTTTTGGTTTGGCTGTTTTATTAATGTTATTTTTAAAGCATGTGGTGAAATACAAAGCCCTTTTTCACATTCCAACAGGTGAAAATGATAAACCACCTTTGCTTATTAGAGGTATTTTAATTCTTACGTGTACTCTAGTTAGCTTTTTTCATGGAAGTAATGACGGACAAAAAGGGGTTGGACTTTTTATGTTGATATTGATTGCATTTCTGCCTGCCAAATTTGCTATTGATCATAATATTCCTAATGAAAAAATTATTTCTACCTTAAATCAAACTGAAAAAACGCTGCAAACAATTGCTTCAACAAACACTCAGAACACTGCAGAATTTACTAAGTTAGCTCAAGATATTGAAGCAGTAAAGTTACATCTCAAATTCAAAAGTGAAAAGAATAAAGAAGCCACATACACATTTAGAAAGCAGGTAGAAGCTTTAATAAAATCTATTAAAAAATTAGATGAAAATAAAGCGCTAACCATTGATGAAAATACGACTAACGAACTTCATCATCAGGTGTCAGAACTTAATAAAATAACTGAATTTGCTCCAATCTGGGTTATTATTGCGATTTCTGTTTCATTGGGCCTAGGTACCATGATTGGTTGGAAAAGAATAGCCGTAACAATTGGTGAAAAAATAGGAAATGAACATTTAAATTATGCACAGGGGGCTTCAAGCGAAATTGTTGCAGCTTCAACCATTGGAATTAGTACGCTTTTTGGATTACCGGTAAGTACAACCCACGTTTTATCAAGTGGTATTGCAGGATCTATGGTAGCATCTGGGGGTAAAAACAATTTAAATCCGAGCACTTTAAAAAGTATTGGCTTGGCATGGGTTCTCACCCTTCCCGTTTCTATTATCTTATCTTTGTTGTTATTTTTATTCTTCCATTTGTTTATTTAATTAAGATGATTTTGATTAATTTACAGTATTAAAACACGAAAAAAAATGAAACAAATACTCGTTGCCTCAGATTTTTCCAACAGCGCAAGCCATGCGATGACATACGCCTTGTCTCTTGCTAAAATTTTACAAATGGAAGTTGCTGTTATTCATGCAATACACCCTACAGAAGGCATTAATAACAGTACCTATAATGCAATTTTTATTGAAGATTATTATGCTAAAAAGAGATCTGCTTTAAAAGAATGGGCAGAGACATTCAGGCAAAATGAAGCTTATCAAGAGGTGCCCATAAAAACAGTATGTGATGTAGGTTTCTTACGTAAGGTAATTAACAAATACACGGAATATAATGCAGTATCATTTCTGATGATGGGGATTACGGGCGCTACAGGAATTAAAGGGATTGTTGGTAGTAATACGAGTATGGTAGTTACAAAAATGAGAATTCCTACCTTAATTGTTCCTCTGGAAAGTGTGTTGCCTGCATTTCCTGCAGTTGCTCTTGCTACAGATTATAAAACAACCAAATTATCTGTTAAAGATGTTAAAGCATTGACCCAGATATTGAAGGCTACGAATCCGAAAAAACTAGATGTTCTTCATATAGCTGAAAAAGATATGGACGCTAAATCTATAAAGAATGGTGAAAAGAAATTAAAAGAACAGATTCCTAATGTAGAGATTAATTTCAATTATATTGATGATGAAGGTAAAACATCCAATGGAATTATAGATTTTATAGAGACGAATGAAACTGATATTCTATGTCTGGTAAAGCGCAATCATAATATCATTTACCGCTTATTTGCAAGCAGTACGGTAAATGAAGTACTGAATAAATCGGTGAAGGCCATATTGGTATTGCATGAATAAATAGGTAAGGAAATGCCACAATTATAATAAGATGTTCGTCAGTTGATGAACATCTTTTTTTGTTGAAAAATAGTTAAGACAAAATTATTTTATATATTTGCATAACTAATTATGTAATTAATTATATAATTAGTTAAAAAACCAAATAAAGCTTTCCTTCCATGTCAACATATACTGAAAACTTAAAAAAGGTAACCACTCGCTCTTTGTTCAAATTGAAACAACAAGGCGAAAAGATAAGTGTATTAACGGCTTATGATTATACAATGGCAAAAATAATTGATGAAGCAGGAATTGACGCCATTATAGTTGATGATTCGGCATCTAATACAATGATTGGAAACGCTACTACCCTTTCGATTACCCTCGATCAAATGATTAATTATGCTACATCCGTTGTAAATGGGGCTAAAAGAGCGCTGATTATTGTTGATATGCCTTTTGGAACATGTTCAGGAAACCCTCTTAAGTCTCTTGAAAATGCAATACGAATGATGAGAGAAACAGGCGCTGACGCTATAAAAGTAGAAGGTGGAGAAGAGATTAAAGATGATATTAAAAAAATAATTGATGCAGGAATACCGGTAATGGTTCATCTGGGTTTAATGCCGCAATCTATTAACAAATATGGAAGTTATACGGTAAGAGGAAAAAATGAAGAGGAAGCTCAAAAACTGATCAGTGATTGTCTCTTAATGGAAGAATTAGGCGCTTTTGGATTGCTACTTGAAAAAATTCCGGCAAGGTTGGCCACGGAAATTGCTCAAAAAGTAAAAATTCCCGTGATCGGTATCGGAGCGGGCGCTGGTGTTGATGGACAGGTACTTGTGATACAGGACGTAATGGGAATGAATAAGGAATTCTCTCCGAAGTTTTTACGACGTTATGCAGATCTTCATACGATTATGACCGATGCAACTAAAAATTTTATTTCAGATATAAAAGAAGGAGATTTTCCTAATGAAAATGAATGGTATTAATTAAATAACAATAAGTAAAATATGGATTTTTATAACAGAACAGGAAAAATGGCGATTGGGAGCAGATTGAGATTACTCACAGGAAAAGTAACTGAAGATGCTGCCAAGATCTATGAATTATATAACATAGAATTTTCTCCAAAATGGTTTCCTGTATTTTTTATTCTGGCTGAAAATGGAGGTAAAACCATTACCGAAATTGCTGAAGAAATTGGTCACTCCCAGCCTTCTGTTACGAAGATTATTAAAGAAATGACTGCGGCAGACCTGGTTCATTCAAACTTACAATCTGATGATAAAAGAAGAAATATGGTAGGGTTGACAAAAAAAGGAATTGAAGTTTCAAAAACGCTGGAAACTCAGTGTGCTGATATTGAAGAGGCCATTGAAAGTATGACCGCTGAAGCTTCACATAATCTTTGGGAAGCAATAGCCGAATGGGAATTTCTTTTAGAAAAAAAATCGCTTTTTAAACGCGTACAGGATCAGAAAAAAAACAGAGAAAGTAAAGATGTACAGATCGTAGAATATCAAGCCGAATATCAGGAAGCTTTCCGAGCTCTGAATGAAGAATGGATTTCCACTTATTTTGAAATGGAAGAGGCCGACTACAAAGCCTTAGATAATCCGCAGGAATATATTCTGGATAAGGGCGGAAAAATATTTGTGGCCTTATATAATGATGAACCTTTAGGCGTTTGTGCTCTAATTAAAATGAATGATGGCGATTATGATTTTGAAATGGCAAAAATGGCTGTATCTCCCAAAGCGCAAGGTAAAAGTATTGGTTGGCTGCTGGGACAAAAGGTTGTTGATACTGCCAAAGAATTAGGCGCTTCGAAGCTTTATCTTGAAAGTAATACGATTCTGAAACCAGCTATCAATCTTTATTATAAGTTAGGTTTTGAAAAAGTTGCGGGCCATGCCACACCTTATAAACGTTGTAATATTCAAATGGAATTGATACTATAAAATATAATAAGCCTCCAATTTAGGAGGCTTTACATTAGGAATAAAGTTTGGTATAAATTATTCAATATTCTTTTTAAAATTTCTAGACAATGGAATTTCTATTTTCCCTTCCAGAAAAACGGAGGTCCCGTTATTGGAAATAATCGAATTTTTATTAACGATAAAAGATCTGTGAACCTGCGTGAAATTGGGTGGTAATTCTTTAATAATTTCAGAAATTTTACCTCTTACAAATTCTTTCTTTTTAGATGTATACAGCTGTAAATAATGATCTTCTGCCTTGATATATAAAAGTTCCTTGAGATAGATCTTTGTTCTGTTTTTCAATACAATATGGTCTTCTATGACTAATTGTTTCACCTTTTCAAGCTCTTGAATGGTCTGCGTATGTTCTATCTGTAGAGATTCTTTTTCCTGATCCAGTTTTTTCTTTCTATAGTCTACCCTCTTCCATCGAATAATAGAATACATAGCGATAAGAAACACTATTCCTATCAAAAAGAAATACAGTATTTTATTTTCCTGATAATTCATTGCTATTTTTTTTAGAGAGGAGATTTGCTTATCCTTTTCAATTACCTGATATTTGGTGTTAATCTGATGGATGGCTATATTTTGCTCTGTATCATTTATTTTTTTGTTTAAATGAGTGTAAAGAGAATCATATTTTTTGCGGTTTGGATGGTCGTTTAAATAGTCATAACTTTCCTTTAACTTCTGATATAGAAGTCTTTTGGATTTTAATTCATATTGTTGAATGGGAACCGTTTCAGCTTTCAGGAACCAATAAACAGCTTCATTATATTTTTTTTGAATGAAAAATGAATTTCCATAATTGTAATAAAGAATGAACAACTCATATTGTATTTTATGTTTTGAAGCTAAATCAATTCCCTGAACAAAAAACTTTTCTGCTGCTTGAAAATCATTTTTTGTATAATTAAAAAGTCCATAATTATTTAGAATTTTAATTCTTGTTTCAAGATTCGTAGAATTTTGGCTGTAAGTGTAAGCGGTATCTAAAATTTTAATGGCAGCATCAATAACTTCAATATTTTTTCTTTTATCAAAATCAAATTCATAAAATTTTTCAATCGCTTTTTGATTGTAAGCTAATGCTAACCTTTCATTTGATTTTGTTTTGGAGGCATAATTATAATAATCATTAAAAAAAGTATATCCATATTTGTCATAGTTTACCTGTGAGGAAATCACTTTATGAATTTCCAGCGACAAATCGTGGTACTGATTTTTATAATTTAATTTTCCAAATAGATCTCTGCTTTTCATATAGTAATAAAGCGCAGAGTCTTCCTGATTGAGATATTCAAAATTTTTGCCCAAAACATAGTTGTATTTAGCCAACTCTAATGAGGATTTTTCGTTAAGAATATTCCTTTTTAATGTGACTATATTTTGAGGGAACTTTTCAAATTTTTGATTCTCGAGATAGCCGTTCAGACTCTGAGCTTTAATGATGATTGCAGAAAATATAAGAAGTATATATTTTATTGCTTTCATGGAAGTTCTTCTATTCTCACAACTCCTCCGTCATGTGTCTGACGTGGAATGGGACTCAACTCATGTTTACAGATATCATCTACCGGATTGTCCTCATGAAATTTTGACCATTCGTCAGAAAAATTCAGGAAATTTTCAATTGTAACGAGTTCATCATATCCGAACTTTCTAAGTCTCGATTCAAAATAAGGCATTAGTCTTTCAAAATCTCTGTAATCAATCTCATTTAAAAATGAAATTCTTACTTTATCATTTTTGTTCCATCCTAAGTCATTTTTGAACATAAAATCAAATGTACCAGATTCTAATCCTGCTGACATGCAAGGGCTTCCTGGGTTTTCATTTGAAATATTAATAACAACTCCTTTTAAAGTATCTCCAGCTTTTGTTTTAAGATTTAAAACCTTTGCACCTCGAAATTTGAATTGACTAACGTTGGAAATGCCACTCAATGTTGCTTCAATTTTTATGAAGTCTTTTGCAATTTTAATTGTACTCATGATATTAGTTTTTGTATGGTTTATTAGTTATGGATTAAAACAAGGTTTTTTGTAAAGAAAAATTCCTCATCTAAAAAATTTTGAATATCTCTATCTATAAATGGCAGGTTATAGGGAAGCGTTTTTTCAACTTCACTTTTAACTTCTTCAAAAAAATCACTAAAAGTTCCGATAAAGCTCCCTTCATTATACACCTTTTCAAATGCTTCTGTAAAAGGGCTTAACTGATCTTTAATCTGACTGTCTTTAGCTACATTCCTATCTTGAGAAGACGAAATATGATTCATAAATATATTTGCTTCTTTAAACTCTTTAAAATGCAGTTGAAAACTATTGAGGTAAGGAGATACATCTTCTAAATAAAGACTAAAATTTTTGCTGATACTGTAGGTTGTGGTGGCAGATTTTTTATTTAAAGTTCCACCATAACAACAGTCGGTTACAAGTACAATTTTAGAATTTTCAGGAAACCATGACCAGCAGTTTTTGAGTTCATCATCTATGAAATACCTATCATATAAAACTGCGATCTGATCATAACCGACATTTTCTTCTCCCGAAATATCTTTAATTGTAAAACCATGTCCGCAATAGGTTACGAAAAAAATATCTTCCGGCATTATTTTCTTTGAAATGGCTCTGAGTGTGTTTAATAAATTGATGCTTGTAGCATTTTTCCCCAATAATTCAATTGCTTCGAAATCATTTTCTTCAGCAATTTTTTTGTAAAATCTTGTATTTGCTTCCGGTGAATTGAGGCTGCTATTACTAAAGAGCGAGGTTTCATTTAAACCTATGTGTAACGAATATTTTTTCATGGTATGTAGTTTTTTATTAGTTTTTATCCAAAATCTCTCTCATTCAATAAGGTGTAGGTGAACTTATTTCCGAAAGCATTTCTTGCATTTTTACATTTGATCATGAATTCCTGAAAATGTCTTGCATCTGCAAAAACTTGGCATCCTGCTGAAAATTGAGTGTTATCTGAATTCCAATCTCCATTAAGCGGACCTTTGTGAATATTAATTCCAAACATCCCTGTTTCAATTTTTGTTGGATCGACATCCAAATTTCCATTTCTATTATTATCCCGATAAACTTTTACATTGCCTAATCTTTGACAAATTGCATCATATTTTCCCTGATGTTTATCTATACAATGCGTTCCCAAATATTGTCCTTCCACTAAAATAGCCGTCCCTTTGCTGTTTATAGGGTTTTTCAAATAGTGTGTGCTTGGATCTGTGGTTATCGGATAATAATTCACGTACCAGTTCCCTATAAAGTTATGAAAAACAACTAAAGTATCGTCAAATTTTTCATGTCTTAATGCTTTATTTCTTATTCCGACGATGTTGATGTTCCAATCTATTTCCGGAGTGTTATAAATTCTGTAGTTTTTAGAATTCATAACATTCAAAATACTGTTGATGTTTGGCTGTATCATGGTAATTAGTTTTTGGTTTTAGGGTTATTTACAAATCCCCAACTAATTCCTAAAAAAGTAATTAAATTGGTATTCGAAATTTCAAAGTTTTTTCCAAATCCTCCGTTGAAAGTTAATTCATCACTGAATTTCCATTGAATTTGCCCGACAGAGCGATAGTCTCCTCCATCACCATTTCTTTTAACATATTCATATGCTGTTGAAAATTTCTTACTCAAAACAACCTGAAATTTAAGACCAACATCCGTAAATTGATTGGTAGATATTAAGTTATCTTCAATATAATTGTCTTTTAAATATCTTAGAAAGAAATAGAATTTGAAAAAACGGGTATAATCTTTATTTAAATTAAAGGATAAACCAAGCGTAGACCAAATTCCATATCTGTCTGTTCTGAAAGTGGATATTCTATTATTTGGAGATATTGAGCTATAAGCACCAGAAACGTCTAGGGTTACCATCGGGTTTTTTAGTTGATTTATAAAACTTGACAGTTTTTCTTCAACTTTCAATTCTTTTTTTATCCTATCCTTTTCTTCTTCAAGTAGTATTACATACTTCCCATATTCGTCTGTAGCTACAGATGGTTCATCAATACCTTTTCCTTTAAGTTTTTCTTTAGCCTTTTCGGTTATATCATCATCATTAGCTATTTCTACAAATAATTCATGAAGCTCTTTAGGTGAAAAATTATACAGTGTTAAAATGTTTGTTCTTGCTCCAAAGGCTATAGTTGTCACAGAATCTTTTGGAATAGCATTCAATGAAAGCGTTATTTTACTTAAATTATGAAAACCACCACTTTTATATTTGAAAGTTGAAAGTGTATCTTTTAATCCAAAAAATTCATATCCTTCATATTTTTTTTTATTAAGATAATAGAAAGGTGTTACTTCTACAGATAGGTTTGATAAGTTATTGGTATTTAAACTTAGTTGTTTAGGTATAGAGTTTGCAAAAACTATACTCGGGCTGTTATCTAGTAAAGCCATACTAACTGATTGATTATTATCAATATCTTTTATGCTCAGATCAGTTCCTGATTGTGATTTTATAAGTATACAACAAAATATAAAAATCACCTGTATTATTGTTTTCATATTAAGTCTATTATTTTTAATAAAATAACTTTGTTTCCTCTTTCACTCTTAATTGGTATCAACTTATCATAAGAATCATAAGTAACATCTCCTTGGCTTCCACCATTAATTTTATAATTAAATTGAAGTAGCTTTAAAAGATTTTCTAAATTATCTTCATCTGCATATCCAATATGTGATTCAATTACTACCGTTCCTTTTTTATGATAAGATTCAGTACCAATCAATGTTTTAGGTATGTTAATTTTGGAATCTTTAGATGATGTAATAGTTGTTTTATGAAGATATAAGTCTCCTGTTAGTTTATACTCAAGTTGTAAAAATGTGCGGAGTGGGAACAGGTCGATGACATTAGATAAATTAAAACTAGCATATATCTTATTGTTCGGATTCCCTGTTTCATACGTTTCCATAATTTTGATATTTATTTGGTTATTATTTTTTTATTTACATAATTTTTTCGGCATCTTCAGTCAAAGCGACTGCTTTTTCACCTTTTCTGAGCTCGATTTCTTTTACAAGATTATTGTTTTTTAGGATTTCGATTTTCTTATCGATCTCGGTATTGTCTTGATTTACTTCTGTCTTGATGATGTCCAGAGGTCTGAATTTATTTTCTTTGTTTTTGATGGAATTCATTATTTCTGCATAAGATGATGTCTTGAATTTTTCCAATTCACTGGCATTAATTTGAGTATTACTTTCTGTATTCACTGCGATTGTTTTTAATGCTTGGTTTAAAACCTCACTTTCTTCTTCTACTCTATCTACGCGCTTTTCAAATTTTTGAATTACTCTTCCAGAAATATTGTTTAAAAAATCTAGAGATGTGTAAGAAGCAATCATACAAAATCCAGAAAAGATTAAATAATTGACTGAATGATTAATAGTATTTCCGTCCGCTCCTTTTTTTTCAATATATAAATTACTGATGATATCACTCGAGACAAGACTAAGAAAAAGAGGTACCGCGATAGAAGCAATAATTCCCAAACAGATATTTTTTGATATCACAACTCCACTACAGGTTGTGCCTCTCAATGTGTTTCCTACTCCGCCAACGATTCCGCAAATAAGCATGATAATAATTAAATTAATTGTTGGCTCGCTTAAAAAAGTTACTGTTATTAACATGGCTATTAGTTTTTATTTTCTGATACAAAGTTTGCTATTAATCAGTGTTATAGCAAATAAATGTCGTGAATGACATGAAAAATAGCGTGAGTGGTAACGATGAATTTGATAATTATTAATTCAGATCATAAAACAGACTTTTAAGAAATAAATATTTGGATTTTGATGTAATAGAAAAACAAAAACCATGAGAAAATTCCCATGGTTTTAAACAATATATTAATTAAAATTTAATTAGATTTTATCTTTCGAGATCCATTTATCAACTTGTGGAGCTTCGTAATTTTTTATTTTATGTAAAAGAGATTCGATATCTTCATCTACAATGAGCATTTTTTGATTGACTTCTTTCAGAAAACCTTTGTCTACCATGGTCTGAATCATATTTAATAATTCAGTATAAAATCCATTGATGTTTAATATCGCGATGGGTTTTTGATGTAATCCTAATTGAGCCCAAGTGATCATTTCAAAAAACTCTTCCAAGGTTCCATAGCCGCCAGGTAAAACGATAACGCCATCTGAAAGTTCATTCATTTTAGTTTTTCGTTCATGCATTGTTTCCACTAAAATCAGTTCCGTAAGTTGCTTATGGGCGATTTCTTTTCCTTGCAGAAAATGAGGCAAAACTCCAATAGCTTCTCCGTTATGCTCTATCACTCCGTTAGCTACGGTACCCATCAAACCTGTGATGGCGCCACCATACACCAATCCAATTTTTTGAGCGGCCAATTGTTTTCCCAATTCGTAAGTTTGTTCTTCGTAAATCTTATCTGTTCCGAAGCTAGATCCGCAAAATACAGTAAGTCGTTTTATCATGTCTTTAATTTTTTAATAATAAATAGATTAGGATATCGCCATTTCTGCTCGCTTACTTTTTACTTCTTTTACCACTAAATAAGTCAATATCCCGATAGCGCATACTGCATAAGCGGTTAAAATTCCCAAGCTTAAATTTCCAACGGCCCATTTTGATGGGAAAATCTGGCTCATTAAAGTCATAAAAGATAAGCCTATTCCTGCACCTAAGAAATAACTCGTGCTTGTTAAGCTGGAAGCAACTCCATAATGTGAAGCTTCTACATCCTGAATTCCTAAAATGGATAAGCTGGTAAAGCACAAAGTCATTCCTACTCCTGAGATACATGCTGCCCCCAGTAAAACGGTTGTTAAAGGATGACCAATATAAACAGATATCAATAATGATAGGGCTCCTATCAACATAAAGCTCCAACCAAAAACGCCCATTTGAGAAGGGTTCATTTTTTTTGCAATATGAGGAAGGGCAAATTTAGAGATTAGGGCAGACATCAAGCTGAATGGAACTAACATTAATCCTGCTGAAGCGGCACTGTGATTCATATCTTTCTGCAACATCAAAGAGATTAAAAATAAGAATGAAATGAAAAAAGCTCCTAATGCGAAAAACGTAATATTAGAGATCACCAACGATCTGTGTTTGAATAATTGTAAATCAATTAAAGGTTGAGCCACTGTTTTTAAACGATAAAATACAGTTCCCAATAAGGCCAATGAGATGGCTAATGAACCAATAACCTGAATAGGCTGCTCTTTGATATGGAATAACTCATGGGTTCCGTAGGTTAAAGATAACAGTCCCAAAACAAGGAGAATCCCGGAAATAGCATCTGTTTTTTGAACATCCGAATTCTTTTCATCTTTAGGCAAATATTGATAGGCAAGAATAAGGGTTACCAAAAGAATAGGAACGTTGATCAGGAAAACCCAATGCCAACTCATATACGTACTGATAATACCTCCAATAGACAATCCACTCCCCGATCCAATCGCTGCAAATGAACTAAATACTCCTAAAGCACGGTTTCTTTCCTGATTTTCTCTGAAGGTATTCGTAACAATAGATAAAGCTGAAGGCATAATAAATGCTGCTCCTAAACCTTGTAAGGCGCGGAATATAGCTAACACCTGAAAATTGGTTGAAAGCCCGGCTCCCAAAGAAGTCAACATAAAAATAAGTCCGCCAAGAAGAAACACTTTCTTTCGTCCGATTTGATCGGATAATTTTCCACCAATAATTAAAAATCCACCAAAAAATAGTACATACAAAGTCTGTAACCATTGAACCATATCTGCACCAATACCGAATTGCTCCTGTATGGATGGTATGGTTAAGTTAATGATCGCAATATCAAGAGCTTCTACAAAAGTTCCTATAGAGGCTAAAATTAATATCAGGTTTTTTCTTGCTTGCATATTCTTCTAAATTTCTGGCAAAATTAAGATTATTAGAACGTTTGTGAAAATTAAATATTAATTTTGGAACAAATAATATTTTAATAGATTAATAAAGAACATGTGTTCTTTTAATAAGACTTTAAACCTGAAAAATAGAACAAATGGCAACCGAAAATTATTCAGTAGACGAGAAAGACCTTTCTATACTGCGTTTATTGCAAAAAGATGCGAAGCTAAGTATTCGAGATATTGCGGCAAGAATTAACCTGAGTCCTACGCCCACGCATGAACGTATCAAGCGTATGGAAAAGTTAGGAATTATTAAAGAATATACAGCGATTGTTGACCGTAAAAAAGTGAATAAAGGAATGATGGTGGTTTGTATGATAGCCTTGAATGCCCATAATAAAAGCATTGCCACGAAATTTATAGAAGAAGTGAGTAAGCTTAAAGAAGTGGTTGAGTTCTACAATATCAGTGGTGAGTTTGATTTTATGCTAAAAATCTTAGCGCCTAATATGGATGAATTTCATGATTTTTTTGTAAATCAACTTTCGGAGATAGAAGGTATCGGGCAAACCAAAAGTATCTTTGTTATGAATAGCATTAAAGAAAGTTCTCAGATTGTTTAATCTTTTATCATAAATTATCATTTAGTAATTCATTGAAATGAACTTTTTAGTCCAAATCAACGCATTGACTAATAGTATTTTATGTTTTCAAATCTTTTATTTTTGAATATTTAAATTAAGAGTATAATGCAAATATCTCCATCTATTTCGTTAAATAAAATAAAATTTTTCACCAATTATGTAAAATTTATGTGAAACATAATATAATTTGCTATATTTGCGGATCGAAATAATTTTTTTTCATCATTTGTGTTTTTTTAGACCTCCTTTTTGGAGGTCTTTTTTTTTGCTCTAAATAAAAATACATATCATTGATTGTGAGTGCGATATATTTTCATCATCAATGAAAAAGTATTGATTTTCATATTTTACGTATTACTTTATTTCTCATTTTAGTGAAAATTTTGTTTTTAATGACGCAACGAATGATAAATCCCCCTCTATTTTTTAAATTTTAGTGAATTTTTTTTCAGTTTTTTATTTTCAATAAAATCTAAAAATGTTTGAGTCGTTATCTGCAAGATTATTTTATGATACATTTTTGTCGTTTCATATTAAAAAAATGGCAAACTTAAACAAACTGACAATCTTAATTTTGCATCAAAATAGTTCTCTTATGATGACGAAGCCTGAAAGCAGAAAAAATCTCTCTTATATTTTACTGATCATTAATGTTTTGGTGGTCGTATTGGTATCAAGCAACTTACGATCTCCGATTATTTCGGTGGCTCCTGTGTTGAGTGATGTACGGGAAGCGCTAGGTCTGGATAATTTTCAAGTAAGTATGTTGACCTCTATTCCACTGTTTATGTTTGCTACATGTTCCGTTTTGGTGAGCAGATTTTCACATAAATTCAGTATTAGTCGGTTTTTGATGTATTCCTTAATTATTTTAAGTTTTGGATTATTCTTACGAATTACAGGATCTCTTTGGACATTATTTTTAGGATCCATTTTCATCGGCTTAGGAATTTGTATAGGAAATGTAGTCACTCCGGGTTATGTTAAAAATAATTTTCCAAAACAGATTGGTTTGATGACAGGAATTTTTGCTGTTTCCATGAATCTTACCGCTGCTTTGGCTTCAGGTTTCAGTGTAAGAATTGGAGAATGGACAGGTTTCGGGTGGCGCGGATCGCTGGGAATTTGGCTAGTCATTGCTATATTAGGGTTAATTGTTTTGAGCCTGGAAATTATATTCAATAAAAAGAATGCCGATCAAACGAAAACTGCCTTAAGTGTATCAGATTTTAATATGTTTAAATCTACCCAGGCATGGAGCATCAGTATTTTTATGGGGCTACAATCCTTATTTTATTATTGCCTGATGACTTGGCTTCCATCGTTACTTACAGATTATAATATGCACGCAGAAAGTACAGGTTGGGTTCTTTTTGTGATCCAGATTACGATGATTCCTGTCGCTTTTTGTTGTCCTATTATTGCAAGTAAAATGAAAGATCAGAGAATATTAATTGTTTTTATTTGTACGTTAATGTTCGGAAGTACCATGATGTTTGTATGGTTGCAATCTCAATGGATCTATTTAAATGCTGTTATCATTGGGATTTCTAACGGATTATCTTTTAGTCTATCCATTTTATTCTTTTCTACCAGAACAAAAAACAGTGCTAACGCCATCAAAATCTCCGGAATGGCTCAGTCTATAGGATATCTGATTGCTGCATTTGGTCCACCAGTCTTCGGAAAACTTCATGATTGGGACATCTCTTGGAAGAGCTCTTTTTACTTTTTAAGCTGTGCAGTGATATTGATGTTTTATTTTGGAATGAAGGCGGCGAGAAACAAAAATGTTGAGGATTAATTTGAATAAAATTACCCATAAAAGATCAACGGATGATAGTAATAAAATTGATTTTTAAACGCAAAGTTTTAATATAAAAACATATTATTTTTAGTGAGCAAAGAGATGCGACAAAGTCGCTGATAAAGGTAGCTTCTTAAGAATCAATTATATTGATTCAATTCTTTGCTCTCTTTTAAATATATAAAATTCTAAAAATCTTTGCGTTAAAAATATTCAACTTATTCTTTAATGTATGTTTAATCAATAATTATTTACTATCAAAAAACCGATTGAATAAAGCGAGTTGATTAGACAAAGACTGGCTCCAATAGCTATTTGTATGATCTCCAAGCGATTCTATATATAAATGTTGAACTTTTTGAGCGGTCAGCTTTTCATGAAACTTTCTGTTTTGCGCAATCATTTGAACATCGTCTGTACCGCAATCAAAAATATAGCTTTGTTGGGCATCTTTCATGATTTCTATTTTGCTGTCAGTAAAGTATTTCGGATCTAATGATTCTATAGGACCTAAGACTTTATTAACCTGATAATGAGTGTAACCTTCTCCAAAAGTTTTAAAGTCTAATGCGCCACAAGAACTGCCAACAATTCCGAAAGTGTTATGATACGTTACTCCGATATTTACAGCGCCATAGCCACCCATACTCCATCCTAAAATTCCTCTGTATTGTTTATCTTTTTGAGTAGGATAATTTTTATCAATAAAATCTACCAATTCTTTTCCGATAAAAGTTTGGTATTGTGAATCTTTTACAATAGGACTATCTACATACCAACTGTTAAAATTTCCATCAGGAAGAATATAAATGGTATTGTATTCCTGTGCTTTTTTACTTAAACCTGGCAAGTCTTCCTTCACCGTTCTATCGGGATTTCCGCTGTAGCCATGTAAAATATAGACCGTTTTATAATGCGCAGAAGGCTTTATGTTTGGGGTGATAATAATTGTCTTAATATTTTTTTTCATTACAGGGCTATACACCTCTTTGTGAATGATTTTTTGAGCAGAAAGTTCAGTGAGACCAATGGTTGCGAATACAATGATGATTAAATTTTTCATGTGTAAAAATGTTTAATTAATGATTTTTTTTATTTCATAATGAAATTGTACTCTGCAAAATTGCACGATATAAAGGCAAAAACCATCAACATATGTTGACGACTTTCTTATTTTAATTCTTTTCTTATTCTGCTCAGCTGAGTTGGCGTAACTCCCAAATAAGAGGCGATATGATGTTGTTTTAGACGATGATACAAAGACTCATTTTCTAATAATGAAACATACCGTTGTTTGGCTGTTTCATATTTTAAAGAGATCTCCAGCGGTTCTTTTTTTACGACCCAGTTTTTCTCCAGATAATGAAGATGAAACATGGCAAGATCATGGTGCTTATTTAAGAGTTCTCGGTATTCTTTTACGGGATATTGTATGACCTTGCAATCTTCTAAAGCAATGATATTAAAATCACTGGGCTCATTTTTAATGATTGATGAAGTGGAAGCTACAAAACTTTTCTCTTCAAAAAATATCTTATATACAGAATCTCCATTTTCATTATTAAAATAATATCCTATTAATCCGGATTGTAAAAAATAATAGTACCGAGACATCGTTCCGGATTCTAACATTAATTCATTTTTAGGGTAACTTTCTTCGGTACAGATCTTTGATAAAGCTGTGATGGTTTCCTCTGATAAAGGATAATAAAGATTGATTTGTTCTAAGAATTCTTTCACTGTGAAGATTGTTTCTGGATGTAAAATTATGAAGTTATTAGGTATATATTCTACGTCACTCTTTTTTTATTGCATGAAGGAACCCATTCTTCTTTTTTGCACTTAGGGCAATGTCGGGAATCTCCCGGAGTTTTTATTTCTGTATGTCCGCAAAAAGTACAGGCATAATGTCCGTCTTTTTTAATCATTCTTAATGGATTTTCTAATGAATTGGGCATAATGGGGAGGCCATATTTTACCTCTTTATCTTCATAAAAGAAAACACTGATTTCACCGGAAATTTCTTCAATGGCGGTTTCAATCTGTCCTAATTGAGAAACTCCTTTCAATCGCAATTCAGTAAAAAATTCATCACTTCCGAGATTTTCCTTTTTAAAATTATCGATGGCAAATTCTCCGTTTTCAATTAAACAAATGGGTTTTCCTTCAAGCAACTGCTCAAAACCTTTATATTTTCCAATAAAATAAGTGATGATACTGTAGAGTAAAATAATGACCACAAAAACAATAATCGAAGATATAATTCCTACATCTTTATTAAACATAGGGTCTCCAGCAGCGGAACCCAGCCCGATGATTACCACCAATTCAAATATCGAAAGTTGCTTCACTCCTCTTTTTCCTAAAATTCGTAATCCGATAATGATTGTTAAAAACATGATGGCTGTTCGCAAAATGATTTCCAGAATAAATGACCATTCTTCCTGACCCATTAATAATTCTTTCCAGTTTAATTTTAATAGAAATGAAGCGAACATAGAAAATTATTTATTTCATAACTTCAAAAAATAAGCCATAGGCATAAAAAAAGGCTGTCACTGAGTACAACCTAATTATTTTTATGTGAAACAGAGGAATTCTAAAATATATTTTAATTATTTTGGAAAGATTGTCGAAACTGCATCGGAGACATTTTTGTTTTTGCTTTAAACAATTTATTAAACGATTGAGGATGTTCAAATCCCAATTCATAAGCGAGTTCAGCAGCAGTAATTTGGGAGGTCAACAGCTTTTCTTTAGCGCTGTTAATAATTTTAGAATGAATATGTTGTTGAGTATTTAAGCCTGTTGTATTTCGGAGGAGATCACTCAAATAACCCGATGAAAGATTTAGCTTGTCTGAAAAATATTTAACCGTAGGAAGTCCATTTGATAAAGATTTTTCAGTGTTAAAATATTCAGATAACAGATCTTCAAATTTTTCTACAATGGATCTGTTGACAATTTTTCGAGTCACAAATTGTCTTTTATAATATCGATTGCTGTAATTGAGCAAAACTTCAAGATAAGAGATGATCAAATCTTGGCTGATTTCGTCAATAGAAGTAGTAAGTTCTTGTTCAATATTTTCAAAAATGCTTAATATTTTTTGCTTTTCCTTGTCCGAAAGATGTAAAGCCTCGTTGATTTGATAAGAAAAGAAACCATATTTTTTAATCGAAAACCCTAAAGTAGAAGCTGCCAGAAAATCAGGATGGAAAAATACACTTACTCCTTGGCAAACCTCATTGCCGTCTACAACAGAAATTGCCTGATTGGGAGAGGTAAAAATCAAACCGCCTTCTTCAAAATCATAATACCCCTGTCCATATTTTAGTTTCCCTTTTAAATTACTTTTATAGGAAATCATGAAAAAATTAGTAACCATGTTTTTAATCTCAGATTCGGAAGAAATATCGGCATGATGTACCAATGTAATAAATGGATGCAACGGTTTTGAAAACCCAAAAGTATTGGATAATTCAGTGATTGAATTAAACTGATTTAAGTTGTTCTTTTTTATGCTTTTATCAATCATATCTTGCATTTGTTTTTGTTGGATTTACCTTATCTTTGATTATATACAAAAATATCAAATTTGAACCATTAAGTTGTTCTCACGCCATTAATCATAGTAAGAAAAGCTTTACTTTTAGTTTAAAATCATGATGACTAATCTTAATGGTTCAAAATCTTTAAAGTTTAACAAAACTTAGCTTTTAAAACCATTGGGCATAAACAGGTTTCTTGTGTATTCTACATATTCCTGATCTGTTTTACTATTCCTTACATCGAATAATGTTTCAATATCAGGACCGGCAAGATAACGCAATTGATGACTGCCATCTGTCGTTGCATTATAAATCACGCGGGCTACATCTTCTGAGGTAAAGAGATTTTCGCCACCTTCAAAAGTACTGAAAAATGCAGCCATTTCATCTGAAAATTCTTTGTAATCTTCCAATGAAGGATCAAAAGCAAATTCCTCATTGGCTCTGTCATAGAAAGAGGTTTGAATGAATCCTGGTTCTATTATTTTAACCTTGATGTTTTGAGAGCTTAATTCAAAAGCTAAAGATTCTGTGAAACCTTCTACTGCAAATTTTGAAGCACTGTAAATCGATAAGATTGGAGTGGTAACGCGACCTGCTCCCGAAGTAATATTTATGATAGTTCCTGAGTTTTGACTTCTGAAATGAGGTAAAATAGCTCTCGTGACATTCATCACTCCAAAAACATTAACCTCAAACTGAGCCCTTACTTTTTCTGGTGTTGTCGCTTCAAAAAGTCCTTGTTGACCGTATCCTGCATTGTTGATCACTGCATCAATTTTTCCGAACTTTTCAATTCCTTTCTCGATAGCCTGTTGAATGGAATCTGAATCGGTAACTTCCAGCTGAATAACAAAAACATTGTTTATTTGAGTGAGTTCCGTTTCTTTTTCTGGGCTGCGCATCGTTGCGATTACGTTCCAATTGTTATTTGCAAAGTATTTAGCAGTTGCTTTTCCAATTCCGGATGATGCTCCGGTGATTAAAACTGTTTTATTCATTTTGTTGATTTTTAATAACACGACAAAGTTGCGAAGGAATCAAAATCTTGAATGAGCCAAAATGAGTGGAAACTAAGCCGAAATGAGTTTTGTGAATTTATACCAAAATAATACAGCCATTCATTTTTTAATAAAAAAAGTTTTACTAAAAAATGAATTTATAGTTTATGATTAAATAGATAATGAAGGGTAAAGAAAATAAGCCTCTTAATAATTGGGAACCAAAAGCCCCTTAGTCAAAAGCCAAAAAGACTTCTTCTCCATCTTTTAAAATAAAACATCTTTCTTCTACATGATTTTCATTAATTTTTTTCTGAATATAATCTCGGTCTTCTTTACAATGACTTACTGCTTCCAGATGGGTCACCCAAATGGTTGATTTAGGAGTATAATTACAGGTGCTAATAATGTCCTTACTTGTCATGATAATCGGCTCTTCTACCGAAAAAGTAGCTGCACCACCCGCAACAATGATATGTTGAGGCTTGTGTTGATCTATTTCATTGGCAATCTCATCGTACCAAATACTGTCTCCAACTATATAAACAGTCTCATTAGAATGTGTAAAAACAAATCCATTTACCAATCCCATTTTTTTACCTACTTCACCCGTTCCGTGACGGCCTTTGGTAATAGAAATATCAATGTTTCTCCAACATATTCTGTCTTTAATGGAAACAATATTCTCAAAACCACATTGGGCGATCTGATCTGCAATGGCTTCAGGGCAAATGATTTGTGTTTTTTTATTTAGAAGTTCTATTGCTGTGTTGTCCCAATGATCGGGATGAAGATGAGTGATAGCCACTGCATCTATTTCTGTTAACTTTTCCACCAGTTCTTCTGTACTAAAGGGAAGATCAACTAACGGATTCAGTACCTCGCTATCGGTCATTGGCATTTTTCCTAATGATCCTTTTCTGCCAAGCATAGGATCAATTAAAATCTTAATTCCATCAATATTCAAAAGCAATGTTGCATTGCGCCATAATTGTAATTTCATTTATTTAATTTTGTACCACAAAGCTATTGTACAAATAGAGGTAAATAATCGAAGGTTACCAAAAGGTTCACTATATACATTACAGTTACTGATGAATTTTGAAGAATTTAAAAAGTGTGGGCTCAGGCGTAGTCTTGATATTCTTTCAGGTAAATGGAAACCATTGATCCTGCATCGTCTCTTTGAGGAAAAAGAAGTTCGGTTTGTGGAATTATGGCGAAAAATGCCAAGAGTATCAAAAAAAGTACTTTCGGAACAGTTAAAACAACTGGAGGAAGATGATATCATTCAACGGATTGAAGTTTATAATTTTCCTCCTGAGGTTTATTATAGGCTTACAGAAAAAGGTTACAAACTAGGTCCTATCCTTGATACACTGCATGCATGGGGGAATGATCTTTAAGTTTATGGAGTACTTCAACAATACTATGATAAACAAATTCCAATTCCTCCGAAGTAATACAATAAGGCGGAACCAAATACATCACATTCCCTAAGGGACGCATGATAATTCCTCGCAACAAAAATGCATCATATAACATCTTTCCTATTTCATTAAAGTAAGACGTGCCCTGATCTGTTTTAAATTCCCAAGCGAGAATCGTTCCGGTCTGACGAACATTTTCAACGTTTGTATGTTGTTTTAAAATGGATGAAAACTGAAAATGCTGTTCAGAAATTCGTTGAATATTGTGTCGTGTTTCTTCATTTAATAACAATTCCATACTCGCCAAAGCAGCTGTACAGGACAACGGATTGGCAGTAAAAGAATGTCCATGAAACAACGTCTTGTATTTATCATCCGATAAAAAAGCATTGTAAATTTCATTGGAACAGGTGGTAATTCCCATTGGAAGCGTTCCACCCGTCAATCCTTTTGAAAAACACATAATATCAGGCTTTTCTGAAAGATGGTTTGCTGCAAACAGTTTTCCTGTCCGTCCAAAACCGGTAAAGACTTCATCCTGAACCATTAAAATTTCCTGTTCTCTGCAAAATTTCATTAATTCATCCAAATCCTTAGCTTCATACATCAACATTCCTGCAGCACCTTGAATTAAAGGTTCATAGATAAAACATGCGATTTCATCAGCTACATCTTTAATCTGATCTTTTATGCTTTCCAGATTTTCAGAATTGGGAGTATCAATAAAAACAACTTCAAACAACATTTCCCCGAAAGGTTTTGTCCAGACACTTCTTCCACTCACAGACATGGCGCCAAAAGTATCTCCGTGGTAGGCGTTTTTAAAAGCTAAAATTTTAGTCTTTTCTTTTCCATGATTGTAGCAATACTGAATGCACATTTTCAAGGCGACTTCCACCGCTGTTGAACCATTATCAGAGTAAAAAACTTTCTGCTGATTATTCGGTAGCAATTGCAGTAAATTTTCTGAAAGTTGTATCGCAGGCTCATGAGTAAAACCTGCAAAAATAACTTGTTCCAATGTATTTAACTGTTCAGAAACACGTTGTGCAATATAAGGATGCGCATGCCCATGCAAGGTCACCCACCATGAAGAAACAGCATCAATATATTGTTTTCCTTCGTTATCATAAAGATGTACTCCTTTCCCCCTAACAATAGGAATGGCGTCACTTGCCGTTTTCATTTGGGTATAAGGATGCCAGTTGACAGCCTTATCACGTTCTTGTAGATTCATAAGTAATGGGTAATTGGTAATGAGTAATTTGGTGAATGGTAATAATGAATTGTGAATTATCCAAGCTTACTATTGACAATTGAGTATTCACAATGCATAATTCTAACAATTAGACTAAGCTTGTTTTCCAGTTTTCAAACTGATCCATCACTTTTTCGGATTCTCTTTTCATAGGCTTTAACCCTAAAGTTTGAAGCATCTGCATGTCTTCAGAAACTCCTGGGTTCGGCGTCACCAATAAAGTTTCTCTTTCTCCTGTAAAGATGGAGTTAGCTCCGGCCATGAAACACCAGCCTTGCTCGAATTCTGTCATTTCAATTCTTCCTGCGCTTAAACGAACCATTGAAGAAGGCATTACAATTCTTGCAGTGGCAATCATCCTTACCATTTCCCAAGTATCCGTTTTTTCATTATTTTCAAGGGGAGTTCCTGCTACTCTAGCCAATGCATTAATGGGCACAGACTCAGGGTGTTTTGGCATCGTTGCTAGGGTTAAAAGCATTGAAATTCTATCTTTGTGAGTTTCTCCCAATCCGATAATCCCACCTGAACAAACGGTTATTCCTGCTTTTCTGACATTATTGATGGTGTTAATTCTATTGTCAAAAGTTCTGGTAGAAATAATCTCTTCATAATACTGTTCTGAAGTATCAAGGTTATGATTATAAGCGTATAAACCGGCTTCCTGTAAACGAATGGCTTGATCTTCCGTCAACATTCCCAAGGTGCAGCACACTTCAAGTCCAAGATCATTAACGCCTTTTACCATATCAATCACGCGATCAAAATCACGGTTATTTCTTACTTCTCTCCAAGCCGCAGCCATGCAAAAACGGGAAGAACCATTGTCTTTCGCCTTTTGGGCATGCTCAATTACGGTTTCTGTAGGCAACAAAGCCTGAACTTTAATATTGGTATGATAACGCGCAGCTTGCCCGCAATACGAACAGTCTTCTGTACAACCACCAGTCTTAATGGATAATAAGGTAGACATTTGTACTTCTTCCGGGTTGTGCCATTCGCGGTGAACGGTTGCTGCTTTATAAATTAATTCAAGTAAAGGTTGATGATAAATTTCTTCTATTTGTTCTTTAGTCCAATCATTTCTAATTTCTGTTTTTCTATCCATTATCCTAAATTTGTTAATTGTTTTGTACTTTTTTCTATATTTTCTTTTGTTATATTTTCGATGTCCGAAATTCTTATTATTTCGGTTTCTGGTTGAATATTTTTACAAATCACTCTTTCCGTATCTGGCGGGAAATTCCCATTGAGAATCAAATATTCCAGTTTTAATTTTCTTTGTTGCAAGGCCATGATTGATAATAAAGTATGATTGATGCATCCTAAATAATTCCTCACCACCAAAGCCACCGGAAGCTGTAGTTTTTCAATTAAATCAATGATAAATTCTTTATCCGAAAGAGGAACCATCAATCCTCCGGCTCCTTCTACGATTAGATGATTCTGAGTTTCAGGAAGGATAAAATCATTAACCGTAATCAAAATACCTTCCTCCAATGCCGACTGATGCGGTGATGCAGCCAATTGTAAACGATAGGTCTCAGGATGACAAATAACACCATCTCCTACCCAATCTCTAATTTTCATACTATCGGTAGCATGCAAATCTCCGGATTGTACAGGTTTCCAATAATCAGCTTTAAAATATTTTGTTAAAATAGCCGAACAAACCGTTTTTCCGACTTCTGTTCCGATTCCGGTTACAAATAATTTCATGTAAATTCTTTAATAATTTTCGTTAGCTGTATAATTTCTTCTTCTGTATTAAAGCTGTGTAGGCAAATTCTCAATCTTTCTGTTCCTTCTTTTACGGTTGGACTGAAAACTGCATAGGTTAGAAAGCCATTGTCTGATAAATTTTGCTGTACTGCTTTTAATTTTTGATTATCAGGAATTACCAAGGCTTGAATCGGACTGTTTTCCGCCGATGGTGTTTTTAAACCTTGATTCCTGAAAATTGTAATGTTTTCCTGAAGTTGAGTAGAAAAGTTTTCATGCGATTTTAGAAATTCATAGCTGGTTTTAATCGTCATCCACTGTACATTCTGAGCCGAAGTTGTATAGATAAAAGGAGAGGCAAAATTGATGAGATAAGATCTTACAACATCCTCACAAAGTATAGCTGCTCCGTGAGCCCCAAGTGCTTTTCCATATGTAATAACAGTTGCTAAAACTCGATTTTGCAATTGATGTTTATCAACAAAGCCATATCCAAAAACACCAAAAGCATGCGCTTCGTCTACAATTAAGCTGCCTTTATATTTTTCTACGATTTCAATGATTTCCTGAATGGGAGCCACATCACCATCCATCGAATACAAACTTTCTATAGTGACATAACAGTTTCCGTTTTGCTTTTTTAAAACCTGTTCTAAATCTTCAATATCATTGTGCTTAAATTTCAACTTTTTCGCATGAGACATTTTGCAGGCATCATGCACAGACCGATGGATTTTTTCATCAACAATAATGGTATCGTGGCGGGTTGGAAGCGTTGAAAATAGAGCCAGATTAGCATTATAACCCGATGAAAAAAGCAAAGCAGCAGGATATTGATGTTCTTGCGCAATAAAACTTTCGGTTTCAATTACTTCACAACTGTTCCCACTAATCAGCCTTGATCCGGTGCTACCTGATAATACTTGAGGATTTGCAATGATCTTTTCAAGCAATATCTGTTGTAATTCCTTATTTCTCGCCAATCCCAAATAGTCGTTGGAATAAAAATCAGTCCCTTCCGATCTTGGTTTTAAGATTCTTAGCGTTCCCGTTTCTTTTCTTTTATCGAGAGCTTCTTGGAAATTATGAAGCATAATTAAGGAGCGACACTTCTTCAGTTATTGCATTCATCCATTGCTCGTGCAGTTCTTTTTCAATTTCTAAAATTACATCAGCATGCGTTTGCCAATCTTCTGCGAATTCGTTCAATTGATTAATCATTTCTTCCAAATGTCCTTCTTCTTCCAGGATAATTGATTTTACCATGATTTTAGAAGATTCTTTGGTAAGAACATCTTGATAAACAGGATATAATTCATCGGCACGAACTTCAATAGCGTAGGTCACAAAAAGATAAGCAGCGTATTTTAGCTCTTCTTTTGTTAATTGAAAAGCTTTCTGAATGTATCGACAAGCTTTAACATCTAAAGAATGAAGATATTGACGAGTTGCAATTGGAGCCAAAAGCTCTGTGTTGTCATACGTTTTACAAAAATCAGGATCTAGCTTACCAATTTGTTTTTTTAAGTAATACGCGTGGCGATGCTCTTCAGCAGCATGTTTTAGTTGTATTAAACTTACTTTGGTAGGATGCTCACAAGCAGATATTTTTCTTGCTCCGGCATTTTCCATAAAAGAAAGCGTGTTGAGCCATTTAGCATGGGTCTCATTATCCTGCACCATTCTTTCGAGTAGATTGTAGAATTCCATAGATTTTTATTTTATGGTTCAAATGTAGTATATTGCCGGATGGTTGAATGGTGCCAGTTTTTATATTATGGATAGTCCGGTTGAAATTCCTTATAAAAGTTTTGTGAAAATTGATAGAAAGTCTGAAACTTCTATCTACATGCAAATTGCAAATCAGTTAATTAATGCGATACAGAGAGGCTATATTCCCTTTGGGACCAAACTTCCGGGAACCAGAGCTTTAAGCCAGATATTGGAAGTGCATCGTAATACGATTGTTGCCGTGTATGATGAATTATTTGCCCAAGGTTGGGTAGAAAGTCTTCCGAATAAAGGAACTTTTGTTATTGGAAAGAATCAGGAAAAACCTTTAGAAATTAAAACTTTTGAAAAGAATCATCTTGAAAACTATCCAAAATCGACAGGTTTTTCATTTAAAACGTCGAATATTTTAGATAATCCTTTTGAGCATTCCACTTGTGAATATGTTTTCAATGATGGCGTTCCGGATATCAGATTAACTCAGATTGATCAACATTCTAAATTTTATAGTTCTATTCTGAAGCGAAAGTCTCAGCAGAAAATGTTGGGACATTACAACCATGATGGAAGTGAATTTTTTAAGAAAAACCTTTCTCATTATCTTAATTTATCTCGAGGATTACCCATTTCTAAGAATAATCTTCTCATTACCCGAAGCACAGAAATGAGTATTTACATTGTTTCTGAAATCTTATTATCCCAAGGAGATACCGTTTTGGTAGGCGCTTTAAGTTACTTTTCGGTGAATATGATCTTTCAGAAAGCAGGAGTTGATATTGTTTCTATTCCGATTGATGAAGAAGGAATCATGGTAGAAAGCGTAAGAGAAGCCTGCCAGAAACAAAAGATCAGAATGCTGTATCTTACGCCGCATCACCACTATCCTACCACCGTTGCATTGAGTGCAAAACGGAGATTAGAGCTTCTTAATTTGGCCAACGAATATGGTTTCATCATTCTTGAAGATGATTACGATTATGAATTCCATTATGATAAAAGCCCTATTCTTCCACTGTCTAGCGCAGATACGAACGGAATGGTTATTTACATTGGTTCTTTTGGGAAATCTCTTGCTCCCGGATTTCGTACAGGATTTATTGTAGCCCCCGAAAACTTGATGATCGAAATGCGAAAATATCTCGGAATTATTGACAGACAAGGAGATGTTTTAATGGAACGAGTCCTTGGAGAAATGATTGCGGAAGGAGAAATCAATAGGTATTTAAAGAAATCATTGAAGGTCTATCAGGAAAGGCGAGATTATTTCGCTGAACTATTACACAAGCATTTAGGAACCGCCATCCGTTTTCAGAAGCCTTCAGGTGGCTTGGCGATCTGGGCAGAATGGAATATCCCAATCAACCTGATGCAGCTTAGCAGACATTGCGCCCAGAATAATTTATTCATTCCCAAAACATTGCTGTATCAGAATAAAAGCATAACCGCTATGAGGTTAGGATTCGGAAGTTTAAATTTCGTTGAAATGGATAAAAGCATTGAGATTTTTTCGGAAAGTGTAAAACATCTTACCTAACGTGCAGTTTTGGGGATTCTCACCAACGACTCAATGAGGTATTTTAAACTAAAAATCAGCCTGCAATATTACATTTTTATTAAATTTTCATTTAAATCAAATGTAGTATTTCTCATTTTGAGACTAGATTACATTAGTTACCTAGGCTGATTTATCGGTTGCATTTACTATTAATTCTAGGTTAATTAGCAACCCATTCACATTAGCTTGAATTATATGACAAATATCATTTTGATTATTCTTAGAATATTCATTTATATTTGTTGTTTTATTTTTAATTATTCTAAATAAATGAAAAAGCAATACGCGCTTTCTATATTCTTGTTGGCAGCTATAGCCACAAATACTTCTGCTCAGAGTAAGCAGGACAGTCTCAACACAACAGACATCAATGAAATTATTATGGTTTCATCACGTTCACCGAAACAGATCAGTGATATTCCGGGAACGGTTTGGGTGATTAGTGATAAAGAGCTTCAAACCCAGATCAGAGGCGGTGCCGGACTGAAGGAAGTATTGGGAAATATGATTCCGGGATTTGATTTTGGAAATCAGGGAAGAACCAATTATGCCCAAAATATGCGTGGCAGAAATGTTCTTGTTTTACTCAACGGTGTTTCCCTAAACAGTACAAGAGCCACAAGCCGACAATTTGATGCCATAGACCCTTTTAACATCGAAAGAATTGAAGTGCTTTCCGGAGCTTCTGCCATCTACGGAGGTGATTCTACGGGAGGAATTATTAATATCATTACCAAGAAACCAACGTCTAATCACCTGGCTTTTGAAACTTCTGTTGGTTTGAAATCAGGATTCCATAAAGATGATCTTGATAAAAGAATTGCTCAGTCTGTTTCAGGAGGAAATGATAAAATAAAATTCAGATTGGGAGCTGCTTTTACTCAAAATGAAGGTGCTTTTGATGCGAGCGGAAATCAAATTATAACTGATGTTAAACAGGCCGACTTTCAATACAACAGATCGATCGATATTTTAGGCGGAATTAGCGTTAAATTAAGTCCGGATCAGGATTTGAGCTTAGATTTACAATATTATAACTCCAAAGTTCGAAATAAAAAATGGCTTTCTTTCGGACCCAATTTCGTTGGATTTACTACTAAAAACCCTGATCTCATCAATGTTTTGGACGGAGCAGATTCTGATATTGTTCCAAGAACAGAGCGTTTTATGGCTAATTTACAGTATAATCATCGTAATTTTTTAGGCGGTCAAAATTTAATTCTACAAGCGTATGCGAGACGAGAAGAAGTAGATTTCGGGGCTTCTTTTGCGGAAGTTCCTAAACCTCCGGCGGGCGTTATACTTCCTGTATTTTTGTCTTCAGCAAGAGGAAATACCGATGTGTATGGTGCGAAAGTCGTGTTGTCTAAAAAATGGGATTCATTCAACTTTACTTACGGCGTAGATACCGATTTTGAAAATTTCACAGGAAATCAGGCGATATTCAATCCTCAAAAAAGCAGTGAGTCGGGAGGATTAATTAACAAAACAGATACTTTTGTTGGAAGATATCCTGATACCAAAATATTTACATTGGCAGGATTTATCCAGGCAGACTGGAATATTACTAAAAAACTGACCCTTTCCGGAGGGGTAAGACAGCAATTCATTAATGTGAAATTGGATGATTTTGTTGGATTCAAGGAGCAGGTGTACATGCATTTCGGATATGGAAATTCTGCAGATGTGGTGAAAGGCGGTAAAAACAACTACGATGTAACCTTACTTAATGGAAGTTTACTCTACAAATTTAATCCCGCTTGGCAGGCTTGGTTGAGTTTTTCTCAAGGATTTGCCGTTCCCGATGCTGCAAAATCTTATGGCTTTGGAAAATATCAATTGAATAATAATCGTTGGAATGTACTCAACAGCATCAACATTGCAGAGCAGCCATTAAGCGGAATAAAAACCGACCAAATGGAATTAGGTTTCAGACATAACAGAACTTCGGAAGCCGGATTCTATGGACAAGGATCTTTTTTCTACGCCCTTTCCAACAAAACATTGAAAATAGACAATGCCGCTTTTACAATTTCTTTACTTGACCAGAAATTGAGAAACTACGGTTTCGAAGGCGCTTTAGGCTATCGATTTGCCGAAGGCTTGGAATTGGGAGGAAACATTTTATTGATGCAATCTGAAACAGAAACCGTTGATAAAGGCTGGCAGAATCAGTCTGTTTATACGACTAATCCATCGAAATTTATGGCTTTCACAGGTTGGAACGCTAAAAGATTCTCTGTAAGACTGCAAATGCAGAATTCTATGAATTATACTGATTTAGCAGATATGAAAATCACTGGGTATACCCTATTCGATTTTATTGGAGATGTAAAACTGAACAAAGGAACCATCAACTTTGGCGTTCAGAATATTTTCAATAAACAATACACCACTATTTGGGGACAGCGTTCTGTATTTTTCTACGGAGCGCCTCAAAAGGCCTTTGCGTACCAAGGGCGAGGAACTACATTTTCTGTAGGATACACGATAACGTATTAATCATTTAATTCAAATTTAGATGAATATTTTAAACCATTAAGATTTAATTTTTTGACAGTTAAGTAGATTTTTCTATCGTCGAAATGACAAACGCGATGTCAGAATAAAGTAAAGCGTAATGAAGAGTCTACTTAACGTTTTTAATGTCTTAAAGAAAATCTTAATGGTTTACTCTAAAATTTAATAGTAAAAAAGAAACAACCAATCCAGAACTTCTATGAACACAGTGATTACCGAAAAATTGGTTTCGGAAAAGGAAAGTCTTTTCCCAAATCTGGAGAGCTTATTTTGTGATATCAACATTCATGAATATCAAAAAGCAGTCAACAAAGCGCAGGAAAGTGTCATTTCATTTTTGGAAGACACCCACAAACCTTTCAGTGGAATTTCTCCACGAGAACTGAGAAAACAGTTTGAAAATATTAATCTTAACGATCCTTCGCATACCTATGAAGAGGTTTTTGAGGAAGTTAAAGAATTGTATACCCAACATGCAATTGCCTTTCATCACCCTAAATATGTTGCCCATCTTAATTGTCCGATTGTGATTCCAGCGATTGCAGCAGAAATGTTGATCAGCTCTATCAACTCTTCACTTGATACTTGGGATCAAAGTGCAGGCGGAACATTAATTGAGCAGAAGCTCATTGAATGGACTTCTAATGAAATAGGTTTTGACAATCTATCAGACGGGATTTTCACCAGCGGTGGTTCTCAAAGCAACCTGATGGGAATGCTGTTGGCGAGAGATCATTATTCTCTGAAATATTTAAACCACAACATCAAAAAAGATGGATTATCAAAAGACGCGCATCGTTTCAGAATTTTTGTTTCGGATGCAGCCCATTTTAGCATTCAGAAAAGTGCCTCAATTTTAGGATTAGGCGAGCAGGCTGTTGTTAAGATTAAAACCGACCGCTCTTTTAGAATGAACAGCGTGTTGTTGGAAGATGCCGTTAGAAAAGAAATTGAAAACGGAAATATCCCGATTGCAGTTGTTGCAACAGCAGGAACTACAGATTTTGGAAATGTTGATCCAATGATTAATATTGCAGGAATTGCAAAGAAATATAACCTTTGGTTCCATGTAGATGCCGCTTACGGATGTGCTTTGTTATTGACAGACAAATACCGCCACTTAATTAAGGGAATTGAAGATGCCGATTCTGTAACCGTAGATTATCACAAATCTTTCTTTCAGCCTGTAAGCAGCAGCGGATTTATCGTGAGAGATAAAAAATATTTCGGACTGATTACCCATTACGCCGATTATTTAAATCCAAAAGATCATGATGAAAACGAAATTCCTAATCAGGTTAATAAATCAATACAAACCACAAGACGTTTTGATGCACTAAAACTTTGGTTTACCCTTAGAATTATCGGTAAAAAAGGCTTGGGAGGCTATATTGAGAGAATTATACACACCGCAAAAGAAGCAGCGGTTCTATTGGAGAATGATCCGAATTTTGAATTACTAAACCGCTCGGATCTCTCTGCTTTGGTCTTCCGTTATTCGGCAGATCCTTTTAAAACCTTTGACCTGAACAGAATCAATACCTACATCAAATCACAACTCTATAAAAACGGAAATGCACTTGTTGCAGGAACTAAAGTCAACGGACAGTTTTACTTAAAATTCACCATTCTAAATCCTTTAACCACGGTTGAAGATATCAAATCAATTGTAAAAACCATAAAAAAACACGGAAATGAATACATTGAAGTTAACTAATCAAGACTACGCAGAACAGATCAACTATACCGCTCTCATCAATTGTTATATGAGAGAATTCAGCAACTGGAGCCGCTATTTGGGAATTCCAAAATATGATGATGCCATTGCCAAACATTTGAAAAAAACACCAACTGATTTACATATCAGAATCGATTTTTCTTCGATTGGATGCGATGTTTACGTTCCGGTAAATTATTTTTCAGAAACAGGAAGACATCTTTTTGACTTTCCTGTAATAAGGAGAGTTATTGATACCGATGAAGTTTCTGAAGTAGATATTTACGGTTTTATGACCATGACCGCAGAATATTCAAAAGGCTTGTATCCCAATATCGATGCTTCAACAGTCTTAAAAAGATTGAACAATAGTATTGAAAATTTGACTACTTATTTAGATTATCTGGTTGAAAATAATAAGTCAGTGAATGATCTGGAAATGTATTTTATTGAGGCTGAGCAATCGCTTGTTTTAGGACATATTTTACATCCGGTTCCCAAATCAAAACAAGGATTTAATCAAGAAGATTTATTGAAATATTCTCCTGAAACTTCTGGACAATTTCAGTTATTTTATTTTTTAATTAAACCTGAAAACATCATTGAAAAAAATGCGGATGGAACGCCTGTTACCAAAGAATTAGGCGAAAAGATCTATCCTCTTTTAAACACTGAGCATAAAAAATTATGGGATCGATTTCCTGAATATCAAATTGTTCCAATGCATCCTTGGGAAGCTGAGTATTTATTGGTTCAGGAAGATATTCAAATCATGCAGGAGCAAGGGATTTTGTTTGCATTAGGACATTATGGAGAGTCCTTCACTCCTACTTCATCTGTAAGAACAGTTTACAGCGAAAACAGCAAATGGATGTATAAATTTTCTCTTCATGTGAAAATCACCAACTCAGAAAGAATCAACTTATATCCTGAATTGCACCGTGGTCACGACATCAGTCAGTTATTAAAAACAGATTGGGGGAAAAATTTACAGAAGGATTATCCTGAAATTGATTTTATGGTGGATCCCGCTTTTATTGCTGTAAAATTCAATGATAAAGTAATTAATGGATTCAATATCAGCATCAGAAGAAATCCTTTCCAAGGTGAAAATAAGACTAAAAATGTAACGCTTTTAGCAGCGCTTTGTCAGGACGGAATTTTTGGACAACCTTCAAGACTTCAAAATATCATAGAAAATACGGCTAAAAATCTTGATTTACCAGTTGAACAGGTCGCTTTAGATTGGTTTAAACAATATCTCCATATTTGCGTAAGACCAATTGTCGGTATTTTGAATACCTACGGATTAGCTTGTGAATTCCATCAGCAAAATGTAATGATTGAGCTTGATAAAAAAGGTTTTCCAGGGAAAATTTATTTCAGAGACAATCAGGGATTTTTCTTTAGAGAAGGCAGAAAAGATTTGGTTTCTAATGCGCTTCCGGGAATCGCGGATGAAAGCCAGTCGATTATTGATGAAGAATCTTTGGCGCCAAAATATACCTATTATTTGGTGACGAATAATATTTTAGGCGTTGTGAATGCTTTAGGATGCAGCGGATTAGCGAACGAAAGAAAGCTCATTAATTTAGTTTACAAAGCATTCAAAGAGCTTGAAAATGAAGATGAAACAGGGTTAGTGGATTACATTATCAACAAAAGAAATTGGTACACGAAAGGAAATTTAATCACAAGCCTTCAAAACATCAATGAAGCAGATGAAAATCTAGAATATCCTGCTGTTTTTCTGGATACTCCGAATCCTTTACATAAATACTTCTTTTCAAATAAGCTAATCAAGCCTGAATCTACAGAAACGGTTTATTCAAGATACTTTGAAGATGATAATGTACATATTAGCATCAGACCTTTCAACATCGAAAATGATTTTGAAATGATTCACGAATGGTTTAACATGGAACACGCCAAACCTTTCTGGAAAATGGATGGCCCGAAAAGAGACTTGGAACTTTGGTTCAGAACGATTCTTCCAAGTGATGAACAACACAGTTTTATTGGTGAAGTGAATGGTGTTGCCCAATTCAGTTTTGAGCCTTACTGGCCGATGAGAGATATTGTAGGAGCTTATTATGAGTCTTTACCAACAGATTACGGAACACACTTTTTTGTTGCTGAAACGCAGAAAGATAAGAAGTTCTCTTTCCAATCTTTTCAAGTAGCATTAGATTATATTTTCATGCTTCCTGAAGTAGGAAAATGTATTGGCGAAGCATCTGTGGATGCCGTTCCGACTGATAAAATCATTACAAAATTAGGATACACTCGTGAAGGAATTATTGAAATGCCTCACAAAACTGCGTACCTGACTTTCTGTACTCGAGAAGGATATTGGGAAAAATGCCCTGAAAGCAGATTGGAAGCGAAAAGTATTTAAAATAATTCTTCAAGCTAATTAAAATTTTAACCACAAAAGATACAAAAGCTCACATTGAATCATTTAAAGCTAACTGTTTAGAAAACAAAAGTTTGACAAAGAATAAAAATCTTTGATTTTTAAAACTTATGTGTTCTTGTTTACAGTTTATGATCAACTTAAATAATTCAATGTGAGCTTTTGAAACTTTTGTGGTTAAAATAAAAGTTTAAATAATTCAAATTTCAAAAAATAAAAACATTGGAAAACAACAAAATATACGACATCATCGGAATCGGAATTGGTCCATTCAACCTTGGATTAGCAGCGCTTTTAGAGCCTGTAGAATCCATCGAATCTCTTTTTTTAGATCAGGCAGAAGGCTTTGATTGGCATCCCGGCTTGATGCTTGATAACGCTACTTTACAAGTTCCTTTCATGGCAGATTTGGTTACGATGGCAGATCCGAAAAGCAAATATAGCTTCCTGAATTTTTTAAAGGAAACCGACCGTTTATATAAATTTTATATCAGAGAAGATTTCTTTATTTTAAGAAAAGAATATAATCTGTATTGCCAGTGGGCAGCGAACCAATTGCCGAATTGCCTGTTCGGGAAAAAAGTTGAAAACATCAGCTTTGAAGAATCTCAACAAATATATACGTTTGAAGTGTTAGACTTAAAAAATAATGATGTTAAAAAATATTTCACAAGAAAATTAGCATTAGGAACAGGAACTCAACCAAGGTTGCCTGAATTTATGGAGGGTAAAAACTATCCGAATGTTATTCATACATCAGAATATTTGAAGCATAAAGATCATATTCTGAATGCAAAATCAGTTTCTATCATAGGTTCCGGACAAAGTGCAGCTGAGATTTTTCAGGATCTTCTTCCTGAAACGAATGAGCATTTCCACATGAGCTGGTTCACGAGACCAGACCGCTTTTTCCCAATGGAGTATTCTAAACTGACTTTAGAATTGACATCTCCAGAATATGTTGATCATTTTTATAACATGGCGCCTGCTCAAAGACAAAATGTATTGGCAAAACAACCGCCACTTTATAAAGGAATTAATTTTGAATTGATCAACGATATTTTTGATACATTATACGAAATGAGCGTTGGTAATGTGCCTTTGTATGTAGACTTGAAACCAAGTTGTCAACTCGATACTATATCTCCTGAAGGTAATTCTTATGTTTTGAATTTCACACATATGCAGGATGACATTACGTTTACCAATATCTCAGATTATGTTGTCTTGGCGACGGGCTACAAATATAAAGAACCAAAATTCTTACAAGGAATTAAAAACCAGATCCAAAGAAATGAAGAAGGGTTGTTTGATGTAAGTCGTGAATACACCATCGACAGCTCAGAAAACATTTTCGTGCAAAATGCAGAACTTCATACGCATGGTTTTGTGACTCCGGATTTAGGAATGGGTGCGTACCGAAATGCCATCATCATCAATGCGATTGCCGGAAAAGAAATTTATAAAGTAGAAAAGCGAATTGCCTTTCAACAATTCAACACAACAAAAGCATGGACCGCAAAACATTCATCTTAAAAGGTGATCTCAAAAAGGTCATGTGGGAAACCTCATGGCCTGCCGTTGCGGCGATTGTTTTATATGGAATCAATAATTTCCTGGATGCTATTTTTGTAGGCTATTTAATTAACACAAAAGCGCTTGCAGCAGTCGGAATGGCATATCCATTATCTCAAATTGTTCTCGGATTTGGGCGATTAGTAGGAACAGGAGCCGGTGCTGCAGTAAGTATGTGGATTGGAGAAAATAGGCAAGATAAACTGTATAATTTATTTGGAAGTTTCAACTTTCTATGTATTTTTTTCTCTTTGCTTTGTACGATTCCAGCCTATATTTTTGCCCACGAATTAATGGCGATGATGGGCGCAAAAGGAGAATTACAAATCATTGCGGTAGAATATTTTAGAGTAACATTGATTGGAACCATTTTCTGGATTTATGGGTTAGCCTTAAATATGTTAGTCCGTGCAGAAGGAAAAATGAAAACCGCTGCGATGATGATTGCGGTTGGGCTTGTCATCGATATTATTTTGAAACCTATTTTTATTTCCACATTCGGAATGGGCGTGTCAGGTGCAGCTTGGGCAACGAACTGTGGAATGCTGATCTATTCTCTCCTTGGATTTTATTATTACGCTAAAGGGAAAAGTTCTTTTAAAACCAATTGGAAATCAATTTCATTCGATCAAACAATTGGAAAAAAAATATTGAAATTAGGACTTCCCGAAATGATATTATCGGTAATGGGCGTTGTTCAAAGCATTATTATTTTCAACGCCATTGCAAGATATGGAACTGAAAATGACATTTCATTTTTTACCGTTTTGAATCGATTTTTCCTGTTTTTATTAACCCCTTTATTTGGATTAATGCGAGGGTTACAGCCTGTTGTCGGAATTAATTTCGGAGCTGGACAATTTGATAGAGCCCGAAAATTTTTGAAAACCTATATTATAGCTGGGATCGCGATATTGTTGCCTTTCTTTTTAATCGCCCTTATTTTTCCGAAACAATTAATTGGCTTAATGCTTCCGGGATATGTAGTGAACGATAATCAAATTAATGATTTTAGATTATTCTTTTCTGTGCTTCCGTTATTGCCAATCACCGTGTTGGCACTCTCCTATTATCCTGCAGTAAATGATAGTAAAAAAGCAAGCTTTCTGGTGTTTTTACGTCAGTTGATTTTATACATTCCGTTAATGTTGATTTTACCGTATTATTTCGGGGTTAAAAGCATCTATTGGGGAAGTGCCTTAATTGAACTGACAGTTGGAATCATTACTTTCTTCTTACTGAATAATTATAAGCTAAAATTGAAAAAGGCTTAAAAATTTTAATTTACAGACATTCTTAAAGTGATTGGTTAGATTTTTGAATATTAAATCTAAACCAATCACACCATTGAAACTAATCACATTCACCAATAAAGGTATCTACTGTCCGCAAGGGAAATTTTATATTGATCCGTGGCGACCTGTTGATTATGCAGTTATCACACATGGTCACGCCGACCACGCCCGTTGGGGAATGAAAAAATACCTGTGTCACCATTTCACAAAACCTATTTTACATCAAAGGATTTCTCCGGATATTGAATGTCAAACCTTACAATATGGTGAAGTCTTGGATATCAATGGTGTTAAGCTCTCACTCCATCCGGCAGGCCATATCATTGGTTCTGCCCAAATCCGTTTGGAATATAAAGGATATGTAAGTGTAGTTTCCGGAGATTATAAAGTTCAGGACGACGGATTAAGTACGCCTTTTGAATTGGTCAAGTGCAATGAATTCGTTACAGAAAGTACTTTCGGACTTCCTATTTATAATTGGCTGGAAATTCCTGATCTTAATAAAAGACTTCAAAACTGGGTGTTACGAAATCAGGAAAATCAAAAAACATCCGTTTTTATCGGTTATTCTTTGGGAAAAGCGCAGAGAATTATGAAAGCGGTTGAGGGAATGGGAAAAATCTATGTTCATTACTCTATCGGTAAACTCAACAAAGCATTTGAAGAGGTCGGAATCGTACTTCCCGATTATGAAATTCCCGATTTTAGAGAAAGTGTAAAACACGTTCAGGGCGATATTGTGATTGTTCCACCCGCTTTGTTGGATAGTAATGTAATCAAAAAAATACCGGATGCAGCAACAGCCATTTGTTCAGGCTGGATACAGGTTCGTGGAGCAAGAAGATGGCGAAGTGCAGATGCAGGATTTCCTATGAGTGATCATGCAGATTGGAAAGGGTTATTGCAAGCCATAAAGGCCACCGAAGCGGAAATTGTACATGTTACGCATGGGCAAACCGAAGTTTTTTCTAAATATTTAAATGAAATCGGAATTAAATCTGATGTCGTTGAAACGTTGTATGGTGACGATGACGAAGAGAAAACCGAGAAGGAAGTTATTAAAGATGTTGAATAGTTTCTTAACCATGTCAAGGTTTTGAACCTTGACATGGTTAACGAAAAACGGAAAAAATGACCAAAACAAATGCTATCCCCTACTTATGAAACATTTTGCAGAATTGATCAATGCTTTGGAAAGCACCAACAAGACCAACGCAAAAATTGACGCCATTATTGATTATTTGGAACGCGCTCCAGATGAAGACAAATTGTGGTTTATCGCCTTGTTCACAGGTAAAAGACCGAAACGAAATGTCAATACCAATTATATGAAAAAATGGGCGTTGGAAATTACCCAATTACCATTTTGGCTGTTTCAGGAAAGTTATTCTTCGGTTGGAGATTTGGGTGAAACAATTTCGCTAATTCTTCCTCCTCCAACGGAAAAAATTGATAAAACATTGTCTGAATGGATGAATGAAATTATCAGTTTAAAAAATAAAACAGAAGCAGAGAAAAAAGAATTCGTTTTACATTCTTGGAATGGATTGGATTATACAGAACGTTTGATTTTCAATAAATTATTAGGTGGAAGTTTCCGTATTGGCGTCTCTTCTAAAACGTTAATTAATTCTTTAACAAAGTTTTCAGGACAGGGAGCAAGTACGTTAATGCATAGTTTAATGGGAAAATGGCAGCCTGATGAAGTTTCATTTCAAGAACTGATTTCAGCGGAAAATATAAACCCAGATAATTCCAAACCTTATCCTTTCTGTTTGGCGTATCCTTTAGAAAAAGAATTGGAAGAACTCGGAACTCCGGACGAGTGGCAAGTTGAATATAAATGGGACGGAATTCGTGGACAAATCATTAAACGAAATGATGAGGTTTTCATTTGGTCGAGAGGTGAAGAATTGGTGACAGAACAATTCCCTGAAGTTGCAGAAACAATACAGGCAATGAAAGGAAACTTTGTTTTAGATGGAGAAATACTAGCCGTAAAAGATAACAAGGTTTTAAATTTTAATGAATTACAGAAAAGATTAAACCGGAAAAATTTACCTAAAAAAATGCTTTTAGAAATTCCGATTGAAGTTTTCTGTTATGATATTTTAGAGTTAGAAGGAACGGATTTACGTGAAAAACCAATCTCTGGCAGACGCGCGATTTTGGAAGAATTATTATTAAATCAAGCTCCTGAAAATATTAAACTTTCTCAGGTTATTGATTTTGAAAACTGGGAAGATCTCAATCAAATCAGAGAAAATTCCAGAGATATCAATAGTGAAGGTTTGATGCTAAAACAAAAGAATTCACCCTATCATTCAGGAAGAAAAAAAGGCGATTGGTGGAAATGGAAAATCAATCCGTTAACGATTGACGCTGTTCTCATTTATGCCCAAAAAGGAAGCGGAAGGCGAAGCGCTTATTACACCGACTACAGTTTTGCCGTAAAAAACGGCGATGCTTTGGTCACCATTGCAAAGGCATATTCAGGCTTGACGGATAAAGAAATTATGGAAGTCAGCAAGTTTGTTAATAAAAATGCCATTGAAAAATTCGGGCCTGTTCGTACCGTAAAACCTGAGTTGGTTTTTGAGATCGCTTTCGAAGGAATAGGTTTCAGCAAACGTCATAAAAGCGGTGTCGCATTACGGTTTCCAAGAATTGTAAGATGGCGGAAAGATAAAACGGTGAATGAAATTGATGATTTGGAAGAAATTAAGAAATTGATTCAGTAAATTAAATTTTATAAACGATAAGACGCAAGGAAATTGTTTAAAATTGAAAATATTTTTAGTTCACAAGGGCACTTCGTTCAGCGAATGATAGCAATAAACCTTGGCTGAGTGGAACGCCTTTGCGAACGAAAAAGTATGCAGAAAATATTTTTAAAATATCCTCGCGAACCTAGCGCTAAAAATCAAAAAACAAAAAATTGGCTGCATTTAAAAATACCGACGGATTTAAGGTCATTCAACAATGGATGGCTGATAAAGGCAATTCCCCTTTCAATTTTCAGATAGAAACTTGGCGAAAATTTGGCAATGGATACAGCGGAATGGTTATTGCTCCGACTGGTTTTGGTAAAACTTTTTCCGTTTTTTTAGCCCTAATTTCAGATTTTCTAACGCATCCTGAAAAATATACAAAAGGATTAAAAATGATCTGGGTAACTCCTCTTCGTTCGCTGTCAAAAGATATTGCAAAGGCAATGCAGGAAGCGATTGATGAGATCGGATTAGATTGGCTTGTAGGCGTTCGAAATGGTGATACAGATCCTAAAGTAAGACAGCAACAGGTGAAAAATATGCCTGATATTTTGGTGGTAACTCCTGAAAGTTTACATCTTCTTCTCGGACAGAAAAACCACCTCCGATTCTTTACAAACCTCCAATGTTTCGTGGTAGATGAATGGCATGAATTGTTGGGTTCAAAACGTGGAGTTATGGTTGAATTAGCTATTTCTCAATTAAGAAAATATGTTCCAAAAATGAAAATTTGGGGAATAACCGCAACGATTGGAAATTTAGATGAAGCGTTGGAAACTTTAATTCCTTATGCTATTAAAAAGACTAAAATTACCGCCAAAGAACATAAAAAGATTGATATTATTCCGGTTTTCCCTGATGAAGTAGAAATTTTGCCTTGGGCGGGACATCTAGGACATAAACTGGCGGATAAAGTGGTTCCGATTATTTTAGCTTCCAAATCAACGATTGTTTTTACCAATACCCGAAGTCAGAGTGAAATGTGGTATCAATTATTATTGGAAGCTTATCCGGATTTTGCGGGTCAGATTGCGATTCACCATAGTTCGATCGATGCTCATCTAAGAATCTGGATTGAAGAAAACTTGAGCAATGGCAAATTGAAAGCCGTTGTTTCCACATCATCTTTAGATTTAGGAATTGACTTTAAACCCGTCGATACTGTAATACAAATAGGTTCTGCAAAAGGTGTTGCAAGATTTCTTCAACGAGCCGGACGAAGCGGTCACTCCCCTTTTGAAACCTCAAAAATATATTGTGTTCCTACTCATTCTTTAGAGTTGATTGAGGTTGCAGCATTGAAAGAAGCTGTGAAACAAAAAGTAATTGAACCTCGTGATCCGCAGGTGTTGTGTTTTGATGTGTTGGTTCAGTTTTTAATGACTTTAGCGATTGGTGATGGATTTTATCCTGAAGAAACCTATGAAAGGATTAAACAAATTTATACTTTTCAAGAAATTAGAGACGAAGAATGGAAAAACATCCTTGAATTTTTAACGATTGGCGGAAGTGCTTTAAAAAGCTATGAAGAATATCACAAGGTAGTAATCATGGAAGATGGTTTATTTAAAGTGACCTCCCGAAAAATAGCGATGCTTCACCGTATGAATATGGGGGCCATCGTAAGTGATGCGATGTTAAAAGTGAAATTTATTTCAGGGGGCTATATCGGAATGGTTGAGGAATATTTTATCTCAAGATTAAAAAAAGAAGAAAAATTTATATTAGCCGGAAGAGTTTTGGAAGTCGCGATTGTGAAAGACATGACAGTCTATGTTCGATTATCAAAAGGGAAAGCGATGGCGCCAAGCTATTTGGGCGGAAGATTACCTTTAAGTTCTAATCTAGGTCATTTTTTAAGAGAAAAACTGTCTGGCGCATTGAATCCAAAAGCTTCCGAGAAAGAACTGAAATTTCTACATCCATTATTGGCAAAACAGGAAGAACGTTCTCATATTCCGAAAGAGGATGAGTTCTTGGTAGAATTAATTAAAAACCGCGAAGGCTATCATTTATTTATGTATCCTTTTGAAGGACGTTTGGTGCATGAAGTCATGGCGGCATTGATTGCTTATCGAATTTCAAAATTGGCACCAATCTCCTTTTCAATGGCGATGAATGATTACGGTTTTGAATTGTTCAGCGATAAAGAAATTCCTTTAAATGAAGATAATTTACAAAAAATATTAACCAGAGATAATTTGATGGTTGATGTAATTTCAAGTATCAATTCGGCAGAAATGGCGAGAAGAAAGTTTCGTGATATTGCCGTAATTTCAGGAATGGTGATTCAAAACTTTCCGGGACAACAGCGATCAAATAAAGCGTTGCAAAGTTCTGCAGGATTGATTTTCAAAGTATTGGAAGATTATGATCCCAATCATTTCTTGGTAAGACAGGCCTACACCGAAGTTTTCAATATGCAGTTGCAGGAACAAAGATTGGTGGAAGCCTTTAAACGAATAGAAAAGTCAAAAATTATTTTGAAATTTGCCAATACTTTTACCCCTTTAAGTTTCCCGATAAAAGTAGATAGTTTACGACAGACCTTATCAAGCGAAGGTTTAGATGCAAGGATTAAAAAATTGATTGAACAGGCGAAGAAGAAATGAAAAAAGGGTGAATTTTATGATGTATAAATGTTTAATAAACAAGCAAACACTCTATTGAAAAACAGTTTGGATTATTAAAATTATACATAAAGTTTGTCATTCCAGAGGAATCTAAACTTACTTTGTAGAGATGCTTGCAGCATGGCAAAGATACTGTTCAAAAAGCTGTTTGATTATATATATTAAAATGAATTTAGCAACAAAAAATACAACAATTCAAAACGAAATTTTTACTTTAACCAATCAGCGTGCGTTGTTTTGGAAAAAGGAAAAAGCTTTGATTTTATCCGATCTTCATATCGGAAAAACTGCTCATTTCAGAAAAAACGGAATTGCCTTAGCCAATCATATCATGAAAAATGATTTAGAGCGATTATCAATTTTAATAGAATATTTTAAACCTGAAAAATTTATTGTGGTTGGAGATCTTTTACATGCCGGCGATAATTCTGATGTTGACGAATTCTGTATCTGGAAAAATCAATATTCAAATATAAAATTTTATCTCGTTGAAGGAAATCATGACCGAATTTCAAAAACTTTAGTTCAAAAATTAGGTCTTGATTTTAGAGCCAATCAATTAAAAATTAACGATTTTGTTTTTGTACACGATTTTGATAAATCAATTGAAGGTTTTCAGATTACAGGTCATATTCATCCCGGAGTTGTGCTTAATTCTACTGTTAAAAAAATAAGGCTTCCCTGCTTTGTACAGACGGAAAATCAGTTGTTGTTACCTGCTTTTAGCGAGTTTACAGGCTTAGATACAAAAAATCTTCCGAAAGGCGGAAGATTCTATGTTTTTACGGATTCTGAAATTCATGAAATTTAGAATATTACAGCATTTTTTTCATCATTAAATCGGTCTGTTCATCATCTCCCAATCTGAAAATATGTTTGTCGAATTCAACAAAACCATTTTTTGTGTAGAAATTTACGGCTCTTAGATTTTCTTCCCAAACGCCTAACCAGAGATATCCTTTTTTCTGTTGTTGCGCTGTTTCTAATGCTTTGTCGTACAATAACTGTCCAACTTTTTTACCGTGATGACTCTTTTTAACGTAGATACGCTCAATTTCCAAAGAAGTTTCATCCTGCAATTCCGTTTGAGCCTGTCCGGAATTCAATTTCAAATACCCTACTGCATCATCTTCTTCCCAAGCGATAAAGAAAAATGAATCGGGATTATTAAGTTCTGATTTAATTTTTTCTGTATTAAAGCTTTTTTCAAGATATGTTTTCATTGCTTCTTCAGAATTACTTTCTGCAAAGGTTTCAGAAAACGTTTGGATTCCGATATTTTGTATGGTTTCAAGGTCTTCAAAAGAAGCCTTATTAATAATAACTGATGCCATTGATTAGTGTTTTAATTAAAAGCTATGAAAATAATATTTTCTTAAAAGCCTCAGAAGCCAAATGTACCTGTACCGCCCAATCGTCTGCAGCATCGCTTCCGGCATCATCTGAGATATATTTTAAACATAGAAACGGAATATTTTCCTTCATCGCAATTAATGCTAATGGATAGGCTTCCATATCTACAATATTATAATCGGTTTCAGAATGATTCATTTCAAAGCTGTCGCCACTTCCGCAAACGCCTTCTTTTAGCTCCTGCTTTTTCAAACCATATTCCAACACAGGCGGAATTCCGGACAAGGGTGTTTCATATAAACTGAATCCAAGACCTCTTACATCCATATCTCGCTGGATAAATTTTGTGCAGCAAATAACTTCACCTTTATGAAAACTTTTACTTCCTGCCGAACCTAAATTCACAATCAATTTTGGCTTTCTGAGGTGAATTTCTTTGGTTAATTCCATGGCCGCATTTACCTTGCCGATTCCTGTAACCAATTTATTTTTATCATTAAAATCTTCCCCGGCTTCTGAATCTAAAGCAAAAACAAAAAGCGTATCGGAAACAGGATAATGAAGTTCGTCGTTTATTTTTATCATGGATAAGTAAATATTAAACAAAATTAAGAATTGAGATTTAATTCTGGTTATTTCTTTTCGTCTTATTGTACTCTAAAATACGTAAAAAGGCTTATGGATTAACCTAAATCTAATAAAACTCTCTAAAATGTGATATTTAATAATAATTTTCATTAAATTTAATTCTTAAAACAATCATAACACAATGGAAACGAAACAATTACCTACCCTTGATTATCCTTTTGAAAACCGGGGTCTTCATCCTCTTGTTCATGAGACTGAGGAAATGAGTGAAATGTGGATTCAAAACGTCTATAAGGCAAAACAAAATGATACCCTTGAAAGGTCTCAAGCCAGTGTAACATTATGCGGGCATTTTGCTGCAAGGATGTATCCTACTGCAAAACGGGATAATTTAATAACTATTGCCCGATTCCTACTTTGGGGCCTTATTAATGATGATTATCTTGATGAGCTGAGTGAAGAAGTACACAAAGAGACACAGGAAAAATATGATCGTATTTTGTTTGAGGGATATAATCCTCATGCTGATGATCTTCCTATATTTATAGAAATGGCAGCTATAAGAGATGATATGAATAAACTGATGCCTAAAGAATGGATGAAACATTTTGCAGAATCTGTTCATCTTTATTTGGAAGGAATGACTGAAGAACTTTATTATAAAAGACCAATGATATGGCCAACTGTTGGAGAATACACCAGAGTGAGACAAAAATCTGTTTGTGTTTATCCGCTTTTTGCTCTACTTGAATTAAGTGAAGGCCTTATATTGCCTGATCATATTTATTACTCGCCTCCTTTTAAAAGAATGGCAGATCTTTTCTGTAATATTTTGGCATGGACGAATGATTATTTTTCTGTAAAAAGAGAGCAGGGAATAGATGTAATGAATTTAATATTGATTAATCAATATTGGAATAAAACAGATTTGCATACTGCTTACGAAATGTCTGTTGCTATTCACGATAACGATGTTTCTGAAATCTTAACCATTTGTAATTCATTACCAAATTTTGGTGAGCATCAGGAAGCTGTTGACCACTTTATAGAAAATATGAAACTTTGCATACATGGGCAGAGAGATTGGTATATTTTTGATACTTGTAGATATCCTTTAGTTATTGATCGAAATTAATAAAAATACAAAATAGCTGTAAAAATAAGAACATCCTTTTTCAAGGATGCTCTTTATATAAATAGTAGAATACTAAATGCTGCAACCATCGGCATCACAAGAAGCTCCACCGTTAGAAATATCTTTAAAAGGAACTATGGTTTCTTTATACGTCTGTTGAAGGGCTTCTGCAAAAGCTTCTACAGGTTGTGCCCCTGAAACGGCATATTTACCATTCAGAATGAAAAAGGGAACACCGCTAATTCCATTATTTTTTGCGTCTGTAATATCCTGATTTACTTCGTTATCAAACTGATCAGAACTTAAAACCTGTCTTGCTTCTTCCTGATCAACTCCTAATTTTCCAGCAATAGAAACCAGTACTTCAAGATCACCAACATTTTTACCTTCCAGAAAATGTGCTTCAAATAAAGCCTCTTCTGCTTCAGAACCTTTGTTGTATTTTTTAGCTAAATGAATTAATTTATGGGATGAAAATGTATTGGTAATTAATGCTTTTTCAAAATTAAAATTAATTCCCGACATTGCTCCCATCTGTGCTACCTGACCAATCATTTGCTTAGCCTGAGCATCAGGAAATCCTTTCTTTTCTTTAAAATATTCAGTGGTAGTTTTTGTTTCCGAAGGATCTAAAGTCGGGTCCAACTGAAAGCTCTTCCACTCTACTTCTACTTCATCTTTGAATGGCAATTTCTCAAGCGCCTGTTCAAAATTATGTTTCCCTATATAGCAAAACGGACACATTACATCCGACCAGATTTCTACTTTCATTTTTTCTTATTTTAATACTTTAATGAATCTTCTGTAAAGATTTCTTCACTTATTTTAAGTCAATCAAAGTTAATATATCTGGCTATTTCAACCAAATATATTACGGTTTATTCCCCGCATAGTACCACAGTTTTTTCTCTGCGTTCCAACAGGCTTCTCACTCCTATCATGATGAAGGCAAGAATCCCGAAAACAAGTCCAATCCAAGGATTAAATTCTACCCCTTTTGTGATAATCATCCATCCGCCCACCGTTGTTCCAAGTGTTACACCTAAATTACCGAATGACGTTGCCAGGCTGTTGGCAAATTCCAGTGATTGAGGTACTGAAGAGATCATATAAGTGGAAGCATTAAGGAAACTTGGAGAATAAAGAAAGCCCCAAATACCAATAACTACAATCGTTGCAAGTAAATTTCCATCTGAAAAGTATAATAAAACAGGGACTAAAATAGTTCCGGAAAGGAAAAAAGCGGTGGTTCCGGTTATATTTTTATTCAGCATTTTTCCCGAGATCCAATTGGCGAAAACTCCGATAATCCCGAATAGAAAAAGCATATAGCTGATCATTGTGCTGTCCATTCCTTTAGCTTTGTTCAGATAATCAGCAAAATAACTGTAGGTGGAAAACCAAGCTGTGATCATGAAAAAGTTCATCAGCGTGCTGATGATAAACGTAGGTTGTGCTAATATTTTAAGCTGACTTCCATAAGATTTTTTCTCTTTTACAGGCATTGGAGGCAGTAAAAAATAAATTCCTGCTAAAGCAATTACACTCACAACAGACTGAACGATAAAAGAAGATTCCCAAGACCAAACACTCGATAACCATGTTGCAAAAGGAACCGTAGTTACCATAGCCAGTGCAACACCGCTGAATACAATCCCCATCAATTCATTGCTGTGTTTTTTATCGGCGTTAGAGACTGCAACCGATAATGCACTTGCAATGTAAACTGGCTGTAAAAATGCAGGCAATATTCTCACCAACATCAGCAACCAGAAAGGGGGCGAAAATGAGGAAACAACTCCCGTGATCAGAAACATAAATATGGCAGCAAACATTACTTTTTTACGGTCAAACCCCGACATCAATAATGTCATAAAAGGTCCTGTAAGCGCAATAATCAACGCAAAAGCACTTAATAAATAGCCAGCCTTATCGATACTGATTTGATAATGCTCTGCTATCTGAGGCAGAATACCAATCACACCGAACTCGGTAGTAATAACGGCCAGAAAGCCCAAACATCCTATATATGCGAATTTTTTCATTTTTTTTAAGTCTATTATTTTTCTAAATTTTCAGTCGTAAATTCTGCGATTTCTTCAATGGCAGATTGGGTTTCATCGAGAATAATTCCCATGTGCATAAACCCATGAACCATATTTTTATAAAGGCTGGTTTTCACTGAGATTCCCGAGTCTTTCATGTGTTGGGCCAGTACTTCGCCTTCATCTCTTAAAGGATCATGTTCTGCTACAATAACCAACGTGGGAGGCGTTTCTGTAAAATCTTTTATTAACATAGGAACAGCTAATGGATTCTTTTGGTCTTCTTCGGATGATAAATACCATTTCCATGCTTGTGATCCCCACTCTTTATTAAGAACCGGACCGTCTTTATAAGTTTCCCAAGATGTTGTGTTGAGCGTATTATCAGCGGCAGGATAAATTAAAACCTGAAATTGTAATTGATTTCCCAATTGAGTCGTTAAAGCCGTGGCTAATGTTCCCCCTGCGCTGTCCCCAATAATCCCGATTTTTTGAGAATCAATTCCTAATTTTTCAGCATTATGAATAAGCCATTCTGCAGCCGTTTTACAATCATTTAATCCGGCAGGAAAAGGATGTTCAGGCGCAAGACGGTACTCTACAAACAAAATTATGGCACCTGTTGCATTCGCTAATTTTCTGGCGATTGCATCATGAGTTTCATAACCACCGGAAATAAACCAACCCCCATGAATGTAAATAATAGCAGGCGATTTTGAAGTGACGCCTTTAGGTCTGTATATTCTAACTGGGACTTGATGATCTTCTGCCGGAATATTTAGTTCTTCGATTATTGCAACCGGTTCTTTCTTACCACTCAGTTGCTGAGTCATGATCTCATAATTTTTTCGACTAATCTCTAAAGGATTCTGACTGTCGAATACTTCTATTTTTGGTAAATAGTCTAGTACTTTACCTATTTTAGGGGTTAATTGCATATTTGTTTGTCTTTTGGTATTACTGATGTTTTTACAGGAAATAGTTCCCAGAATGAGAAGCGTTCCTATTATTTTCTGCACGTTTATTTATTTTGAGGGAGCAAAAGTAAAAAACAAACCCTAAATTTGCACTGTACACAGTTAATTGTATGGTACTAACAAATTTGTAAGTAATGGCAAAGAAAAAGGAAAATTCAACGAACAGTATTAATTCACAATACATTACGGAATGTGATTTAACGTATGCAGTTTGCAAAACTGGAGGAAGATGGAAACTCTTGATCTTATGTAAGCTTGAAAACGGCAAATTGCGTTTCAGTGAGATCAGAGACCGAATTTCAGGGATCACAGAGAGAATGCTTACCCTACATTTAAGAGAAATGGAAAAAGATGGTTTACTAAAAAGGACTGTGTATGCCCAAGTTCCTCCAAGAGTAGATTATGAATTAACAGAAATAGCCAGAGAACTGATTCCCATTTGGAAACAGTTGGAAGATTGGGGAAAAAAGCACAAAAAATTAGTAAAAGAGCAACTATTGGAAGTTGATGAAAATTAATGAGATTTATTGAAATATTTTAAACTTTTAAAGAATCTAGTTTCCAGTCTCTTTATTCACCTTGTTACAGAACAGGATATGAGCAATTAAAGCTAATAAACCAAAGGATGCTCCCACGAAGCAAACACCATCCCATTGCGCATATTGCCATGCGATTGAAGCAAGCCATGTTCCTAATGATCCGCCGATGAAATAACACACCATGTACACGGTATTCAATCTGTTAACCGCATTAGATTTTATTAAAAAGTAATTGGTTTGATTCATAATGTGACTCGATTGTACACCTAAGTCCACAAGGATTACGCCTACAATCAGTCCCCAATACGTTTCGCCTCCAAAATACGTGAACGCCCAACTTCCCAACACAACCAATAAAGAATAAGAAATAATTCTGTTGATATCTAAGAATTTTTGAAGTTTTCCAACTTTCGCAGCAGCTAAAGCACCCACCGCACCAGCTAATCCGAAGCTTCCTACAACGGATGCCCCTGCATTGAATGGCGGTTTTTCCATGTGGAAGACCAATGTTGTAAACAAAGCACACATCGACCCAAAAGCCATCGCTCCACGGAATGAAGCCAACTGTAAAATAGGCTGTGTTTTAGCCAAGTGTCCCACAGAACGCATCAATTCTTTATAGGTTCCTTTAAAATTAGGTTGCATCTCGGGTAGCATTTTGTAAACGGCAAACCATACCAAGATCATTAATCCTGCAGCGATTCCAAACATGGCTCTCCATCCCCAGACATCGCCTACAATTCCGCCTATAAATCTTGACAAAAGAATTCCTAATAATAAGCCTGACATCACGGTTCCGATATTGGAAGATTTTTCTTTATCAGATGATAGTTCTGCGGCAATCGGGATAAATAATTGAGGAATTACAGATGTTACTCCAATTAGTAAACTTGCAGCATATAACATCCATAACTGGGTGGCAAATGTCATCCATAATAACGATCCAAAAACTAGAAATAGATCAATTAAAATTAATCTTTTGCGGAAAAATTTATCTCCTAAAGGAACAATCATTAATAATCCAACCGCATATCCTATCTGAGTAAGCATAGAAATTCGGCTGGCTGCACTTTCAGAAACATTTAAATCTTTAGAAATAAGTCCCAATAAAGGTTGGTTATAATAATTGTTGGCCACTACAAGTCCGGAAATAATGGCCATTAGCCAAATTACAGTACGCGAAATACCGTTAGAAGCGCTCATCTGCATGGTAAAAATTTACTTCAAATTTAGTTATAGAATTCTTGACTTTTGATGTATTTCAAATTGTTAATGATTAATTATAAAATCAATCAGCAAAGAATATTTTTTAAAGATCAGCAAAGGTACTTCTTTTTGTAAAAAAAGATTTGTACAAATTATCTATTTTCGAGTGTTTAATTAATTTTTTGTTGTAAAATCGCAAAGGAGCAAATATTTTTAATCATTACACTACTTTAAGGCGCAAGAAAATCATAGATTTTCAGCAAATATTTAGTATCACACGAAATCAATTTTATCACAGATAAAATCCTTGCGCCTTAAAAACATTATTTTTAATCTTAATTGCGTCTTTGCGATTCACCAAAATATTTAAATTTTCTACAGTAATCAGGGAACCATTAAATTCTCTATCTTAAAATCAAGTGCTTTTTGTACATTTATTACAATTTAATGAAAAGATTAATTTAAAAAGACAAATTCATGAATATTCAACTGATATCAAAAAATGCATTGGTAGGAGCAGCTACTGAAGGAATCGGAGCCGGAATTGCTCTGGAACTGGCAAAATGCGGGGCAAACGTCACCGTAATGGCTCGAAATGAAGAGAAGTTGAAAAACTTTGTGGCTTCTTTACCCATTGTTAATGAAGAGCAGAAGCATAACTATTTAGTAGCAGATTTTTCAGATTTTGAAAAATATAGAGGCATTATTTCGGAGTATTTTAAAAATAATTCGGTTGATATTCTTGTTAATAATACCAATGGTCCCGAGCCTGGAGTTGCATTAGAAAAGAATGTGGATGATTATCAGAAAGCTTTTGATCTGGTTTTTAAAACGGTTTGTGAAACCACAAATTTAGCGTTGCCTTATATGATCAGACAAAATCACGGGCGAATTATCAATGTTTCTTCTCTGTCGGTAAAATCACCGATTAATAATTTAGTGCTTTCAAATTCTATTCGTTCAGCAGTGGCAGCTTGGGCAAAGACGTTGGCTAATGAAGTGGCACAATATAACATTACGGTTAACAATGTTCTGACAGGATATTTTGATACCGAACGAATTAAAAAACTGATCGATCACGAAGCAGAACAAAACAATCAATCTGTGAAAGAAATAAAAAAAGGTAGAGAAGATAAAATTCCTATGAAAAGATTGGGTAAGCCTGAAGAATATGGTCATTTGGTTGCTTTTTTAGCCTCTGAATATGCTGCTTACCTTACAGGAACCAATATCCCTTTGGATGGTGGATTGAATAATACGTATTAAAAAAGAGGTTCATTGCGAACCTCTTTTTGTTGTTTATTTTAAGAGCCTGTTTAAATTTCTAAATTTGATTTTTTGTATACCATTCAAATCTTTATCTAAATCACATTCTTTAAGGATTTTTCTGATTAAAAAGATAATGTACTGATGACCTATTTTTCTAACGCAAAGCTTTAGCTTTATTACATATGTTTTCAGGGAGCAAAGAATAGAATCAACTTCATTGATTCGTCGAAGCGTATGGATAGGCATACAACTTCATCAGCGACGAAGTCGCATCACTTTGCCAACTTAAAATAAAGCGAAATTATTCATCAACTTTGCGTTAATCTTTTTAATCAAAAAATGATTTCAAACATGACCTACTGAGTCTAATTAGCAGTTTAACAATTAACTTAAAATACTAAAGTGTTAATCTTTTGCCTCTTTTGTGGTTAAAAAAAGTTTAAACAAATTTAAGGTCTTAAATCCTTAAACTGTTTATCCGCAGGGAAAACATGCTGCACTTTTTCTACAACAAGATCTGAATTTACTTCAAACTCAGCAGTTTGTTTGATGTCCAAAGAGGATGCGCCAACAGCAACTTTATATTTTCCTTTTTCAGCAATCCATGCACTTTTCTCGGTGATAAATGAGGCTAAATCTTTTGGATTAAGTTGTAAAGTAATCGTTTCAGTCTCACCAGGCTGTAATTCTTTCGTTTTTGCAAAAGCTTTCAGTTCTGATGTTGGTTTGTCGATTAATTGGTTTGGAGCAGACAGGTATAATTCTACCACTTCTTTTCCGGCTACTTTTCCGTTGTTTTTAACTGTAACCTTCACCTCCAATTTATCTTTAAAAGTAGGTGAACTTATTTTTATGTTCGAATAATCAAAACTGGTGTATGATTTTCCAAAGCCAAATTCATACGAAGGTTTTACGTTAAAGGTATTGAAATAACGGTATCCCACATACACTCCTTCTTCATACGTTACTTCTTTCGGGTTTTCAGCAGGAACTCCCGGGAAGTTTTTCGCAGAAGGAGTATCTTCATATTTCACAGGGAACGTCATTGTCAGTTTTCCGGAAGGATTTATTTTCCCTGAAACAACGTCTGCTACAGAATGTCCGCCTTCCTGACCAGGTTGCCAAGCCAATACAATAGCGTCTACTTTATCTTTCCATGATGCCGTTTCAATAACACCGCCGATATTTAAGATCACCACTACTTTTTTACCTTTTGCATGGAAGGCTTTTGAAATCTTATCCAGCATTTCAATTTCTTCAGTTGCCAGATTAAAGTCATTATCAACAACTCTATCACCACCTTCACCAGAGTTTCTTCCTAAGGTCACGAAAGCAATTTCTGAAGTTTCAGCTTTTTTAGCAAGGAAAGCATCATCCATTTTCATTTCAGAAAGTCTTCCAGGTAACGCTAAAATTCCTTTTCCTTTTCTTCTTTCTTTTTCTGCAATTATTTCTTTTTCTGCATGAGGTTTGTAAAGATCTACCAATTCTTTATCCAATTGATATCCTGCAGAATTTAGCCCTTCCAATAATGAAACGGTGTGTTTATTATTCACACTTCCGCTTCCTGTTCCACCCGTGATCCAAGCGTAAGAAGTAACTCCAAATAAAGAAACCTCTTTCTGTTTGTTGGCAAAAGGTAATGCATTGTTATCATTTTTAAGCAAAACCATTCCTTCTGTAGCTGCCTTTCTTGTCACTTCTGCATTTTGAGCAAGGTTGGGTTTGTTACTGTATTTGTAGTGTGCGAAAGTCGGAGTTCGAAAAATATATTCCAGAATTCTTTTCACATTTACATTGGCAACTTCCTGAGATAATTTCCCTGAATCAAGTGCAGCTAGAAGTACTTTTTTCTGTGCAGGAATTCCCGGCATCAAAAGATCGTTCCCTGCATTCATCTGTTTTACAACATCAGAAATTCCGCCGTTTTTGATGGATTCAAATCCCGGGAAACCACCAAACCAGTCGGTCATTACAATTCCTTTGAAACCCCATTCGTTTCTTAAAACCTGAGTCAGTAAATCTTTGCTATCTGAAGTATACACTCCGTTTAACAGGTTATAAGAAGACATTACCGTCCAGGGTTGAGATTCTTTAACCGTGATTTCAAAACCTTTTAAATAGAGTTCTCTCATCGCACGTTCTGAAACATGAGCATTGATCGTCAAACGATTGGTTTCTTCATTATTAGCCGCAAAATGTTTGATGGAAGTTCCCACTCCTTGAGACTGAATTCCGTTTACAATGGCAGCAGCTGTTTTCCCTGAAATTAAAGGATCTTCAGAATAATATTCAAAATTCCTTCCGTTCAATGGATTTCTGTGAATGTTCAACGCCGGAGCCAATAATACGTCTACTCCATATTCTTTTACTTCGTTCCCCATTGCTTTTCCTACTTGCTCTAGCAAGGTTTTATTCCATGTAGAAGCTAAGGCTGTTCCCACGGGAAATGCTGTTGCATAATAGGTTTTTGAATCATGATCTCTGGTCGGCGCAATCCTTAGCCCCGCAGGACCATCGGCAACTACTGTCGCAGGAATTCCAAATCTCTCGAAAGAAGCTGTTCCACCCGCTGCTCCAGGAACAAGACCTTGCTTTGAATCACCCACAGGACCTGTCAGCACTTCAATTCCGGGCATTCCTGTTCCGATCAATACATCTACTTTTTCTGCGTTGGTCATTTGTTTAACAATCGCATCTATTCTTTTATCCACGGAAAGACGCGCATCTTCCCAAGGATCTAATTTTCCGTTTTTATTTAAATCTTTAAACGTTTGACCGTTTACGGTAACCGTCTGATTATTTTGCTGAGCATTTACAACTGCCGATGTCGCTAATAAAACAAGAAATAATCCTGAGTTTTTAGCTTTTTGAACAAGTTTGATCAATGCAGATTGGTTCTTCTTCATATTTTTTATTTTTTTGAATTAAATAATTTGAGTTTAGCATAAAAATATTCGAACATTAATCGGATATCTAAGTAGTTATTGCGCAATGAATAATGACATTACACTTGTCTTGTAATGATTGATTTCATGCGATACTATTATTACCACAAAAGGGACAAAAGTTTTTTAAGCTTGAAATAAAAAATCAAAAGGTCACATAAGATAAAAATCGAAGATTTTTGAATACTGTTGTGCTCTTAAATAATTTATTAATCAAACTTTTTATTAAAACATAAGCTTTTGTTTCTTTTGTGGTTACAGATTAAAATTTTATAAAAACTTGTGAAATTTCAACCAATCCAGATAGACCTCTGACCATTTATCAACAGGTAAGTTTTGTGTTCCCATACCGAAACCATGACCTCCTTTTTCATATAGGTGAAGTTCTACAGGTTGTCCTGCTTCCAACCATTTATTGTAAAGCTGAATGCTTTTTGGAGCCAGTTTTAACTGATCATCGGTTGCTGCGCAAATAAATAATGGCATTGATGTTGGGATTTTTAAAGTTAAAACATCTTCATTCGGTCCACCATAAATGGAAGCTGCAAAATTGGGAACGGTGGATGCATCTTTGCTGTGAAGAACACTTTCTAAAATCACACTTGCTCCAGCCGAGAAACCGATTACCCCTAATTTATCAACCTGAATATTTAATTCTTTAGCGTGAGCTCTTACATAAGAAATAGCTGTTTTGATATCTTCGCCTGCCATTACTTTAATGGGAGCTGTTTTCGCATCAAAAGCTTTTCTATCTTTGATGTTCTCCATCATTTCACGGGCAGGATCGTTGGATTTTGTTTCCAATAAACGGTATTTTAACACAACGGCAGTAATTCCGTTTTCGGATAATTTTTTAGCCATATCAATTCCTTCTCTGTTAATCGATAAACTTTGAAAACCGCCACCCGGAGCAATAACAATAACTGTTCCGTTAGCTTTAGCTTGATCAGCTTCAAAGACTAAAATTGAAGGTTGCGTTACATTGTAAACAACCTCGGTTTTAAACAAATCAGAATAGGTTTGCGCTTCTTTCTGCTTCCAGTTTTCTGAGCCCGGAGCTTTTCCACTGTATAATGAAATGCTTTTTTGAGCCTGTATATTGTTGATCCCAATAAGGAATAAACTTGCTATGATGAGTTTTTTCATTGTATTAAGTTTTAAGTATTTTCATTAACCACAAAAGACCTTAAGTTTCACTTTTTCTTACCATTAAGAAGCTATTAAGATTTTTAGAATATTAAGTTTGAGCTTCGCTTTAAGGCTATCCCGATTAAAAAAAATGTGTTTTTTTTCTTAATCTTCCTTAACAACTAAATTCTCCTTAATGGTTTACAATCCTTTGTTGCCTTTTGACTTCGTCGAATCTTCGATTTGTGGTATATTTTTTATTGAATTATTTCACGTATTTCTTCGTTCTTGCATCTTTAATAACGCCTGACCAGTTCAGTCCGTACCCGAAATCATACGCATGACCTTCCGAATCTTTGTAAGGAATCATATCAAACGGAACATCTTCTTTTTGGGTTTCCACTGTTTTCATATCAGCAGGCATCTGAAGAGGCAATAATCCTGAAGGTTCATATTTTCCGGCAATAATATCTACCACAGCTTGGTTCGACACATTGAAATTCACTAAAATTCCGTCCGCATGTTTTTCAAACTCAGAAAAGATCATTGGCTTTGAAGCAGTAACGGAAACAATCACAGGTTTTCCGTTCATTGCTCTATAGGTATTTTCAATATTCAATAAATCGGTGAAATTAGTAGCAGTCGTTGTTTTGTTTTTAAACGTTCTGTCTTTAACCGTTGGTGCAATCACTGCATCTCCTGCGGCAATGCTTTTTTCACGAGCTTCTGTTGCGGTATAGGTTTGATATTGAAGAGAGATAGGTACATATCCGTTTCCTCCGTCTTTTGCATCAACATCGCTATATCCACCTTCTTCACTGTGCGGGCTCTGAACAAAAACAATGGCAAAGTCTGCTTTTGCAGGATCATCCGATACATTATAATGCTTTTTAACAAATTCTAAATCCACAGGATAATCTAAAGATGGAGCCGTGTAAACTCCCCACCAGTTGAATGTTGCCGGAGAATATCTCTTCGGGATGTAGACTGTTTTGCGTTCTTTAATTGGTAAAACCTGCGCTTTATTTTTAAGCATAACGATAGATTTTACCTGTGCATCGTATCCCGCTTTCATAAATTCAGGGTTTCCTACGATTTTCTTCGTTTCGTCTACGTTTACATAAGGATTTTCAAACAATCCGGTTCTTAAAATGTTCTTTAACAAACGAACGGCTGACTGTTCAAAACGAGTACGCATATATTTTTCTCCATGTTCTTTTATGCCCATTTGGTAGGCTTCCAATACAGGTCCTTTGTCGTTGTTTCCACCAAATTGGTCTACTCCGGCTTCCAGTACTTTGTAATGACGTTCTGCAATAGAAAGCTTTTCAACACCCCAAGGTTTTCCGGCGAATGTTCCCGGAGTTTTTCCTTCTTCAGCGGTAATCAGCCAGTCGGTACATACTACTCCATCATAACCATATTTTCCTCTCAATAAATCCGTAATTAAATATTTACTGAATCCATTTCCTACATTTTCCCCATTCTTTGTATCCTGATTGAAACTGATGGTGTAATAAGGCATAACCGCAGAGGCTTCTTTGGTTCCTCCATTTAACTTGAAAGCACCTTCTGTAAAAGGTTTCACATGATTTTGAAAATTATTTCCCGGATAAACGGCATATTTTCCCATTGCCCAGTGACCATCACGCCCACCTTCTTCAGGTCCGCCACCCGGCCAGTGTTTTACCATCGCGTTGACACTTTTATAACCCCATCCGTTTTTGATCACATCTTTTCCGAAAGAAGTCTGGAAACCATCGATATAACCTCTTGCCAAATCAGCTGTTAATTCCGGGCTTTCACTGAATACATAAGCAATTCTGTACCAACGGGGCTCAGTCCCTAAATCAATTTGTGGAGATAAAGCCGTTGAAATTCCCAATGCACGGTATTCCTGAGCGGCAATATTTCCGAATTTTTTCACCAATTCAGGATCGAAAGTAGCTCCCATTGCCAGGCCATCAGGCCAAAGAGAAATTTGTCCGCCTGCTCCTTCATTAAACTCAGCCGTTACAGAAGCAGAATGTCTCGGGTCGGTACTATTATTAGACGGAATTCCCAAGCCTAAACCTTCAATGTAAGACTGTAAATTGTTATTCCATTTGGCAGCTACTTCCGGCGACTGTAAAGTGGTTACCAAAACATGACGAAGATTATCATCCTTTAAAAATTTCTTTTGCTGATCCGTCAAATCCCAAGGATTGGCACCGCTTTCATTGAAAAATTTACCATTGTATTTCCCTGCTCTGAAACCTTCGGATGGCGCCGGAATCGCTTGATGCGCACTGTAAAGCATCAAACCTGCAATTTGCTCAACAGACATTTTAGAAGCCAGATCTTTTGCTCTTTCTTCTACAGGTAAACGCCAGTCTTCATATTTATCGAGCTTTCCGTTTCTATTTAAATCTTTGAATTTTTTCCCTGAAACATCAAGGATTTTCACACCCGATTCTTCGGAATATCCTAAAACGGGTCCGTTCGTATTTTTTATCTGATGAATATTTTGTGCAGAAGCCGATATTCCCAAACACAAAACTGCGATACTTAAAACTGTCTTTTTCATTATTCTACCTATTAAAAATTAAAGCTTACTGAAAACTGCCCTGTCAACGGCATGATGTATGTTCCCGTTAATAGTTTTCCGTAGTATGGGCTTGCATCGGTGATTAATTCAGCCCCGTTGATGGTTCCACTTGCTCCCCTTTGATTCAGGAAGTTGATCACGGTAGCACCAAGGTTGATATTTTTGTTAACAGTATAATTCACTCCTCCAAAAGTTTCCCATCTTGGGGCGAAATATAACGCATTCGTAAGGTTGGCATACTGTTTTGAGAAATATCTAAAACTTGCCCAGAATCTCCATTTGTCAACTGTATAACTTGGATCAATCTCCATCAACACTTTAGCCACTCCCAAAACATTGTTATCGTTGTAATCGTAATCTTTTCCAAAAGCATTGAAATTGAATTTCTTATATACCGGATTCTGTAACGTGATCAAATAGTGAAGATTAAAGCCTTTGAAAGGTTTTAGTACAAAATCTGTTGTCCAACCAATGGTCTGAATATCATAGTAAACCGTAACATTCTGAGCTTGCGTTGTATTAGCCGGATTCACTAAGTTATATCTGTTCAAATTGTTATTCTTTTTAAGATACGTGGCCTGAGAAATCAATTGAAGATAATCTGTATTCCAGAATACTCCTAACGCTCCCAACGGACTTTTAATCTTCTTTGTATTGGGATCAAATGCCTGAGAATAACTTTCCAGCCTTCTGTTTTCTTCTGTGTAAAGTAAGTTGGCAATAACTCCAAAGTTTTTGTTTATGTTATACGTTGCATTTAGGCTTCCTCCAATCTGAAACCAACTTTCTTTAATGCTTTGAAAATCATTAGGTCCAAACACAAACCCCGGAGTTCTTGGTGTCATTGAGAATTCACCATCAACCAAATGATTTCTTAGATGTAAACCATAGCTTAGATTAAAGTTATCAGATACTTTCCATTCATCTGTTGCATATACAGACAGCTTGTTTTCTGTTCCGCTGTGGTATTCTCCACCTGCATTGTAATTGTAAAATCCTGAAGCATCTGTGGTTGGCCCAATTAATCTTTGAGGTTGTGCTTCTACGGTCTGGAAGAAAAATGATCTGTTGGATGTGTATTTATCTACATGATAGAATTGCTCTAAAATTCCCACCGTAAGGTTATGATTTCCCAGTTGTTTGTTTAGTGAAAAACGTCCTGCAATATTGGTAATCGGAGTTTCAGGCGTGTGCATTGCCAACTGAGTTCCTACTGCCCCGGAATACGGCTGTCCGGTTGAAGCAATCGTATAACCCGCGGACTGATCTGCCTGGAAAATACTCAAAGGAATAATTGTTGACATTTTTACTGTTGAGAAATGGGCTCTTGTGGAGAATTTGAAATTCCAGCCATTATTTAATAAATAATTACCGAAGATATCGATGTTATGAGCTTTTGATCTGTTATCATTTCCATTCATAGATGCCCAATAATTCTGTCCTGATAAAATATCTTTCATTCGGATCTGGCCATCATTGACCACATAAGAATCTCTACCTATTTTGAAATTATCCAACTCGGTAACTTTCCCATTTTCACCATATTGGAAAACGGCATAGTTTCCTACGTTATAAGAATCTGAATATTTATATAAAATTGAAATCTTCCCTTTATCATCATTAAAATATTTCGTAACACCCGCTCTGAAGATCTTTGTTTCATCTACATTTCTTGCAAAACCTAGCTTAAAAGTACTGGGATCGTAGTTTGCAAAAGCCCCAACAGTATAGGTCCACCCGTTTTTAGAAATGGGTCCAGAAGCGTTGACATCACCTTGAAGCCATCCAAAAGTACTTGTTGTAAATTTTCCTTTCAGTTTAAAATCTTTGGTGCCTGTTTGAGCATAAGAATTCACTGCAAATCCAAGATCTCCCATGGTATTGGCCAATTGATCCATTTTTAACAATCCGGTTTTTTCTAAACCTACACTTTGTCTCCATGTTTTATTGGGAAGCTCGGGCCAGAAAAAATAAACCACGGGAAGGTCATTTTCAAGGATGGTAATTCCGCCAACGGTGGAAGGAAGCCCGATATTTACATCTCTCGGACTTGTATTATTGGCAGCATTCAACATCACATTTCTGTTGTTGTCTTCTTTTACGTTTCCAATCTTAAGCTTTTCCTGCAGCTTTACAGAGTCTTGTACAGCAAGCTTATCTGTCTGTCCAAATGCAAGATTGGAACAGAACAGAACGATGCCTAATGCTGAAATTTTTACAATTGATTTTTTCATTGCTTAGTTTATATAATTTCTTCTTTAGTTTCTTTTTTATATCTAATTCTATGATAATCAATGCTCTGTTCTCTTTATAGTCAAAAGTTAAAAGACACAACATTTCCTGCATCCAAATTTTCATTAGATGAACTATTATCATTTAAAATCAGTACTGGATTTTTTATTAATACAGCCAGCTGTTCATTTACCTCTGCATCGTCATGAAATCAGGTAAAAAGCTTATTTGCTTTCCTTTTTTTCATGCAGGCTTATTGGATTAAGCATCATATTTGTACTGAAAATTGCATACTCTCAGGAGAAAGTATTTTCGAAGCAATTTTATCTCAATCTTTGTTTTTTTTCATTGCTTCAATGCGAAGCATTACAATACTACATTTTTTCATTCAATTTTTGAAAAAAAATATTAATAAAATTTAACATTAGCGTTAATAAGCTAATAATCAGTTAATTAAATTTACTTCAAATGATTAATTATCATTGTTTCTGAGTGAATCAATGATAATTAAAGTCTTAAAATTTCCCCAAAATTGAATTCAAGAATGCATTTTTGAGCTTCTTTCAAAATTTTTATTAGTAAATTTGTAATATCACGTTTTTCTCATAACACCAATGGATTCCAAACAACAAATTTTAGATAAATCAAACGAAGCTAAAGAGCTTTTTCTTCCTCATATATCTGCTGATCCTGTGATATTTGGCTTTGATCAAAATGACTTGAAGGTTTTACTGATCAAGATGAATTACCGAAAACAATGGCTATTGCCGGGAGGTTATGTGAAGAAAGATGAAGACCTAGATGAAGCTGTGGAAAGAATTTTAAAAGACAGAGCCGGTGTAACGGGTGTTTATCTTGAAGAGTTCGGTGTTTTTGGAAAGAAAAACAGAAGTGAATTCTATTTTGAAGATTTTGATGAAACGCTTTTCCATAAACAAAGATTTATCTCTATCGGATATTACGCTTTATATAATCCTACGAAACTAAATCCTATTCCGGATGAACTCAGTGAAAAAGTTGAGTGGATTTATTTAAATCAATTATCAGAAATTGATCTGGCGATGGATCACCGTGAAATCGTTGATAAAGCATTGATGACTTTGCGCGAAAAAATATCAACAAAACCGATTGGTTATAATCTTTTGCCTGAAAAATTTACTCTTTCTGAATTACAGAAATTATATGAAGCTATTTTGGGAAAAGAACTTAATCGTGGAAATTTTTACAGAAAAATTAAAAACCTCGGAATTCTAAATAAACTGGAAGAACAAAGACGCGGTGGAGCTCATAAATCTCCTGATCTGTATTCTTTTGATGAAGAGAATTATGAAAGAGCCTTAGAAAATGGTTTGAGTAATTGGTAATATAAACTAAACCACAATGGATTTTAGGCCCATTGCGGTTTAGTTTTTTTGATTTTTAATTATTCATTAAAAATTAAAGTTTACTGAAAATTGGAATGTTAAAGGCATAATATAATTTCCGGTTAATAATTTTCCGTAATACGGACTTGCATCGGTAATTAATTCTGCTCCATTAATAGATCCACTTGCTCCTCTTTGGTTTAAAAAATTAATAACCGTACCTCCTACATCAAGGTTTTTGTTGAAAGTATAATTAATCCCTCCGAAGGTCTCCCATCTCGGAGCGAAATAAAGTACATTTGTAAGGTTGGCATACTGTTTTGAAAAGTATCTGAAACTTGCCCAGAATTTCCATTTATCAATAGTATAACTGGGATCTACCTCCATTAAGACTTTTGCAATTCCCAATACATTGTTATTATTATAGTCATAGTCTTTTCCAAAAGCGGTGAAATTAAAATTCTTGTATACCGGATTTTGGAAAGTCAATAAATAATGAAGATTAAATCCTTTAAATGGTTTTACAACAAAATCGGTAGTCCAACCTAATGTCTGAATGTCATAGTAAAGTGTAAGTAGCTCCGCCTGAGTTGTATTTGACGGATTTACAAGACTGAATCTTGCCAAATAATTATTCTTTTTCACGACAGTTGCCTGGGAAAGTAGCTGGATATAATCTGTATTCCAGAAAACACCAATTGCCCCCAAAGGAGATTTGATCTTACTTGTATTTGGAACGAGCGCTTGAGAATAACTCTCTAATCTTCTGTTTTCCTCTGTGTAAAGGAAGTTGGCAAAAAGACCAAAGTTCTTATTGATATTATATTTGGCATTTAAACTTCCTCCTATATGAAACCAATTGTTTTTGAAATTAGAAAAATCTCCCGGCTGAAAAACAAAATCTGCATGTCTTGGTGCTAAAGAAAATTCACCATCAAGTAGTTGGTATCTTAAATTAAGCCCATAGTGAAGACTGAAATTATCGGAAACCTTCCATTCATCACTTGCATATACGGATAGTTTGTTTTCTATACCACTATGATATGCTGTTCCGGCATTATAATTGTAAAATCCATCGCTATCTGTTCCTGGGCTCACAAGTCTTTGTGGTTGCCTTTCTACGGTCTGAAAGAAGAAATCTCTGTTTGATGTAAATCTATTTACCTTGTAAAATTGTTCTAATAATCCAACGGTTAAGTTATGGTTGCCAACTTGTTTATTTAAAGAGAAGCGTCCTGCAATATTGGTAACAGGAGTAGACGGAGTATGCATGGCAAACTGTGCTGCAACACTTCCCGTATAAGGTTGCCCGTTATTGCCCAACTTATATCCATCCGATTCCTGAACATCAAAAATACTAATAGGCGTAAGTGTTACTGTAGCAGCTTTTGCAAAATGAAACCTTGTGGAAAATTTAAAATTCCACCCGTTATTTAATAAATAATTTCCGACAACATCCACATTGTGAGATTTCGTTACATTGTCGTTTCCTGCCAAGCGGGTCCAATAATATTCGCCTGTCAAATTATTTCTAAACTTAACCATACCATCGCGCACAACAAAGGAGTCTTTCCCAATAGTGAAATTGTCTAGCTCTGTTACTTCTCCATTTTCACCATATCTGAAAACAGCGTAATTGTCTATACTATAAGCATGTGAATATTTGTATAAAACGCTTATTTTACCTCTGTCAATATTAAAGAATTTTGTAATACCAGCTCTAACAATCTTGGTTTCGTCAACATTTCTCGCAAAGCCAAGTTTATAGGTTCCAGGGTCATAGTTGGCAAAAATACCGGCTGTATATGCCCATCCATTTTTACTGATAGGCCCCGAAACATTTACATCACCTTGGATCCAACCGTAATTATTGGTTGTAAATTTTCCTTTTCCCTTTAATTCTTTTGTTCCTGTTTGTGTATAAGAATTTACTGCAAAACCAAGATCTCCCATGGTATTGGCAAGTTGATCCATCCTTAAAAGATCTGTTTTTTCAAGACTTACGCTTGGTCTCCATACCTGGTTGGGCATTTCCGGCCAAGAAAAATAAACAACCGGAAGATCATTTTCAAGAATAGTCATTCCTCCGATATTTGATGGCAGGCCAATATTTACTTCTCTGGGGCCAGAGTTACTGGAAGCGTTGAGCATAACATTTCTGTTATCTCCTACTTTTAGGTCTTTTTTCTGCATTTTTGTGGAATCCTTTACAACAAGGCTATCTTCTTGTGCCAATGCAAAACTTGAAAATAAAAGAAAACCTACCGTAGAAAGGTTTACTGTTTTTTTTCTCATCGTGTGTGTTTTTAATTGATTAATATTCTACATTCATTACAGTTTAAGTTTAGAATATCATGGTTTTGCTTTATATAAATAATCTTAATCAGACTACATTTAATTTCGATATATGTTTATGTGGGATATCAAGATTAATCATATTAGAAATTAAAATTCATTGTAAATTGGAAGATTAAATGATGTGATTTACTGCTAATAATATTTGATAATGAAGACTTACGTTAGTCTTTATTCTCTTTACATTCTATCTATTTTTCATATTATGTTTTTTGCTCAAATGCCTACTTGTGCTTTACAACCTCTAAAAAGAATGATATTAATAGACTTAAAATGGACATTTGTGTTTAATGTTTTATCTAATTTACATTATTTCGTTTAATCATCAAAACAAACGGTGTTAAAATTTACTCTAAAGAACTTATTGATGAATACTTTAGAGTAACCTATTATCTGAAAAATTTACATTTTCAGAACTGTAAAAATTATATTCGGTAATTCTTGGAAAAGCATTGAATCCAAAGAATTTTTATAAAAAAAACTAGATAGCTTACATATCAAGCTGCTTTTGAAATTCTTCCAAATACCTTGCGATATGAATTCCGTCTGCCAAACCATGATGTGCTTCAACAGAAACCGGCAAGAATTTTTTACCATCACGAATGCTGAATTTCCCGAAAGTGATTTTGGGTACAGATTCTGTTTTATCTAAAGGAGTTGGATGAAGTAAAGCGCTGAAAGAATTCCAAGGGATGGTAGAATGTCTGATTAAGTCTTTGCCCAATTCGCCATTATTCATTCTGATTCCTGTTGTATTTTGTACACCCTCGATTTCGCTTTGTAATTCGGCATTGAAAACATCAAAATCTTTAGAAAAATGAATGAATGCAAAACCAAAAGTTCCGTCTGCTCTACCAATTGTGGTTCCTGCATGAATATCATTAAACTCCACCACTTTACCATCAAGAATTCTCAATCTTAATTCATATACAGAATTTACGGCAACCATTGATTTGTGAAGGTATGATGCGAAAAAAGAATGTCCTTCATCTTTAGATTTTTGAAATGCTTTTGTACAATCTACCTCAGTTGTAAAACCAAAATACGGACTTGCCATTCTTGAGAAAAATTCGAAATGTTCTTTTCTGTTCCAGTTTTCTAAGTCTACAATCTTCATTATTGTCTTCATTTATATTTCTACAAATTTCAGGAAGTTTTCTGATTTTAAAAAATTGTAGGAACAGAAAATTACATTATAGGGTATTCTAAATATTCACTTTTATAAATTTTCTTTGAAAAATGATTCTAATTTATCAAAAGGAATTAAATCGGTCTTATCATACAAATCAACATGACCTGCTCCTTTGATGTAGTATAATTCTTTTGGTTCTGCCGCTTTTTTGTAAGCATCTTCACTGAATTCTTTTGAATGCGCCTGATCTCCTGTAATAAAAAGCATTGGACGCGGTGAAATTGTTTTAATATCATTGAATGGATAGAAATTATTAAATTTCACCACACTGCTTAATGTCGGATGTGTTGTTAATAATGGAGAACTGCTTTTTGGAGTGTACTCGCCTCTGGGTGTACGATAGAATTCAAAAAATTCTTTTTGAATAGGGTCGGTATTTTCATCAACTTTATGAGTTGTACCCCCAACATATTTGGTTTCACCACCTAAAAATTCTATGTACCGCTGTTCGGATGCTTGCTTTTGGGTTTCTTTTCTTTGTTCAAGAGTTTGAGACTGATTCAACCCATTACGACTTGCACTTCCCATATCATACATACTTACTGTTGCAATTGCCTTTAATCTGGGATCTATTTTTGCAGCACTAATGGCAAAGCTTCCACTTCCGCAAACTCCAATAATGCCAATTCTTTCTCTATCAATAAAAGGTCTGGTACCTAAAAAATCAGCCGCAGCACTGAAGTCTTCTGCATATACATCAGGTAAAACAGCATTGCGTGGCTCACCTGCACTTTCTCCCCAAAAAGAAAGATCTATAGCCATTGTTACAAATCCTTTTTCTGCCATATAGGAAGCGTACACATCTGCGCTTTGTTCTTTTACGGCTCCCATCGGATGCCCTACAATAATTGCAGAATATTTTTGATTTTTATTGAAGCTTTTCGGAATAAAAAGATGCCCTATGACATCCATATTATATTGGTTTTTAAATACAACCCTATACATAATCAGATTATTACTTACCTTAAAGGTGGCGAATTCATCTGGTGAAATTTGTTTCATTTCTGTTTTTGTAGGTTTGCTATTTTGGTATTTCTGGGCTGGGGCTTCTCCAAAAAATAAAAGAGATGTTGCAGCAATCATAATAAGTTTCTTCATAATGTTTAATTTACTGAATTGATTTTATAAATTTTGCAGGAACTCCACCTACAACTGTATTATCAGGGACATCTTTTGAAACAACTGCACCAGCTGCAACAACTGAGTTTTCACCAATGGTTACCCCTGGAAGAATAGTTGCATTAGCACCAATCCAAGCTCTACGCTTAATTATTATTGGTTTTGTGAGTAAAGCTTTTCTATCATGTGGGTCTAAAGGATGATTTTCTGTAATGAGATTCACTTTAGGCCCTATTAATACTTCATCTTCTATCGTAATTCCTCCCATATCGAGAAATGAGCAGGAATGATTGATAAATACATTTTTTCCTATGCTAATAAATTTTCCAAAATTGGTATAAAATGGAGAGAATATAGTTGTGCTTTCATCAATAGGCGTATTAATGATCTTACCCAGATAATGACGAATTTGCTCTGTATCTGTGGCGTGATTGAGTGATTGAGAAAGTTTCATAGTTGTTTGGACTATTTTGGTTATTTTAAAATATTCCATATCTGTGGGACGGATTGCTTCTCCTGATTTTAACCTCTCTAAAATATCTTTGCTATGCATCATTTTATCTTACTTTAATACAAGCAAAATTAAAAACAAAGCCTCACAACGACATTGTTGCGAGGCTCAAATATTCTTTCTAAGAAGCTCAGCTTATGATAACTCTGTAGGAGAAAATCCGTATTCTTTTTTGAATGCTGTAGAAAAGTGAGATGGATTCTTAAAGCCTACTTCTATACAAACATCTTGTATTTTTTTTGTTTCTTGCTTGAGCTTATAGTAAGCTACTTCAAGACGTTTTTTAATGAGCCATTTTTGTGGAGTTAGATTACTTACTTTACTAAAATCCCTTTTGAAAGTAGCTAAACTTCGACCTGTGTAAGAAGCAATTTGTTCCATCGTGAGTTCATCCATATAATTTTCATTCATAAATTCTAAAATATCTACTTTCCAAGGTTCTGTAAAATCAAAAAGGATGGGATAAAATATTTCCGAACTGTTGAGCAATGCATAAATTCCCTCTAGTAATTTCAAATAAGTAACTTTTTCTGTGGGTTTTATATTACTATCAAAATAAGGAATCAATGATTGAAATAAGCTGTTAATATCAGGACGAGTTTCAATCTTAAATATAATATTTTCAGATATTGAGACATTTTTTGGAATCTCAGATTTATTTAAGTTATTAAAAAACTCTCGTAAAATACTCCTTTTAAATGTTAGAGAAATTCCTTTGTAAAGCTCCTCTCCTACACTATTTTTATACATTAAAACCCGATGGTCCCTGCGAATGAAAGCACATTCTCCAGCTTTTAAAATAATTTGTTTATCTCGGTCCTGAATGATTTGTTCACCAGAATACAAGTAAACCAAAGTGTGATCTGGAGTTGCATGAATGCATTTTTCGCTATAATCTGAAAAACAGGACAGAAATATTCCTGAATAGGCTAATGTTCGCAGCTTTTCTGTCTGGTCCATAATAATTATGAATTTATCTTATTAAATCTAACAAATTTATTGCTTTAAAAAACATAAATCTTTATTGTACAGCTCAACTATTCTTTCTTAAAAGTTCAAAACAAATCTTCCTAACATATTTAAACTCACCCAACATATATATTGAGTGAGTTTAAATATGCTACACAAAAATTAGTATTAAACAGGTTGTTGAAAAATACAAAGCACTTATTCTCTTGAAACCTTCATAAAAGTAACTGAAATACTAGCCAACAAAAATAATACTCCGGCTAAAATAATAGCATGAGAAGGATTATTTCCTAATATACTTTTATAAATGAAACCAAAGGACACCGTCTGAATTAACATTGGAATTACAATCATCATATTGATAACCCCCATATAAACCCCTCTTTTAGCTGGTGGTATTGAAGGGGAAACCATTGAGTACGGTAGCCCCATCATTGCCGCCCATCCCACGCCAAAAAGAACCATTGGTAGTAATATCAGACCTTCATTTTTTATAAAGGGTAACATTAGCAATCCCAATCCGGTACAGAAAAGGCAAAAAGAGTATACTTTTTTTGAAGAAAATTTAACGGCAAATGGAATCAGAACAAGTGCTGAAATCATTGTTATAAAATTATAAAAACCATTCATAAGACCTGTTTGTCCTACAGCAGTTTCAACGAGATGGAGCGTGTTTTTTGCCCATAACAAATCACTGTTGGCAACGGCTATTCCATTTTTGGTAAGCTCAATAAAATGATTGGCTTTTTGTTCGTCATTTTCTGAAACATTGTACAAAGTCTGTTTTATCATTGGCGTTACAAACTGCCAATAACAGAATAGTGCATACCATTGAAATAAGTAAACCAATGCCAGTTGCCAAAGTATTTTTGGCATTTTCATAATTGAAATAAAGATTTCAACGAATGGGGTTACCACCGTATCCTTTTCTTTGTCAGCTTTCAGTTGTATGAGCTCTTCTTCAGTAGGTGGAATTTCCGGCGTTTTATATACAGACCAAACCACTGAAGCAATAGAGCAGAAAGAACCCAGGAAAAACGAATAATATACCCAAATAGGAATTCCTCCTGATTCTGAGCTTCCTCCAAGGTATTTCTGGAAAACAAAAAGAGATAAATTCGCCAAAGTGATTCCTGCTCCCACGAACAGACTCTGCATTTGAAAACCATAAGTCTGCTGGCTTTCCGGAAGTTTATCTCCAATAAAAGCTCTGTATGGTTCCATTGCTGTATTATTAGCTGCATCTAAAATCCAAAGCAGCCCGACGGCCATCCATATCGAAGAACTAAACGGAAAAATAAATAATGCCAAGCTACAGAATACAGCGCCCAACAGGAAGAATGGCTTCCGACGCCCCCACTTTACACTCCATGTTTTGTCACTTATGGCGCCAATCAATGGTTGGATAAGCAATCCCGTAACAGGACCCGCCAAATTAAGAATAGGGAGTTGATCTGCATGAGCTCCCAAAAAAGAATACAGAGGATTTACAGCAGTCTGCTGTAACCCGAAACTGTACTGAATACCAAAAAAGCCGACATTCATATTCCAAATCTGCCAAAAACTAAGCTTGGGAATTATTTTTTTTGTCATAGTTTACGGCATTATAATGTGATAGTCTTTGTTAAGTATTACAGTTGCTTTTTCTTTAAACTGCTTGATAATATGATGTTCAATTTTCAAGACCTCTTCTATAAAATCAGTTTGTTCATCGCGATTCCGGTTCATGCGATTTTCATAGGTATCTTTATAATTACGATCAATAAAAATACTGAAGTCTAAACCAACTACGTCAAATATATATGTTCCTTCTATAATCATAACCTGAATATCATCTGTTTTTATCACTTCTTCGGAAATTGAATTACCGTGATAATCAATTAAAGGCTTTTCAATGAAAGATTGATCTGCCTTAAACTGATTTACATTTTCCAGCATTACATTCAGCCGAACTTCATGCATTCCTACATTGTCTAAGCTCTTTTTCCTGTTTTCATGATTATCTTTTGGTGGAAGTTTAAAGTAATCATCCATTTGAATAACTATACTTTTTATGCCCTTGTTTTCCATTACCTTCTGTAAAGCAAAAGCGGTTATTGATTTTCCACTCCCGCTTTCACCACCAATTCCTATCACTAATTTCTTTGTAAAATTTAGCTCTTTTTTTACTATATCATAAAGTGCATCTGCAGTATGCAAATATTTTTCCTGTAAGTCTATTACATCTCCAATCATCGTTATTCTGTTTAAAAAAATAAAAATTTCTTCTTTTTTTGATCTTACACCTTGTGATCAAATGTTCATTAATAAATATCCGGAAGCCGAAAAGCAAAGGTAATTTGTACCTAAAGGCAATAATTCATCTGTAGAATAGTACTCATTAAAGTTTGCTCCTTTCTTCTCCAGAAGTAGTTCATACTGTTTCAGTATTTTAAGAGGAATTTCTATATATCCTCTGTTTTTTAACCCCAAACAAAGCCAGCCAAGAAATATGGGCCAAGAGCCTCCATTATGAAAATGGTACGGTTGATTTTTGAAATCATAGCTGTAATTGTTTTCCAGCAAATTCCAGTCGGGATCTTTTGGAAAAATAATAGGATAAAAGACAGGAAGCATCCAATGACCAAATTCAACACTTATTTCTTCTAAATATTGAGTAAAAGCATTCATATCCAAATCAAACCCTAAAAAAACAGCAATGGCATTTCCGGCAAGATCAAATCGTTCATCATATCCATTGGCATTTAATGAGGCCCAGAAATAAGGCTTATTTGTAGCTTTTTTATAAGCTGTCTCATGATACTTTTTCTCTTCGAAACTATTTTTTCTGAAATTATTTTCAATCAGCATTTTGGTAGTTTCAGCCATCGTTTTAAGTTCATGATCATGATAGACTTCTGCCAAATTTTTTAATGCCCAATAGCGTAAAACATTATCATAAAGAACATAACCTGAAGTTACATATTCATCTGCCCAATTTCCACCTAATGGACTATATAACAATCCTCTTTGATTAAATTCCCAAGTTTTAAGGCATAAAAGCGCATTGTATATATTCTCTTTTAGTTCCGCTTTTAAGACATCCTTTTTTGAATGTTTGATGTATTCACAAGTTCCAATAATCCACCATATCGTAGCGTCCGTCCTTCCCACAAGTGTACCGTAGCTTGCCTTATTACCATAAACATTGGAGGGTATTTGTCCATTTTCTGCCTGATGCGCAACAAGTGTTTTTATCGATTTTTCCAACCCATCTACAATCATTTGGTTGTTTGCTAATATTCCTGCAATTCCTGTCATCATAGAATCTCTAGACCAGATTCTGGCATAATTATCCCGTTTTTCTGATGATGCTAAAATTCCCTGTTCCGAAATAGCTTTCAGTATTGTTTCTATTGCTTTTTGTTTGTACATAATCGTTAGTTTAATTTTTTTAATTGATAAGTGAAATCAGACTGTTAAAAATCAAATTTTACACTTGCTGCAAACGTTCTTCCCGGAAGCGTTCTTGCTCTTACAATTCCGTTAGTTCCTATCAGAGAACTTTCTTCTACTTCTGTAATAGCCAATGCATTGAAAATATTATTAGCATTGATGTTTAAAGTCATATTCTTCAATACTTTATACGAAATGTATGGATTAACAATAGCATAACCCGGCATAACCAGCATATTATTATCCTGTGTGTATGCTTTTGTAGATCCTACCACAAAGAAACCAATGCTTAATTTTTCAATATTTACATTCGGGTTTATAGAATACATGAATTTTGGAGTTCTTCTCGGCATATTTCCGATTATTGTAGCGTCCATTGCTTCTTTAATTTCTGCATGGGTATAGGTAAGTCCGGCTTTGATATCGAAATTCTTATTTATTTTAAAATATCCATCAAATTCTACCCCTAAAGACTGGTATCTATTTTCTGTTCTTCTTTGTGTTGTTGCCTCATAATTAGCTTCAACAGTTTTGGCGTAAAAGAAAGTGGTATTTAAAAAATAATTTGCTCCTCTCAATTTGTAACCGGCCTCTGTCTGATTCACTTTATTTACCTTTACAGCATCTAATGCCGGATCATTAGTATTGGTGTAATTATATCCTGCAAAAAGAATTCTATCGGCAGAAGCGCTTCCTCCCTGACTTATTCTGGCGAAAATTGCATTATGAGAATTAAGAGCATAGTTAGCCCCAAAAGAATACCCGAAAATTTCGTATTTATAATCTACCGGAACAGTTCCGTGAATTACAGGTACTGAAAGCTCCGGAGTTTCAATAGTTCCATTCTGATTAATGTCTATCACTCGTGTGGTATTTTCTGTACCCGAAAAACTTCCTGATACCTTTCCAAAATCATATCTTGCTCCTAAATCTAATGTAAGGTTTTCAACCAAATTTATTTCTACTTGGGCATGAGGAGCAATCACAGAATATTTGGTATCATAGTTTCTGTTTCCACCACCCCAATCCGGAACTCCGTAATGAAGCAAACCATTATCAGTAATTTTAGTTCCGGAAGGATTTACCACATCTACCAGTCTTGCATTATGGTCAGACACTTCCATAAGATAGGTATTCCAATTCCAGGAAAGGTTGAGATTTTGTGTGCTGTTATACAATCCTGTATTCAGTTTTATCTTATCCCATTTTTTTGTAATATTCAAATCACTGAAAAAGTTATTAAGGTTATTTAGTTTGGTATTAAATAATACCGTTTTCATATATTTCGAATTGCTGTCTACAATCGTATTCGTTCCTGCATATACAGCACTGCCATATCCTGTAATAGATTCTAAAATCTCTGCCTTACTGCCTACTGAAGCTGGAAAGGGAGCCAAAAACTGTCCGTCGTTTGCTGTATATCTTGCTTTTTCTTCCAGTTTCCAGCCTGAGCCTAAATCATAATTAAATTCCAGCCCTACCGCTTTAGCTACTGAGTGCATTCCATCTCTGATATCGCTCTTCAAGATCTGTCCATTTCCTCCCAAAGTCAAATCATTGGTAAAGTTAGAAGACTGTAAAGCACCGGTTAAGATATTAAAGTTAGGGAGAGAATTATACTCCGGATTTGCATCGGAACCTGATACTGCAACAGGCATAGGCATATAAGCTGCTGTTCGGTCATCCAAATACTTTCCATAAATTCTAATACTTCCTTTTTCAAATTTTTTAAGCAAAGACAATCTGAACTGTCCGCCATTGTTAGAAATATAGCCTGTTTTTCTTGGCCCGTCTCCCACTCTGTAAAAGCCTCCTACCCCAATAAAATAGTTATTGCCCAATGGTGTTCCGTAGTCTATATCTGTTCTGAAATTTTTATAATTCAAGCCTACCTGTTGCGTAATACTACCACCTTCCTTTTCTCCCGTTTTCGTTATAAAGTTGATAATTCCTGCGGGTGAGTTGGATGCAAAAACAGATGATGACCCACCTCTTAATACTTCTACTTTAGATACAAAAGAGTCAAATCTTACAAACTGATCCTGCGTTCCGAAAGCAATATCCCCAAACTGCATCACCGGAAGACCATCTTCCTGAATTAAAAGATATCTTGATCCTCCTGCAGAAACAGGAACCCCTCTCACTGTGATATTTGAGTTTCCTTCCCCTCCTGAAGATTCAGAACGTATTCCTGGGATGGCCCTGAAAATTTCAGCGGTTGTTCTGGGGGCCGCATTGATAATGTCAGCTTGCTTTAGTGTAGAAATAGAGGTACTTGTTTTAATAGAAGCTTTGGGGTTAGAATTCCCTGTAATGACAACTTCATCAATCATTTTATCTTTGGTAGATATAGAATCTGCGGTTGTTTTCTGAGAAAACATTATTGCTGCTGTATTTAACGTTCCTACAATAAGTAATCGCTTTATGAGTTTAGGGTCCATAATTCTGAGTTTTTTAATTATGGCTTAAAAGTATTTTTTTTACGATAGCAATAACTGTTTTTAAAGGGAAGGTTAAATTAACATGAAATTCAAACGGTTGCGCAAACGGTTGCGGTTGATAACTTATTTTTATTTTAACATTTTGTTAACTTATATCGTTTATTTATTTAACGTTTTTTAACAAAAAAGTAATACCGAAATAGTGCTAATTTATCCCAATAATTGATGCTACCTCTTAAAATGAAAAGAACGACGATAAAAGACCTTGCAGAAATGCTGAACATTAGTACCTCAACTGTATCAAGAGCATTGAAAGATCATCCTGATATAAGCAGCTCTGTGAAACTAAAAGTAAAGGAAGCAGCAGAGATGTTTAATTATATACCAAATGATTTTGCAATTAACTTTAGAAAAAAATCTTCAAAAGTAATTGGTCTTATCGTTCCTGAAATATCCATGTTTTTCATACCATCAATTATTAGAGGTATTTCTTCTGTGCTGAATAAGGAAGGGTATCATTTCTTCATTTTATCATCAGAAGATTCCTATGAAATAGAACAGGAAAATATTCAGACCTGCATTAATTCGAGAGTGGATGGAATTCTTATCTCCCTTACAAAGCAGACAAAGAACCTCAACCATTTTTCTAAAATAAAAGAGTTGGAAATACCTCTTGTGATTTTTGACAAAACAATTCCACAAGACCTGCATGATTCTGTTATTTTTGATAATGCAAGAAATTCAGAATTATGCGCTGAAAATCTTATCAACCACGGCTGCAAAAAAATACTTGCAATTTTTGGGGATGAAAGTCTCGAAATTACCCAGACAAGAAAAGAATCATTTTTAAAAAAAATAAATGAGTCTGAAAATATTGAATGCAAAACAATATTTTGTGAATCTGCTGAAGTAGTAAAAGAGAAACTTGAAACTCTTCTGAAAGAAAATTCTTTTGATGGTTTCTTTGCAATGAGTGACGAAACATTGATTGGACTTCACAGCTCTTTAATTAAAAGAAATCTTAACAATAGTAATATAAAAGTAATTGCTATAAGCGAAGGAACGCTTCCTAAATATCTTGATGAAGATTATGAATACCAAATTAATGATGGATATAAAATGGGTACTATTGCTGCATCAGAATTACTTAAAATCGTTCAGAAGCAGCAGAATGATATCCATAAGTATGTCTCAACGACTCATTTCATATAATTAAAAAAGATACCTCCACTTAGAAAGGGAGGTATTGTATAACAGAAGAAAACAAATGTTTTTTATTGATTTTCTAATGATTACTTTCTGATTTAATTTATTCCAACAGCAATAATATTATTTTCACCCCAAACAGAGCCTCCAAAACTTTCTATGGAATAATTCCCAAGATTGTTTGCTGTGGCAATTCTTACCCTGTAATAATAAGTTTTGGGTGAAGCTGAAGTATTATTAATTACAATCGCACCACTCATCATATTAAAAATTTGATTAGGTATAATTGCCCCACTAATAAACCATGACCCTTGGATATCTGCGCTATGTGTATTGCTTGCAGGAGAATCTGTAAATGTTGTTTGTATCCATCCATATCCATCTGCCGGTGCGTTTGGATTAATACGTACCAACATATAGCACATCACAATATATTTACTGTTAGCTGGAATGGTGACTGAAGTTCCTGTGTCTCTACCATTTCCGGGTGTACCGCTAGACGGTGGATTATCTGCCTGGGTAAGTGTAACTCCCGGCCCAAGAGTGGCGATAACGGTTGGCTTTGATGTATTATCAGTTACCCATGTTGCATTTCCGTTAGCGTCAGAAGATAAAACTTTTCCTACTCCTTGAGTTCCATCAACCAACCTAAAAGCAGGACTTGTTGAGGAGTTCACATGTAATTTTGTTGTCGGGTTAATAGTTCCAGCCCCTACATTTCCGGAAGATGTTACAATGAAATCATTAGCTGCTTGAGCTGCTGTAGGAGTGGCTGCATTATCTTTTGCACCGTCTATATGAAATGTTCCGAGAGGGTTGCTTGTGTTTATGCCTACTTGAGCATTCACTAGACAAACGAATAGCAGGTTACCTGCTAGTAATAATATTTTTTTCATTTTGTGTGTGTTTTATAGAGCAAAATTATATTTTTTTTCATTGTAATTATGTTTTTATGAAAAAAAAGCAGCCAATAGTATAATTTTTAACATATTATATATTATTTTTAACAAAATAATAATGACTTAATTTGGTCTTATCTGTAGCAGACATCGTATTTGCATGAACATTACTACTGTTCAGATTAGATTATTTGAATTATAAATAAATAGCTAAAAAATCACAAATAATTAAAATATATGCTAATAATTAAAGTTTGAGATCATAACTATCAGAAGTTAAAAAGCTGAAATTATTACCTCAACTTTTCAGTAATTGTCCATTTTTAAATTCCAAAAGCCTTGGCCAAATGTGCCGGATAATTTTCTAAATCTTTAGCAATATCTCCGTCTTTGAAAATATCAAAACAATTATAATCCGGAACCACTTCAATCCCACAAAAACGATAATTGCTGGTAATGTGCAATAAATAATCCTTCGTGCTTATTCCCTGAAACAACTGTTGATTAACGTCATTAAAGCTTTCAAACGGAGCATTCCAAGTGCTGCAGACCATAAACTTTTTACCCTGCATTTTTCCACCTGTTCCATATTGTTTGGTAGGATCTTCTCTTGTTCTGCCATCGCCAGAAAGGAATTTGGCACTGTGTAAGCCACTATTGAAAACCTCATCTACATATTTTTTATAAATCCAGGGAGCGCCGAACCAATTGATGGGCGTTTGCAGGACGATAATATCTGCCTGTATATGTTTTTCTACTTCTTCGTCTGCATCATAACCGTTCTCAACTTTTGTTTCTAAAACTTCAAAACCTTTTGATGCGAAAAACTCTTTTGCTTTTTGGTTGAAAGCATCATTTAAAAGGCCTTCAGACCAATTGGGATATGTTAAATGGGTATTGATTAACAGTACTTTTTTTGTTTGATTCATTTTGATTTTATTTAAATATTTTTAATAACTACTCGCAAATTGCCATTTGCATTGCATTCATTCTGCCACCATATACTTTTAGTTTTAAATATTCTGTTTCTAATTCCTGCAAGTCAGTATTGGTGAGCTGAATAGGTAAGGCACCCAAATTTTCATTCAAATGAGGGATGTTTCTTGTTCCCGGAATAGGAACAATAAAGGGTTTTTGAGCCAATAACCAAGCTAAAGCGATTTGTGAAGCAGTTGCATTTTTCTTGGATGCAAAATCATTAAGTAAATTAACGACAGGCATATTCAATGCTAAGTTTTCAGGACTAAAACGGTCGAAAGTTTTGCGTAAATCCAGCTTGTCATCGAAATGACTTTGAGCATTTAATTTTCCAGTTAAATAACCCATTCCCACAGGTCCCCAAGGAACAAAACCAATTCCCAATTCTTCACAAATAGCTAAAACTCCATTTTTTTCAACAGTTCTTTCCATAAAAGAATATTCGGTTTGAATAGCCGAAATAGGCTGAACGGCATGTGCTCTGCGAATGGTTGATACCTTAGCTTCCGACAAACCAAAATGCAATACTTTTCCTTCTTTAATCAAATCTTTTACTGCCCCAGCTACCTCTTCAATTGGTACATTCGGATCAACTCTATGTTGATATAAAAGATCTATACGGTCTGTCTTTAAACGGATCAAAGATTCTTCAACTACTTTTTTAATATGTTCAGGACGGCTATTTAATCCGCCATTTTCAAGGTCAAACCCAAATTTTGTAGCAATAGTAACTTGGTTTCTCATGGGTAATAAAGCTTCACCTACCAGTTTTTCATTGGCGTGTAATCCATAAACTTCGGCTGTATCAAAAAAAGTCACTCCATTTTCATACGCTGTACGAATCGTTTTTATTCCATCTTCAATTTTTGCGCCTGCACCATAATTTGCAGTAATGCTCATACAGCCTGCGCCTAAAGCTGAAACTTCTAACTTACCTAATTTTCTTTTAGTCATTGTATCTTCTTTTTTATCCGTATTATTTTCAAGTGGCTCATTCACCGATGCAGACAATATATTCGGAGCTAATAGTAATCCAAGTCCTGCCATTGCTGTTTGCTGAATAAATTTCCGTCTTGAATTTTCATTATTACTGTTTTTCATTTTATCCTATTTTGTACTGAACAAATGTAGAAACGAATAAAATTTTTAACAGAGACAGATTACCAATAAAAAAGAAACAAATTACTGATACAAAAAAACGCCTCTTGTGAAGGCGTTTATGATAAGTTTACTCTTTATTAATGCGTTGTAAACGATATTCTTTGGGGCTTAATCCCACTTGCTTTTTAAAGAACTTCGAAAAGTAATTGGGATATTCAAAGCCTAATTCATACGCAACTTCAGTGGTATTCATTTCAGCGTTTTGTTCCAGTAATTCTTTTGCTTTTATAATGATGAAGTCATGAATATTTTCAAGGGCAGATCTTTGAGTATAATGTTTAATGATATCTCCTAAATAATTAGCCGTTAATCCTAATGCATCTGCAAAATACTGAACATTGGGAAGCTGTTTTGTGGGTTGATTATAATACTCTACCAAACTCTGCTGAAAATCAGTCACAATTCTGTTATACTGTTTAGGGTCGGTTGAAAACTGTCGCTTATAAAAAGCTTCTACCAATGAAATTAAAACATTTACATAAGACAATAAAACACCAAACTGCTTTTTTTCGCTTCCATAATATTTAAATAGCAATCCAAAAACGGCACTGATTTCATCAACTTCCTCTTCTGTTAAATACAGCGCTTCATGTTGTCCGTAATCTAAGTACGTTTTAAATAAAAATCTATTTTGGTCAATGACTTTTTTAGAAAGTTGAAGATACATTCCCGTATAGGTAGGTTCAGCATCCCAACCTGGTGCTATGACCAGATCCGGACTGTTGAAAAAGACAGCGGTAATAGACTCTGCGAAAGGTGTTGCTTTACGTTTGAATTTAATCTTAATAGATATTCTGTAAAAATCTACCATCACAGGATCGGATCCCAATATGATATTGGGCGGATCATAATATCCAACATCAATATCTTCATCCAAAGGCTCAGACATTCCCATGAATGTATTATATGAAGCAAAATCTTTAAAAACTTTCATTACGTAAATATATCAAATTGAACTGTCAAAAAGATTTAATTGGGTTTACTAATTCCTAAGTTTTCATTGATATACAGATTCGGATAATTGATTAGTTTTGAAACAAAATCTGCAATACTTTTTCTTGAAATGGCGGAACCAATTTCCGGAGAACCTTTAATGGTAGTTTCGTAATCAACCTCATCTACATTGGTAAACCAATCGGATCTTAGAATCGTATAGTTTAATCCTGAACTTTCAATAATGTCTGCCAATTTTCTGTAAGGAACCAAAACGGGTCTCAACGGAACAGTATAAATCCCGATAGAGCTGATCCCAATGATTCTCTTTACTTTCTCTTCCTGCATGGCTTGTACAATATTACCCGTCATTGTTTCTAAATCGCCATCAAGGTTAATGTAAACAATATCTTTTCCTTTTACGGCATTCTTAATATCATTGAAATTCAAGGCATCTCCTTCGATAATTTTACAATCATCTGAAAGGTCTTTTGAAAGTCTGTTTTTGTTTCTTACGAATAAGGTTAATTCTATATTTTCTAAAGGTTTCACCGCCTCGACAACGTATTTTGCGAGGCTTCCGGTAGCTCCTATGATAAGTACTTTTTTCATTTAAAATTTTATTTTCCTACTCTGTTTTGAAGATGTTGAGGATATCTTTCTCCTACAATGGTAATTTTTGAAGCTGTTTCTTCAATCTGATGTAAATCTTCCAGCGTTAATTCAATACGTGTTGCACCCATATTTTCCTGCAGACGGTGAACTTTAGTTGTTCCAGGAATTGGAGCGATGAAAGGTTTCTGAGCTAACAGCCAGGCCAATGCAATTTGTGCCGGAGTTGCTTCTTTCTCTTTCGCAATATTCTGAAGAAGATCTACCAATGCCTGATTGGCTTTTCTATTGTCTTCTGTAAAACGCGGAACAATATTTCTAAAATCGGTCTTGTCAAACTGTGTATTTTCATTAATCGCTCCAGTCAAAAACCCTTTTCCTAATGGACTGAAGGGAACAAAACCAATTCCCAGTTCCTCTAAAGTGGGCAAAATTTCGACTTCGGGCTCTCTCCACCATAATGAATATTCGCTTTGTAAAGCTGTTACAGGTTGTACTGCATGAGCTCTTCGGATGCTTTCTACTCCGGCTTCTGACATTCCAAAATGTTTAACCTTTCCTTGTTGAATAAGTTCTTTCACTGTTCCTGCTACTTCTTCTATTGGAACGTTCGGATCTACTCTGTGTTGATAAAGCAAATCAATAACGTCTGTTTTCAGTCTTTTTAATGAAGCTTCAACAAAAGCGGTGATGGTTTCCGGGCGGCTGTCCATTCCCAGATCAGGTCTCCCCTCCTTAAATCCGAATTTGGTAGCAATTACCACTTCTTTTCTGAAAGGCTCTAATGCTTCTCCTAATAATTCTTCATTCGTGTAAGGCCCGTATGCTTCTGCAGTATCAAAAAATGTTACTCCAGCATCAAATGCTGTTTGTAATAATTTGATGGCTTCTGTTTTATCTGTTGCAGGACCGTAGCCAAAGCTTAATCCCATACATCCTAATCCTAATTCAGAAACTTCTAATCCTTGGTTTCCTAATGTTCTTGTTTTCATATTTTTTTTGATTTTTAATTAAAATATTGTGGCAACGGATTTTAATATGATCCATTTACCGTTGCGTTTTTCAAGTTGTATGGTCTGTTGTAATCTCCACGTGTTTCGTGTTCCCCAAATTCGGGCATCCAAAAGATTTTGACCAACAAAAGTTGCTTTATCAGCAGTGATGCTTACCGATGTTTTCACTTCTGTATAGGAATAGTATTTCATCTGTTCACTTTCTATTTCTGTAAACCAATCCTTTTTTGACTGTACATATCCTGTGATGTGCGTCAGGGTAAAATCTACATCTACAATTTTGTTAATGCCAATTATATCTTTTTCAATCATCAACTCCGTGAGTGTTTGTGTCACCGTTAATATTTGTAATTGGTTATCTTCTATTTTTGCAGTTTCCATATTATTTTTTAATTGTAGATTCATAAAACTTATTCTTCAGAGATGCTTAATAATTCTTTTGATAACCTCTCTCCCTGAATATGGATGACAGAAAGTCTCTCTTCAATTTCCTGTAAGTCTTCTGTTGAAAGTTCTAGATCTGCAGATTTAATATTATCTTCCAGATATTCAATTTTATCCATTCCGGGAATTGGAACGATAAATGGCTTTTGGGCTAACAGCCAAGCCAAAGCAATCTGTACTGTTGAAACGTCTTTATTTTTAGCAATAGCATTCAACATTTCTACCAAAGGCATATTCGCTCTCATTGCTTCCTGCGTAAATCTAGGAAAGGTAGCTCTTAAATCTGTTGCAGAATCAAACTTTGTATCAGCAGATATCTTTCCGGTTAAAAATCCTGTTCCTAATGGTCCCCACGGAACAAATCCTATTCCCAATTCTTCACATAACGGGAGTACAGAAACCTCTGGCTCTCTTGTCCAAATAGAGTATTGATTTTGAACAGCTGAAACAAGCTGAACTTCATGTGCTTTTCTAATGGTTTCTGAACCTGCTTCTGAGAGTCCGAAATATTTCACCTTACCTTCGCTGATCAGGTCTTTTACGGTTCCTGCTACTTCTTCAATCGGGACATTGGGATCTACTCTATGTTGATATAATAGATCGATATAATCTGTCTTTAATCTTTTCAATGATTCCTCTACAACTTTTCGAATGTGTTCAGGGCGACTGTTTAATCCTCCTTCTTCTGAGATCATTCCAAATTTTGTAGCAATGATAACATCTTTACGAATAGGTTCTAACGCTTTCCCTACCAATTCTTCATTGGTAAAAGGTCCGTAAGCTTCAGCAGTATCAAAGAAAGTAATCCCTTTTTCAAAAGCTGAACGGATTACTTTAATCCCTTCATTGATATCAGCTGCTTTCCCTGTTCCGAAACTTAAATTCATACATCCCATTCCTATGGCTGAAACTTCAAGTCCGCTATTTCCTAATTTTCTGTATTTCATATTTTGATTTTTAGTAGGTTTAAATAAACTTTGTTTAACTTTTACTTTGTAGGGTTGGTTTTTCGCAAAGGCGCAATTTTTTGATAAATTCTATGTTTTTAAGGCGCAAGGATTTTATTTGCAATAAAATTGATTGTGTAATATATATCCGTTCACTTTGTCATTCTGGAAATTAAAAAATTACCAATCGAAAATCTTTGATTTTCTAGCGCCTTAAAACATAATAAAGATTAAAAGCCTTTGCGATTCTCCAACAAAAAAATTTTCGAAACTTTTATAACTGATCATAAATAATCTATTCCTTTTCTCTCTTTGCAAATTTCAGAAGATTAAACAACGATAGTTTTATACAGATTACTGTATTTGTTACCAAAATTACTGATTGAGATTTTCGGATGATTATCAGTGTCTTATAATATGTAAATTTGTATCATCAAAACGAAGAGAATGGAAAAGATCGCAAAAATTGACAGCGTAGATGTCTATAATAAATTAAGAGGAGTAGAAACGCTTAATCCTTTGATTAGTATTATTGATATGTCTAAAGCAACAGCAATGCCTGCTCAAACGTTGAACTTTGGAGTCTATGGAATTTTCCTGAAAGAATTAAAATGTGGAGAGTTGAAATATGGCCGTGATTACTATGATTATCAGGAAGGAACTTTAGTTTTCATTTCCCCCGGACAGATCATTAGGGTGCAGCCGAAAGTAACTCAATTTGAACCCAAAGGCTGGGCTTTGATCTTTCATTCTGATTTGATAAAAGGTACATTATTAGGAAAGCATATTCAGGACTACTCGTTCTTTTCTTATGAATCTAATGAGGCTCTGCACCTTTCAGAAAAAGAAAGACAGATTGTGATGGATTGTTTTGAGAAAATTCAGGATGAGCTGGCGCAAAATATTGATAAACACAGCAAAACTTTAATCGCTTCCAATTTAGAACTCTTTCTGAATTACTGTACACGATTCTATGACCGTCAATTTATTACAAGAGACAATATCAACAAAGGAATCGTAGAACGTTTTGAAACGCTTCTGAATGAATACTTCTCTTCTGATAAACCGCAAACCATCGGCTTACCTTCTGTGGCTTGGTGCGCAGAAGAACTTAATCTATCGGCTAATTATTTTGGAGACCTTATTAAAAAAGAAACCGGTATTTCGCCTCAGGAATATATCCAGACAAAAGTTATTGATGTAGCGAAAGATAAAATTTTTGATATTGACCAGTCGATTAGTCAGATTGCATATCATTTAGGATTTAAATATCCGCAGCATTTTACACGACTTTTCAAACAGAAAGTGGGAATGTCGCCTATTGAATACAGAAATTTGAATTAATCTGAGGAATTATTTAACTACTATTTGTCATTCCGAAGGAATCTAAACAATCAATAAAAAACGATGTTTAGATTCCTTCGGAATGACAATATTTATGGGGAACTTACTGCATAATCAATTTTATCGCAGATAAAATCCTTGCGCCTTAACAACAGTATTTTTTCATAAAACTTTGCGCCTTTGCGAAAAACCAACAATTCAAAATGCAACCATAAATAAAGACATATTTAACAAAATCGTAATTCATTATTCAATAAGTTCTTGTTGAAAAAGACTACTTTTCTGCAAAATTTTATTGATCAATTATGGAAATTTCTGGTGCTTTCTTAGCGGTAATTTTAGAAGCCATACTCTCCTTTTTTTTAATTAAAAGAGACAATTCCAAGAAGAATATTTTTTTAATTCTTTATATCGTAACCATCACATTAGATTTCCTTTGCGAATATTTTATTTTTAGTTTTGGGAATAAAAGCACTTTTCTGATAGACCAATATCCGTCAAGCTTCAGACTTCTAAAAGGTCCACTTTTGTTTTTAGCAGGAAGATATTTACTGCAACACACCAATACCTGGAAACAGTATCTCCATTTTGTCCTTTTTTTCGTTGTTTTTATATGTAATATCATTGTCCTTTTTATAGGCTCGGAATCTCAGAGCTTTCATCAGTTTTATTTATGGATATTTAAACTGTATCCGTTGTACTGGGCGGGTTACCTGACTGCGACTTTAGTAGAACAGATCAGACATAGAGATCGTGAAAATGCATTTCAAAAACTATTTATCAAGTTTATAGGTTTCGTTCTTTCTTTAGTGATCTTATATGCTATTTGTTATTATGCAAAACTTGTTGATAAAGAACTGTTGAGAACCATTTACACCCTCTCCTTTTTTATTCAGTTTGCTTTTTTGATTAGATTAAATCAAATAGAAAAACAACCTCTCCATATTCAGAAAAAAACTGAAAATACAGTTGTTGTTGAAGCTCCTGATATCATAATCGATGCTAAAAAAAATTCAAAGTATAAAACATCTGTCCTGAGTAAAGATTATATCACAAATACCAATAATCGACTGGTCGAACTTTTAAAAAATAAAAAAATATACACGAAAGAAGATTTAAACCTGGAAGATATTTCGAACATGATTCATATTTCTAAGAATCATCTGTCTCAATGTATTTCTGAAGGTCTTGAGACCACTTTCTACGATCTTATCAATAAATACCGAATCGAGGAATTTATTGAACAAATCAATCAAAAACCTGATCTCCAAATCAGTGAATTGTATTACCAATGCGGATTCAGATCTAAGGCTACTTTTTATAAATATTTCAAACAGGAAACAGGAGTAAATCCCAACGATTACCGAAAAAAAATACTTGAAGAAAAGCTAATAACACCACAGATTTAGTGTTGAATACTAATCTGTTAACAAATAATTAAAACAACTCAAAACACTGTTTGTCAATTGATTAAAAGTTCAATTCATGGAAATAAGTTCATCTCAATCTAAATGAACTTTTAAAAATGAAAGTCGGAATAGTTTTGCAGCAAATCAAACTGTACCTGTAAAAATGAAAAAACTAACATCGACTTTGGCTGTTGCCCTTTTCTTTGCTTCCATACAATCTTATGCCCAGATTCAGGTAAGCGGAAAAGTGGAAGATTCACAAGGAAGACTTCCTCAGGCGAAAGTTCTAACGAATGACAACAAAACTTTTGTTCTCACAGACAATCAAGGGAATTTTAGCATTACCATTCCTGAAGGATATACGTCTATTATAGTAACCTATGAAGGATATGCTGATAAAACGATTATTATAGACGCTTCTGCAAATCCCAAAATAGCTGATGTGGGAGTCATTGTCTTAGAAAACAGAGAAAAAGTAAAGAGTATTGAAGGCGTTACCATTACCTCTGCGTATAAACCTTCCCAAGCCAGAGCCTTAAATATTAAAAAGAATTCTGAAACCATTTCTGATGTATTAGCGTCAGATGCAATTGGAAAATTACCGGATCGAAATGCTGCTGAAGCCATCCAAAGATTACCAGCCGTAACAATCGAAAGAGATATGGGCGAAGGTAGATTTGCTGCCGTACGAGGAACGCCTATTCAATGGAGCTCGTCTACGCTGAACGGAAACAGAATGCCTAGTGCCAGTGGAGATAATGCCAACAGAGGATTGCAGATGGATATTTTTCCCTCAGAATTGATTCAGTATGTAAAATTATCTAAGACCTTAACTCCCGATATGGATGGAGATGCCATCGGAGGAACCATTGATTTCATTACCAAAACGGCAGTTAATAAAGAAACTTTTTCGGTAAATGTCGCAGGTGGCTATGTTAATCAATCTCAGTCGCCGAGCTATAATGCATCGGTAGTCTATGGAAATAAGATCACAGATAAATTAAAATTCATCACATCTGCGGTGATATGGAACCGAGATACCGGAATTGATAATTTCCAGATGGTGTATGATTTTAACAATAAAGACAAGACTAAATCTTTTGCGATCAATCAATTACAATTAAGAGATTATATTGCGCAAAGAAGAACCTTAGGTTTCAATGGCGCGCTGGATTATCAGATTAATAAAAACAATAAGCTTTATTTCAAAGGATTATACAGTCAGTATCTTGATCAGCAGACGGTAAGAGAATCTTATTTTAATTTTAACACTAAAAATGTTCAGCTACAAGCCAGACATGCAGATTACATTACAGATCTCTATTCTTTTGACATTGGAGGTGAACACAAATTGTCGGATAAATTAAAACTGGATTGGTCTTTGGTGAATTCAAAATCAAGCTTTGAATTTAATTCTCCTAAAAATTTAAGCAAAGATGAAAGAGGTTATCCTATTGTCCTTTTCAGGCAGGATATGACGTATGGAAATCTTTCAAGTGACGGACTGAAATATTTAGCAATGGATTCTCCCGACGGTATTGGAGATGCTTCGGATGTTGTCTTACCCCATAATCTTAATAATTTAGACGCTTCCAAACTGTATTTGTATCAAAACATTATCAGCCGAAATAAAAACAGTGAAAGAGATTACAGAGCGCAATTCAACTTTAATTATAAATTGAATGACAATATCAATTTAAAAGCGGGAGGAAAGCTCATTAATAAAGATAAAACCTTCACGTCAAGTGTTTATGCATGGATGCCTTCCAAACTATTGGGAATTCCGGGAGCTGCGCCTTTGGTCTATCTCAATCAGCTACAGACCGAAGATTTCCCATACAATGGTGGATTTCTTAATCCTTTAGGGAATCCTTATAACAATGTATTGATCAATCAAATCACCAACGGTCAGATTGATCAAATGTACAACCCTGATTTCATGACCAATCATACGATGACTAATGTGCAGGGAGCGAATACGGCTAGTAATTTGGCTTCTTCTTATTCAGGAAAAGAAAATGTGTATTCTGCTTATTTGATGGGGAATTTCAGACTCACTGAAAAATTCACAGTGATTGGAGGGTTCAGAAATGAATATAACGTTACCAATTTCAAAGGAAACCGTGTGGTACAGCAGGGAAATACGGCAACAGCAGAACCTGTACAAAAGGAAAACAAGTACAACGCTTTCTTGCCGATGGTGAATATGAAGTATAATCTGGATGATAATACGATTTTCAGAGCTTCCTATACCCGATCATTCGCAAGACCGGATTTTAGCGATCTTAATCCCGGATTACAGATCAACGATGCGCTTCAAACCATTACAGAAGGAAATGCAGGTCTAAAGCCTACCTATGCCAACAGTTTTGATTTAATGTTTGAAAAATATTTTTCTAATTTAGGAATTATCTCTGTCGGAAGTTTTTATAAAAGATTGAGCAATATTATCTATCAGGATCAAACGACAGAACAGCGAAACGGACTTACCTATCTTAAAACTTCGCCAAGTAATTTAGAAGGAGGCTGGTTGTTTGGATTAGAGGCTAATTTCAGCAAACGTTTTACAGAATTGCCGGGCATATTGCAACATTTCGGATTGGAAGGGAACTATACTTTTGTAGATTCAAAAACAGAAATTCCGGTATATCAAAACGGAATAGCTTTAGAGAAAATCGAGACTACTCTACCCAAGCAGGCTAAACATATTTTCAACGTGAGCATTTTTTATGAAACCGATAAATTCATGATACGACTTGCCGGAAATTATAAAGGAAAATATCTGAATGCCATCCGTTCTTTGGCAGGGCCAGAACATTATCAGTGGTTTGATAAAAACTTTACCCTTGATACTACTGCTTCGTATGCTCTTTCAAAAAAAGTAAGATTGTTTGTAGAACTTAATAATCTTTTAAACGAACCCAACAGGTTTTATCACGGAGAACAGGCAAGAACAGAAAGTGTTTCCTACACAGGCTTCCGTGGACAAATGGGAGTTTCATTCAACTTTTAATCTAAATATTTCAACATGAAAAAAATAATACTATCCATCTTCGGATTGCTATCAGCTATGGCTATAGGCCAAAATAAAAAAGAATTCAGCGGTTATCCAAAAGAGTTAAAGATCAATCAGATTCAGGTCTTGGGAACCCACAACAGCTATGCGAAGCCTGTAGATCCGAAAGTGATTAAACTAGCAACAGGCATCATGGACAAGTTTAAGAATTCTTTTTTTGATAACATGTCGCCAGACGAAAAAGCAAAATTTCAGGAATATCACCCGAACGGATTAGATTTCTCCGAAGCATTGAACTACAATCACCCCGATTTTAATGAACAACTGAATGCAGGCTTAAGAAATCTCGAAATAGATGTGTATTACGATCCTACAGGAAAAAGATTCAACAAACCCGCAGCGTATGAAATGTTGAAAAAACAAGGCGTAACAGACCTTGCTCCTTTTTCTACAGAAGATCTGGATAAACCGGGTTTTAAAGTAATGCATATTGCAGATATCGATTTCAGAACCCATTATACGACTTTAAAAAAGGCACTTCAGGCTTTAAAAGACTGGTCTGATAAAAACCATGATCACATTCCGATTTTCATTCAAATTGAGGCTAAAGATTCCGGAATGCGTATTTTACCCAATTCCGCAGAAGTCTTGAAATTTGATAAAAAAGCATTTGATGATCTGGATCAGGAAGTACTTGCTGTCTTGGGAAGAGAAAAGATCATTACGCCTGATGATGTTAAAGGAAAATATAAAACGTTAAATGAAGCCGTTCTTCATAACAATTGGCCAACAGTGAATGATGCAAAAGGAAAATTTGTATTTATCCTTTTGCCGTCCAGCGCAGGAATCAGCAATAATGAATCTCCTTATCTGGCAGAACATCCAAGTCTTAAAGGAAGAATGATGTTTATAGAATCTACACCCGGTAAAGATCATTCCGCTTTTATATTGTATGATAATGCCATTGTAAGACAGAATGAAATTCAGAAGTCGGTAAAAGAAGGATATTTGGTAAGAACCCGATCAGATATAGAAACATACGAAGCAAAGGTGAATGACAGAACAAGAGAAAAAGCTGCATTCAGTAGCGGAGCTCAAATTGTTTCCACCGATTTCTTCAAAAAAGGAAACACGTACGGAACAGATTATTATGTCACGCTTCCCGGAGGCGAAACGGCAAGATGTAATCCCGAAAATTCTCCCGAAAACTGTAAGAAAAAATAGGTTAAAATGGTATTCAAAAGTCCTGAACGTAATTGTTTGGGACTTTTTTTGATCTTGTTAAACTAAATGTTCCAGTTATAGCATAATCAATTTTATCGCAGATAAAATCCTTGCGCCCTACAACAGAGTTTTAAATAATTCTTTGCGTCTTTGCGATTATCCAACAACTCAATATTAAACCAACTGAAATTTATAATCCGTCGGGCTTATACTGGTTTGTTTTTTAAAGTAATTCGTTAAATGGCTTTCATCTGTAAATCCGAATTCATATGCAATTTGCTTCATCGTCATTTGTCCGGATTCTATCCTTCTTTCAATTAATTTCAACTTATAATCGGTGACGTATTTTCGGTAGGAAACATCAAAATTTCGTTTAAAATAGGCTCCAAAATATGTATTGGAGATATTAAAATGATCTGAAATAATGCCTATTCTAATCTTTTCAGGATGGTAAATATTTTGATGAATATAGGAGATCAAATCATCTTTTCGCAGCGCAGCATGGTCTAGATTCACCTTTAAGAATTTAGCGGAAGCTTCACGAATTAATCCAAACAAAGATAAAACCTGAAAAAAGATAATGGGTGAATCCGAAACTTTACAAAAACTATTGTATTCAATAATATTTTCAACCGTCTTTCTTAAGATTGTTTTGCAGGGTTCATCAAAGATCAGTTTTTCTTCCTTCAACAAAGGATTTCGCATAATATCTGTTGGAGAAGCCGTTGCCAAATTATCGGGAGAAAGATGTTTATTGCTTTCAAAATAGCTGTCGTTGAACTTGATAAAGCAAAACTTGGTTAACTTCTTGATGTCAAAGTAATGTTCATCATCGGGAGAGATCAAATATAAGTCTCCAGCTTTATAAGGAATCACAATTTGATTGATATGATGATTTCCGCAGCCTTTGAAAATATAAATCATTTCATAATACGTATGGCTGTGTTTGGGAAATGGAAAGACAGAAGTTTCAAAAGTATCTATTTCTAAAGGCTCAAACTGTTTTCGTTTCATCTTTTAAAATTACAATATGTTAAACGATTTCTACAAGCTAAAATTGATTTTTTTTACCAAAATTTGTTATACTCTTTATAGAGATATTAAATAGTACTTTTAAGATTGATTTCTTTTAATCATTAAATAAAAAATAGATGGAATACAGAAAATTAGGAAACAGCGATTTAGAAGTTTCAGCAATCACTTTTGGAGCTTGGGCTGCAGGAGGCTGGATGTGGGGAAGCACAGATAGAAACGAAGCTATTGAGGCCATCAAAGCATCGTATGAAGTTGGGGTAACCTCCATTGATACAGCACCTATTTATGGGCAAGGTGTGAGTGAAGAAATTGTTGGGGAAGCCATTAAAGGATTCTCAAGAGATAAAGTTCAGATCTTAACCAAATTTGGAATGCGTTGGGATCTTGCAAAAGGTGATTTTGCGATGAAGAGTTTTAAAAATAACGGAGACGCAATCGACGTTTACAAATATGCAGGAAAAGAAAGCATCATCTATGAATGCGAGCAGAGTTTAAAGAGGTTGGGAACAGATTACATTGATCTGTATCAAATTCACTGGCCGGATTCTACCACGCCTATTGATGAAACTTTTGAAGCTGTTTCAAGGTTAATCGAACAAGGAAAAGTGCGTCATGCAGGAGTTTGTAACTACAACGCTGCACAAATGGCAGAAGCAGAAAAAACGTTGAATTTAGTTTCAAATCAAATTCCGTTCAGCATGGTAAACCGAGGTATTGAAGCAGAAACAGTTCCTTATTGTATTAAAAATAACAAATCTATTTTGGCATACAGTCCATTAGAAAGAGGATTATTGACAGGGAAAATTCATTCGGATTATCAATTTAAAGAAGGAGACCATAGAGCTAATCTAGCACATTTCAAACCTGAATTTATTGAGAAAACCAATGTTCTTTTAGCTAAAATAAAACCAATTGCAGAAGCGCATCATGCAAGTTTAGGTCAGTTAGTTTTACGTTGGACGATCGAAAGACCAGGAATTACGATTGCATTGGCCGGAGCAAGAAATGCAGAGCAGGCAGTTCAAAATGCGGAAGCAATCAACATCAAATTAAGCGCAGAAGAATTGAAAACGATTGATGATCTGGTGAATGCTTTTTAACCGTTGATTTTAAATAATAAAAATACATTGCAAAGGCACAACCAATTAGTTATATAAAGTTTTTGCAATGTATTCAGTACAAACAATCACAAGAAATTATAATGAAATATATTACCCTTAACGACGGACTTACTTTACCATCCATTGGTTTTGGAACCTATAAAGCAACCGAGGAAGAAGGTATTGCTTCTGTAAAATTAGCCTTACAAAAAGGATACAGATTGCTGGATACTGCAGCCAGATATGAAAACGAATCTGCGGTAGGAAAAGGAATTAAAGAAAGTGGAATTCCGCGTGAAGAGATTTTTGTAACCACTAAAGTTTGGAGAGACAATCTAGGGTATGAAAACACTAAAAAAGCATTTGAAGAATCACTTCAAAAATTAGATTTAGAGTATATTGATCTGTATCTGATCCATTGGCCTGCAAACGAAAAGAATTTTGATAACTGGCAGGAAGTAAATGCGGAAACTTGGCGTGCGATGGAAGAACTTCAGGCTGAAGGGAAAATTAAATCAATTGGGGTAAGCAATTTTTGGCAGGAGCATTTGGAGGCTTTAGCGAAAACGGCCAACGTTACACCGTCTATCAATCAGATAGAATTTCATCCGGGATATTGGCAGCCCGAGGTTACCCAATTTTCTCAAGACAAAGGAATTGTTATCGAAGCTTGGTCTCCATTGGCAAGAGGAAAAGTTTTTGACAATGAATTACTAAAATCTATTGCGGAAACACACAATAAATCGGTCTCGCAAATCTGTTTAAGATGGTGTATTGAACATGATACGATCACCATCCCGAAATCTACTACACCCGAAAGAATTGAAGATAATATTAATATCTTTGATTTTGAATTAAGCCCTGAAGAAATCAAACAAATCAATGAAATTCCGGAAATGGGTTTCAGTGGAGAATTACCCAATAACTGGCCGGATATTGTTTAATTAAAATAAAAAAAAACAAAATGAGCACCGAAAAAATAGGATTTATAGGATTAGGAAACATGGGACTTCCGATGGCTAAAAATTTAGAAAAAGCAGGATTTTCATTATCCGTTTACAATAGAACGATTGAAAAAGCCGATGATTTCAAAGCAAAATCTACCGTTTTTACTACCATAACAGAATTGGTTAAGAATAGTGATGTTATTTTCACAATGTTGACCAATGATGCTGCTGTGAAAGCCATTTATGAAGAAGTTTTGACTTTGGATATTCGCGGGAAACTATTTATAGACATGAGTACTATTTCTCCTGAAACCAGTAAAAAATTGGCAGCTGCCGTTATCGTCAAAGAAGCTTCATTTATGGATGCGCCTGTTGCCGGAAGTACCAAACCTGCGGCTGACGGAACACTGATTATTATGGTGGGAGGCGATGAAAAAGATCTTCAGCGTGCAGAACCCTATTTCCAAAAATTAGGAAAGGAGATTAAGCATCTCGGTGAAAACGGAAAAGGAATTGCGGCGAAACTGTCTATTAATTATTTCATATCAACAATTTATCAAGGATTGGCAGAGACTATTTTGCTTTCAGATAAATTAGGTATTGAACGTAAAGATATGCTGGATATCATCAATGAAAGTGCTAGCGGAAGTGGGGCTACCAAAGTAAAAACCCCATTGTTGGTTAATGATACTTACGCACCTGCATTTGCTTTAGATTTGATGTTAAAAGACATTCTCTTAGCAAAAGATTCCGGAGCAGATTTTCCTTTATCTAAAACCTTAATAGAAACTTACCAATCTGCTCATGATGCAGGTTTCGGAAAGGATGATGTGATTGGGATCATCAATTATTTGAAACAATAAATTACAAAATATTTCAAGACTCTATCTTTTTTTACGGATAATAGTAATACAAGAAATCATTATCTTTCCGTATCAATATGGATGTAGTTTATAATAAAGGCTTCGACCTTGCTCCGCCTGACAGTAGATAATATTGGGAATAGTATTAGCGGTGTCAGGCAGAGCGGAGTCGAAGCCTTTTTAATGAACAATAGTAAAGAAAATTCTACTGCTTAAATAATCGGTTTTGCCGATGATTTGTATCGAAAAAAAACGTTTTCAAGATTGATTAATTATCAGGAAATTTGCAACATGAAGATCGTACCATTAAAAGAAGGCAATTTTTCGGCAAGCAAAACCAAAGACTTTACTCTTTTAACAGAAGAAAATAGAGAGGCTGTTAAAGGAATAAAAATGTCTATTCAACCTTTTTTGATTATTACCGAAAATGATCGTATTCTTTTAGACACAGGTATTGGGTGGAAAAATGAAGCGGGTAAAACCGTTATTTCTGAAATCTTTGAACGAGAAAACATTACACCAGATCAAATTACTAAAGTTTTGCTTTCGCATCTTCATAAAGATCATATTGACGGTATTATAAAAAATACGGAAAGTGGTTATGAGGCTAGCTATCCTAATGCAGAGATTTACATTCAAAAGCGCGAGCTTGATTTTGCAATGGAAAATAAAGGCAATCCTTCTTTTGATTTTGACATACTTGAAAAACTGATTCAACTCCCTAACATTATTTGGATGAACGAGGATCAAGGGCAAATAACAGATGAAATTTCTTTTGAAGTTGTTGGTGGCCATACCCCATTTATGCAGGTCTTTTGGATCAAAGAAAACAATGAAACCGTTTTTTATGGAGCCGATGATCTTCCACAGGAATCTTATCTTAAATACCATGTTGCTTACAAAAGTGATTTTGACGGAAGAAAAGCAATGGAATTGAGACAGAAATGGGAAAAAGAAGCCATAGAAAACCATTGGAAAGTTTTACTTTACCATGATTTAGATAAAGCTATTATTGAATTTTAATAAAAAATGGTTTAAATATCATTAAACCATTTATAAATATCAAGAGTTGACGGGATGTTTAGCTTCTTCCTTATTCTGTTTTTTCTGTTCTGAATTGCCTTTGGTGTTACATACGTATAGGTCGCAATTTCTTTGGTTGTAAGGTTTAGTTTTAAATAAATACAAAAAATAAGTTCTGAATTTTTAAGATTGGACTGTATCAAAGATATTTTGTCGAAGAAATCAGGATAAGCCAATCTGAATTTATTCAGTAAACGGGGTGAGTTTTCCTTAGCAAGTGCAATAATTTCATCTTGAGCTAAAAATTTTTGGTTTAAATCGTCTAAATTCAATTCAATTTTTTTGTTTTTCATAATAATTTTTTCATCTCTACGGTACTTTCTGTTGCTGCTACTTTTATTTTAATGGTCAGCTCCAGAATTTGGGTCTTTACTTCTTATAGTATTTTTAATATTCACTTTATTACTAAAAGTAGTTGTAAATAATAAATTATATAATGAAGTGTTATTAATAATGTTTCTTTTAAAATCCTGATCTATTTATAAAATAAAGTTGTTTTTCTTTTTATTGATGCGATTTTCTGTATTTTTGCATTTGTGATTAAAATTATTCTAAGAATATAACTTCGGTACTATTTTGTAGTAGGCAAAGAAAGAAAAAATGATTAAAATTTTCTTAAATTAAAATACCACATACATACCACGTAATTACTTAGAAGGTCTATTTTAACTCTTTTTTCATCAAGTTTTATGAAAACGATTTTATTTTAATTGTGAATATTCAAATATATAAGGTTGAAGCATTTCATTTTTATGACCTTAATCAATGTTTTCATTTTTTACTCGGTAAAAAGCGAAAATGAATATTTGTGGTATCTATATGGTATTACTTTTTATATAAATTGATGAAAATTATTATTTCTTTATTTTTTGATAGTGAGCTCAATTGTATTTGATTCTATAGATGAAAAAAGAAAGATTGAGAATATTGAAAAAAAACATAAAAACTATCAAACCATTTAATTGTATGGATTCAAAATTCATTGAAGGTAATTTATGGACCGCAAGGAAAATAGAAAACACGTATATCGTATGCTTAAAAGATTTTTCAAACATAATGGAGGGCTTAACCGATTTTGTTGTTCACCAAAAAATTAAACACGGAAAAATAAAAGGAATAGGAAATGTAACGGAAGCTATTTTAGGCTTTTTTAATCCTTCAACGAAAAGAAAATTTCATATAAAATTTGACGCCAAAATACGTTTATCAGAGATCTTTGGTACTCTTTCCGAAATTGATGGCATCCCGATATTCCATCTTGAAACTACTTTAGAACGAGAAAACCATACAAACTTAGTTGGCCATCTTTTGGACGCCAGAATAATTGGTGACAATGAATTCTTTATTTATCCTTTAGAAACTAAAATCATTGAATTTAAAAGTGAGTTTTTTGGTTTTAATTAATTCTCTACAATTTTTAAATTCTTTAAGTAGGTATTGTACTGCTTTCCGTAATACCATAATGGATGTATTGACTTTTAAAACACAAAAAGGCCATTCATATATTTGAATAGCCTTCTATAATTTGGTTGAAATATTTACTTCAATCTATTTTTAGAAATACGAATACTATACATAGTGATTAAAACAGTTACCAAAAGAAACAAAGCTCCGATCCAAGGGGTACTTTCTATTCCTAATGCTGAAGTTACAATCAAGCCTCCTGAATATGAGCCAATCGCAATTCCAATATTAAAAGCGGCAATATTGATTCCTGAAGCTACATCTTCTGTACCCGGCAATTCTTTTTCAGCAATCTGAACCACCAAAAGTTGTAATCCCGGAACCGTAGCAAATGATAATGCTCCCAAAAAGAAAAGCGTAATAATACTCAAAACCGGACTGTTTACTGTAAAATAAAACGCCAATAGAACCAAGCCTTGTGCGGCAAACATCCAAAGCAATACTTTTAATGGATTCTTATTGGCTACTTTTCCACCGATTAAATTCCCTAAAGCGATCGCAATTCCGTAAATCAACAAAATAATCGTTACTACTGATTCTTTAAATCCTGTAATCTCCTGTAAAATAGGCGATAAATACGTAAACACCACAAAAGTTCCGCCATATCCCATTGCAGTCATTAAGAAGGCAAAGATCAAACGTCTGTTGGTGAGTACTTTTAGCTGTTGTTTTAAAGAAGCCGTTTTTCCTTTCTGTAAATTTTTAGGAACCAAAAATATACTTGCTATTAATCCGATTATTCCTAAAATGGCTACTCCGATAAAAGTTGCTCTCCATCCAAAATGTTGTCCGATGAAAGTTCCCAGCGGAACACCGGTTACAATTGCCAATGTTAATCCTGCAAACATAATGGAGATTGCGGTGGCCCTTTTTTCCTCAGCAACCAAAGAAGCAGCAATCGTAGATCCAATGGAGAAATAAACCCCGTGTGCAAAACCTGTTAAAATTCTCGCCAATACCAAAGTAATAAACCCAGGAGCAATTGAAGCTAATCCGTTTCCAATAACAAACAACATCATAATGGCAATCAATAAGGCTTTTCGAGGTACTTTTCCTGTTAAAGCCGTTAATATAGGAGCGCCAATGGCAACTCCAATGGCATATAAACTTACGAGCAGTCCGGCTGATGGAATGGAAATATTCAGATCACTGGCAACGGTTGGAAGAAGCCCTACAATAACAAACTCCGTTGTTCCGATTCCAAAAGCGCTTATTGTTAATGCCCAAAGTGCTGCGGGCAATTTTTTCTTTTTTATGATGGGATGATCAGGATTAATATTGATCTCATTTTGATAATTCATTGTATTTATTTTTAATGATTTTAACACTACAAATTTCCGAGGATTTATTGTATTATAAAAATTAGATAAATAGTAGTTAATTATCATTAAAATAATAGATGAGATTTGGATTTTTACTTTGCAAAGTTGGTAAATCGCAAAGAGCAAAGTTTTATAAAAAAATACTGTGGGTAAGGCGCAAAGATTTTATCTGCGATAAAATTGATTGGACAAACTTTGGGTCATTACGAGGAACGAAGTGACAAAGCAGTCTCAATGTATATGAAAGAATAAAAAGATTGTTTCACCTACGGTTTCGCAATGACAAGCAGAAAACGTAATGAAAATCTTTGATTATAAAGTAGAATAAAGATTCTAAATCTTTGCGCCTTTGCGATTTTCCAAAAAAAGAATTAAGCTACTTCACCAAAAAAAGTTGTTCCTTTGTATAAAATACCATTCAGTATCTTATGAAAAAATCGGAAGCAACCCGTTTAAATATTTTACGAAAAGCATTTGAATTGATCTATGAAAAAGGCTATCAGACCACCAGCGTAGATGAAATTATTGCGACCACTCAGGTTACAAAAGGGGCTTTCTATTATCATTTTAAAACTAAAGATGAGATGGGTTTGGCAATCATCAATGAACTGATGAGATCTTCCTTTCAGGATACTTTTATTGATCCTTTTCAGGATTCGGAAAATCCGTTAGACACGATTTATAATCTAATGGAAAATATTCTGATGGAAAATGAATTTTTAAAAGTTGAATATGGCTGCCCTACTTCCAATTTTACACAGGAAATGGCGCCTTGGAATATTGAATTTACCAAAGCACTGAACAAGCTTTCGACAGAATGGGAAAACGCAATGATCGAAGCTATAGAAAAAGGAAAGGAAAACGGAAAAGTACAACCCGATGTTAATGCAAAAGGAGTTGCCATTTTTGTAATGTCCGGATATTGGGGAATTAGAAATTTAGGAAAATTAGTAAATTCAAAATCAATATATCTTGTTTATTTAAAGCAACTTACATCTTATTTTAATTCCTTAAGATAATTTTTTATTAAAAAACATACTAATTAGTATGTTTTTATTTTACCTTTGCTACATCTAAAAAATGAAAAGATGTACCAAACGCTTACTTTTTTGCATTCTACATTTCGTTGGCTGGTTTTATTAAGCCTTATTTATTCCCTATTTATTGCTTACAAAGGGTATTTTTCTAACAAAAATTTTTCAAAAACAGATGATTCAATAAGACATTGGACAGCTACAATCGCTCATATACAATTGATCTTGGGTATTACTTTATATTCTCAAAGCCCAATCGTAAAATACTTTTGGAACAACTTCAGTACTGCAAAAGAATCTTTTGATCTCTTATTTTTCGGATTAATTCACATTTTTCTGATGCTGTTTTCTATCGTCTTAATCACGATCGGATCTGCATTAACAAAAAGAAAAACAACGGATAAAGAAAAATTCAAAACGATGATGATCTGGTATACAGTTGCTTTGATCATTATTTTCATTGCCATTCCGTGGCCATTCTCCCCTCTTGCTAACAGACCTTATTTCAGATAATTATGATAAATTTATTTAAAACAAAGATTGGAAGATTGAGGATTCTTGCTATTTTGGAAGGAATCTCTTTATTAACCTTAGTATTCATCGCAGTTCCGTTAAAGTACGGAATGGAAAATCCTGCTTTAGTAAAAATGATGGGCCCCATCCACGGCACTCTATTCCTACTTTTTCTTTTTAATACACTGAGTGTTGGTGTAGAGCAACATTGGAAGTTTAAAGAAACAACATGGAAAGTACTTTTGGCGTGTTTTATTCCGTTTGGAACCTTTTATATTGATTATAAAATATTAAGCAAACTATGAAAAACATATTAATTTTTTGCGGAATTGTTCTTACCGTATATGTTGTTTATCGCATTTACAGATACCAAACATTGGAGAATGGCTTAGATAAGCTGATTAAAAATGGAGCCGTTATTTTAGACGTAAGAACTGAAAAAGAATATGCAATGGGACATATCGATGGATCTTTGAATATTTCTTTAGGAGAGATCAGGGAAAAATATGTAGAGCTGGATTCAAATAAAACTTATATCACCGTCTGTTCACACGGACTCAGAAGTGTAAAAGTTGAACATATTTTGAAGGAAAAAGGCTTTAAAAAAGTTTATAACGGTGGTGCTTGGAGTGACTTGCAGAAAAGTCTTAAATAAAAATATCGAAAGAGCTTAAAAAACTCTTTCGATATAATAAAGTATAGAAACTAAAATATTGAAGGGTTTTTACAATATGATTTTAGTACTTAGTTATTTTTAAATCCTTAAAATATCCTATTGTTCCGATATCTACCCATAAACCAATGCTTCCTGATTTCATTTTTCCTTTTCTTTCATTTACAATAAAGGATGGAAATTTTTGATCATTGATATAAAGAAATATTTTCTCTTTTTTTAATTCTAAACGAAAAGTTATCCATTCGTCTAATCCTACATCGGCATATGTTTCATACTGACCTTTAAATTCTTCTTTTCTTAATTTTTCAAATTTAAAATCAGGATATGCATAATACTGTACGCTGTGATTTCTATGAAATTGAAGCTCAGATCTACCCGCTTTTGGCCTTAAATAAATAGCCTCGAAAGCTGTGTTCTTATCATTAATATTAAATGCCAATCCTATAAAACCTTGAGCAAATTCAAATGGTGACGGATTTTGAATTTGACTTAAAACTTTTACCTCAATAATTCCATTTTCAATATTTTCATTGCTAAGCTTAACAAAAGTGGGTTCATCTACAGTGTTTTCGAGATGATTTACATCGAAAGGTATTTTATTTAAATCTCTTTCAATCTTTAAAACTTTTTCGCCTTTAAGATCTGCAACAGAAGATTTTACATTAGAAATTTCAAATTGTTTATTTTCGAATTGTATGGTTTGTGCTGACATAGTAAAAAAGGATATCAAAGAAAACATTATTATTAAAACTCTCGTCATTCTAAATTTTCTGTTTTGCTTCTTCAATTGTTACGGTTTTTCCTAATGCGCCAAACTCGTGAAGATCACCAAAAACCTCAATTCTGATAGATTGATCCAACCCTCCTATTTTTAAAGCATCAAAACCATTCTCCTGAACTAGTTTTTCAATTTCAGCATCAATCGTTTCATCATTATTTGCATAAAACAAAACCGCTTTTTCAGGAACTTGATAGGAAGATCCTACTAAAGATGCAGCACCTAAAGTTCCGAAAGCTTTAACCAATTTTGCATCTTTAGGTAAATAAGAAGCATTGATTTCTCCTGCAGATTCATTTTCTTCTATAATTTTTTTGAAACCTCCATTTTCATCCGGAGCAATAGGATTTGATGGATCAATAATAATTTTCCCTTCTAAATCAGTCGAATATTCCTTTAAAAAACCACCAATTGTTTCAAATGGAATGGCTAAAATTACAGTGTCTGCATCTTTTACAGCAGTTGTAATGTCACTTTGTTTTGCATTCCATTTTTCAGCAAGTTCTTTTGCTTTTTCGATATTTCTATCAGCGGCGATAAAACTTGTATTTGATTTTGCGAAATTTCCAGCAACCGCCTGTCCGATGTTTCCTAAGCCGATAACGGCTACTTTTGAATTGTTTGTCATAACTATTTCTTTTTAATTTATACTGCAAATTTCTGTTGAAAAGAGGCTTCTTTCCAATAAACTGCATCAAGAAATAGTATTGATCTAGATTAAGACTTTGGCTTTACGAGCCTGTTTCTCAATCTGCTCAGGAATTCGGGAGTGATACCTAAAAAAGAAGCGATTTGCGTTTGTGGAAGGCGATTGGATAAATGAGAATAGGTTTCCATAAAAGAAAGATATCGTTCCTCTGCGGTAGAACTGATATTTTGAAGCAACCGATTTTGAAGAGTAACAAAACTGTTTTCTATTAAAACTCTGAAAATACGGTCAAACTTTGGAGCTGAAATATATAATTTGATAAGATCTTCATGACTAATTTGCAATACCATCGTATCTTCTATAGCGTCTATACTCAATTCTGAAGGACTTCTTTTATGAAAGCTCCCAATATCAATCATCCACCAGTTTTCAGGAGCAAACTGAATAATATGGGTATTCCCTTTTTCATCAATCTTATACATCCTTAAACATCCTCGAACAATGAAATTGAACTGATTGCAAACATCTCCTTCCTGTAGAATATACTGTCTTTTACGATATAATCTAGATTTAAAAAGTTCTGTCACAAGCTTCTTCTCTTCCGAATTTAATGGAATAAGTTGATTAAAATAATCAATCAGAGGTTCTACCGAAGCTTGTAAAAGATTTTCTTTCATAATAAGATTTTACATGACAAATTTAAGATAAACAACTCAATAAGCCATCCCAAATTTAGAGAGAGCTTATTGAGTTCTGAATTGTAAAAGATTTTAAATCTACACATTCTTAGTATCAATCCAGACCACTTTTTGTTCAGAAAGATGATCTTCACCGATAATATCTTTATACAAATCCGGTCTTCTAGCTTTGATATATCGATGTCCTCCAGCTTGGGTCAGTTTTTCAGGAGTTATAACAGCGGTTTCAAAGCTGTCATCAAACGAGCGACATTCTGCAATGATGTCGCCAAAAGGATCAATAATCATCGAACACCCATTTTTCAGTTGATCATCATCCATCCCAATAGGATTTGAAAACACGACATACGCTGCGTTGTCATACGCTCTAGAAGGCAGCCATTTCATCAGCCAATCTCTTCCTTTCATTCCGTCGAATTCAAGTCGTAAAGAGGTTGGGTCTGCTACTCTATTTCCCCAAAGATTTGAGTCTACAAAACCTGCGCCCGGCCTTGTAGAAGGTGTACACATTGTAACATGAGGCATGAAAATAATATCGGCTCCCAAGAGTTTTGTAGCCCTTACATTTTCAATAATATTATTGTCGTAGCAAATCAGAATACCACATTTCCAGCCGTGAATTTCAAACACACAATATTCATTTCCCGGTGTAAGATTAGGATTAATAAAGGGATGTAATTTTCTGTATTTTGCAACTAATCCGGTTTTATCTACACAAACATACGCTTTGAATAGGTTGTTATATTCATCCTTTTCAAAAAGGCCTGCCAAAATGGTGATGTTATAATTCTCAGCGATTTCTTGTAGCTTTTGAATACTTTTTCCTTCTGGAATAAATTCTGAAATATCTAAAAGTTGTTCTCGAGTAAGTTTTCTGGCAAATGTATAGCCTGTAATGGAACATTCATGGAAAGCAATCACATGTGAACCTTTAGAAGCCGCTTCCTTTGCCAGTTTTTCGATTACAGAAAGATTGTAAGCTTTATCGCCACTTTTATTTTCAAATTGTGCTGTTGAAATTTTAAGATTGATCATTTTTTTTCTACAAATCTATGATGACTAAAAATCTAAAAATTGTAAAAAACCGACATCTATTATTTTGAATGAAGCTCTATAAAGTTTACTGCCAATTTATTTTCTGTTTTTGAATATTGATTGGGTGTAAGCCCGATATTGTTATTGAATTCTTTAATCAAATGAGACTGGTCAGCATAACCCGCATGATAGGAAAGTTTAGTAATGCTTTCTTCTGTATTTGTTTTCATTAAGCTTAAAAAATAATGAAGTCGGGCAATATTGCTGTATTTTTTAGGAGATAATCCTATATACTGTTGAAATTTCCTTTCAACCTGACGTTCAGAATATCCTGTGAAATGTTCTAATTCTTTTGATGTGACAATACCTTTGTTCTGAAGAATATACTGTTGCGTTGCTTTTATAAGTTCATAATCTGAGTTGATTATTTTAGACAAAAATGTTGTGAAATAAATGTTCAAATCATTGATAATCAATTCAGGATCAACGTTGTAAAAAAGCTTTTCCTGAAAAACCTGCATCTCATTTTTTAAAACATCTTCCACAGAAACAATTTGATTCTGAACTTCTTTTGCAGAGATCTTAAGGAGAATATTTAAAAAATAAGGCTGAAACACTACTGCCATTAAAGAAAACGAACCGTTGGTAACCAAATCTTTATACTGCGTTAACTGTCCATAGAAAAATGAAAGTGGCAGGCTGTTTCCAGATAGATCCTGCAGATTGATATTACCAGATAGAATAAGTCCGGTATTTCCGTCTGTAAACAACCTTAATCTCATTATATCATTCTCAGAATTTTCCAAGAATATATAATGTTTGATGTAGGATGCTAAATGTTTCGGCGGAGAAATCTGCATAGATCAAAATTAGTCAAATTAGTTTTAACCTGTTTAAGATTTAAACTTTTTAACGATCCATGGCAAAGTAAGCCCTTGTCCCAGTAAAGAAATTAAAACCACAACCACCGATAAAAAGATGATCTCATTCCGCATAGGAAATGGTTCGCCATTCTCTAATGTTACAGGAATACCAATCGCGATGGCTAAGGAGACAATTCCCCGCATTCCCGACCATGTGATGATAAAACTTGTCTTGGAATCAAATAATGCATCTTCACTAATCCTACGTTTCCCCTGAAAGGCTTTTTGAAGGTTAAACTGCTGCAGATAAACACGAGCCATTCTTATCAGCAAGGTTATCAAAACGATGATGGCGGCATAGCCTGTAAAAGTCCAGACTTGTGCCTGAGGCATTTTCTTTAAGATAATAGGAAATTCCAGACCGATCAATAAAAAGATCAAACCATTCAGTAAAAAAATAATGATGTCCCAAAAGTTTCGGGATTGGTCTTTCACATGATCAGGAAATTTGTTTCGACTCAGTTTAGACATTCCCAATCCTAAAATCACCACCGCAATCACTCCGGAAACTTTAAAATGTTCAGCAATAAGATACGTCACAAAAGGCATTAATAAAATCAAACTGTTAACCACCATGGCATCAGAACGAAAGAATCTAATGGTAAGTGATAACGCCTTAAAAACTAACCACCCAACAACAAAACCGCCACCCAAAACGAACAAAAATTCTAAAGAAGCTTTCCATGTTACAAAGGCAATTCCCGTTACAGCTGCTACTGCAAACCGATACGCTACCAATGCTGAAGCATCATTGATCAAGCTTTCTCCTTCCAATATGGTTACCGTTTTATGAGGAATTCCGAGTCCTTTGGTGACTCCAACTGCAGCGACAGCATCTGTCGCAGAAAGAATAGATCCCAATACAAAAGCTAACGGCCAAGTCATTCCCGGAATTAAATAATACGCCAACACCGCAATCCCGGCTGTTGTTATAAATACCAATCCTATCGCTAATGTGCTAATGGTATTGATGTTGGTTTTAAAATCCTGAAAAGAAATATTGAAAGCTGCATCATACAGCAACGGTGGCAGAAAAAGAAGCATAATGATTTCCGGATTCATCTCTATTTCCGGCATTGCAGGAATAAAACCAAATAAAATCCCAACCACCAGAAGAAGCATTGGCACCGGAATTTTAATTTTGCCCGCAAAACCTGATGCTCCAATCATCAGTGCCATAATCATTAAAATAACTGCATAGTTTTCCATTAAGCTTCTTTTTTAATTGCTATTCTTTCTTAAGTGTAACGAATAACCCTATTACCATTACTTTAAAAGTAGCGAAAAAAAGTATAATATAATTTCAAGCTTCCATAAATCTGGGATGAATTCTTTTGGTCGGGTTTTTGAATAGTTATTAATATTAATGAATCACCTTATTCTTATTGATTTATTTCTTATTTCTATTCAAATCACTTAAAATACAATATTATGTCAACACAAAATCTTACGCATCTTGAAGCAATTAAAAAAATCAAAGAACTCTCGGAAAAAGCCAGAATCTGTATGTTTTGTACAGAATTGGATGTTACCCCGATCAATTCCCGTCCGATGGGCTTACAGGAAACGGATGACAGTGGAAATCTTTGGTTTATCAGCAGCGCAGATAGTAATAAAAATTTTGAAATTAAAGAAGACCGAAGAGTACAATTGTTTTTTATGAATAACGGAGATTCTCAATATCTTTCTGTTTATGGAACGGCTTCTATCTATAAAGACAAAGCAACGATTGAGGAAAAATGGTCACCCATGGCAAAAGCTTGGTTTGACGGAAAAGATGATCCCAATGTTACCATTATTCGTGTAGAACCGAAAGAAACTTATTATTGGGATACTAAAGCCGGAAAATTGGTAAGCCTACTCAGTTTTGCGGCCTCTGCTATTACCGGAATTAAAACCAATAATACAGATGGTGTAGAAGGAACTGCATCCGTATAATTTCTTCAACTTTCAATGATAAAAAATAGGCTGCCTTTTTTGAGACAGCCTGTTTTTTTACTTTTTAACATCTTCTATTGATGCACCAAAATTGATGTGCAATACATTTCCGTTTGGAGTTACTAAAGCCGGAACAGATTGTACACCTGCCTTTTCAGCTTCGGAAATTTCATCTTTGGATTCTCCTAAATGGATAATATCTACATTTTCAGCACCGATAAGATTAATAATATCGTGTTCTGCGCTTATACATACCGGACAACCGGCATGATAAAAAACTGATTTTTTCATTGAACTACTTTGTAAAGGGTTTCATAATAATTCTCAATTCTTCCGTTTCCTTTTCTGTTAAAGGTTGTAATGGGCTTCTTAAGTTTCCGCCTTCTTCTCCTAAAATTTTCAACCCTGCTTTTACAGCTCTTGGAAGTCCTTTTGCCACAATGAATTGTAATAATTCAATTTGTTGATAAAAAATATCCTGGGCTTCATGAAGCTGGTTATTTTCAATGGCATTATACAATCCTATATTCAATTCAGGAATAAGATTTGAAGCGGCAGTACACCAACCTCTTGCTCCGGCAGAAAAAGCAGCCAATGCCAATGGATTTGACCCGTTATAAAAAGCCACGTCTTCTCCCAATTCTTTTCTCAGATAATGCATTCTCTGGATATCTCCGGTGCTTTCTTTAATCATCGTCACATTGGGGATTTCCAATAGTCTTTTTAGCAAATTCGGAGACATATCTACTCCACCCGTTGCCGGATTATTGTACGCCATAATTGGAATTGAAATTTTACGGGCAACAGCATCATAATGCGTTACGATCTCATCATCTGTAAGTTTCCAATAACTCATCGGAATAATCATTACGGCATCTGCTCCGGCCTTTTCTGCAAATTGAGCATGATGAATTGTTTTTTCAGTCGTAAGATTAGACACCCCAACCAATGTTGGAATTCTGCCGTTAACCTGCTGTAAGGTCGCTTCAGTTACGGCTTCTTTTTCTTCATCCGATAAATAAGGTAAAACTCCGGTGCTTCCTAACGGAGCAATTCCGTGGTTTCCTGAAACAACCAATCTTTCAACCAATTTTTTAAATAACGGAATATCAACTTTATCTTTGTTATCAAAAGGAGTAATTGGGTATGCAATAACCCCTTTAAATGGAACATTTTTCATGTAATTCTAATTTTTAACTGTTATTTCATTTAAAGGTCTCTGCCTTCTTCTTCTCTTAATGCAACGCCCAGATTTTGTAATTGTGGTGCATTTTCACAAGCGATGTATTTTGCAGATTCTGTTTCACTCAGGTTTTGATGTTTATGCCAAGCCCAAGAAGGAATGTAAACAGCATCACCAGCCTCCCATTCTACTTTTTCACCCTCAACTTCTGTCCAACCTTTTCCTTCAATGACATATAAAACCGTTTCGTAAGTGTGACGGTGTTTGTTGGTTTGTTGTCCGGGCAATAATCCTCCAATGGTCATACTTACATTTTTACTTGGGAGATCAATGAAGAAGACCGGATGTTTTCTTTCTGTTGAAAATTGATTGTGTTCACCTTCATTTTCTACGTTTTTGTGAATCAAATGAGTTGGTTTTACATACTTTGGTCTTGAAAAAGTTTCGTGAAAGTCTTTTGAACTAAATTGTTTATTGTCCATGATTTTTAAAAATTTATCTGTTATTGCATTATTGCGAGACAAAATTATTTTATATTTGGACTGTTCAAATGATTCAGTTTTTACATAAATAGGTAGTCCAGATGTTACGTCCATGGAAATTAGAATTTGAGATTGATAAGAAACTTGATAAAGCGGTCTATTTACAGATCGCTGATACCATTATTGGAGATATACAATCCGGTAGGCTACACTGTGGTGATGCTCTTCCGGGAAGTAGAAATTTAGCCTTATTGCTAAAAATCAACAGAAATACAGTTGTAGAAGCCTATCAGGTTTTAATTAATGAAGAATGGGTGATTTCCAAGGAAAGAAAAGGAATTTTCGTATCGAATCAATTGCCTGTCTTGCAGCCAAGATTTAATAAGAATGAATCAGAGGAGGAATATAAAGCGGAAATCAATAATGGATTATTGATCAATTTTGATGATGGGCATCCCGACAGTAAAATTGCTCCGGTTACAGAATTGGCCCGCGCCTATCGCCAGATTTTCAACAGAAAAGCAAAATGGCAGATGATGGGCTACAGCAGTGAACATGGTGATCTTGAATTCAGAAAAGCCATCTCTCAAATGCTCAATCATCAGAGAGGAATGCATCATAATGAGCATGACATTTCTATTACCCGGGGCAGCCAAATGGCAATGTTTTTAACAGCACAAAGTTTATTTACTTCGGGTGATTGTGTAATTGTTGAAAATCCGGGATACCAACCTGCGTGGAATGCTTTTGAACATGCAGGAGCAAAATTATTACCCATTTCTGTAGACGAAGACGGAATTATTATGGAAGATATTATTCAACTTTTAAAGATCAATAAAAATATAAAATCAATCTATTTAACTCCTCACAGACAATATCCTACGACGGTTACTTTAAGCTTAGCTAGAAGATTAAAATTAATTGAGTTATCCAACGAATATAATCTGACAATCATTGAAGATGATTACGATAATGAGTTTCATTTTGGTTATCGTCCAATTCTGCCAATCTCCAGTTTTCCTGAGTTGAAAAACAGTGTATATGTGGGAACAATGAGTAAAGTGGTAGCTCCGGCTTTGAGGATTGGGTATTTGGTGACCAAGAATCAGGAATTGCTAAAGAAAATTGGTGAGTTGAGGAAAATTATTGATGTACAAGGCGACGTCATTATGGAACAGGCTGTTTTACAGTTGATCAAAGATGGTGCTGTGAAAAAGCATATTAAAAAAGCAACAATTCACTATAAAAACAAAAGAGATTTTGTGTACGCACTTTTGGAAAAACATTTGAAAAACACTACAGATTTCACATTGCCTGAAGGAGGTCTTGCTTTCTGGATCACCCCTAAAGTAAAATTAAACTGGGACACTATAACTCATTTGTTATCAGATAAAAACATCAAAATAATTCACCCTAACAAATATGGCTCTAATGAAACGATCAATGGTTTTAGACTAAGTTATGGTTCGCTTTCCGAAGAACAATTGGAACAGAGTATAAAAGTAATTGCAGAGGTTTTTATTCAACAATCTGAAATAAAAAAGCAGTGATTTTCATCACTGCTCACTGTCAAATTACCATTTGTTAAGTCCAAGTAATTTCTTGCCTAGCTCTGAAAGCTCAGCAATTGGATAGTTCTTTTCTCTTTTTAAAGGATCTCCGGGGAATCCGTCACCATCTGGGCAGATTCTGTCATGCCATGAATTTAATCTCCATTGGCGAAGATCTTCGTTTTCTTCATCCGCAGGAACCATGGAAATGTACTGTGCAACTCTCACTTTACCTTCGCTGTTGTTGGCTCTGATTCCATGAGGTTCTGAACTGTTGAAAATCAATAGATCTCCGGCTTCCATTTTTACTTTTGTAGGAGTAAACCCTGTTGTATCGGGTTTAAAACGATTACGGTCAGCAGGCTGCGTCAATTTCCAAGTATCATATTCTCTGAATAACTCAGGAATACATTGGAAACCACCCATTTCCTCGTCAGTCTGATCTGCCAAAGCCAAAACTCCCTGTACGTATTGAGGTTTAGTTTCCGGATCGTAATCCCAATGAATAAAGCCTTTATATTCAAATCCGGGACGAATCGGGAAGTTAAGATTAGCTCTGTCTATACTTACCCAAAGATTATCGGTTCCCCAAATATCAGCAAAAGCCTGATGTAATTTTGGAGCCTGACGATTTTCCCATAAAACCAGCGTGTTATAAACTTCTACCATTCCTGCATTATTCAGCTCTTTCATTTTGTGTGCAGTTTGTGGTACTGTATACCAAGTTTCTTTATCATTTGGGTCTTTACCTTCGTATTCCCAAAGAAAAGCGGCACTTTCTGCTGCCTGCTCTTTAGAAATCACGCCTTTTACAACGATATATCCGTTTTCGATCCAGAATTTCCAGTCTTCTTCGGAAAGAATTCTTAAAGACTCATTATTTGCTCTTGTCGATAATTTAGGGTTGTTTTTAGTAATTGTGGAAGGATTTCCCGGATCCGGTTCTCCTTTTTTACCACCACCTATCATATTATTCATCATTGGGGCTGCTGTTGTTTCTAATTCTTTTTCCATGTTTTCTAATATTTGATTTTTGTTAATGAGACAAAGTTGTGCATAAAACTTACCTTCGAATTAATCATCAATGCCAATTTCTTGCTCTCCATTGACATTTTTTTAGTTAATTTGCTCTCAAACTGAAAAACACAACACACTATGAAAATTGAAAAAGAAATTATCCCTTTTGAAACCGAAAGCTCATTTAAGATTCATACACCTTGTTTTAAAAACTATTTTTTCTGGCATTATCATCCTGAAATAGAGATTGTTTATGTTGAAGCGATTAATGGAATAAGCCATGTAGGAAAACATGTTTCCGGCTTTGTAGGAAGTTATTTGGTCTTAATTGGCCCGAATGTTCCCCATCTTAATTTCGATTATGGAATTGAAACAGAATACAAACAAATTGTTGTTCAGCTAAAGGAAAACTTTCCAGAAAACACGATTATTTCAACACCAGAGTTTGCTAAAATTAAAAAACTATTGGAACGTTCTTACCTAGGATTTTCATTTGAAGGTCAGACAAAAGAAAAGGTAGTTGAAAAATTGAAAGAAATACAACAAATGAAATCTTTTGATTCTTTGTTGGGGCTTATTGAAGTATTAAATATTTTGGCAGATTCCAGCGAATTTGAACAGCTTAATCATGAAGATACAAGGGTGAAATTCTTTTTAAATGATAAAATCAGGCTGGGAACCGTTTACAATTATATTCATGAAAACTATGATAAAAGTCCTGATGTGAATATTGTTGCAGAAATGGTTCATCTCAGTACTTCTGCTTTTTGTCGCTACTTTAAGAAGCAAACGGATATGACTTTCACAGATTTTGTGAATCAATACAGGATTAATCAGGCGAAAACATTGTTATTGTGTGATGTGAGTGTCTCTGAAGTTGGGTATACTGTAGGTTTTGACAGTATTTCTTATTTCAATAAACTATTTAAAACACTTGTTGGCGAAACACCAACAGAATTCAAAAAACGCCATAAATCTGTTGTCAATTCTAAATTGATTTAAATCAAAATAAAAAATCCCGCAGAATTTACAAACCTGTAAGATGTATAAATCTGTTCAGCCTGTTGGTTCTGCGAGAATTTCAAGATTAAAAAATATATTTGAGTTAATTACTCAACCTCAAAAATAGCCTGTATTTCCACAGAAGAATTCACAGGAATAGATGAAGCGCCTAATGTTGCTCTTGCATGCTTTCCTTTATCACCAAAAACCTCAACAGTAAGATCTGATGCAATATTCATCAAATCGGCATGTTTTGTATAATCATCTTTGGTATTGAAAATCCCTGTTAGTTGTACGCATTGCTTCACTTTGCTTAGATCTCCGCCAACGGCTTCATTTAAGACTGATAAAACATTTAGCATCGTTGCTTTTGTAGCGTCTTTCACTTGTTGTTCATTTACATCAACTCCCAGTTTTCCGGGATTTAAAATTTTTCCGTCTTTCAAGGCAACCTGATTAATGAAAATCAAATTTCCTGAACGTACGAAAGGTTTATAGTTTCCTGCAGGTTTAGGAACTTGAGGAAGGGTAATATTTTTTTGCTTCAACATTTCGTTAAAATTAACAGACTTTTCAATCGTCGCCATTGCCTTTTTAGCAAATGTACCTTTTAAAGCCAACGTTACTTTTGCGAAGTTTTTTCCTTGAAGTTCAGCAAGGTTTCTTTCATCTTTTGTAGGTCTTTCCACATCTTTCAAAGAAGCCATACTGGTTACTCCCAACACTGTGTTCCCCTGAGGAATTGCTTTGTTAATTCCTTCTGTTCCACGAATTCCGTTAGAAACTAATACCATTCCGTGAACGGCAAGACTGTTCCAAAAAGCTTGTAAAGCCAATTCTTTACCCGCTCCACTTCCTGCAGACATAAACACTGTTGCCGGCATTCCTTCAAGTGAATGGTTCGTCCAAAGGTTAACTGTTTTAGACAAGAACTCACTCATTCCTGTACTGATATTTCCGAAATAAACGGGTGAACCAAAAGCAATTCCGTCATAAGTCGGAAGTTCCTCCACTGTTGCCACAGGAATATCTTTTAGTTTTTGATTTTGAGATGTTTTTACTTGCTTTATAACTGCCGTTGCATTTTTATCGCTTTCAATTCCTTTGGCAATTTCTTTGGCCAGTTCGTAAGTTCCACCATTGTCTGAATGAATCAAAACCAACACTTTAGCTTTATCTTGCGCCATGATATTTGTGATTTTTAGTAATAAAATTAATACAAAAAGAGAACCTAATTTTTTCATTATTAATACGATATATTTTATAATACAAAATTAGTAATGACGTTTTTATTAAATTTGCCAAAAACTTTATGCAGAACGACAAGGTAAAATGCGGTTTAACCGAACAAAAAGAAAGTCATTTTATCGACACCATTGAAAAAGAAGCCTACGTATGGTGCGAAGAAGACTGGAAACATGACGATTACGAGCACACCCACAACCGCGCTCAATTAACATATGTGGAAGAAGGTTACCAATATTTTCATATTGATCAGAAGATCTATCTCGTTCCTCAAAATCACGTGATCTGGATTCCTTCAGGAAAACCTCATCGCATTACTTCAGAAGCTAAAACAGTAAAGCTCATGCTTTTCTTGTTTAATTCTTCCTTTAAAGAAGATTTTTATGAACATGTTCAGGTTTTTGCGATTCCTCCCGTTTTGAGAGAAATGCTTTTGTATGCTTCAAAATGGAATAAACTTTTAACCGAAGATGACGAGCAAAGCATATTTTTTAAGGCTATATTAAAAAGCCTTCCCAACTTTTGTAAGGAAAGCAATTATCTGGAAGTTCCTGTTCCTACAGATGCTCGGTTAATTCCTGTTTGTAACTATATAAATTCAAATTTTAAATATAATCTAAACATTGATTTGTTAGCCGAAAAAGCACAAATGTCGGTAAGAAGTTTACAAAGGATTTTCAAACATGAAACGGGAATTACACTTCAAAAATATTTACAATTGATACGAATTCTAAAGAGCGTTGAACTTATTGATATGAAACAATTTACCCTGAGTGAAGTTGGTTTTAAAGTTGGCTATCAAAGTCTTTCGGCTTTTACCTCTTCTTATTTTTCGATTATGAAATCTAAACCCAAACCGAAGAAGTGATTTTTAAGTTCCTTTATTTCGCTTAAATCAATTATTAAAAATTTTTAACCAAACCAATTCCCATGTTGCCCTGTTGGTAAAAAGGCATAACCATCGTTTGGGATTTATCTTTTTTGCCCCCTAAAAGTGTATTGATTTTTGGATATAACCAATAGGCTAATTCTGTAGATAAGATTCCAAAGCCTGCACCGCCCACCACATCGCCAAACCAATGCTTATTGTTCAACATTCTGTAAATTCCTGTAAAAACAGCAAAGGAATATCCGGAAATACCCAACAAGAAGTTGGTGTCTTTATATTCTCTGAACATAAACTGAGCAGAGGCAAATGCAATAGCTGTGTGTCCCGAAGGGAATGACAGTTTATTAGACTCATCCGGTCTTTCTTCCTTTACAATATGCTTTAGCGGAACAGTAATCGCCGAAGTGATTAACATCGAAGTTCCGTAAATGATGCTTCGGTCTCTGAAATTATGTTTTCCCTGAACACCTGCTGCATTCAGTCCGTACACCAATACCGCAGGAGCAAACTGAGCGTAATTATCCAGCTTTATTTTGTCGGGTTGATGTTCACTGATCTCATACTGTGTAGAAGAATTCAATTGTTTAAGTCCTTTTATACTTAAACTTGCAACTCCGTAAGAAATCAAGGCTGCGGGTATGATGAGTTTTTTATAGGTAAATTGATGGGAAGCATCATCAACCGTTAATTTTGAAGGAATAGCTGTAGTATCCTTGATTGTATTAACCGCTAAACTGTCTTGCGCAGCAGCATTCTGAAAAATGATCAAACTTAAAAATAAGCCTGCGAATAAACTTTTCATTTGAACTTTATTTTTATTTGAATTAAAATTTATAACTATATCCTAATCGAACGACCTGTGTTTCGTAATAATCATTACTGCTATATTGAAAGCCAGATCCTTGAATTTGCTTTTTAACCACCATTGTATTCAATAAGTCCGAAGCATTAAGGAATACTTCTCCTTTCCCATTTTGAACCGATTTTTTCACGCCCATATCAATCGAGAATCTGGAACTGATTTTTCCCTGTGGAATAATATCAGGAGCCAAATACACGGCCGTAAGCTGCGCATCAAACCCTTTGGCAAATTTGAATGTATTATTAAACTTTATATTCCCTGAAACTGCGGTCTGCTTATCTGCAGAGAAAGTATTAGGAACAGGATACAGATTCTCAACCGTAAAAGCATTGATTTGATTTCTGTAAAGATTTCCATTAACGTTAAATGAATATACTTTTGAAACTTTTTGATTCCAAATTGCTTCAATCCCTGAATTAAAACTCTTCCCCGCATTTTGGAATATAGCATAGATCAATGTGCTTCCAGGTGCAATGCTTGAGATCCTGCTGATGGTTCCATTAGAAAAACGATGATATGCCGCGGAATATAGATATCCGTTGTCCCAATTGTGTTTATATCCCAGCTCTAGCGAATTGGTAAATTGTGGTCTTAGTGCAGGATTCCCCACTTTAATAATTTCAGCATCGTCATATTTTGGAAATATTCGGATATCTACTTCATTAGGTCGGTCTACCCTTCTGTTGTAAAATACAGACAACTTATTTCGATCGTTGAGTTTGTATGCTAATCTCATATTCGGAAATGGCTGTGTATAATTGTAACCATCACTTTTATAAGTGGGATGATTAGGATTTACATCATATTGAATCTTCACGTATTCCAGTCTTACCCCCAATTCTGCTTCCCATTTTTCATTTTCAAAAACATAGTTTCCATAAACAGCAGGAATGAGTTCCTTATAATCTGCCCAACCTCCGGCATTCACATCCAACACAGAATTAGCCCCTGGTATAAAATTCATATTCGTAGGAATGCTTCTGTTTCTTAACTTAATTCCAGCTTCAATTCGTCCGTATTGTAGAGGCTTTACGTAGTCTACATTGAAATCATACACCTGCTCATCAGACAATAGTTTAAAAGCATCGGTTCCCGTGGAAGTAGGCAAATAATTGTCATAGAAATACTTTTCGTCTTCTCTGTGAAACGTATAATTGAAACCGACATTTAAAAGATGTCCCGCTTCTTTAAATTTATGCTGATACGCTGCCGAAGCCATTACCGTCGTTTTCAACTCATCCTCTAAAAACTGCCAAAGACGCAAACGCTGCGAAAAATCTTTATTGAAAAAAGGTTGGTCACCACGGTCAATAATCTTTTCACTCCCGTACATTCCTGAAACCGTTAAGGTATTCTGACTGTCAATCGTCCAGTCTATTCCTGCTTTGGTCGTCAGGAAGTTGGTATTCCTGTTTCTTTTTAACTGTGAATTGATAACTGTTCCATCATCATAGGTTCTGGTTACAAATTCATTCTTGTTAAGCGTTTCCGTATATAAATTATCAGCCTGCAGGAAAATATTGACCTTATCTTTTCTATAATTTAAAGAAACGGAAGGATTTATTTTTGGAGTAAGTGTATACTGTGGTCTGATACTCGGAAGGTTTTCTTTTCTTTCCCATAGAGAGCCTAATCCTGTAGTTAACCCAACTTTCCCATTCCATCCGTTTTGTTTATTCTTTTTCATGATGATATTAATGATTCCCGCATTTCCATTGGCATCATATTTTGAAGACGGATTATTAATGATCTCAATCTTGTCAATCGCCGAAGATGGAATATTATCCAATCCTGTCTGGCTTCCAAAACCGGTTAAAGCAGTTTGTTTTCCATCAATCAAAACGGTTACTTTATCATTTCCACGCAACTGAACTTTTCCGTCCTGAACCGTTATTCCCGGTAGGTTTTGCATACTTTGAAGAACAGATCCTCCGCTTTGGCTGATATTATCAGCAACAGAATAGGTTTTTTTGTCGAGTTGATTTCCTATTTCATTTTTTTTAGAAGCCGTTACCACCACCTCTTCTATTTTTGTTTCCTTTTCAATGTTGTTCGATTCAATTTCTATGGAAGGAATATCTAAAAATGGTGAAAGACTGCCTATAAAAAGAGGATGATCTTTAGAAATATATCCTGAAAGAGAAATTTCTAAATGATAATTTCCGGGTTTTACTTCAGCTAAAGAAAATCGACCTTCCTCATTGGTAATGGTTCCCAAAACAAATGCGTTATCTTTTGCATCTTTTAAAATAATATTTGTGTACGGAACAGCAGATTTATTTTTATTAATAACAATTCCCGAAACGGTTACAGAGGAAACCTGCGCCAATGCCATGGAAGAGAAAAATAAAAAAGTGAGGAATAGGAACGGTTTTAATTTATTCATAAGATTTAGTCTTTAGTTTCCTTTAAAAAATTCCCTTTTGTATCGAAAATGATATCTTTTCCGTTAACCTCCGCTTCATAGGTTACAATCCCTTTTGCATCTGTTATTTTGGATGTTTCTTTTATTTTTTGATTAGGATATTTTTTAAGAATAAACTGTTTGCTTTGAGCAGGAAAAGAATTAATATCTACAGGAACTTCTGTTTCTATAATTTTTCCTGACATATTTACCAAAGCAGAATACTTTGTTCCCTTAGATTCAAAACCTGCTTCATAATTACCATGCTCTTTTTCCCACTTCACATTTTTTGCGTCAGGAAATTGCTTTTGCAATGCTGACTGAACTAATGCCGGAACATCTTTCTGCTGTACTTTCTGTGCGTTGATTAAAACAACATTTACCGTGATGGATAATACTATTGCTAACTTTTTCATTTTATTCTATTTTTAATTTTATGATACAATATTCTGTTATGATTTAGAAGAAATTTTGAATTTCTAAATGAGTAGGGCGTAATTCTTTACTGTCTTTGATTGAAAACTATAATTACTGCAAGCAAAAATTGTAATGTGCTTTACTGCTTTCATATTTTTATTCAAAGTTCTGATGCAATTCTGTAGAAATTTCGAATTTGCAAACTTTGAGTGATGACGCTTTTCTGACATATAGAATAGTTGGAAAATCGCTAAGGCGCAAAGGTTTTTAATCTTTATTCTGTTTTAAGGCACAAAAAAATCAAAGATTTTCAATTGGTAATATTTTAATTTCCTGAAATTTCAACTATAACACAATCAATTTTATCTCCGATAAAATCCTTGCGCCTTACAACACATCGTTTTTAAAAGAAATTGCGCCTTAGCGAAAATCCAACAAAACATTTTCATTCAATTATTCTGTCCAACTGCTATTTGGATAAATAAGTTCAAAAAAAACTGCACTTTTATGATAAAGTGCAGTCTGATTTTTAAGAAGAATTACGTTGTTAAAATTTCACAGAGAAAGTATGGTTGTTATTCTCAAAGCTATAGTTTAACTTCCAATGTTGATGCGTGCAGATTTCTTTAATAATAGACAATCCTAAACCGCTTCCGGCAGTATCTGTAGATGATTTAGAAAACCTTTTGAATAAATTTTCTTTATTAAGCCCTGAATTTCCTGAATTAGAAACAACTAATTCATTTTCAGAAAGCTTTATATGAGCCTTTCCATGAGACGGAGTATGCCTTACAGCATTAATTAAAAGATTATTAATGAGTGTTTCTGTTAATGTTCTATTTCCATTGATTTCTATTCCATCCAACATATGAATATCAATGATAATCTCTTTTTGTTCAAAATGTTCGCGTATTCCTTCTATACTTTGATTCAGTAACTGACTTAACGGTAGCTTTTCATTTTGCGCAAATTGTAAATTTTCAATCTTGGCCAACAATAAAAGGTTTTTGTTGATTCTTGTGCTACGGGCTAACGTTCTGTTCAATTCTTCAACGGTATTGTATTGACTTTCGGTGATATTTTCGTCCTGAAGAAGTAAGTCCAGCTTGTTTTGAAGAATAGCCAAAGGAGTTTGCAATTCGTGAGATGCATTTTCCGTAAATTCTTTTTGGGTTTTATACACTGAAATATTATGATCAATCAGCTTAGCAAGCACCGTATTCAATTCTTCAAATTCTTTAACATCAGTTTTTTCGAAATTAATCTTGGTTTCATGACTCAAATCGAATGATTTTAATTGCTGCAACGTATCATGAAAAGGTTTCCAAACCGTATTGGAAAGTCTTCTGTTTAAAAATAACAATCCTACAACAATAACAATAAAGAAGAATATGGTAATAATCGCAATGACAATAACTGTTTCCTGCGTTTCTTCTACATTGGTTTCTACCGTAAATAAATAAGGCTTTTTATTGATGTAAACAATCTTTTTTAAGCATCTGAAACGATCTGTATTTGGTTCTGATGAATAAGATTTTTGCCTTTCCACCGTATATATTTGATCTCTCTTCAGATTAGCATACGGAAGCTTTTCAATATTGGTTCCAGGCTGAATATTATTCCAAAGCGCAATACTTTTTTCTAGTTCTTCATCAGACAGCTTTAGTTTATTAAGCTCATGAGCTGATTTATCGGCAATGATTTCATTATGCTCATCCAGTTCACTCAACCAAATGGCATCAACCACAACGTAGTAGACTGGTATGCTAATGACCAATACAATAAGAACATATATTAGAAACGGTTTTGTCGTTTTACTGAGTAAATTTTTCATTGCCATATTAAATAGATTCCCATTTGTATCCTGTTCCGTACACTGTTTTCAAATAGCTGTCACAACCAGCATCACTCAGCTTCTTCTTTAAATTCTTGATGTGTGCATATACAAAATCATGATTATCCAGCATATCTGCAAAATCACCCGAAAGATGCTCTGCCAAAGCACTTTTTGAAATAACCTTATTTTTATTTCCAATAAAGAAAATCAAGAGATCAAATTCTTTTTTGGTGAGCGAAATGATTTCATTATTAATAGAAACCGTTTTCGCTAAAAGATCAATCTGTAATTCATTTTGTGTAACAACATTTGAATTATTAAACTGTTTCCTGCGAATGATAGAATAAATCCTTGCCATTAATTCAGAAAGATGGAATGGCTTGGTTAGATAATCATCTGCACCCATTTGCAGACCACTGATTTTGTCATCCAACGCATTTTTTGCAGAAACAATAATAACACCGTCTTGCTTGTTTTGTTTTTTTAATTCTTCTAAGATGGTAAGTCCGTTGCCGTCAGGAAGCATAATATCTAAAAGAATACAGTCGTATTGAAACGTATGTATTTTCTCCATCGCATCCTGAAATGTTGAAGCAAATTCACATAAATAATTTTCCTCCGAAAGGTATTCTGCAATACTCTTCGCCAGTTCTGTTTCGTCTTCTATGATCAGGACTTTCATCAGTATAAATATTTTATTTTGCTAATGTACATATTCAATATTGAAGAAATTCTGAATTAAATATAAAACTTGCTTACCTCTTACTTTGTATATAACCTGCAAATCTAAAATGATCAAAAAAATAAAGCCATAAAGTAAATTATGGCTTTATCATCAATAAATATAATAAACATTAAAGTGGTCATGAGATTGATTGTTATTAATCTAAACCAATCATTATTTTAAAATTAGCAATTGATTCATCTCGCTTTTAAAGCATCCTAGAATAAACTCTGTATAATACATTTGAGCATTAAAAGATTGAGTTTTTGGGTGTAACTCTAATTTTTTAGTGAGCACAATTTCCCCTTTATAAGAAAATGAAAAATATGCAAAAACTTTATACAACGAGCTGCGAATGGGCCTACTATAACCTGTTGTGGCAATAGACCAATCAGATTCAAAGAGCTTGGCAACATTTAAGGCCATTGTTTGGGCAATATTTTCTGAGACACAATCGTATTCCTCTGCTTCCTCCTGATCCACATTTAATAATCTAACCTTTTCAGGTAATGTATAAGTGGTCATTCCACCTTTATAAAACAGAGAAGCATTAGGCATTTGTGAAAAAGCCATTTGCAGACATCCTGAAGTAACGCTTTCTACCACTGAGATAGATTCACCAACCGTAATCAGCGAACGACTGATATATTCGAGTAAATTTTGTTGAAATTTCATAGTAATTAGATTTAAGTGATTGGTTTATATAGCTGTTGAATGTTTTGATTTCCTAATGGTCAACCTTCATAAATTTTTCAAAATAATGCAAATCATGTTTTTTCTTAATCGAAAGATAGAATAGAGTTTGTTTCGGTTCTTGCTTTCCGATGTCATTAAATTCATCAAATTGGGCAATTAAGGCTCGGATATCTTCTATCTTTTCCTTTTCTTCCGTAATGAGAAACAATAGAAAAACAGCCTCTTTAATTTCTTTTACATAAATAAGAGCATCAGTCTCTAACCAGTTTCCTTCATTTACTATCTTAGTAAAATGACTTGCTTCCAGTGATTGTATTATTTTATCACAATTCATTTTCGATTATTCATGGTTAAAACAAATCATCCTTATTTAAAATTCTAAATAACTGATAGACTAAGCTTCATTTAGCGACTCGTAACTTGTTATTATTGAATAATTAAAGGTACGCTAAAATATTTCACCATTTTATGATTCGAATCATATCTTTAATACAGAATTTTTCGATTTACTATTTTAAGCAGATTGTCTTTTTCCATTCTTTTTAAAACCCTGATAACAGTCTCTACTCGCAGTCCTGTTAAATTGGCAATCTGTTGTCTTGTTAATTCTATACGAAAACAATGTTGACAATCATCTTCATAATAGCTTTTTAGGTATTCCATTAATCCTTTTAGTCTTAATACAGGATTTGTAGAAGACATATTTTGGGTCATCAAGATTTTATAATAAAGCCTTTGCGAAAGGCAGGCGTTCATTCCCAACGAAATGTTAGGATGTTTGTCTAACAATTCCAGGAAATTATTTTTAGGAACTCTTATAATTTTAGAATGCTCCAAACTTATAGCATTGATAGGATAAAACTTGTCTAAAAAAATCATAGAATCTCCAAAGCTCTGCTTCTTTCCAAAAATATTTTGAATAAACTCTTTGCCCTCATCATCATAATTATTAAGTTTTACTTTTCCTTCACTAATCTGAAAATAATACAATGCATGATCTCCTTCTCTGAAAATGATTTCTCCTTTCTTATATAGTTTAATCTCTCCACCGAATGAGCTTAAAAGCTCCATATCGATATTCATACAGCTTATTGTTTTCATAGTACTCGTTTAATATGTCATTTATTCACAATAAAAATTAGACCAAATTTTATGCATATATCCTTTTTATCAAGTAAATTTTAAAACGTATGCCTTATTTTACATTAAAAAATTCATAAAACAACACAATTCACCCCGCTTAAGTTCATAAGCAGGGTGAATTGTAAATTTGAATATTCGAAACTTAAATACTTATTAAATAAAGATTTTCGGTGTTTAAAAAAAATTATTTTGCAAACTTTTTCGTACCCGCTACACAAAGAATAACGCCAATGGTAACACCTAACATTCCCATACTTACAGGCTCATGAAGGAAATAAGCTGCCAATGCCAATCCAAAAAATGGTTGTAATAATTGTAACTGACCCACGGTAGTAATTCCACCTTGTGCTAAACCACGATACCAAAATATGAACCCAATAAACATACTGAATAAGGAAATGTATGCCAGACCAAACCAACCACCTGTAGTTACAGCTTCAATATTATTAGGAAAATAAATGAAAAATAAAACAATCATTAAAGGCAATGCTAAGATCAAAGCCCATGAAATTACTTGCCAGCCACCTAGTGTTTTTGAAAGCTTTGCACCTTCGGCATATCCAAGTCCGCATAAAACTACAGCGGCTAACATTAAAATATCGCCAACTGGAGACGCTGAAATCCCTTGAGAAATAGCAAAACCAATCACTAAAAGACTTCCAATAATAGAGAATAACCAAAATATAGGATGTGGTCTTTCTCCTCCCCTAATCACTCCGAAAATTGCTGTCATTAAAGGTAACATCCCCAAAAATACAATGGAATGTGCTGAAGTTACATACTGAAGAGCCAGTGCAGAAAGCAAAGGAAACCCAATTACACAGCCTATCGAAACTAAAACCAACGGAAAGAGTTGATCTTTTGTAGGTCGCTTTTCTTTATAGATTAGTAGAACGATTAAAGCAAGAATTCCTGCAATAGCAGCACGTGCTATTGTTACAAAAATTGGACTCATGTCATTCACTGCCAATTTGGTAGCCGGCATAGAGCCACTAAATAACAGTACTCCTATGAATCCATTGATCCATCCGTTAACTGTTTGGTCTTTTGATATTTGATTTGTCATCATTATATTGAGGTTTTATTTGATGAGTCAAAATTATACAAGTTAATTGAGTAAGCACAGTATCAGTTTTGTATATTTGCACGAGCACAGTTTAAAAATATGACTAAAGAATTTTTATATACAGAAATAGCCAACGGAATTGCTTCTCAGATTACAAGTGGAGTTTTAAATGCGGGAGACAAGCTTCCGTCTGTTAGAATTTTATGTAAAGAGCATCAAATCAGTATGAACACTGCAAAACGTGTTTTTCTGGAATTGGAATCGATGTCTTTAATAGAATCAAAACCGCAATCGGGTTATTTTGTAAGTCAGTTACTTTCAATCACACTTCCCCTTCCAGAGGTTAGCCGACCTTCTTTAATTGCCAATACTAATGAACCTGATGAGCTCATCAGCAAGGTGTATGAAAATATGGGTAAAAATAATCTCACATTATTTTCTATTGCAATTCCGTCTGGAGATTTGCTACCTCAGGCTAAACTAAAAAAAGAGATCATCAATGCGACAAGAGAATTAAAATCTGGCGGAGCCGAATATGAAGAACTACAAGGAAATCTGAAATTAAGAAGAATGATCGCCTTACGATCGTTATCATGGGGTGGAAACTTTAATGAAAATGATGTTGTAACAACAAATGGCGGAATGAATGCCTTATCTTTTTGTCTGATGGCTTTAGGAAAACCCGGAGATACCATTGCCATTGAAAGTCCGTGCTATCCTGGAATCTTACAACTGGCTGCCGGTTTTGGATTGAAAGTATTAGAATTACCTACACATCCGGCTCATGGTATTGAAATTGAAGCCTTAAAAAAAGCTATCCCTAAAATTGATATCTGTTTATTGATTCCTAATTTTAATACTCCATTAGGAAGCTGTATGTCTGATGAAAATAAGAAAGAAGTCGTTAAATTATTAGCAGAAAATAATATTCCATTAATTGAAGATGATGTGTATGGAGATCTTTATTTTGGTGCCAACCGCCCGAAATGCTGTAAATCTTTTGACAAAGAAGGAAATGTACTCTATTGTAGCTCAGTCTCAAAAACGCTTGCACCAGGTTATCGTGTGGGGTGGATCGTTCCCGGAAAATATAAAGAGAAAATTTTAAAGCTAAAACTTCTTCATTCTACTTCATCAATATCCATTGTAAATGAAGCCGTTGCTAATTTCCTGAAAAGCGGAAGATATGAGAAACATCTTCAGCAAATGCGCAGAACGTTGCAAAGTAACTATCAAAATTATGTTCAGACGATTGCTGAATCTTTTCCTGAAGGCACAAAAACCAGCAGACCACAAGGTGGATTATCTCTTTGGATAGAGTTTGATAAAAAAGTTCGTACAACAGAATTGTATGATCTGGCCATAAAGCAAAATATAAGCATTGCACCGGGAAGAATGTTTACCCTTCAGGATCAGTTTGAAAATTGTATGCGACTTTGCTTTGGCTTACCCTGGTCAGAAGACACCCAATTAAAACTAAGACAAATAGGAAATTTAGCAAAAAGACTTTCGTAATTACCTGTCCGGAACAAAGTTTTTTCTCGCCAATTCTTTTCGAACACGGCTTAAACTTTCAGGGGTAATTCCTAAATAGGAAGCAATCATCCATTGGGGAACTCTCAGCAACAAATCGGGATACATTTTGACGAACTTCATGTATCTTTCTTCGGCTGTTTCTCCTAATAAAGAATTGATTCTGTCTTGAAGACTTTTTATATGCTTCTGAACCAAAACATCACTCTTTCCAAGGCTGCTTGGGAACTCTCCTACCAATTTACTGATGAAATCAGGATGTAGCAAAAGCACCTCACAATCTTCAATAGCTTCTATATAGTAAATTGATTTTTCGTTAAAATAAAGACTACTTCTGTCAGAAATCAACCAACTTTCAGGAGCGAATTGGATAATGTGTTCCTTCCCATTTTTATCGATAGAATACATTTTCAAAAGTCCTTTTTCTACAAAGTAGATATGTCTGCAAACTTCCCCATATTGCAAGATAAACTGATTCTTCTGAATTTTCTTTACTTCATAATGCAAGCTACACATGTTCACTTTTTCAACAGGAACATTTAAAACTTTAGATAAATAATTATTAATATTTTTCATTAGAGGATCTGGCTTAAAGATATATCCTGATGAGAAGCATTGCTAATGGCTTTTCCGTTTTCGATGACAATAAATTGCGGGCTTTCATGTCTTACTCCCAAATCTTCTGCTATTTTATTGGAAATAGGTCTGTGAGCCAACAAATCTAAGAAATACAAATCTACTTTTTCATCGGTATTTTCTATTTCTTTCTCAAAGTTTCTCAATACCGTTTTACTGATAAAGCAACTTGTAGAATGTTTGAATATTCCGATCTTATGACGAGAAGAATTTTCAATAGCCTTTTGTAAATCCTCTTCAGATTCTATTTTGTTCCAGAAAGATTTTTCTTCCGGCTTTTCTTCTTTTCCGCCAAATATTTTATCAAAGAAACTCATACATTAAATTGTTTAAGATGATGATTAAGGTGTTTATATTCTAAAAAGCCCCAGTCTTTTTCGGTCATTTTACCAAAAAGTTTGTGCCGGTTAGATAGATTATTATTTTCAAATGCTTGCCAATAATCATCCAGTGTTTTTAGAAGACTTTTCTTTACTTCATCAAAATCACATTCAAAATTAACGATTAGTTTTTGAAAAGTGGGCATATTTCGAGGAATTCCATTATTAAAAACTTGCATTTCATATTTTGCGACAATACCTACTGTGCCAAATAAAACATTGATATCCGGAAGAACAATTTTATGCAAAGCTACCTGAAGAACAAGATCACAGTGCTTTAGCATTTGAGCAGCAGACATATGTCCCCATTTTTTTGGAGAATTTTCCGCAAGATTAGAGATTCTATTAATAATTTCCTCGAAATAAATCCGATGATGGAGGCTCTTTTTTACCAACCTTTTTCTTTCTTCAAATTTTCAATGTGGGCAAAATGATGGTTACAGTGCCAAACATACAGAGCAAGATAACTTCTCAAATCATAATTCTGGTGATGCTCAGGATGATGAAAAGTTCTTTCAAATTGTTTGTTTGTAAGAGTTTTAAGCAATGCTGCCCATCTCTGATGGGTCCCTTTTATCATTCTCATGGCCGGCTTTATAGGCATATTGACACTATCCTGAAGTTCAGCCCACTTGGCCTCGTCGTAAGGTCTAATGGTTGGGTTATCTTCCGTTAATGCTAATTTAAGACGAATAAAACTGTTAATATGACTGTCTGCAATATGATTCACAAGCTGTCTAACGGTCCAGCCACCTTCTCTGTAAGGTGTGTCCAACTGATCTTCAGAAAGGTCTTCTATTAAGTTTTTAAGCTTTTCAGGAAAGTTTTTGATGACTTTGATATATTCATCAAGTTTAATATCACAGATGCTCTCAGGTTGTTGGTACTCACCTATTGGAAACCTTTTCTGCTGTAAATTGCTCATTTTATTAGTTTTATTTTTTATGTTATCGCTTTACCCTATTATTAATCGTTGAGATAATTGTTAACTTTTTGTTGTTTGTAAATTTATCAAAATTTAGATATTATTAATATGAAAAAATTATTAATTGTACCTATCGTAAAATAATTAGCAATCCATGTATCCACTGAGTGAAAGAAATCATAATTAAAAAAGCTCCAATTCTATTAAAATTGAAGCTTTTGTTATGTAAGTTAATGGATTAATACCCATGTAAGTCGATTCCTTCTGTTCTTTGTAAAGTAACTTTCTTCCCCATTTTTTTTTGAATCACTCTGAAATGTTGTAGTTCATCATCCGTCAGAATATTAATGGCAGTCCCTTTTTCACCTGCACGTCCTGTTCTACCAATTCTGTGAATATAATCTAGTGGCGAGCGCGGTAATTCGTAATTGATCACACAAGGTAAAGATTCAATATGAATACCACGACCAATTAAGTCGGTAGCGACCAAAATCTGAGCCCCATTTACTTTAAATTCTTCTAAATTATTTCTACGGGCACCTTGCGATTTCTGACTGTGAATGGCTACTGCTTTAATTTTATTCTTCTTAAGTTTTTCAACCAAATTATCTGCAGATTTTGTTGATGAAACAAAGATCAATGCTTTTTCAACCTTCTTTTCTTTAATTAAATAACGTAAAAATGGACCTTTATTTTCTGGAGAAACATGATATGCCAATTGTTCGATATTATCAATTTCAACTTCTTCTTTCTTAATCTCAATCAGTGTAGGGTTGATTGATAAACGCTCCTTCATTTCAGAAACTTTATCATCTAACGTCGCAGAAAACAAGGTAGTCTGTTTCATCACAGGCATTTGAGCGAAAAGCTTATTCATTTCTTCCCCAAAACCTAACTGAAACATTTTATCTGCTTCATCAATCACCAAATGTTGGATTCCTGAAATACTCAACGCTTTATGATCAATTAAATCTAGTAAACGACCAGGTGTTGCAATAAGAACCTCAACGCCAAACATTCCTTTCATCTGTGGATTGATGGATACTCCACCATAGACCGCCATTGTACGAATCTCACGCTTCAGATTGTCTGTAAAAGCTCTAAATACCTCATCAATCTGAATGGCTAGCTCATGTGTAGGAACCAATATTAAAACCTGAATATTACGGTCTTTCTTAACCTCTGCATTTTGTAGTTTTTCTAAAATAGGCATCACAAAACAAGCCGTTTTTCCGGAACCTGTTTGTGCAATTCCCATTAAATCTTTTCCTTGTAAAATAACAGGGATTGCCTGTTCTTGAATAGGAAACGGCTTCAAATAGCCTAACTTTTTAACAGAATGAATAATATTGTGTGATAATCCTAACGATTCAAATGACATAAAAATACTTATTTATTGCAAAGATAAGCTATTGGGATTTGTTTTATATCTTGAAAGTGAAATAGTAATTGTTTTTATAATTAAACAAAGATTTTGTTTTGTTGGAGAATCACAAAGACGCAAAGTTTTTTAATCTTGATACTGTTTTAAGGCGCAAGAAAATCAAAGATTTTCATCTATAACAGTACAAATTTTATCGAAAACAAAATTCTTGTGTCTTAAAAACATGATTGTTAATTATAATTTGCGCCTTTGCGATTGATACCCTTTTTATATAATATATAAGTCAAAAATTATCATTCTAAATGCCGTTTTGTCCGATAATTAATTTTTGGACAAATATTTGAATAATAAATTTTATAAATTTATCTTTAATTCGACAATCTAAATATGAAAAAAGCATTAATAATAGTAGATGTACAGAATGATTTTTGTGAAGGAGGTGCATTGGCAGTTCCGAGAGCTAATGAAGTAATTCCTTACATTAATCTTCTTATGGAAGAAAATGAATATGATCAAATTGTTCTTACTCAGGATTGGCATCCTGCAAATCATAAAAGCTTTGCAAGCAACAACGGAAGACAAGTTGGGGAAAGTATTATATTAAATGGTGTTCCGCAGTTTATGTGGCCGGATCATTGTATTCAAGGAACTTTTGGAGCAGAATTCCATAAAGACTTAAACAGAGATAAGGTAACTCACATCATTCAAAAAGGGAAAAACACTGAAATTGATGCTTATAGTGGTTTTCAAGATAATAATCACTTTATGAAAACCGGTCTGGATGATTTCTTAAAATATCACGAAATTCAGTTATTAGAAATTGTAGGTTTAGCAATGGACTATTGCGTGAAATTTACATCTACTGATGCTGTCGCAAACGGATATGTAACATGTCTGCATTTCAACGGAACACGCGCTGTAAACGTAAAACCGGATAATGGCAAAGATGCAATTTATGAGATGATTCAAAAAGGAGTTACTGTTTTGGGATAATGAAAAGTATTTTCAGAAAAAGTATCAATAAGTCTATCATTCAAGAAATAGCTTCGGTTTTAGAAGATCATCTTATTCAATATGAAACAATAGATAACGAAAAAGATTTCGATCCTAGTTTTGTATCAAATCCCGGAAAAATAGAATATCAAATTTTAATTTCCGAAGATGATTTTGAGGTTGCCAATAAAGTCATTTCGGAATATTACGCTCATGAAATGATAATTCCGGAAGGATATTACTTGTTGGAATATTCAAATGAAGAATTGAAAGAAATTGTTTTCAAAAAAGATGAATGGAATGAATTTGATTATGAAGCCGCAAAAAAGATTTTAGAAAACAGAGGAGAAAATATTACAGATGAAGAAATAAATTCAATCAACAAAAAACGTCTTGAATCATTAAAAAATGAATATGATAACCCAAAAGAAGTAGAAAACTATATTATTATAGGATATATTTTTGCGGTAGTTGGTTGTATCGTTTCATTGTTTTGGGGAATGCTAATTTTTGTAAGCTATGCGATTGCAGTAGCTATTATTAAACTTAAAAAACAACTTCCTAATGGAGAAAGAGTATATTATTTTAATGAAAAAGACAGGAAACATGGTAAAAGAATATTACTATTAAGTTTTATATTCACCGCTTTCTGGATTTTGATTTTTATAATTAAAGAATCATAAAGTTTTATTCTGTAATCCTCAGGAATCACAAACGAAACAAAAAAGACGTTGAAAACTTATTCAACGTCTTTTTTATCTTTAATCTTAAAAATCTGAGCTTATTAAAGCATTTTTAAGGTATTCACTTCTAAATCTGTAAGAATTCTCCAGTGTCCTCTTTTGATATTCTTCTTCGTTAATCCTGCAAACGTTACTCTATCAAGAGCTTCTACTTCATATCCTAATCTTTGGAAGATTCTTCTGATAACACGGTTCCATCCGATGTGGATTTCAATTCCGATTTCATTTTTCGGCTTACCTTCAATGAATGAAATTTGATCAACTGTAGCAATTCCTTCATCTAAACGAATTCCTTCAACAATCAGTTTCATATCTTCATTGGTAAGCTTTTTATCCAACGTTACATGATAGATTTTTTTCGCATCAAAAGATGGGTGCGTTAATTTCTTCGTCATGTGTCCGTCATTTGTTAAAAGAATAACTCCCGTTGTAGAACGGTCTAATCTTCCAACAGGGAAAACACGGTACGGAGAAGCATTTGCCACAAGATCCATTACTGTTTTTCTTGCTTTATCATCTTTTGTAGTAGAAATATATCCTTTTGGCTTATTCAATAGTACATAAACTGGTTTTTCTGGAGTAATATTCTGTCCATCGAAAACTACTTTATCAGTTTTTTCAACCTGGTAACCCATTTCAGTTACTACTTTCCCGTTTACTTCTACCAAACCTTGAGTAATTAACTCATCAGCCTCTCTTCTACTACAAATTCCTGAGTTTGCGATATATTTATTAAGACGAATAGTATCTTTATGGATATCTTTATCAATCTTATTTAATCTTCTTTTTTGTACAAAAGATTTTGCTCTATCTTCATCTCTGTCATTTCCGGTAGAAGGTCTCTTACCGTACTTTAAGCTGCCTCTTTCGTATTTACCTCTTTTGTTGTCTTTGGTATCAGGATCTCTTGGCCCACCTCTTTTAGAAACAGGTTTACCTCCAAATGTTTTTCTTTCTCTACCTTCGTTTTGTGATGTAATGTAAGGCTCTCTGCCAGGTCTTGAGCTGCGATCTTCATCACCTCGGCTTTCAAAATTTGTATCACCTCTCCTAGAATCAGGTTTTTTAAAAGGTCCAGAGTCGGTATCTCTATCACTTCTGCTGAAAGGCTTTTTCTCAAATTTTGAATTGCCATTTTCATTTCTATCTTTTTGGCCAAAACTCTTATCACCGCTTTTAGAAAATGGTTTTTTGAAAGGTTTTGATTCTGAAGAATTTCCAGATTTAGGAGCGCGAGAACTTCCGGAATTTCTTGTTGAAACTCTCGGTCTTTTAGGTTTTCCTGAATTATTATTGTCTCTGCTCATTCTAAATATTTTTGCAAAGATAGTAATTTAGTTACGAGTTAAAAATTAAGAATCATAACTTTGCAATATAGTTTCACTATTAACATTATAGAAATTCTGAAAATGATAACAATATTAAACGATAATTTTTCTCAGCTTAACGACTTCTTACATGAAAAATCATTCAGCAAAATCTTTATTTTAGTTGATGAAAATACGCATGAGTATTGTCTGCCCATACTTTTAGGAAATATGGAGACGGATCTTGGATTCGAAATTCTGGAGATTGAAGCGGGTGAAGAGATGAAAAATATTCAGACAGCAAATCAGCTATGGGAAATTTTAACAGAAATGCAAGCCGACAGAAAAGCACTTGTCATCAATCTTGGTGGCGGTGTAATTACAGATATGGGTGGTTTTGTTGCTTCTACATATAAAAGAGGAATTCAGTTCATTAATATTCCAACAACATTATTATCGATGTGTGACGCCTCTATTGGTGGTAAAACAGGAATTGATCTGATGCATTATAAAAATATGGTAGGAACTTTCACTTTCCCGGAACAGATTTTTGTATATCCTAAATTCTTGGAAACCCTTCCTTTTAAACAATTAAGAAGTGGTTTTGCAGAAATGCTAAAACACGGATTAATTGCAGATAAACTACATTGGGAAAACCTCACCCAGATCCATAAATTAGATATAGAAGGTATTATTCCACATATTCAAACATCTATGGATATTAAGCAGGATGTTGTAGAAAAAGACTTTCACGAAAAAAACATAAGAAAAACCTTAAACTTTGCTCACACAATTGGGCATGCTATAGAAAGCTTATGTTTGGAACAAGGTAATCCTATTTTGCATGGTGAAGCAGTAGCAATGGGAATGATTTCCGAGGCACACCTTTCTTACCTTGAGGGCCTTATCTCTGAAGAAGATTCAAAAATTGTGATTGAAAATGTTCAAAGATATTATCCTTACTTAGATATCAGTGATTTTAAAGATGAAGATATTTTTGCACTTTTATTAAATGATAAGAAAAATATTGACAGTAAAATCAACTTCTCTTTGCTCTCAGGAATAGGTTCTTGCACCTTCGATCATCAATGTGATCAAAAAAATATTATTAAATCTTTACATTTTTACAGAACTTTAGATACTATTTAACTCAATTTTAGAAATTTTTATAATTTTTCACTTTTCTACATGTCTATTCATAAAACCGCTCAATTAATTGATTTAAAGATATTTAAATTTTAAAAAAATCAAAGAATTGAATTTTATTACTACTGATTTTTATCATGTTTTAATTTTTGGCAAGCAATTTGAAAGATACTCTGCGTCAACAAAAATTGACAGTAGTAAAATTTAAAATTAAGAATAGTAAATATTAAAAAAATTAAAGTTATGAAAAAGTTAATTTTAGGATTAGCAGTAACTGCAAGTTCACTGGCATTCGCACAAACAACACCTAAAGCTTCATCTTCAAACCCAATTACATTTGGTGTTAAAGGAGGAATGAACGTTTCTTCTCTTTCTAAAGGAGCAGATTTAAGCGATTCAAAATCTAAAATCGGTTTTAACGCAGGTGTTTTTGCTAACATTCCGGTAGCAAGCTCTTTCAGCATTCAGCCAGAGGTAATTTATAATGACCTAGGTTCGAAAGTAACAAGAGAATTTACTGCTCCTATATCAGGAGATAAATATAGATCTGATTATTCTAGAAATTTAGGATATATCGCAGTACCGGTAATGTTCCAGTATAATGCACTTCCTAATTTATATATAGAAGCAGGTCCGGAATTTGGATTCTTGGTATCAGCTAAAGACAAATATAAAAGTTCTACCAACGGAACAACTAACAGTACTACAACTAATGAATTGAATAAAAAAGATTTCAACTCATTTAACTTCGGTATTGGTTTAGGAGCTGGATATTATATCACTCAAAACTTAGGTATTACTGCTAGATATACAGCTGGTGTAAATGATATCTATAAAAACAACAATGGAGACGCGGTAAGAAACAACGTATTCCAAGTAGGATTAGCTTATAAATTCAAATAAGCCTAAACATTCCAAAAACAAATTTTAATATATAAAGTCAGATCGCAAGGTCTGACTTTTTTTGTTTTATAACCCATTGCCCTCCTGTCAAATGGAGATGGATTTAATCTTACTTTTGAAAAGCGAAATTTTTTATTGCTTTCCATGTAACTTTAAAAAACAAGATTAATTTTTTTAAGCATAGTCATTGGATGTTTAATATGATTTTTATCAGTTTCCTTTCTTTGGCGGGGATTTTGCAGCGATGTGGGGAAATAAGTTTAAACTTTAAAATCATGAAAAAACTAATTCTAGGATTAGCATTTGCAGGAAGCCTTTTGGTGAATGCTCAAGAAAAAACTAAATCTTCTTCTCCTATTACTTTCGGAGTTAAAGCTGGATTCAACGCTTCTACACTTAGTAAAGCTGACCAGTATGATAATGACCAGAAATTGAAGCCTGGTTTTAATGCAGGAGTATTTGTTAACATTCCGGTAGCGCAGAAATTCAGCATTCAGCCTGAAATCCTTTTTAACCAATTAGGTTCTAAAACTGAAGAAAGAGAGCTGTATTATGTCAACTCTGACAAATACAAAAGAGAAGCTGATTACAAGAAAAATCTTAATTATCTTTCAATCCCTGTAATGGTACAGTATAATATTCTTCCTCAGCTTTATGTAGAAGCAGGACCGGAATTTAGCTTCCTTTTAGGAGGAAAAAATAAAGGAGATGTTACAACGACAACCACCACAGGAAATACTACCGTTACCGAAACATCAAGCTTCTCAAATAAAATCAATAAGGATTTTCACAATAAATTTAATTTCGGAATTGGAATTGGAGCCGGATATTATTTTACTCAGAACTTTGGGGTAACAGCAAGGTTTACTGCAGGTATTACAGATGTCTACAAACATAACAGTGGAGATGCAATTAGAAATAATGCATTCCAGGTTGGTGTAGCTTATAAATTCAAATAAGCCTACCTATACAAATTTTAATAGATTAAGCCAGATCGTAAGGTCTGGCTTAATTTGGTTTGTAATTTATCGCAAATTATAGATTTTCAATGAAAACATTTTAATAGCTATTGCTATAAAGCATCCTTTTTATTATTGATTATTAAACGAATTAATACTTTTTGGCAAGAATTTTGTATATTAAAATTTGAAAATCAAAAATATAAATAATAAAAATTAATTACATTAACTATGAAAAAATTATTATTAGGATTAGCCATTGCTACAAGTTCATTAGTATGGGCGCAAGAGAAAACTCAATCTTCTACTCCACTTAAATATGGGGTGAAAGCAGGTTTAAATGTGTCTACAATTTCTGGTGGTGATTCAAAAGCTAAAGTAGGATTCTATGGCGGATTATTTTTGAACGCTCCAATCGCATCAAACTTCAGTCTTCAACCAGAGGTTTTGTACAATGGTCTTGGCGCAAAAGCAGACGGATTTCAGGATCTTAAAGTAAATTTAAGTTACATTTCCGTTCCGGTAATGTTCCAATATAATGCAACACCTAATTTCTATCTTGAAGCAGGACCACAATTCAGTTTCTTAATAGATTCTAAATTCAAATACCAATCTGTATCCGTAAAAGCTAATGATTATATCAAAGGTTTTGATTTTGGAATTGGGATTGGAGCAGGATATTTCTTTACTCCTAATATTGGTATTAATGCAAGATATGTTGCAGGGGTAACAGATATAGGTAAAAAAGTTGAAGGAGATCAGCCAGAAGGAAAAAACAATGTATTCCAGGTAGGTCTTGCGTATAAATTTTAATAACAGACTTTGATTTCAATACAGAAAAGGTCAGGCTTTATGATTAAGCCTGACCTTTTCACATTTTTTACTTAGGAATATATTAAAGTAAAGAAATAATTATAATAAGTTTAAGTAATACATTTTTACATTCAATAGAAAAAGCCAAGATTGCATACATAATCTTGACTTTTTTATTTTCAGAATACATAAATTTTCATAAAAATTAGAACTCATTCTTACCAAACAATACTTATCTAAAGGGATTTACTATATGTATTTAGAGACCGAATCTTATTTTTTACTACAATTTAGAAGTAAACAAACTTGATACTTATGTTAAAATAAAAATTTTTAATTAAAAAAACAGATAAAATTGCCAAAATTAATATAATACATATAATAGTGATTTAATGAATCTGTTAATATAAAAAGCATTTTAAGTTGAATAATTTTAATTTAATTACATAAAATTAAGATTTAGTTCACATTAGCTATTTTGCGGTATGCTTTATCCATCACTGGTTAAACGTATAATTTTTCAATTTTGGCAAGCAATTTGCAAATTACTTCTCATCTGATTGAAAAATCAGACTGAAAATAGAAAAGTAAAATTAAAAATAAACAATTATGAAAAAGTTATTTCTAGGACTAGCAGTAGCTACAGGTTCACTAGCATTTGCTCAAGAAACAAAAACTACTCCTACAGTAACTACTGTGAATAATCAAAAAGACCCAATTAGATTTGGTATTAAAGGGGGTGGTAACGCTGCTTCTTTTAACAATCAAGATGTAAGTCTTAATAATCAAAAATTAGGATTTCATGCTGGGGTATTTGTTAACATTCCACTTTCTCAAAAATTAAGTCTTCAACCAGAGGTTTTATATAATCAATTAGGATCAAAAAGTGTAGTCTCATCTTCAGATGTAACTACAGGTTCAACTACAGTTAAAACAAGAGAAGACTTTTCAAATACTCTAAATTATATTTCAGTACCATTGATGCTTCAAATGAGACCTACTAAGAATTTTTATATAGAAGCAGGTCCTGAATTCAGTTATTTCATCAATGGAAAGAACAAAGGAGAAAGAAGGGTTGAAAGTACTACAGCAGGAGTTACAACAACTACCACTTCATCAGTATCTGAAACTATTGACAAAGATGATATCAAGAAATTTAACATAGGTTTAGGTCTTGGTGTAGGATATGATATCACTCATAACATAGGAATCAATGCGAGATACGTAAACAGTTTAACCAATATTGAAACAAATAGCCCTAAAGGGGTTGATGCTCTAACAAACAGAGTGTTCCAATTAGGATTAAACTACAAATTCTAGAACAAATTTTAATATCAATAGAAAAAGGTCTGGCTTAGTAATTAAGTCAGACCTTTTCATTTATCAATTTATTTAAGCTTAATTAAATAATTCTATTTCTTCCCCTTTCGCTACAGGATATTCTTCTGTAAAACATCCAAAACAATGGTTAGAAGAACCCAAAATCTCTTTCAGGCTGTCTGTACTTAAAAACTCTAAAGAGTCCACTCCAAGATAAACTCTAAGCTCTTCAGTCGTCATATTGGCAGAGATTAAATCATCTTTTGACGGTGTATCAATTCCTAAATAACAAGGCGCAATAATTGGTGGAGAAACACTTCTGAAGTGAATTTCCTTTACACCAGCATCTTTTAGAATTTTAACCAATCTTTTAGAAGTAGTTCCACGAACGATAGAGTCATCAATAATCACTACTCTTTTGTCTTTGATCTCAGAAATAATTGGGTTCAATTTCAGGTTCACTACCCTTTCTCTCATTTCCTGAGTAGGTACGATGAAACTTCTTCCGATATATCTGTTTTTAATTAAAACAGGACGGAAAGGTATTCCCGAAGCTTTAGAGAAACCAATCGCTGCAGGAACCCCAGAATCAGGAACTCCAATAACGATATCAGCTTCTACAGGAGCTTGCTCCCAAATTTTTTCACCAGATTTTTCTCTGATTTCGTAAACGTTAATGTTTTCTAAAGTAGAGTCAGGTCTTGCAAAATAAATATATTCAAAAGAACAGATTCTCTGCTTTCCTCTCTCTTCATTCACCATGTAAGAATTCAATTTCCCAGGCTCGTTCTCATTTGTGTAAATGATCTCTCCCGGTAAAATATCACGAACATATTGAGCCCCAACAGCATCTAAAGCTACAGATTCTGAAGCAACAACATATGTTTTTTCATCCACTGCACCTAAAACTAAAGGTCTGATTCCGTTGAAATCTCTGAATGCAAAGAATTTATTTCTCGTCATTCCAACAACCGAATACGCACCCTCTATTTTTTCCATGGTTGCTTTAATGGCACCACGAAGTCCTAAATCAAGATTTTTTTGAATTAATCTTAAAATAACCTCAGAATCCGAAGTTGCTCTGAAGACAACGCCTTCAGCTTCTAATTCTGTTTTTAATTCTCTCGCATTGGTTAAGTTACCATTGTGAGCGATAGAAAGTATAATCTGGTCATATTCGTTTTTCGCGAAAAATGGCTGAAAATTATATTTCTTTTTGTCTCCTGCTGTCGTGTAACGAGTGTGCCCGATTGCAGAATTTCCCATAAAAGCTTCAGGATCTTGGATCTCTTTATAAACATCCAAAACCAAACCTTCATCTTTCATGTTGGTGATCTTTCCGTCTTTAAGAACAGAAATACCGCAAGCCTCCTGACCTCTGTGCTGTAATGCAAAAAGCCCGAATTGCGAAAGAGAAAACGTATCTAAATCATTATCCGAATACATTCCGAAGATACCGCACTCCTCGTTTGGAGCATCCAGTCTTTCTTCTTCCTGCGTTCTTAAAAGATTTCTTCCGTAGGTTTGATTTTCAAACTGTTTTAAATATTCACTTTTATGAATGTCTAAACTTTTCATTTCTATTTTTTCTATTATAGATAGCAGAAGTCAGCTAGTAGATATAAGGCTAAAAACCGACTTCTAATTTAATTTTGTTGAATAACAAATCATTTTTCAATGCCAGAAACCCAGCATCTGGAATCTTATTTGTTAAGTAACGTTTTCAGTCTGTTGTAAATCTCAACATAAGCTTCAGTTACTTCTCCAAGATCTCTTCTGAATCTGTCTTTATCTAATTTCTTCATCGTATCCTTGTCCCAAAGTCTGCAAGTATCAGGAGAAATTTCGTCAGCCAAGATGATCTCACCGTCTGAAGTTTTCCCTAATTCAATTTTGAAATCAACCAAGATGATGTTCATTTTGTCGAATAAATCGATCAAAATTTCGTTGATCTCAGAAGTTAATTTATACATTACCTCAAGCTCTTCATACGTAGCTGCTCCTAAGAAAACTGCATGGTGATCATTGATAAGCGGATCTCCCAATTCGTCTTTTTTGTAGCAAATATCAAAGATTGTAACCGGAGATTTAATACCTTCTTCAACTCCTAATCTTTGAGCCATACTTCCTGCAGAGTAGTTTCTTACAACCATTTCCAAAGGAATGATAGATACTTTTGTTACCAATTGTTCTCTTTCGTCCAATTGCTTAATGAAATGAGTTTTCACTCCTTTTTCATTTAAATATTCAAAAATCAAAGTTGTGATGGCATTGTTCATTTCACCTTTCAAATCAACAGATCCTCTTTTTTGAGCATTAAATGCAGTAGCATCGTCTTTGAAACGTACAACTACTTGATCCGGATTATCGGTAGCAAATACTTGTTTTGCTTTACCCTCGTACAACATTTCTTTCTTTTCCATTTTCTAAATGTCTTATTAGTTAGATTTATATTTATTTTACTTTATTAAAATTCCTGTTAAAACTGCCATTCCAAAGCTCAGTAATGTACCTATCAATACATATTCTGTTAATTTTCTTTGTTTGGCCTGTGCAAGATCACTGAACCTGAAAACAGATTTTGCAGCCACCATAAAACCTACGCCTTCCCAATGATTCACCATAATAAAAGTGAAGACTAGTAAACGTTCTAAAATTCCAATATATTTTCCTGCACTTGATAAAGATTCGGTTTGTATATTATTTGTTGTCTCTGGAACGGGTGTCCATGAAGACAACAATATTTTAATAAAAATAGAAGCAGGTGTTGTTAAAAACAAAGCTGCCATTGCTATTTTTAAGAAGTCTTGATTTTCTAATAACTCAAGATTGAACTCATTAAAATAAAATGAAACTCCTACAATAACTAAAACATGCAGAAGCTGATCTATAAAAAACCAGTTCTTTTTATTCTTAATCGTTTGGAAACTTAGTTTAGCAGCATCAATAATAAAATGTGAAACTCCCACTAAAACTGCTACCCACCAAAGCTGCAGATCCCAAAGGAAAATAAAACTTAAAATAGTATGAATCAGAATATGAAGATACAAATACTTGCTCTTCAGTTTTTTACTTTCTTTATCAAAAACCCATGAATTTGGCTGGAGAATAAAATCTCCAAGTAAATGTGCCAATATGAGTTTAGTAAAGATCATGTTTTACAGTTCTGAGATTTTCTTTCTAAAATATTGATTGGTCTCTACGATAAGCTCGTAGTTTGCACGTTTCAGTCGCTGGCTTATGGACGATTGGGAAATCGCGAATTTCTTTGCCAAATCTTCCTGGGTAATGTCTTGGTTCATGATCATTTCGTGAATGATTTCCGAAGTAGCCATTGTCCAGTTATCAAAGTCTTTGGAAGACCATTTCAACAGAATATTAAGATCTCTGTCTACATTGTCGTTGGAAGTTTTAATGGCAACGGTATGTCCATCGCTTTTTAAATCATTTAATAATCTTCCGGAATTCACATAGGCTGTTCCGTTGGATTCGGTGATTTTTTCTGATGAAAAATTTTCTTCACCAATTCCTATGGCAATTCTTACATCTAAATTTTCCTGACTTTTTATAAGAGATTTTATGGCTAGAAAACGCCAAAATGCATCATCAATGTTGCATTTAAACTGAAACTCGTCTCCTCTGTAGATTTCCCATACAAGGGAAGAGCTTCCCCAATGTTCCAGAAGATTCTTTAGCTTGGTAATCCAAACTTCTGTGTCTGCGTGTTGCGAATTTATAATATCACCCGTAAGGACCGCTATCATTTTGCAAATATAAGCATAATTACTTATAAATAAAAAATATAAGCAGAAACACTTATAGATATTGATTATTAGTGAATCTGCTTATATCAATTAAGCTTTATATGCAAGGTTTTATGAAGATTAAAACCCTAAAATTTAGATGGTCTGACTATTTTAATTTATTTTTTAATAAACTGATATCCTTTCCCATCAAGGTTTAATAAATACATTCCTGATGGTAAGTTTTGTACAGAAATATTTTTCTTGTCCTTAAAAGGTACTTTTTCAGTATAAATTAATTTCCCTGAGAAATCTATGATCTGTGCTATTTTGATCTTTTCTATTTCATTACCATCAACAAAGAGATTTTCGTTAACAGGATTAGGATATATTTTAACTTTATCAGTTTTAGAGAAAAGAGTATCCGAAGTAGAAAGTGTTCCTAAATTCTGACAATAATCGATTGAATATGAATCCCACTCACTGGCACTGAATACTGAAGTAGGCTGTGTAACAGTATTCTTTCGGTAAAGAGAAATATTTCCATAAGAATTACTGACAAATTTACTTCCCACAGCGTCAATTGTTGCTGATTTATATGCTAATTCAACATATTGAGTTCCTACAAAATTAAGAGCATCACCTGCCGTGAGAAATTGAGCTTCAGCATTTGTATAACAAGATAATGTAGATTTAGGATTAAGAATAACAAAGCTTTCATTATTAGGCACTTTACCTTCAAACTCGAAACTATTTCCAAAATAATAAGTATTAGTTACACTGTTGTAATATTGCACCCTTATACTGTAATTTTCTAAATCTACTTCATGCCCCGTTTTGTTTAAGATTTCTAAAGCTTTGTTGTTATCAGTTCCTTCAATATATTTAACAATAAAAAGATCCTTCGAATTTGGATCCGTTGTTAACGTAGATATTGTAGCAGTATTACTATCAGAAGATTGCAAATATCCCTGATCATATGCACGCACCGTAAACGAATAGGATGCTGAAGGATTTAAATGATCAACAACTATTGATGTAGATTTTGTAGCCGTTAAAAAAACACCGTTCTGATAAATATTGTATCCAAGAACATCTGTACTCATACTTGGAGACCAAGTTAAACTAGTGTAATTAGCTCCAGATTGAGTAGAAGTTAAATTTGAAGGTGCTTGCGGCGCAATAGCATCAGGAGTCTGTGTCCAAATTGCATTAGCCCACTGAGGGTTATCAATAAAAGGGTTTCTATTATTTTGAATATTGTACACCGCATTATTTCGATCTATTTCTCTTGGAGATACAGGATCCTGATTATGCCACTGAAGAAGCATAGAGATATATGCCGGTTCAAAAGCACGTTCTGCAGTTCCATCTAATGCCGAGCGGTCTAACGCTGGATTAATATTTGTAGAGTGATTAAATGACCGCAACTTATTTTCATATCTCACTGCAAAATACAACAACATTCTTGCAACATCTCCTTTAAATTCATCAATCGGTTCATATACCCTATTGGTATATACATAATTAGGAATAGCGCTGTTAGCAATTTTAGAGGAGTTTGAAAAAGTGTGATGTACTGTAGAATTACCAATTCCGTAAGGATAATTGTTTCGTAACTGATTAATCCTTGCATCTGTGGGAATTACAAAATGCAGATCAGAAAACATTGGATAATTACTGTTAAATGTACTTTGTGGAATAGCGTGCTCTCTATTATAACCTAATCCTTCAGATCCTGAAGTACTTATTAAGTTTGCAGAAGTATATTCATATGCATCCGGCCCGGATGGTATTTCGGAATAAATATCCAATAAAATCGTTGTATTACTGGATCCATGATCATAATATCTATCCAGATCAGTCTGGCTATAAAAAGCAGGCAAGTCACCATAATGCCAGTTAATATTTTTTTCAGAAATGATATCATGAATTTTAGACTTCAAGGCATAGCCTGAAAGCCCGGCTGTTCCATTATAATATCCTGCCGGAGCCTGCGCAGAAATATAAACCGAAAATAAAATGATAGGAAGTAGAAGTTTTTTCATGCTTTAAAATTGGGAGGCTAAAATAGTCAATTTAACAACTTAAAGTTTGTACCTTTTCATTACGAAATCATTAAATATTGAAATATAAAAAATTGGTAATTAAAACTTTGTAAATGAATTCACATGTTAAAGATAATTTTTTTTCGTATACCAACAATTTAAGTATCTTTGGGCATTAACTATTTTACCTTTATGAATACAGAAACAATGGACAACATTAAAATGATAGCTGAAACGGCAAGAGAATTTGCTGAAAAAAATATCAGACCGAATATTATGGAATGGGATGAAAGCCAAACTTTTCCAAAAGATTTATTTCATCAATTAGGAGAGATGGGTTTCATGGGGATTGTTATTCCTGAACAGTATGGAGGTTCTGGTCTTGGTTATCATGAATATGTTACAATCCTAGATGAGATCTCTCAGGTAGATCCTTCTATCGGACTTTCTGTAGCAGCACACAACTCTCTTTGTACAAATCATATTTATGAATTTGGAAATGAAGAACAAAGACACAAGTGGCTTCCTCAATTAGCTTCCGGGAAAGTAATCGGAGCTTGGGGATTAACAGAGCATAACACGGGTTCAGATTCTGGAGGAATGTCTACCACTGCTGTAAGAGATGGAGATGACTGGATCATCAGCGGTGCTAAAAACTTTATTACACACGCTATTTCTGGTGATATTGCTGTTGTAATGACAAGAACTGGAGAAATTGGTGCTAAAAACAATTCTACCGCTTTCGTATTAGAAAAAGGAATGACTGGTTTTTCTTCTGGTAAAAAAGAAAATAAATTAGGAATGCGTGCTTCTGAAACAGCAGAATTAATTTTCGACAACGTTAGAGTTCCAGACTCTCACCGTTTAGGAGAAGTTGGAGAAGGTTTCAAACAAGCAATGAAAATTCTTGACGGAGGTAGAATTTCTATCGCTGCACTAAGTTTAGGAACAGCAAGAGGAGCTTACAAAGCTGCTTTAAAATATGCTAAAGAAAGACATCAGTTTGGAAAATCAATTTCTGAATTCCAAGCAATCAACTTTATGTTAGCTGATATGGCTACAGAGATCGATGCATCTGAATTATTGATCCAAAGAGCTTCAACATTGAAAAATGCTAAGCAAAAAATGACAAGAGAAGGAGCTATGGCAAAATTATATGCTTCTGAAGCTTGTGTAAGAATTGCTAACAACGCAGTTCAGATCTTTGGTGGTTACGGATATACAAAGGACTTCCCTGCTGAAAAATATTACAGAGATTCTAAATTATGTACTATTGGAGAAGGAACTTCTGAGATCCAAAGACTAGTTATCGGTAGAGATATTACAAAATAATTTTACATCAATACAGATTATCTCGAATCTGTTTTCGATGATGAAATGTAAAAATTAGAATTATATAATCATAATTGAATAGCACACGTATTTTGCGTGTGCTATTTTATTTTTAAAATTTTCCACATTAAAGCACACTCAATGTATTGCATAATAATTTAAATATATTATCATAAATTTTCTTAAATAATTTTGTTTTTCATTATTAAAAATTTATTAGATTTGATATTCCACAATCAAAATAATATTTATATGAAAAAACAATTATCAATGATCGGAATGCTTCTCATCACGGGCATTTCTTTCGCTCAGACAGATCGTCTTTGGTCTGAAGGCTCAAGAAAAACAAATTCAGAAGTCTTCGAAAACAAAAATTTCGTTACTAATCCAAAGGTTTACAGCCTCGATATTAACGGCCTGAAGAGCATATTGGCAAAAGCTCCCAAAAGACTCGCTGTGGGTGAAAAATCCATGATCATTATTTCTTTCCCAAATTCAGAAGGGAGAATGGAGAATTTTAAAGTAAAAGAAAATTCAAACTTTGACCCTCAATTAGCGGCAAAATATCCTGATATCAAATCTTACGTTGGTGAAGGCTTAGGTGATTCAAACTCTACTGTATACTTCAGTATTTCTCAGCTAGGATTATCTTCAATGGAAATTTATGGTGACAAATCTGCTGTTTTTATTGAACCTTACACGAAAGACTTATCTACTTATGTGGTTTACAGAAAATCAGATAAAAAAGATGACCTTAATAAGTTTGAATGCTCTGTTATTGATGTCGCTCAAAAAGGGGTTGCCAATACAAACAACCTCGCAGCAAGACCCAACGCTGATGATGCTAAACTAAGAACATTCAGGCTGGCACTTTCAAGTACAGGAGAATACACTACTTATTTCGGAGGAACAAAAGCCAACGCTTTAGCCGCAATGAACAACACCATGACCCGTGTAAACGGAGTTTTTGAAAAAGATTTTGCAGCAAGAATGGTTCTTATCGCTAATAATGATGCGGTAATTTACACCAATGCTTCTACGGATCCTTATTCTGCAGCCTCAGGAATGAGCAGTTGGAATTCTCAACTTCAATCTACTTTAACTTCAGTTATCGGGGAAGCAAATTATGACATCGGTCACTTATTCGGAGCTTCCGGAGGCGGTGGAAATGCAGGATGTATCGGTTGCGTTTGTACCAACGGTTCAAAAGGTAGTGGATATACTTCTCCGGCAGACGCTATTCCATCAGGAGATAATTTTGATATTGATTATGTAGCTCATGAAATGGGTCATCAATTTGGAGGGAACCACACTTTCTCTCATACCAATGAAGGAACTGGTGTGAATGTAGAACCTGGTTCAGGATCAACGATCATGGGATATGCAGGAATTACGGCTCAGGACGTTCAACCTCATTCAGATTCTTTCTTTCATGCGGTAAGCATTCAGCAAATCACCAATAACATTAAAGCTAAAACATGTCCGGTAAGCACATCAACAGGAAATTCAATTCCTACAGCTAATGCAGGATTAGATTATACCATTCCGAAAGGAACACCATTTGTGCTGACAGGAACAGGAACTGATGCCAACGGAGATTCACTAACTTATATTTGGGAACAAATGGACAGTGCCTCTTCTTCTCAAACAGGAGCAAGTTCTGCCGCAAGTGCTACAAAAGCAACAGGTCCTAATTTCAGATCTTGGACACCACAGACAACTCCTGTGAGATATTTCCCAAGAATGGCTTCTGTGTTAACGGGAGCAACTACAACCGCAGGTTCAGAAATCACAGTTGAAGCCCTATCTACCGTAGCCAGAACATTAAATTTCAGATTTACCGTTCGTGATAACAGAGCCGGAGGTGGCGGAAACAATTCTGATGACGCCATTGTTACTGTAAATGGAACAGCAGGACCATTCACTGTAAGTTCTCAAAACTCAGCAATAGCATACACAGGTGGAAGCTCTCAAACCGTAACCTGGAATGTGGCAGGAACTACAGCAAACGGCGTGAACGCAGCGAATGTAGATATTCTTTGGTCTACAGATAGCGGAAATACATGGACTACCTTATTAGCAGGAACTCCAAACGACGGTACACAACCGGTAACGATCCCGAATTCTGCTACCACTACAGGAAGAATTATGGTAAAAGGCTCTAATCATATTTTCTTTGATGTGAATAACGCCAATATTACTGTAAATGCAGGTTCTGGAATTATTGATACAACAGCTCCAACCGCTGCTACCCTTTCAGCTTCTGGAACTACTTCTACAAGCACAAACTTATCATGGAGTGGGTCAACTGACGCAGTAGGTGTTACGGGTTATGACGTATACCAAGGCGCTTCACTGATTGGTTCTACTGCTTCTACGTCTTACACCGTAACAAGCTTAACACCATCAACAAATTACAATTTCACTGTTAAAGCAAAAGACGCTGCAGGAAACATTTCTGTTGCAAGCAATTCTGTAAGCGTAACAACTCTTGCAGGAAGCACAGTCTCTTATTGCTCAGCTACTTCAACAAATACTGCTGATGAGAGAATTGGAAATGTGAAATTCGGAACCATAGATAATACATCAACAGGAACTGCAGGTTATGAAAATTTCACAACTATTTCCACGAATGTTACAAGAGGAAACACTTATGCGATTTCCGTAACTCCGGTTTGGACTTCAACTAATTATAGCGAAGCTTATGCAGTATATATAGATTATAACGGTAATGGTGACTTTACAGACAGCGGAGAATTAGCTTGGTCTAAAGCCGGCTCTACCACAACTCCAGCTACAGGAAGCATTACGATCCCTGCAACAGCAACGGTAGGAACTACAAGAATGAGAGTAATGATGCAATACAGCTCTATCCCAACATCACCCTGTGGATCATACACTTATGGACAGGTTGAAGATTATACATTAAATATAGCTTCTTCAGGAAAAGGAGAGTTATCAGACCCTAAAAATCTATTGACTGATATTAAATTATATCCAAATCCTGTAAGAGATATTCTAAATGTTTCTAATACGACTTCCGAAGATTACAAAATTTTCGATATGGGTGGAAAACTAATTAACTCAGGAAAACTTCAAAGAGGATCTGTAAATGTAAGCAGTCTTATTAAAGGTGCTTATATGATTCAAATCGGTGAGATCTCAAAAAGATTCATCAAAAACTAAGATAAACAATCATTAAAAAACAAGGAAAAGAGGCTTAAAAAAGCCTCTTTTTTTTATATCATCAACAAAAGATTTTAACATTATTTATTAAGAGATGACTCGCAGGTTCTTGTTTCAACCCATATTGATGTAGGGTTTTTATACCTTGAAGATTGCGCTTGCCAAACCCAGCTTAATTGTAAAACCCTGTTGACTTCAAACAAATTATCTTCTATGATAGATTTTATCTCAGAATCTGGCAAGCTATCAACTGTAATTCTAATTGATTTTAACAAGGAAAATATTTCAGCTAACTGGTTTTTTATAATTTTCGATATGGCAATAATACTGTCACGAAGTGTAGTTCCTGGATTATTTAAAATAAATATCACAACGAGATTAGAGCTTGATTCATATGTAATAACTTCTTTTTCAAAAGAAAAAAGATCATTTGTAGAAACTGCAAATTCACTCATGAGCTTATAAAGTCTTTTGAGTTTTTCATCTATTTGTATTTTTTTCAGGAATTTCCAATCTAGAAACTGCTTCCTACTGTACTCTATATTGTGCAATACCGTATAAAATGCTCCCATGTGACATCTGTATTCTAAATAATCATCAATAGTAGGTATTTGTTCTTTAGAATCAATCTGGCAGTTTTTATGGGTGATTTCAAAATGATAACAGTAAGCTTTTAAAAATTGCAGAAACCAATCTTCCGGAGAATTGTTTTTAACTTCACTTAATAACTCGATAAACAGTAGTTCTAGAGAATCCGGGTTTACAATACCGCTCAAAGTTTCATCTAGACCGCTTATATTATTAATAAACATTGTTGCTTTTTCTTGTTCTTCTTTTGAAAGAAACTTAAAAATATCACGACCTAAAGTATCGTTCAAATAAAAATCGAAAAAATTATTTTTAGCAATACAGAGCACTTCATCATAAGAACCCCTTGGATAAAATAATAAAGAAAAATTGATATATTCCTGAAAATTTGGTAGTGACATATTATGTTCTTCACCAAAGCTTTGAATATCTTTTTTTAAATCCTTACTTTGAGGATGTGGAGCAAATTTTCTATAAAATATCTCAGAGGCAATTTCTGGAGAAAGTAATTCTTTAAGGGAAAGCTGAGATTCTTGAAGTTCAAAATATTCTTTTTTTATACGATCAAAAAAAGAAACGTCAAATAAAATTTCAGATTGCATATGTTTGTTTTTTGGTTACATTAGTTTTAAAAAAATATAATTAATTACAGTGGTCTAAATTTATAATTTTAAACATAATCCCAATACTTATGTCAATTTAAATTAACTATTAAAATATTACTCATGTTTTAATAGTTAATTGAATTTATTTTTTGATTTAAAATTTTAATTAAAATATAATTAATTAACAAATATTTACCGTTAATATATTTTTATATATTAATTTATTTTCAATAGTATTACTAGGTAAATGAAATATTATGATTTTTTTTAAAAACTCGTTTATATATTTTACATTGTATAGCATACAAAATTTATCATCAATCATTATATTTGCTCTAAATTTAAAATTTCATGGAAAAAATTGATAGTCTGAACCAAGTAGCAGAATTCCATACTACTTTCAAAGCACCTATTTTAGATACCCCACAAATCCCTTCTCCGGAAAGATGCAATCTTAGAGTTGAGCTTTTACAAGAAGAATTAAACGAATTAAAACAAGCTATTGCAGATAATGATATCGTAGAGATTGCTGATGCTCTTTGTGACTTGCAATATGTTTTAAGTGGTGCTGTTCTAGAATTCGGACTTGGAGATAAATTTGTAGAGCTATTCAACGAAGTTCAGCGTTCTAACATGTCTAAAGCTTGTGATAATGAAGAGCAAGCCAATGAAACAGTTGAGTTCTATAAAGAAAAAGAAGTAGAATCTTTCTATGAAAAATCTGGAGAAAAATTCAATGTATACAGACAGGCAGATCATAAAGTATTGAAAAACAAATATTATTCTCCTGCCGATCTTAAGACAATTATCGAAAAATAATATGAAAAAAATAATCACAAATGTTGTTACCATTTCTTGCGTAGTTTTGGCAACCCAGCAGTTCAGCGCTCAAAAAGTAGTGGTGAACCGCGAAGTTGAGTCTACAAAAGATGGTAAAATGCTTTTAGGACCTCAAACCAAAGAGCAATTCACAAAAGCTCCTTATGCAGATTGGTATGTAAAAGAGCATGATGAATATGCTGTTGATCAAAAAGCGATTAGTGAACTTAAAAAAGATAAATTAGGATCTTATAATATCACTGCTTTTATCGGAACCTGGTGCGAAGACAGCCACAGAGACTTTCCAAGATTGATGAAAGTTTTAGAGGCTGCAAAATATCCTGAAGGTAAAATAACCGTTATTGCAGTAAACCGCAAGAAAGAATCTCCTTCTGGTGAAGAGGGCTTATATAATATCCAAAAAGTCCCAACCATTATTGTTGAAAGATATGGCAAGGAAATTGGAAGGATTATAGAAATGCCTTCAACAGGCTACATAGAAAGAGATTTGGTTGAAATTTTAAATAAAGACGACCAATCTGTGATTAAAGAAATATTTAAAAAATAGATTTGAAAAATATTAGAATTATTATCCCATTTTTAGCAGGAATACTCATCATGTTAGTCCTGTTTTTTAGCCTTAAATCTTGTTTTAATCTTGGAGGTAAAACGGAGAAATCAGATTATTATATCCTGACCAACCAAATTTCTAAGATGAATAAAATGGTGGTTTTGGAGCAAAATGTTTCAAGCATGCAAAAAACCAAGATGGGTTATGAAGTGTTCGGAAGCGAAGTTTCTAGCAATAGTATCATTACGTATACGAAAACCAATGCGCAAGTTTCTTACGACTTAAACAAAATGAAAATGGAGGTAGATTCTATCAACAAAAAATTGATTATTACAGAATTGCCAAATGCTGATATAAGAATCACACCCAGTGTAGAAATACAGTCTCTGGATGATTCTTTTTTCAATAGAATCTCTGAGAAAGACATTAAAAATGTAACTCAAAAAGCTAAAGATGTAGCTATTAATTCTATTGATCAAAATAAGCTAAGAAACGAAGGACATCAGCAATTAATAGAAAACCTGAATAATATCTTCGTGCTGGCAAAAGCATTGAATTACACCATTGAAGATAAGACCGGAAAAATTGGTACCTTAGGACTCTAAAATAAAAACCATGGATCCAAAAGAAATCAACAAAGGTAAATCATCAGAAATACAAGCTGATAAAGATTTAGACACTTCTTCTTTATCTAAAAAGACAAAAGAAGCTGAAAAAGAGAATAGTCAAAATTCTACAACCAATAAATCCGGAAAGAACGGAGGTTAATCGTGTTATTTGATTATAGAAATTTCAGCACATTTTCGTTTTGGCAAAAGCTTTAAATTACCCTATAGAAGATAAGACCGGGAAAATTGGTATCTTAGGAATCTAAAACAAAAACTATGGATCCAAAAGAAAACAACAAAGGTAAATCATCAGAAATACAAGCTGATAAAGATTTAGACACTTCTTCTTTATCTAAAAAGACAAAAGAGGTTGAAAAAGAAAATAGTCAAAATTCTACAACCAATAAATCCGGAAAGACCGGAGGTTAATTCTGTTATTTGATTATAGAAATTTCATCATATTTTCATTTTGGCAAAGGCTTTGAACTATACTATAGAAGACAATACGGTCAACTCGGTATTGCGAGACTTTAAAAAATTGAAAGCTATGAGTAATTCAAAAGACAATAACAAAAAGAAAGAATCTACGAATTCTGCAGAAGCGAAAAAGCAAAATCAGGATTTCCCTGATATTCCTGCTTCATCAAAAAAGACCAGCCCGCCGGATATTGAAAAGGAAGACATTCAAAAAGCTTCTAAAAATAAATCCGGAAAAACGGACAATACAGATCAATAAAAAAATTAAAAGTCTGCTTCGAAAGAGGCAGACTTTTATAAAAAAAAAATAATATCAAACTTATAGTATACTATACAATAGTGGACTTTCCTATTCTCACATTCTCAAAATTGTAATATGTTTTTTCTGAATATTTAATATAATCTACAATAAAATCTCCCACTTCACTGGTTGAATAAGACTGTTCAGAATTAAGATCTGCAGTTACATATTTATTTTCGATAGCATGCTCTACAGATTCTCTTAATTTACGAGCCGCATCTTCTAATCTCAAATGATCTAACATCATAGCCGCACTCAAAATAGAAGCAATAGGATTTGCAATTCCTTTTCCTTTTGCCTGAGGATAAGATCCGTGGATTGGCTCGAATAAAGCATTTGAATCCCCAATGGAAGCCGACGGCAATAATCCTATTGACCCTCCAATAACACTGGCTTCATCAGAAATAATATCTCCAAACATATTCTCCGTTAAAATAACATCAAACTGCTTTGGATTAAGAATCAACTGCATCGCCGCATTATCTACAAACATAAAATCTAATGCAACATCAGGATATTCTTTCGCGATTTCCTTACATACTTTTCTCCATAGCCTTGAAGTATCCAATACATTAGCTTTATCAATAAGAGTCACTTTTTTTCTGCGCTTCTGTGCATCCTGAAATGCGAGATGAGCAATCTGAACAATATCTTCTCTGCTATATCTGCAAACATCGTAAGCATAAGACCCGTCTTCCTCAGTATATTTTTCGCCAAAATAAATTCCGCTAATCAATTCTCTGTAAATCTGAATATCAGTTCCTTCAATAATTTCTTTTTTTAGTGGACTTTTTGAGACGAGTGAAGAATATGTTTTCAAAGGCCTGATATTTGCAAAAAGCCCTAGCTCTTTACGAAGTCTTAAAAGCCCTTGTTCAGGTCTTACTTTAGCATCTGGATTGTTATCAAATGAAGGATCTCCAATGGCACCGAATAGAACTGCATCAGAATGTTTACAGAGCTCAAGCGTATCTTCCGGCAGCGGATTTCCCGTTTGAAAAATAGCTTCAGCACCTATAATTCCGTATTTGAAATCGAAATTATAATTGAATAAACTACCAATAGTTTTCAATATTTTCACACTCTCATCGGTAACTTCAGGGCCCACTCCATCTCCGGGAAGCACCGCGATTTTAAAATAATTAGTATCCATATTTTTGTGTTTTTAGTTCAAATTCTTGTATCACCTGTTTTTTGCTGATTAAAAAATCAATATCATCATAGCCATTTAAAAGGCATATTTTTTTATAAGAATCAAGTTCAAATTTTTCTGTTTTACCATTAAAAGTGATTATTTGCTTTTCTACATCAACAGCAATCTCACTTTCAGGATTTTCGGTGATTTCATTTAAAATCTCTTTTAAAAATTCATCTGAAACTTTTACAGGAAGTAACCCATTATTCAAAGCATTTCCTTTAAAAATATCAGCAAAAAAACTTGACACTACTACTTTGAAACCATAATCTGTCAAAGACCATGCCGCATGTTCACGGCTGCTTCCACATCCAAAATTATTTCCTGCAACAAGAACCTCTCCGCTATATTTTGGGTTATTTAAAACAAAATCAGAATTTGGTTCATTTGTATGAACGTTGTATCTCCAATCTCTGAAAAGATTATCTCCAAAGCCTTTTTTATCAATGCTTTTTAAAAATCTTGCCGGAATAATTTGATCTGTGTCTATATTTTCTACCGGCATTGGTACAGCACGCGATTGTATTATAGTTAGTTTTTGCATTGTTATATCGTAAATAATTTAAAATAAAAGCTGCTTTTGAGAATATGATAACTCAACATTTACAAAAGCAACATCCTCTCTCATTATTTGTTTGTATTGTTATTTCTTAATTTAAATTTTCAAAGACTGAAATTCTTCCTTCAATCGCAACTTTCGCTGCGGTTAACGGACTTGCCAAAATTGTTCTGGAACCCTGCCCTTGCCTGCCTTCAAAGTTTCGGTTAGATGTTGAAACACAGTATTCACCTTCTGGGATTTTATCATCATTCATAGCTAAACAAGCTGAGCATCCGGGTTGTCTGATCTGAAATCCTGCGTCATTAAATATTTTATCTAGCCCTTCTTCATACAATTGTTTTACAACCAATTGAGATCCTGGAACAATTAAAGCCTTTACATCCTGAGATTTATTTTTTCCTTTAATATATTCTGCTGCCGATCTAAAATCTTCAATTCTAGCATTGGTACAACTTCCTATAAATACATAATTCACATGAATATCTGAAAGAGATTGACCGGCCTTTAACCCCATATATTGCAACGCTTTTTCTTCTGATTCATTTTGAGGCGCAGGAATCACTTCATGCAATGGAATTCCCATTCCGGGGTTAGTTCCATAAGTGACCATAGGCTGTATATCCGAAGCATCAAACGTAAATTCTTCATCAAAAGTAGCATCAGATTCTGTTTTCAACGTCTTCCAATAGACTAATTTATCTTCCCATTCCTGCCCTTTGGGTGCAAAAGTTTTTCCTTTTATATATGCAAAAGTGGTATCATCCGGAGCAATCATTCCTCCTCTCGCTCCCATTTCAATACTCATATTACAAACGGTCATTCTTCCTTCCATAGACATTTCTTCAAAAACCTGTCCGGCATATTCACAGAAATAACCTGTTCCACCATTCGTTCCAACTTTAGAAATAATATAAAGAATAACATCTTTGGGCTGAACGTTGCTTTTCAACTTCCCATTCACTGTTATTCTCATTGATTTAGGTTTATTAAGCAACAAACACTGACTTGCAAAGACCTGCGCTACCTGACTTGTACCAATTCCAAATGCAATTGATCCAAAAGCACCGTGCGTAGAAGTATGACTGTCACCACAAACAATACTCATTCCGGGCTGGGTAATTCCTAATTCTGGGGCAATAATATGTACAATCCCTTGATACTGGTGACCCAGACCAAACAATTCAATATTATTTTTCTTACAATTTTCTGTTAGATGCTCTACCTGATTTCTTGATAACTCATCTTCTATGGGTAGTTCTTGATGCAATGTAGGAACGTTATGATCTGCTGTAGCCACAATTTGCTTAGGCCTGAATACTTCAAGATTTCTGGCTTCCAGTTCGGCAAAAGCCTGTGGACTTGTCACTTCATGAATTAAATGCTTATCAATATATATAATTTGTGGGCCGTCCGGAATTGTTTCTACAACATGGGCATCCCATACTTTATCAAAGAGTGTATTTTTATTATTGTTCATTTTTGATATATTTGATTTGAAACTCTCCTATCCTATTTTTCTGCTAAAAGCAGTCATCATCATATGAAGATCTTCATTATCTATTTCCTTTTTCATATCGGCAGCTTTTAAAAATTCATGATATAAAAAATCCAGTTCATTTTTAGTAACATCAAAACCAATATGCTTAAAACGATAGGCCAATGCTGAACGCCCGCTTCTGGCAGTAAGAATAATGGAAGATTCATTAATACCTACATCTTCAGGATTAATGATTTCATAGGTTTCTCTATTTTTAATAACACCATCCTGATGAATTCCTGAGCTGTGAGCAAAAGCATTAGCTCCCACAATGGCCTTATTAGGCTGAACGAATACACCCATCAAATCCGAAACTAAAGTACTCATCTTGTTAAGCATTTTTGAATTGACATCTGTATGTAAATTCAAATCTGTATGCTGTTTTAGAATCATGACAACTTCTTCCAGCGCTGTGTTTCCAGCTCTTTCTCCAAGCCCGTTAATGGTGCATTCAATTTGTCGGGCTCCATTCACAACACCCGAAATTGAATTAGCTGTCGCCAATCCTAAATCATTGTGGCAGTGACAAGACAATACAGCCTTATCAATACCTTTTACATTTTCTTTTAAATATTTAATCTTAGCACCATATTCTTCGGGAAGGCAATAGCCTGTAGTATCAGGAATATTAAGAACCGTTGCTCCGGCCTTAATTACTTCTTCACATACTTTTGCCAAATAATCATTATCTGTTCTTCCCGCATCTTCTGCATAAAACTCTACATCTTCAACAAAGCTTTTGGCGTATTTCACCGCATCAACAGCCCGCTCTATAATGTCTTCTCTTGTAGAATTGAATTTATATTTAATATGAGAATCTGAAGTTCCTATTCCGGTATGGATTCTTGGTCTTTTTGCATATTTTAGAGCTTCCGCAGCTATTTCTATATCTTTTTTATTAGCTCTTGTTAATCCGCAAACCTTAGCATTTTTTACCAATTTTGAAATTTCAGAAACAGAATGAAAATCTCCCGGACTAGAAACCGGAAATCCTGCTTCAATTATATCAATTCCTAATTCATCAAGCCTCTCCGCAATGGTTAATTTTTGCTCTGTATTAAGCTTACATCCAGGAACCTGCTCACCATCTCTCAACGTCGTATCAAAAATTTCAATTTTTTCGGAATTCATAATAAAGTTTTTACTTAATTTTGATTCAAAACTAAAGATTGAATTATTTTTTCATTTTCATATTTATTAAAAAATACAATATTCAATCAGCCAAGAATAAACATCAATAAAATGATAATCAAACACTTATATTCTTAAAATTTACAATGGCAGAATTACAAAAAGATTTTTTATTTGTACTTATTAAATCTTTGACAACCTCCGAAAAACGACAATTTAAACTCTATGTGAACCGCTTGGGAATCAATATAGATGCAAAATTTTTGCTTCTTTTTTCAGAATTGGATAAAATGAATGAATATGATGAAAACATTATTCTTCAAAAAAAGATATCTACGAAACAGCAGCTTTCTAACCTCAAAGCCCATCTTTACAAACAGCTTTTGGTAAGTCTTCGTATGAATCCCAGTCATCAGAACTATCGAATTCAACTTAGGGAACAGTTGGATTTTGCCAATATTCTTTATCAAAAAGGCCTTTATAAGCAAGCTTTAAAAATATTAGATAAAACCAAACAGTATGCCCTGGAATTAGATGAAAAAAGCATCGCCTCAGAAATTATTGACTTAGAAAAAGTGATTGAATCACAATTCATTACACGAAGTATTGCCGGAAGAGCAGAAGAATTAATTAAGCAATCTAACGCGGTAAGTAAGCAAAATCAATATACAACACAACTTTCTAATCTTTCATTAAAGCTTTATAGTGAAATGCTTACGCATGGCTATGTAAAAAATGATGAAGGGCGAAAGGAAATTTTGGATATATTTAATTCACAAATCAAAAACATAAAGCCTTTTAAGCTTAATTTCACAGAGAAATTATGGTATTACAAAGCACATGTATGGAAAAATCAGCTGCTACAGGATTATAAGTATACGTTGAAATACGCCTTTCAATGGGTGGAATTATTCCATCAAAACCCTGAAATGATTGCCAGTCATCCCGTTTGGTATATCAAAGGAAACACCTATTTGCTTAAGATTCTTTTCCTTTATGGTAATATTGATATTCTAGAAAAGCATTTCGGGAATTTCAATAAAATGGTAAATTCTCAAAGTTTTGCCCAGAATGAAAACTTACAATCTCTTATTTTCTTAACGCATTATAATACGTTGATGAATATTCACTTTATAAAAGGTGAATTTTTCACAGGAACCAAGCTTATTCCTGAAATAGAAATGAAGATGGAAAAACTTCGGGATAAAATTGATGAACATCATTTTATGATTTTCTATATTAAAATAGCAGCCATGCTTTTTGGAAGTAAGAAATATAATGAATCTTTGGAATACTCTAAGAAAATCATTGAATCTAAAGGAATGGTACAGGAAGATCTATTGTTTCATACCCGAATCCTGATCTTAATGTCGAAACACGAATCAGGAAACGATGAAGATTATGATGAATTTATAAAAGCGACGTTGAAGTTTACCCATAAAATGAAAAAACCGGAAGCATTTCATTTTGAAAGTATCGACTTTTTCAAAAACTTGAATAATTTAGTTTTAAATAAAAGACAAGAGGCCTTTGAAAATTTTGATAAAAAACTGAGCATTTTTTCTAAAAATGAATATTATAGAAGATCACTTTTCTACATCGATATTCATGGATGGGTACAATCTAAAGTTCAAAATGTAGATGTTATAGAAATTATTAAACGAAAAGTGAAATATAAAAAAAGAAACTAAATGGCAGTTTAGAATTTATTACTGCCATTTAATACATTTAGATCCACAATCTTGTGATAAAATTTACTGCATTTTTATGGCTGATCTTTTCCATAATTACAGGGGAAAAATCTTCTGCTACTCTTTTATTGATGGAATTGTATTTTGTGGCATCTTTAAACTCTTCAAAGAAAAAAGGATAGCGGGATTGATCTGGATGTTCAGCATCAAAGAAAAAATCTGCTCCATATGCAATACAATCTTCAGCACCCAAATCTAAACCGTACTGAATGTGTTCATAGAATCTTTCCGGATGTTGAAGATCAATATAATCTTTAATGAAGTTAAGCCCGATTAACCCTTTTCTTTTAATCACTTCTTTTACCAATTCATCGGGAAGATTTCTGTTGTTTTTGTATACGTTTCTATAATTAGAATGGCTCGCAAGAATGGATATCTTGTAATTTCTCTGATCAATATAATTCAGGATATCATAGGCTAATTGATCACTTGTATGAGCCAAATCAATCGCAATTTTCTTATCAGCCAGATAATCAATAAGTACTTTTCCATCTTCTTTTAAGCCTGTTTCAGAATTATTTCCGCCTCCGAAACGATTTTCAGAATGATGAGTAATCCCTAGATACAATACTTTTTGGGTATTTTTAATAATCGTTTCAAGGTTTTTAAATCCTATATCCAGATTCATTTCCTCTTCACAAAATGACGATGCATTTTCAATAGCAGCAAGAATACCTACTCTATTATCATTAGGTATATCATTTTCATCTTTAAAAAGAAAAAAATCATCGGTATTCAATAGATCTGCGAAAATTTCACTTTGCAGAATTCCTTCTTCTGTACTATTCTTTGCTGTAGCGGCATAAATTGCCATTACCTGAAGCTTTACATTTCCTTCTTTTAAGTGTGGTAATGCGCATCTTACTTCTTTATCATTTGGTTTTGAGTTTTCCTTTAATAGATAATATAATAAGTCGCAGTGTAAATCGATATTAAAATGAGTCATTAGTGTATGTTGTATTTAAAACTTTAGTTATCTTATTTTTTTGATGACATTAAGTTCTTTATTAATATATTCTATGTTAGAATTTTCAAAAACTTTTATAAGCTCCGGCACAAAATCTCCGAATGTCTTATATTGAGCCCTATTAGCATTGTATTCTTTTATTTTTTCTTCTAACTGAGGTAAAAAGATGAAGTAATTTTTAAGATGATACTCTTCCAATTTTTTGGCGCGTTCTTCATCATGTTGAATTTTTGCGGTCTGAATTTCACCCAATCTCACTAAATGCTCTACCACGCACGTCTGATAATCTGCTACTCCATTTGTTTTGGTCATAATCTCTTTTAAATTTGATTTTTCGAATAAATCTTTAAACTTTTCCATTTGTTTTTTATACCTATAGACTTCTTTATTCACAAATGAATGTCCAAATTCATGAACGGTTAAAAACCTCGCCTGAAATTGATTATCATAGCCAAAATACCCCGGCTGCTCTACTCTCATGAATGGACTTGCAATTTCATAAATACTTTTATTTCCTAATTTATGCTGCACATCAGCACCTATTCCACGTCCTTCATTATCATCAATAGGCCACATCATCATCGGCGAGATAAGAACGATGTATTCCTGAAAACCTTCTCCATAAAACTGTTCCATAGCAGAAGTGAAATTTACAGGGATTTGCTTGCTGTATTCTGCTATTCCACCTTCATAAAATGCTTTGTTTTCTTTAAAGAATCCCCCTATCTTTTCTTTATCATAGAAACGTTCAAGCTCAGCAATATAATTTTTAATGAGAGAAGTCACCTCTTCATTTTGCTCTTTAGTTAATGTATTTCTTTCAAAAGCATATGATTCAGCCCATCCTTTCAACGGAAATTCTTTATGGGATAAAAGAGGCTTCATCATTACATCATTTCCAATGCCATATTTTTCTAATAATGTGTCATTAATTTTTGCAGTTAAATATGCTATATTAGAGTTCTTTAAATGACCATACTTCTCCAATGCTTTTTTCACAATAGGTTGATAGGTAGAACATTCCTTAATTTTAAAAAGTTCAAAACCTTTATTAGCTTTTCTATGGTCTGCCGAAAGGATTTCAGCAAGGAAATAAGTCTCTATATTCTTATGGTAAGACACCGAAAATTTCGAGGTATTTTTTTGAGAAAAAGAGAGAGTGAAAAATAGAAGAATAAAAAATGTGAGGATACTTTTCATGGTTTTGTATTAATTCTTTAATTCAAATATACGTTAATATACCTTTTTAAATAAAAAATGCGTATTTTTGCAACTTAAAATTTCTTAGTAAACAATGATAAAAATTACACTTCCAGACAATAGTGTCAACGAATTTGAAGGAGCAGTTACTCCTTTAGATGTGGCAAAATCTATAAGCGAGGGATTGGCTAGAAACACCATTTCCGCAATTGTTAATGACAAACAAGTAGAGATCACCACACCTATAACCACGGATTCTACGGTACAATTGTTAACCTGGAATGACGATCTTGGAAAGAAAGCATTCTGGCATTCTTCTGCTCACCTTTTGGCGCAGGCGATTATGGAATTTTATCCTCAAGCTAAGTTGACAATTGGTCCGGCAATCGAAAGTGGATTCTATTATGATGTAGATTTTGGAGACGAAAGTTTATCCGAAAAAGATTTTGAGAAGATTGAGAAGAAAGTATTAGAAAATGCTAAAAAAGCTTCAACATTCTCATTATACCCTGTATCTAAAGAAGAAGCGTTGAAAACGTTTGCAGATAATCCTTACAAAGTTGAGTTGATTTCTAATCTTAATGATGGAGAAATCACATTTGTAACTCACGATGATTTCACAGATTTATGTCGTGGAGGGCACATTCCTAATACAGGAATTGTGAAAGCGATGAAGATTTTAAATGCAGCAGGAGCTTATTGGAGAGGAAATGAGAAGAATCCTCAATTAACAAGAGTGTATGGTATTTCTTTCCCTAAACAGAAAGATCTTACTGAACATCTTGAAAGATTAGAAGAAGCTAAAAGAAGAGATCATAGAAAATTAGGTAAAGAATTAGGTATTTTTGCATTTTCTGAAAAAGTAGGTGCCGGTTTACCACTTTGGTTGCCAAAGGGAACTGCTTTAAGAAGAAAATTAGAAAATTTCCTTTCTGTTGCTCAGAAAAAAGGAGGTTACGAATTCGTAATGTCTCCACATATTGGTTCAAAAGAACTATATGTAACTTCTGGTCACTGGGATAAATATGGAGCAGACAGCTTTCAGCCGATTAAAACTCCAAATGAAGGAGAAGAATTCTTACTGAAGCCAATGAACTGCCCTCACCACTGTGAAATTTATAAAACTTCACAATGGAGCTACAGAGATCTTCCAAAAAGATATGCAGAATTCGGAACGGTTTACAGATATGAGCAAAGTGGAGAACTTCATGGCTTAACAAGAGTTCGTGGGTTTACTCAGGATGATGCTCACCTTTTCTGTACTCCGGATCAGCTTTTAGAAGAATTTGAAAAGGTAATTGACTTAACACTTTATGTATTTAAATCTTTAGGATTTGAAGATTTTGTAACTCAGGTTTCTTTAAGAGATCCTGATAACAAAGAAAAATATATCGGTTCTGATGAGAATTGGGAAAAAGCCGAAAGTGCGATTATTAACGCAGCAGAGAAAAAAGGACTAAAAACAGTTATAGAATACGGAGAAGCTGCATTTTATGGTCCTAAGCTAGATTTCATGGTGAAAGATGCTTTAGGAAGAAAATGGCAGTTAGGAACTATTCAGGTAGATTATAACTTACCGGAAAGATTTGATCTTCACTATATCGGAAGTGACAATGAAAAACACAGACCGGTAATGATTCACAGAGCACCATTTGGGTCTATGGAACGTTTTATCGCGATTTTATTAGAAAATACTGCAGGAGATTTCCCATTATGGTTAAGCCCTGATCAGTTCATTATTCTACCAATCAGTGAAAAATATGTAGATTATGCGAAAAAAGTTTCACAATTTTTAGAAAATCACGATATTAGCGGTCAGATTGATGACAGAAATGAGAAAACGGGTAAAAAGATCCGTGATGCAGAATTAAACAAGATCCCATTCATGCTGGTTGTAGGAGAGAATGAAGAGAAAGATGGAACGATTTCTATAAGAAGACGTGGAGAAGGAGATCTTGGAGTGATGAATATGGAAGATTTCGTCAATTATTTTAAGAAAGAAGCAGCAATATAATTATTGCTAAATAGAAAGTTAACCAATAAAATTTAATACAATAGCACAAAGATTTAACAACAGGGGCCCACAAAGACGTCCTGTACAGGAGGACTTACACTTGATCAACGATAAAATTCGTGTGAGAGAGCTTCGTTTAGTGGGCGATAACGTAGAGCCGGGAATTTATCCAATTGATAAAGCAAGACAATTTGCTGCAGAGCAGGAATTGGATCTTGTGGTAATTTCTGATAAGGCAGAACCGTTTATTGCAAGAATATTAGAATATAAAAAATTCTTATATGAGCAAAAGAAAAAACAGAAAGAGCTTAAAGCTAAACAAGTAAAAGTGGTAGTAAAGGAGATCCGTTTCGGACCTCAGACTGATGACCATGATTATGAGTTTAAAAGAAAGCACGCTGAAAAATTCTTAGAAGAAGGTTCAAAATTGAAAACCTACGTATTTTTTAAAGGACGTTCGATTATCTTTAAAGATCAGGGAGAAATCTTACTTCTAAAACTAGCTCAGGAATTAGAGCACGTTGGAAAAGTAGATCAGTTGCCTAAACTGGAAGGAAAAAGAATGATTATGATGATGAGTCCTAAAAAACCAGCAAAATAATTTAAGTAGATTTTAAATCTATTCTTTAAAATATAAACCTCAAAGCAATTTGAGGTTTTTTTTGTTTATTGAAATTATTCCTTCTTTTAAATTTATATCCATCAAATTTACCATCCTGAAAAGATCCAAGCATCAAATTGAAAATAATCTGGAAAGACTTTTTTTTAAAGAATTCTTGTGCTTAAATCCACTTGTATATCCTAAATATTTAATCTCATTTTTTATCAGCTTATCACATTCATTATTAAAATGAGAAATTATACTTTTTATTAAAGTAGTTAAATAAATAATAAATTTTCTTTCATTATTTTATAAAATTTATGATACTTATTAATTAATCATTAAAATTTATCATACATCAATTTCGCATGAAAAGTTTAGCTCTACATTTGCTTTAGAAATAACAAAGAAAATTATTTAAATATTAATTAATAACATAAAAAACAAAACAATGAGCGCACTAAAATTAAAAGACGGAACAGAAATTTACTATAAAGATCAAGGAGAAGGACCAACATTAATGTTTCACCACGGATGGCCTTTATCATCAGATGATTGGGATGCACAAGTGATTTTTTTCTTGCAGAAAGGCTTTAGGGTAATCACTCACGACAGAAGAGGTCATGGACGTTCAAGCCAGAATATATACAATCACACTATTGAGCAGTACGCTTCTGATGCAGCTGAATTGGTAGAATTTCTTGATCTGAAAGATGTTATTCACATTGGCCACTCAACAGGTGGTGGTGAAGTAATCCGTTATGTTAACAAATACGCAAATGGCAGAGCAAAAAAAGCAGTATTGATTAGTGCTGTTCCACCAATTATGGTGAAAAGTGAAAGTAATCCTGACGGTGTTCCAATGGAAGTTTTTGACGGTATCAGAGAACAAACATTAAACAACAGACAACAGTTTTACATCGATTTGACTATCCCTTTCTACGGGTATAACAGAGAAGGTGCTGTTGTAAAAGAAGGAGTCCAGAGAAACTGGTGGAGACAAGGAATGATGGGAGGTATTGTTGCTCATTATGATGGTATCAAAGCGTTTTCTGAAACTGATTTCAGAGAAGATTTGCAATCCGTTGACATTCCTGTTTTGGTATTGCATGGAGAAGACGACCAGATTGTACCTTATCAAAATGCAGCATTAAAATCAATTAAATTATTGAAAAACGGTAAACTTATTACGTATCCAGGTTTTCCTCACGGGATGCCAACTACTGAAGCTGCAACAATTAATAAAGACCTTTTAGAGTTTTTTACATCATAATTTAATTTACATACATTAAAAAACTACGAGCAATTCTTGTTTCTCGTAGTTTTTGCTTTAGGCAATAAACTTTACAACTCTTCCCTCTCACAGCCTAAATTTTCCTTTCAGGTATCATATTTTTTTCGTAATTTTGCAGCCTATTATTCCTAATAACCTTTAGGGGTAATCTATAGAGATATTGATAACAAAACAATAAAAAGCAAAAAAATGCCAAAATTAAAAACGAAATCAGGTGCTAAGAAGCGTTTTAAACTTACCGGAACTGGTAAGATTAAAAGAAAAAATGCTTTCAAAAGCCACATCTTGACAAAAAAGGAAACTAAGCAAAAGAGAAATCTTACGCAAACTTCTTATGTTGCAAAAGTGGACGAAAAGAGCGTTAAGCGTCAATTAGCAATTCAGTAGTTTTTATAATCCTTATTCGGTTTATAAGAATAACAATTCAATATTTTAACCCTGAAATGGTGCAGATAAGTGTAATGAAATAGTTTACCGCCCTTTTCAAAAAAACAATTTAAATTATGCCTAGATCAGTAAATGCCGTAGCTTCAAGAGCTCGCAGAAAGAAAATTATTAAGCAAGCTAAAGGTTTTTTCGGTAGAAGAAAGAACGTTTGGACTGTAGCTAAAAATGCCGTGGAAAAAGCAATGCAATATGCTTACCGTGGTAGAAAAGAGAAAAAGAGAAATTTCAGATCACTTTGGATCATGCGTATCAACGCAGGAGCTAGAGAGCACGGAATGTCTTACTCTCAGTTTATGGGAGCTCTTAAAAAGAACAACATCGAGCTTAACAGAAAAGTTTTAGCTGACTTAGCTATGAACTATCCTGAAGCTTTCAAAGCTGTTGTAGATCAAGTAAAATAATGTAAAATTTTTTGTTATCAATATAAATCCCGAGTTTTTTGCTCGGGATTTTTTTATTATCTACATTTGCTATATTATTAAATATATAAAACTTTATTTAAAAGTGAAAAAATTATCTACTCTTCTACTCCTTTCATTATCAACTTACAGTTTACAGGCTCAAAGTTTTATTCAGGCTTATCAAGACAGAGCCAACCTGATTACTCAAACCAATATCACCACAAATTTGCAAGATTTTGGAAATTTGGGGGTGAAAACGACAGGTTCTCTAGCCAATACGAATGCTTTTAACTGGATAAAGAATAAGTATCTTTCTTATGGCTATACAGTAACCCAGATGGAAGAAGATCCTTTTACAGCAGGAGGTCTCAGTTCTAAAAATCTGATCATTACCAAAACAGGAACTGTTTATCCTAATAAATACGTTATTATCTGTGGGCATTACGACACCATTGTAGGTCCTGGAGTAAGTGATAACGGAAGTGGAACATCTATTATCTTAGAAGCAGCAAGGATTTTAAAAGATGTACCTACAGAATATTCTATTAAGTTTATTCATTTTTCGGGCGAAGAGCAAGGATTATATGGAAGCGATCATTACGCCAATAATGTAGTATTTAAAAACGGAGTACGTGATTTAGATATACGATTGGTTTTCAATATAGATCAAGTGGGTGGCAAATTATCAAATCCAAGTAATTCTATAAAATGTGAGAGTGACCAAAGCGGGCAGCCAGGAAATAATGCAGCGTCCCTATCTTTCACCCAACAACTAGCAACCTGTACTACTTTGTATTCTCCATTGCAGACTGTAATGTCTAATGCCTATTCATCAGATTATATGCCTTTTGAAGCTAATGGAGATATCATTACAGGGTTCTATGAAACGCCTCAAAGCCATAATGAACATACTGTAAATGATACTTTTGCCAATGTAGATCCTGGCTATGTATTTAAAGTTGGAAAGGCTGCCCTTGGAGCATTGCAGCATTTTTCAGTTGCTTCAACTACAGTTTTAAGCGTAAAAGATATATCGTCAAAAAAAGTACTAGAATCTATAAAAGTATATCCTAATCCTGCAAAAGAAGTCCTTACTATAGAATTACCAACAAAGATTAAAGCCTTTAATGTTGAAATTACTGACGCTAGTGGACGTTCATTATTTTCAGGTGAAAACCAAACCAAAATAAATGTTTCTACTTTAGTAAATGGAACTTATTTATGTACAGTGAAAACAGAAAACGGAAGTGTTACAAGAAAAGTAATTATTGAAAAATAAATTTCATTCCCGTAAGATTAATAGATCCTGAGTTTTTTGCTTGGGATTTTTTTATTATCTACATTTGCTTGAAATTAACACAAATGCAATAAACTCAATCAGAATGATAAAATCAGCTACCTTTTTTCTATGTTCATTGTCAATTTACAACTTTCAGGCCCAAAGCTTTATTCAAGCTTATCAAGACCGTGCCAATATGGTTACCCAAACTAATATTACCACTAACCTGCAGGAATTTTCAAATTTTGGAATCAAAACTACAGGTTCTGCTAATAATGCGAACGCCCTAAATTGGCTTAAAAACAAATATGCATCATACGGATACTCTGCAAGTCAGATTGTAGAAGACCCTTTTACTTTTGGAAGTACAAGTTCTAAAAATTTAGTTATTACCAAAACAGGAACCTTATATCCTAACAAATATGTGATTATTTGTGGGCATTTTGATACTATTAATGGTCCTGGAGTAAATGACAACGGAAGCGGAACCTCAATTATCTTGGAGGCGGCAAGAATTTTAAAAGATGTTCCCACGGAATATTCTATTAAGTTTATTCATTTTTCGGGAGAAGAGCAAGGTTTAAGAGGAAGCCAACACTACGCAAATACTGTAGCTTATCAAGGAAGCAACCGAGTATTAGACATAAAATTAGTTTTTAATCTGGATCAGGTAGGCGGAAAAATGGGAAATAACAACAATACCGTTTTTTGTGACGAAGATATGGGAGGAAACTCTAGTAATACGGCGGCAGGAGTTGCTGCTACTCAGGAATTGGTAACACTTACAGGGCTTTATTCTCCTCTTTTGACGGATATTGACCAAGCAGAAGATACCGATTATATGCCTTTTGAAGCAAAAGGAGAAGTGATTACGGGTTATTTTGAAAAATTAAGGAGCACCTATCCACATACCTCCAATGATACTTTTGCCAATACAGATCCTGTATATATTTACAATGTTGGGAAAGCTTCTGTGGGAGCACTTCAACACTTTGCCGTAGCAACTACTGCAAGTACATTAAGTACCAAAAATCTTTCAGTGAATACATTAGAATCTATAAAAATATATCCTAATCCTGCAAAAGATTTTCTACACATTGAATTACCTAAAAAAGGCAAAGATTTCAGTTTTGAAATCACTGACATGATTGGTCATACATTAATAAAAGAAGAAAATAAGACTCAGATTAATATTTCAAATTTAGCAAATGGAGCTTATATTGGTGTATTAAAATCCGAAGGTCAGACGGTTGTCAGAAAAATTTTAATTGAAAAATAATTTCACAAAAAAAGAGCTAATCTCAATGATTGGCTCTTCTATATTTTTATCCTCCTCTCGTACCACCTTTGGCTGTTTCACTATTTATAGTTTTCCCCGAACGCTCACCGCCTTTCTGAGAAATACTTTGCGTGTTTTCTTCCTCTTTTTTTATCGGTTGAGGATTTTCTTCCTTTTCTTTTTCTGACATGGTAATTGTTTTTAATTCAATGTAAAAATAATCTTTTATTGATGTTAAAATATTATTTATTTTACTTCTGCATTTTTTTAATACAACAATAAAGATCAATTATTTCTTATCATAAAAACGAATACAACATTCAATCATTTAATATGTAAAGCTAAACGAAACCGTATAATATCTTCCGTTCCCCCTCACGTATTCTGCATCTCTTGCAGTAAATTGAGCCGTTGGAGTATAGTATGACTTATTAAAAATATTTTCAATTCCTAAACCTACTGTGGTGAAAGTATTTAGCTTATAGCTTCCTTGAAAATTAAAGAGATTAAAATCGGTAACTGCTCCTTCTCCTTCTTGGTATTTCCCCGATGCATCCTTTTCAAAACGGTCTCTTTTAAAAGAATACATATGATACAGCCCCATTTGAAGCTTGTTGTTTTTAGTATTCCATTTTATATAAGAGTTAAGTCTAGCAGGAGCTATTCTCACACCGCTCAGATATTTTTCATATTTGTTGTCACTATCCGTATCTACTTTTCCTTCCTGATACGTATAGTTTGCTCCAATATTTAGATTTTTTGTTGGATAAACATCAATAGAAACTTCTACTCCACTGATATACTGAGGCGCTCTTAGAGGAACCCAAAAGCCATTTACAGAAACCAGATCTGCTCCTAGTTTAGAATAATTGTAAAAATAACTCGCAGACAGGTCTATGGATTTTCCTATTTTACTGTTGAAACCAATCTCGTAACTGTCTACAACAATAGGCTCTGTATTGATCTTCTCTAATGTATTATCTTTTGCATCTCTCAAAACACGTCCCAAATCGTAAATATTAAATCCTCTTGAATAGGATGTAAAAGGTTGAAAAAGATCAATCGCCGTGTAGCTTAAACCTACATTATAAGAGAGGTTATTATATCTCAATTTTCCTCCAAGAACATCTACTGCTGTATCTTTACCAGATGGAAGTGTTGTATAATTAGGAACATCCACATGCATTTCATCCCATCGTAATCCGCCTTTTACGGTGAGATCCGGTGTCAAAAATAATTTTCCCTGCACGAAAGGTGCTGCTGCAATCATATTGAGTTCAGGAACCCAAATCCTTCCATCTACCAAAGGTTGACTTGTTTTTTCATTAAGGAGATCAACCCCATAGGTAAGAGAACCTGTAACCTTATCATTTTGCTTAAATTCGGTAGTAAAATCTGCTCGAAAGCCATACTTTTTTTCTAAAATAGCCGATTGCCCACCCGTTTTCCAACGAGGCGCATCTCGGTAATCATAGATCGTATAAAAGTCCTGAAAATATAATGTTGTATTTAAAGATGTATTACGGAAAATAGATTTATTAGTATACTTAAGGTATCCGTTATGATTGTATTTTGTTCCTTCCTTTGCACCTTGTCTTTCCCCCAATTTACCTGCAGAAGGTCTTTCTCCGTATTTTCCAAGATCAAGAATGTATTTTGAATCCTGTAGGCTGGAGTAATAATTATACATTATTTCAAACCTGTTATTTTCATTAAGATCATATCCTATTTTGGCAAATGCATTGCTTACATTGGTTTCTCCTAATCCGTACCGTGGATTTTGCACAAGCCCGTCTCCATCTATTTTCACTCCATTTCGGGTAAAGGTTCCGTTCACCAAATAATCTACTTTTCCCAGTTTACCATATAAACTTTGCGAAATTCTGTAACCGGCTCCTCCGTCAGATTTAAACATATTTTTATCAAAAACGTCATGACTTGTAAAGCCGAAAACTGTTTTCCCGGCAATAGGTTTATTACTTGCATTTTTTAAGGTGATGTAATTAATAATCCCTCCTTCTGCGCCATTTCCATAGATGGAAGTTGCACCTTTTACGACCTCTATTCTTTCTAGTATTGATGGATCTATTGACCGTATTTCTCTATCGTTATTTCTTAAAGGGCTGGATTGAGGAATGCCGTCAATCATAACCAAAACATTTCTTCCTCTCAACGTTTGCCCTCTATTTCCTGTCAGATTATTGCCAAACGCCAGTCCGGGAACACGATAAGCTAGAATATTACTCAGATCTGGAGAAATAAGGGATTGCTGCTCAATATCCTTTCTCTTAAGAATAGTAACTGTAGCCGCTGTTTTCTTTACAATTTCAGGAGATCTTGTTGCCGAAACAATTACTTCTTCTAGCCTCTCAGACTTCACCGTATCATTAACGGTAGACTTATTTTGAGCTAAAACAGTTACGGAGAATACAAGCCCTCCTAAGCAAATAATCTTTTTTTCCATCAATGCATTCTTTTTATTTAGAATAATTAATGACAAAAATACTATTTTTCAACTACTTCAAAATGAAACAAAAATACCTTTTTATCCAAATGAATAATTTATTCTTAGTATTTTTTCAACTATAATAAATTACGATTGAATAGTAATATGTTGTAATAATATGTTTAGTTTTTATTTCGTTTTTGTAAAATTTCCTCGATTTCTTTTAAACTAAAACTTTTCGTTTTCAATAAAATTAAAAAATGATACAACAAATCTGCAGCTTCATTTTTAAACAAATCATCATTATTATCTTTAGCCTCAATCACTAATTCTACGGCTTCCTCTCCTACTTTTTGAGCGACTTTATTAATGCCTCTTTGAAAGAGTGAATAGGTATAAGAAGACTCTACCTTATCATCAATTCTTTGGGAAATTTTATCTTCCAGTTCATATAAAAAACCTTTTGCATCTTTCTCTCCGAAACAACTGAAGCTTCCTGTGTGGCAAACTACATTTTTAGGAATAGCTTTAATTAAAATGGTATCATTATCACAATCAATCTGAATATTTTCAACTTTTAAAAAATTACCCGACTCCTCACCTTTCGTCCAAAGTCTGTTTTTAGAACGGCTGAAAAAAGTAACAATTCCTTCTTTTTCTGTTTTCTCAAAAGCTTCCTCGTTCATATAGCCCAACATCAAGACTTGTAAGCTTCTGTTATCCTGAATAATTACAGGAACCAATCCGTTTGTTTTACTGAAATCTATTACCATCTTACTTCAATTTTTTTATTATTTAATTCTTTTTTCAACTCCTGAATGCTTACTTCTCCGAAATGAAAAATACTAGCTGCCAAGGCTCCTGTTGCTCTTGTTTCTTTGAAAACCTTTTCAAAATCTTCTATTTTTCCAGCCCCACCTGAAGCAATCACAGGAATATTAATATTTTCAGAAACCAATTTTGTTATTCTTATATCAAAGCCCGTTTTCGTTCCATCGCCATCCATTGATGTCAATAAAATTTCACCAGCCCCTAGAGACTCGGCTTCCTTTGCCCAATCTATCGTTTTTAAATTGGTGATTTCTCGCCCACCTTTTACATGAACCCAATCTGAATTATTAATCAATTTAGTATCAATCGCCACAACAATACACTGATTTCCAAATTCCTTAGCCAAATCAGAAATTAACTGAGGATTATTCACAGCAGATGAATTGATGCTGATCTTATCAGCGCCTGCTTCCAAGAGTTTTTGTACATCCTGAATAGAAGAGATGCCGCCTCCAACGGTGAAAGGAATACTCAACTCTTTAGAGATATTTTGCACCAATTCAACAAATGTTTTTCTCTTTTCAATGGTAGCTGTAATATCTAGAAAAACCAATTCGTCGGCTCCGCTTTCTTCATATCTTTTCGCTAATTCTATCGGATCTCCAGCATTTCGAAGTCCTTCAAAATTAATTCCTTTTACCGTTGTTCCATCCTTGATATCCAGACAAGGAATTATTCTTTTTTTAAGCATAATTGATAAATTTTTGAAGTTCTTTTAATTCAATTTTCCCTTCATAAATGGCTTTTCCGATGATAGTTCCGGCGCAGCTAATTTCTTTCATTTTTTCTACATCTTCAATACACGAAATTCCACCACTTGCAATAAGTTGGATTGATGTCTTAGCAATCATTTCCTTGTAAAGCTCTGTTGATGGACCTTGTAACATTCCATCTTTTGAAATATCTGTACAAATTACCTGTTGAATTCCTTTTTCCTGATATTCAATAATAAAATCAATTACCTCTTTATCACTGCTTTCCAGCCAGCCTGAGGTTTTTATTTTTCGGTTGTCACAATCGGCTCCTAGGATAATTTTATCAGCACCATATTTTTCAATCAATTCAAAACAAAATTCAGGATCCTGAACGGCAATACTGCCAATCGTAATTTGTTTTGCACCAGAATTGAAAGCAATTTCAATATCATCCAACGTTTTCAGACCACCTCCAAAATCAATAGATAAAGACGTTTCTTTTGCAATACTTTCCAGTACTTTTTGATTAACAATATGCTTAGATTTTGCACCGTCTAAATCAACCAAATGAAGAAATTGGATTCCAAAGCTTTCAAACTCTTTCGCAACTTCTACAGGATTTTCATTGTAGATCTTTTTTGTGCTAAAATCACCTTTTGAAAGACGGACACATTTTCCGTCAATAATATCAATAGCGGGAATAATTTTCATCGTTAGAGTTTTAAAAAGTTGTGTAATAATTCAGCCCCAATCTTTCCTGATTTTTCAGGGTGAAACTGCGTTGCAAAAAAATTATCTTTCTGCAAAGACGCGCTGAAAGGCAAAATATAATCGCATACAGAAGTTGTATATTTTGACAATTCACAATAATAACTATGTACAAAATAAACATCATTTTCATCGTTAATCTCTGAAAATAAAGAAGATTTCAGCCCAGAAATTGTATTCCAGCCCATGTGAGGAACAATTTCTTTTGATGGGAATTTCTTTACATTAATATCAAAAATCCCTAATCCTTCAGTATTTCCTTCTTCATTGTTTTTACACATCAGTTGCATGCCCAAACAAATTCCCAAAACAGGTTGTTTCAAAGTTGGAATTAATTGATCTAACCTTTTCTCTTTTAATAATTCCATCGTAGAAGAAGCTTCACCAACTCCCGGAAAAATTACCTTGTCAGCTTTTTGAATTAATTCAAAATCATCTGTTATTATTGATTCTACATCTAATCTATTCAATGCATTTTGCACGGAATTAACGTTTCCTCCGTTGTATTTTATAATCGCAATCATATTTAAAGACTTCCTTTGGTTGAGGGCAAATTAAAGTTTTTGTCGGTCTGATTCACGGCCATTTTTATAGCTTTCGCAAAGGCTTTGAAAACAGATTCTATTTTGTGATGTTCGTTATCTCCTTCAACTTTAATATTTACATTAGATTTAGAAGAATCAGTGAAAGATTTAAAGAAGTGATAAAACATTTCAGTCGGAACATCACCAATCTTTTCTCGATTAAAATCAGCTTCCCAAACGAGCCAAGGCCTCCCTCCAAAATCTATCGCGACTTGCGCCAGACAATCATCCATCGGAAGCAAAAAACCATATCTTTCAATGCCTTTTTTCTTTCCTAATGCCTGAAGAATTGCTTCTCCAAACACAATTCCTGTATCTTCAATCGTATGGTGCTCATCCACCTGTAAATCTCCATCGACTTTAATTTTTAAGTCTAAATTTCCGTGTTTAGAAATCTGTTCCAACATATGATCAAAGAAATACAAACCTGTTGAGATCTCAGAATTTCCTTTTCCATCGAGGTTAACTTCAATCTCAATCTGTGTTTCGTTCGTCTTTCTTGAAACTTTCGCTTTTCTTGGTTTTTGCTTTAAAAACTGATATATTTCTGTCCAGCTTTCTGTAGTTAATTCAGCCTTTTCGTTTGGCGTTTTATTAATGAAAATTGCTTTAGAGCCTAGATTTTCTGCTAATTGAATATCCGTAAGTCTATCACCAATTACATAAGAATTTTGTAAATCATAATCTCCATAAATATATTTTCCCAGCATCCCAATTCCCGGTTTTCTAGTTGGTAAATTTTCATGCTCAAAGCTTTTATCAATTAAGATATCACTGAAAATTATGCCTTCATTTTCAAATGCTTTCAACATTTTTTCCTGAGGTTTAATAAAGTCTTCAAAAGGAAAACTTTCCGTCCCCAGACCATCCTGATTGGTAATCATTACCAATTCATAATCCAACTCCTTGGCTATTTTTGAAAGATTTTGAAATACTTCGGGATAAAACTCCAGTTTTTCTAAAGAATCAACCTGAAAATCTATTGGAGGTTCAATAATTAATGTTCCGTCGCGGTCTATGAATAATACTTTTTTCATTTCTAAATAATTGTAATTTTTTTGATTTTTTAATTCTATCAGACCTTATAGGTTTTCAAAACCTATAAGGTTTCAGACTTCTTTAAAACCTGAATTAATTGAATGTTTTCTTCTCTGTTTCCAATATTAATTCTGATGCAATTTGGAATTTGAGGAGTTCTTTTGCTTGTCAAAACTTCTTTATCCAAAAGGGTTTGATATACTTTTTCAACATCTTCAAATTCAATTAAAAAGAAATTGGCATCAGTAGGAAAGACTTTTGTAATACAATTTATATCTTGAAATTCATTTTTTAACCATTCTCTTTCCTCAAAAATATTATTCAAGTTTTGATTGAATTGATATTGATCATCAATCACATTTAAAACCAATTCCTGACTTAAAGAATTGACATTATAAGGAGCTTTTACCGTATTAATCAACGTAATAATTTCTTCACTGGCATATGCAATTCCCACTCTTGCGCCAGCCATTCCCCAAGCTTTTGAAAACGTTTGGAGAACAATAAGGTTAGGATATTTTTCAAGAAGTTCAAGACTCGATTTCTGATCTGAAAATTCAATATAAGCTTCGTCTACAACAACAATTCCATCAAAATTTTGAATATAAAATTCAATATCTTGAATACTGTTTCCTGTAGGATTATTTGGAGAGCATAAAAAGAATATTTTTGGTTGATTTTCTCGCGTAACTTTTAAAAATTGTTGTTTTTCGATTTGAAAATTTTCGTTTAAATCGAGCTTTACCACTGTGTTTTCATTAATAGTAGCATAAAATCCGTACATCGCAAAAGACGGATTCATCATTAGGATCGAGTCTTTTTTAGGCTCACAGAAAATCTTAATAATTAGATCAATCAATTCATCACTCCCATTTCCAACAGCAATTTGATTTGACGAAATATTTTTAAACTCCGACAATTTATTTTTAAGCCTTTTCTGAGTAGAATCCGGATAACGGTTAAACTCTCCAAACGGACTTTCATTAGCATCCATTAAAATTGGTGCTTTGAATTCATTATGATCTCTAAAACTGATGTAAGGCTGTAATGCTAAAATGTTGTTTCGAACGAAATTATTTAAGGTAAATTGTTTCATTTTTTATTGATTTAATCGGATGGTAACGGCATTTTTGTGAGCAACTAATCCTTCTGCTGCTGCCATGATTTCTATTGTTTTTCCTAAATTTTGAAGTCCTTCTTTCGACAAATGTTGAAAAGTAATCTTCTTCACAAAACTGTCTAAAGAAACGCCGCTGTAATTCTTTGCAAAACCGTTGGTAGGAAGTGTGTGATTGGTTCCGCTTGCATAATCTCCGGCGCTTTCACATGAATAATTTCCCAGAAAAACTGAACCTGCATTTTGAATAGATGGAATATATCTTTCAAAATCATTCAACGCTAAAATAAGGTGTTCCGGAGCATATAAATTGCTGAATTCGATGGCTTCTTCAATAGTATTAAGAAGAATAAAATGGCTGTTATTCAACGATTGTTGAGCAAACTCATTTCTTGGAAGTTCTTTAACCTGCTTTTCTATTTCTTCAATCGTTTCGTTGAAAACTTTTACATCCGTTGATATAAAAATCACCTGACTATCACTTCCATGTTCCGCCTGTGAAAGTAAATCTGCAGCACAAAATACGGGAATAGCTTGCTCGTCTGCAATCACTAAAACTTCACTTGGTCCCGCAGGCATATCAATGGCAACTCCATAATTTTGAGCATATTCTTTCGCTGCAACAACAAACTGATTTCCAGGTCCAAAAATTTTATAAACATTCGGAATACTTTCTGTTCTCAACGTCATCGCTGCAATCGCTTGCGCCCCGCCTGTTTTACATATTTTTGCAACACCACAAAGTTGAGCAGCATACAGAATCGCAGGATTAATATTTCCATTTTTATCTGGCGGACTGCACAATACAATCTCTTTACAACCTGCTAACTGAGCTGGAATTGCCAACATTAAAACAGTTGAAAATAAAGGCGCTGTTCCTCCCGGAATATAGATTCCTACTTTTTCAATGGCTCTGTTTTCTCGCCAACAAACTACTCCTTTTGTTGTTTCTATTTTTTCAATGTCAGATTGTTGAGAAGCGTGAAATTTTGTAATATTTTCTTTAGCCTGTTGAATTGCTTCTTTCAATTCTTGACTCACCAAACTTTTCGAATTTTCAATCTCTTCTATTGAAACGGTGATATTTTCAACCTCTGCAGAATCAAATTTTTTGTTGAATTCAAGCAATGCTTTGTCTCCATTTTTTTCTACTTCTGAGAAAATATCTCTAATTGTTTTTGAGATTTCTTCTCTTGTAAAAGCTGGTCGCTTTGTAAGTTCCTGCCACTTTTCCTGATTGGGATATTGATCTATTTTCATATTAAATCACCATTTTATCGATTGGAATAATTAAAATATCCTGTGCTCCATTTTCTTTTAATTCATCAATAACATCCCAGAATCGGTCTTCGTTGATCACAGAATGGATACTGCTCCAGCCTTCTTCAGCCAAAGGAATAACCGTCGGACTTTTAAGGACCGGAAGTATTTTAGAAATATCCGCAATCTTTGCATTGGGAACATTCATCAAAATGTATTTTGAATTTTTTGCTTTTAAAACAGACTGAATTCTGAATAAGAATTTTTCAAGAATGAGTTCTTTTTCCTGATTGAGATTCGGTGTTTTAGCCAATACAGCTTCCGATTTCAATAAGGTAACCGTTTCTCTTAATCCGTTTTTAAATAAGGTACTTCCAGAGCTTACAATATCACAAATCCCATCTGCCAAACCAATATTCGGAGCAATTTCTACAGAGCCTGAAATAACGTGGATATCCGCAGAGATATTATTTTTCGTTAAAAACTCTTTAAGGGTATTCGGATAAGAAGTCGCTATCTTTTTATTCTGAAAATAGCTCAAATCATTCGTTTCAATTTCTTTAGGAACAGCAAGTGAGACCCTGCATTTTGAAAATCCAAGCTCCTGAATAATGTCGATCTTTTTTTGTTTTTCTACCAAAAGATTCTCCCCAACGATGGCAATATCTACCACACCATCTTCCAAATACTGAGGAATATCTGAATTTCGAAGGTACATGATCTCCATTGGAAAGTTATCTACCGAAACTTTAAGCTGATCTTTTCCGTTGTTAACGAAAATACCACAGTCTTTCAGAAGTTGTAAAGAATCTTCGTAAAGCCGACCGCTTTTTTGGATTGCAATTTTTAATTTACTCATTTTTTCTACATTGAGTCTGAGTAAATAAAAACTGATTATTGAAAAGAAATTCCCGAGAAATTTAGAAACAAAAAAACCGTCTATTACTCAGACGGTTTTAAATATTTTTGATTTTAACACATGTTTATATCAATCAATTCCGTCTAACAGAGATGATGATAATAATGATGTAGTGTTAAAAAATTGGGTTTCATTGTTGAATTTTATGGTACAAATGTAGAACTTATTTTTAAACTTCAAAGGTTTTTCTACAGAATTTTTTGATAAAGGTTCATTAATTCATTGGCAATTGGTTCGTCATTAAACTTCTGAACAAACTCAAAACCCTTATCAGCACGGCGTTTTCTTTCCGACTCATTAGCCCATAAAAATTTTATTTTTGACTGAATATCTAAATAATTTTTAGGATCAATATAAACAGAGTCTTTTCCTCCCGCTTCAGGAAGACAACTTGTATTGCTTGTAATGGCAACCGTTTTTGAAAATAAAGCTTCAATTACAGGAATTCCAAAACCTTCAAAGAAACTTGGATAGACAAAAATATCGGCTAATTTGTAAATCACAGCAAGCTCATCCATAGAAACTCCTTCAAGAAAATGAACTTGTTTCTCCATTTTATTTTTCTTGATGTATTGCTCTATTTTACTGTAATATTTTGTTTTTCTTCCGACAACCACTAATGGAATTTCTGTTTTGTCGATGCCTTTTACAACATTCAACAAATTTTTACGATCTTCAATGGTTCCCACATTAAGAATAAATCTCTCAGGAAGGTTGAATTTTTCTTTTGTTTGTTGAATAAATTCTTCTGATTGCTGTTCTTTAAAAGCATGATGACAACCTTGATAAATGACTTCAATTTTACCTTCAGGAACTTTTAAATATTCAATAATATCCCTTTTCGTCTGTTCAGAAATCGCAATGATTTTATCGGCAGTTTGAGCGGCTTTTTTGAACTTCCACAAGTGGATTTTCCGATCAAAAAAAGAGTAATATTGAGGATAACGAACGAAGATTAAATCGTGAATTGTTACCACTTTTTTGATTGGCTTTTTGTCCCATTTTAAAGGTAATTCACCCGACAAACCATGGAAAATATCTGCATTTTGCTTTTGTGCATCTTTTCCCATTTTGAGTTGGCGAGACATTGTTCCTTTTGATGTTTCAACAAACTGAACATTAGCATTTTCAAGAATAGCAGAACCTCTTTCAGATTTATTTTTATTGAGTAAAAGGTATTCGTTTTCAGGAAAATATTGAGCAATAATTTTCACCAGATCTCTTGAATAATTTCCTAATCCTGAGGTGTTGTGAAAGAAACGTTTGGCATCGAAAGCTATTTTCATGATTCTATTTGTTTTTGAAATTCCTGAAATGTTCCGAATGAATAGTTTTTACTTTTTAACCAAGAAACAAACTCATCAAACCTTTTTACCATATCTTTTCCTGAGTTTTTCACTGTAAAACCAGGCAATCTAAATGCTTCATCTTTAATCTCTGCAAACTCCCATGGATGGAAATAAACATTAAGATAATTATCTTTCTTTAAGGTATCTGAAGCCAGTTTTTTATAAAATGATAATGGGAAATTATGAAAGCTCAGCCAAAATAAGGGAATTCTAAAGTTAGGCGAAACCGAAGCCGGAATCTGTGTTACATTTCCTTCTTTAAAATAGGTTCTTGAAACTTTTAAGTTATTATATCTTCCCGGAAGAAAAGTAGGATTTACAGATGAATTGTAAGAATATCCTGCTTTTTCAACTTCTTTTTCATCTACAGGCATCATTCTCGGCATTCTTAATCCTGTTACTTTCGTAGAAAACAATTCTTCTAGTTTTTCTTTGGATTCTTTTAAATGTTTCTCTTCAAATTCAGAATGAAACCATGTATGAGAAGCCAATTCGTGACCTTCCTTTAGCAATCTTTCGATAAGATGCTTACTGTTTTCCGCAAAAACTACAGTCGAAAAAAAGGTAGCTTTTGCATTATATTTTTTAAGAATATCAAGTATTCTTTCTAGTCCGTTTTGTGAGATAGAGATCTGCTTTTCAAAGGATATTTCACCTTTATATTCGAATGGCATATCAAATTCTTCAATGTCAAAACTTAATAAAACCATTATTGAAAATTTTTATTTTTTATAATATAATTAGGTCTTTGCTTTACTTCTTTAAAGATCTTACCTAAATAAATTCCGATTATTCCCAAGATAATTAATTGTAATCCACCAAAGAAAACGATGGTCATAATTAAAGATGCCCAACCCGAGATCTCTGTTTTAGCAATGAATGCATACAAGACATACAAGCCATATCCAACCACTGAAAATGCAGAGAATATAAACCCGAGATAAGCCGCAATTGACAACGGTTTTACACTGAAAGCTGTAATTCCTGTAAAAGCAAAAGTGATCATTTTCTTTAGGTTATAGCTGCTTTCTCCGGATAATCTTTCACACGCTGTAAATTCGATTCCTGTTTGCTTGAAACCCATCCAACTTGTTAATCCTCTCAGAAAAAGGTCATCTTCATTGAAACCTCGCATCACTTCTACCGCATTGGCATCCATTAATCTAAAGTCTGAACCACCTCCTTTTGTAAGGTTTACATCAGAAAGGCTTGATAAAAGTTTATAGAAAAAGTCTGACGTTTTTCTTTTAAATAAAGAAATTTCTTTTGGATACGTTCTGATGGTAAAAACAATATCATTGCCTTCTTCCCATTTTTTAATCATATCCGGAATCAGTTCAGGCGGATGCTGCAGATCGCCATCCATTGAAATGACAGCGTTTCCATAAGCATTATCCATTCCTGCTTTTACAGCCGGCTGGTGTCCAAAATTTCTTGAAAACTCAATAAACTTAACTTCGCTAAACTCCTGAGAAAGTTGTTCTAATTTTTGCTGCGTATTGTCTCTACTGCCATCATTAACGAATATAATTTCAAAATCATAATTGCTTAACCCTTCAAAAACCTCTTTGATTTTCTGATGGATCATGGCAACATTTCCTTCTTCGTTATAAGCGGGAATCACGATAGAAATCTTCTTCATAAATAATTAATTGAGACTATAATTTTTTTCAAAATCTTTGGTTAAAAGCTCATAAATAACCCTAAACCAAACGACAATGCAAGGTACAGCTTTTAAAGAATATTTATGTATGAAATGTTCTTTAACGTATTTCGGGAATAAATCTGAAGTCGAAAAACAAGTCAAAAGAATTACAAAAATGAGTAATCCTATTGCTAAAGAAGACCTCTCTTTCTGAATAAAAAACCAAATCATCACTCCTGCAACTGCAATAATATACGTAGGAGATTCTGAGCTGGAACTGAATAATACAAGAAACAGCAATGTAGAAGCCAATATCATTAACTGAAATGCATAGTTCTTATATTGTTTAATTCTTATATAAGGTAATAAAAATATAGGGATTCCAAATCCTAAAAAATATAGATTTGAGATATCAGCATCTCCTGCAATTCTTCTCACAACTCCCATTAAAGAAATATCCTGATAAGAAGTTAAACCTTGATTCTGTCCGTTTTTCTCTGATAAGGACTGGAACCAATCTGCATAACTCTGAATGACAAATGCCGGACTTGAAAATAGCATAGGTATGGCAAAAAAAAGTACAGCAACGATAAGACCTGAAAGAATATATTTGAATTTATTTTTCACAAAGAAAAACTGAGCAAGCCCAACAATTCCGTATACTTTTACAAATACTCCTACTAAGGTTGCTGTTACAGATTTTACTTCTTTATTTTCATATACATAGATAGCTGCCAATATTAAAAGAGCTACTAAGGCTATGTTGAACTGAAAATAAAGAGATGAAGTGATATATTCCTGTAAACATAATAAAGCAAATAAAGCCTTTTTAGGATCAGACAGTGGTAACTTATGAATAGCATATAGGAAAATGGCTGTATTGGCTACATTCCAAAGACAAATCCCAATCCAATCCGGCATTAAAGCAAATGGTGCTATTAACGCACTAAAAAAAATTCCGTAATGATTGGAATCCTGATAAAGATCTAAATATTGTAGATAAAGATTTTTTTTATGAAGTGTATTAAAAAATACATTCTTAAAAATCAGATAATTATTGATTGCATAATCACCTCTCAAGTATTTAGAAATTGCGGTAACAACCGATATAATAAGATAAACCCCAAATATATATTTAGGGTTTAATAGTATCTTAAGAAATTTTTCTTTCAAAATTGCGTGGTATTAGTGTAAAGAATTAATCTTAAACCGCTACATTATTCTCTCTCAACGCATCATTAAGAGACGTTTTTTTATCTGTAGATTCTTTTCTCTGACCAATGATCAAAGCACAAGGAACCTGATATTCTCCAGCCGGATATTGTCTTGTATAACTTCCAGGAATTACTACTGAACGTGCAGGAACTCTTCCCTTGATTTCAATAGGTTCAGGACCTGTTACATCAATAATTTTTGTAGATGCAGTTAAAACAACATTCGCTCCTAAAACCGCTTCTCTTTCCACGTGAACTCCTTCTACAACGATACATCTTGATCCGATGAAACAATCATCTTCAATGATTACCGGTGCCGCTTGAAGAGGTTCTAAAACACCACCGATTCCAACACCACCGCTTAAGTGAACGTTTTTACCAATCTGTGCGCAACTTCCTACCGTAGCCCAAGTATCAACCATTGTTCCTGAATCTACATACGCTCCAATATTTACATAAGAAGGCATCAAAATTACTCCTGGAGCAATGTAAGAACCTTCTCTTGCAATTGCATGAGGTACAACTCTCACTCCTTTTTCAGCATAATTTCTCTTCAAAGGAATTTTGTCATGAAATTCAAACGGACCTACCTCAATAGTTTCCATTGTCTGAATTGGGAAATACATTACTACAGCTTTTTTTACCCATTCATTTACCTGCCATCCGTTTTCTGTAGGTTCAGCAACACGAAGTTCTCCAGAATCTAATAAAGAAACTACTTCTCTTATTGCCTTTTTACTGTCTCCATTTTGTAGTAAATCTCTATTGTCCCAAATGTTTTCAATTGTTTGTTGTAACGACATATTTCTGTTTTAAATTATTTTTTCTTAATAACCAACACAACCTTACGTGCCCGTTATTTGAGTCGATAAAAATACAAAAGATTGTTATAGTATACAAGTTGAATTCTACGAGAAAGCTCTGAAGTTTATCATTAAATTATCTTAATATAGACACCTCGCGAAAGATGTATCATGATTCATCAATAATGAACTCCATTGTTTTTTCAATATGTTTCGTTTGGATTATTCCTTTGGCGTACTCCATATTGTGCTCGGAATTGTATTTCGTTAGATAGGCATTATTAATAGCATCTGTAAGTGCATCATTATCTGTCGGAACTCTAGTGTTGATATTAAGAATAAGATTGCCACACTGTATCTGGCCTTTTGGATTTTGTAGAAAACTATTGTACCAGCTTTTTTCAGCTAATCCCCAAGACCTTGCAAAAATTCGATCATTAATTACAACCATCCAAATTTCTAAAAAAGAAGAGCGATCTGCACCAGCTTTTATTCCTATCAGATTATGAGTTTGAATATAATCTAAGGCTTTTTTTTTATTCATTTTGCTTTAATTTTTAACAAAACTAAAGTGAATATAAATATCAGAAAATATTATTATTCGGTCTGCAGAAAATATTATTCCGTTAGCCTAATTACTAATGTAGATGGATTACAACATCATCTTCTGCAAAGTATTCATTAAACATTCCCGATAACTTTTAGCGACCGTTAATTTTAAATCCTTACATATGATATGGTTGTCTTCGAATGAGTGAATGTTTGTTAAATTGACGATATAAGAATTATGAATTCGCATGAATTCATCCGGAAGACTTTCAATTAAGTCCTTAAGCGTTTTATAGTAAATGTATTTTTTATCAGAAGTTGTGTAAATTTCAACGTAGTTCCCTAGTCCTTTTATAGCCGTGATATCATCAAAGAAAAGTTTAACAAATTTCTTATCAGTTTTAATGAAAGCAAAAGTTTTATTTTTCATCTTCGTTATTTTCTTCTGCAATTGATACTTTTCACAAAACTCTTTGTGCGTGCAGGTATGCTTTATTCCAGTATTTTTCATTCAATGAAGAAATGATAACACCTTTTGAAGTGGAGGCATGAATAAATTTCACTTCCCCATCTGTACTGATATCATGAACAATTCCTACATGTGAAACCCTGCTTCCTCCAGCTGTAGCGAAAAACAGAAGATCTCCCGGTTTTACCTCAGTGATATCTATTTTTTGACCTGCTTCTGCCTGATCGGAGGATCTACGCGGCAGGTTAAAATCATTTTCTTCAAAAACTTTTACAGTAAAGCCTGAACAATCAAATCCTGAAGAAGTATTGCCTCCAAATTTATAAGGTGTTCCCATATACTTTTCAGCATCTTTCAAAACACTATTGATGGATTTAGGGACTTTTCCGTCGAACTTGGAATCTAACTTTCTGATGTTTTCAGATTTAGCAATTGTTTTATTGCTTGTGTTTCTTTTACTCGCAACACTTTTTGAACTTCCGCAAGAAATAATAAGTGAAGATGCAATCAGTAAAACAGATAGCTGCTTTATTTGTAAGTTGTCTTTAAATAATCCCATTTTCATATTCATCTGATTTTTAACACTGTAGCTAATTATTTACAAATATACATTTTATATTTAAATTATGTTTAAACTATACTAGAACTATATACTAAATATATGTTAAAATTTGATATTCAACTAATTATCATTATATTTGAATTCAATTTTGGATATGGCAACCTATGAAAGTCTAATTAAAATTAAAGGTGCTGTTGGCGACCTCGTTTTTTATACTTTGAATGGCAAAAATGTTGTTCGAAAGAAAAGCGGGTTCAATAAAACGGCTTTTAAGAAAAGTCCTGCTTATGAAAAAGTGCGACAAAACAGCTCCGAATTCGGCCATTGTTCAAAAGTTGGAAAGATTATAAGACAGGCTTTAGAGCCCTATATTAAAAAGGCTGAAGATCCTCTACTCTATCAGAAATTTGCCAAATTGATGACAGAGATTAAAGATTTAGACCTCATTTCAGAAAGAGGAAAAAGAAATGTTGCCAAAGGAATGATTACAAAAAAAGGAAAACTTCTCCTCAGAAAATTTCAATTTGGCATAAAACCTAATTTTGAAAACAGGGCTTCAATTTCTTTAGATTCGGCAGAAAATAACCTTTCTATTGAAAATCAATTACCCTGTGATGAAGTGGTAATGCTGACTATAAAAGTGGATTGTGAAAACTATACAACAGAATCTTTTGAAGAAGCCATTTTATTAGAACACCAGAAAAAAATATCTTTTGGAAAACATTTTCTGGAAGAGGATGTGATTCTTTATTTAATGATTGCAAAAAAGAAGGAAGAAATTTTGAATATGGGGTTTGTAAATGAATTAGATTAGGAAATCACTTTTACAGATTTAAAACAAAAAAAAAGACTATCCAAGCGAATAGTCTTTTTGTATATTGTAATAATAATCTTATTGCTTATTCTTTTCTCCAGACCAAGTTCCAGATCTTGAAGGGGTAGGCACAGAATTCGTCCAGCCTCCGCTTCCTTTTTTATCTCTTGTTAAAGCCCCATGAAAGTCACCATCTGAAGGTGAACCTACTACTCCGGTAATATCTCCTGCATCCGTTACCTTTCCTGAAATAACATAATTTTCATTTTTTACTGTAGAATGCATCGTCCCTGTTAGTTTTCCGTCACTAGCGACCACAAAATTAAAATCGCCTTTGTCACTTCCATCATAAGTTCCAGACCATGTTCCGATAAAATCGTAAATCGTATCGTCATCAGAGCTACAACCAACAAACAAAAAAGCGGTAAACAAGAGTAAAAATAGTTTCTTCATAGTTTTTATAATAGTTATATGGAATAAATTCTGATATTTTATGGTGAATATGGAAAAACCACTATTCTACCTCTTATATCTTAAAATATTTATCTATATACTTTAAGAATCTGGCAAATATATAATATTAATTTAATTTGTGCACTTTTTGTGCATTTTTATTTTAAACTCGATACGTTATTTTGAAAAATTCACGAATTTTAGGCTTATTATTTTTATTTTACATCAGATTTACTTGCCAGAAGGCGAATCATCTCCTCTGCCAGTTTTCCTGTAGAAGCAGGATTTTGCCCTGTAACCAGACGCTGATCTACCTGCACATTTGGCTGCCAATTGTCAACAGATTTAAATACACCGCCTTTTCTTTCTAGTTCATCCTGTAGTAAAAAGGGCACTATCTTATGCAGTTTAATGTATTTTTCTTCCTTATTGGTAAATGAAGTCAATACTTTGCCTTGAACTAAAAATTCGCCATTAGAAAGTTTTACATTCGTTATCGCAGCAGGCCCGTGACATACCGCACCCACTATTCCGTTATTTTCATAGATCTTTCTTGTAATCATTTCACTGGTAGTATGATTAGCCAAATCCCACATTACGCCGTGACCACCCGCAAAATAAACGGCATCATATTTTTCAGGTACGATTTCAGATAGTCTTAGCGCATTAAACAATTTATCAGTAGCCTCAATATTCTGCATAAACCAAGCATCTGTTTCATTATTCATATCAGCCCCATAATGGTAGGTTTTACCTCCTTTAGGACTGGCAAAATCGACATCATAGCCTGCTTCATAAAAAGGTTTATAAGCCTGAGCTACTTCTCCGAAATGATACCCTGTCTTTTCACCACTGTTGCCCAATTTTTCATGACTGGTCGTAATAAACAATACCTTTCTACGAATGGCATGTTGGCCGAGTACCTTATTGGCAATAGCCCATTTACCATCTATTTTCAGCAGGTTCATATAATCTGCATAGGTCGCGTTAGGATACATGATATCCACTTTTGCCTGAGCAGCAGTTCCTGCAATATTAATGGAAATGATTTTGCCTTTAAAATTATTCTTTTTCCCCGGTGTGAATGAGCGAACATAATCGGCAGTGGGCCAAATGACAAGCTTCCCACTTTTTAGATCACGATACCGAAAATCTGCTTTTTCGTGAAAGGCACTTGATAAGCGGGCTGTATCGCTGTTAATTTTTCCTTCAATATAATTGGTGAGGACTATCCTGATAAGTTCTGTATCAGATTGCTCTTGTTGACCAAAAGTAAGGATTGAACAAGTAAATAGGTAAATGAAAAGTAAGAGTTTTTTCATAGTTTTTGAATTAAAAATGAGTTAAAAAATTGTTCCTTTATTGGAGTAGTCCAAAATTACAGGAATAGAAAATCCAAGAGGTCCTGAGTATTAACATCAGAAGTTTCAATTTATAAAATAGGACGAATCATCTCCTCTAGAGTGTATTCTATTAGTAAAAAAGGAAATGAGATCTACTGACGAGCTGGGTAAATGGAAAATATCTTACTGGCAATTACCCATTTTTCATCGATCTTTAGCAGGTTAAAATAGTCTGCATACGTCTTATCAGGATAGTAAAGTTTAATTTTTGCCTGAGCCGCGTTTCCTGCTATATTGATAGAAATAATTTTTCCAGTGCAGTTAATTTTTGCTCCGGGAGTAAACCTGTTGATATAATCGGCAATAGGCCAAATCATAAGCTTCCCGGTTTTTTCATCGCGCGAGCGAAGATCTGCTTGAGGATGAAATGCACTTGACAAACGTGCTGTATCTCCATTATTCCTTCCCTCGATATAGTTTGTAAGGACTTTCCTGATCAGTTGTTTATCTGATTGTCTTTGTTGAGCGGAAATAACGAGTGAGCCAGTAAATAGATAGAATAAAAGAAAGAGTTTCTTCATTGTTTTTGGATTAAAATGAGTTAAATTTTTATCCCATTATTGGAATGATCCAAAACTATAGAAAAAGAAAATCTACGAGGTTCTGATTTTAAAAATCAGGAGTTTCAATTTATAAAACCATACGAAATAAAGATATGTTAACTCGCCGAAAGCTGTTCTTTGTAGCCTTTAGGTGTGGTATTTTTATGTTTTTTAAATGCAGCGTAAAAAGTAGATTTAGAATTGAATCCTACCTCATATCCTATGGCTTCAAGCTTAATCGCATGTTCTCTTACCATCAGTTGGCAAGCCTCTTCTATGCGGTATTCATTAATATAAACAGTAAAACTCTTTCCTAAATTATCATTGAGTAATTGCGAGAGCTGATGTGTAGAAATATTCATTTTTTTAGCCAGATCACCTAATTTAAGATCTGGATTTTTATACAATTCCTGCTCTGTAATTATTCTTTCAAGTTTTTCTGTTAAAGGCAGTGCATATTCGTCTAAAATCTTCTTATTAACATATCGTTTTTCATCCTGATCTACCAAAAAGACGGTATTGCTTTTTTTTCTGTTGATAAACAGCGGAATGTTCAAGTATAAAATGAAAGAAAAGAAGAGCGCTCCACTAATATACATCCCCTTAAAGGCTCCCATTATGGATAAAACAAAAGCAATATGAATAATTAAAACTCCAATGAAAATCGATAATAGTGATTTTTCAGTCTCCGATAATTTTTCTGTTGAGTTAAATAATTTAGCAAATAATCCTCTAAGTTGCCATCCCGACAGGATTACAAAAACTGACCATTGAACATAAATCAGCTGCGGACAAAGGTATTTCCAGACATGTGGATTATTTTGATAGGGAAAAGTAATACCGAATAGAACAATCGCTAAAAACCACCCCCAATAAGTCCGTTTCCATACAACAGGTGTTTTTTCAGGTTCAATCAATGCAGATTTCGTAAAGTAATACAATGACGGACCAATCATAAAGCAAGCTGACAATCCTATTTGAATATAAATAAGGGGTAAGTCCAGATAGAAATACAGAAAGATAGATTTAACAATCCTAATAGACAGGACGAGCAGCAGTAATCCGAAAAAATAAGATGTTGGAGTTTTCGATTTCTTAAACAACAACAGATAAATGCTAATAATGAATCCATTAAACACCCCTAACGCACTAAAAAAAAATAAGATTTCCTGGCCTAGCTCCATCTCACAAAAATAATATTTCTGAGCGAATGCTGACTGAAAATTATTATTAATTCAATATTATTTGTTAATATATTAAAGAATAAACTGCAAAAAAAATGAATTAACCTCTAAAGAGAGGGTAATTCATTTTTTTAAATACACTTCTATAGGACGTGTAAAAAACACTATAATGGAGGTGTATTGATATGAATGCATATACAAATGCAATCCTCCAAACCAGTGCTTGAATCACATTGACCAAATGAGTCGCATTTTAATATAAATCCAGGGCCACATTTATCAGCTCCTCCATTTACTTTTTTAAGTTCTTCTCTAGAAATTTTTTTGAAATTTTTCATGTTATAATTTTAATTTGTTGAGTGCTAAACATAATAATTATTCACCAATTACAGATTTAAAATAATAGAAAAATTATGACAACCTTAAATTCCAGCTTAATTGTATGAAGTTTAAATATCGTTAAAGCAGATTTTATATCCTTATTATGTTGGGGGTATAGCTTTTTTCTAATTCTTTACCAAGCTCTATAGCTTATGCGTCTAACGTAAAAGTAAATTCTCCAGATAAAAAGTAATTAGCATAAGATTAAATTTCAACTAAAATAGAAATTGAAAAAATTAGAACTAGAATTAAATAAAAATCCCCTCAAATTGAGGGGATGTATTTTATAAATCAGGGCATTCCATTGTATTTTCTTTCCAATAGCATTGTGGATTATCTACGCCTGGACAATGCATTTCTATTTGTCCCGGTAGACATAGTTTTTGGCCGCCATTAATACTTCTTAATTTCTCCTTAGAGATTTTCTTTAAATTTTTCATGTTATAATTTTAATTTGTTGAATTCCAAATATAGTAATATTCCCGATGTAATGATTTATTTTTTTTGTAAATTATTTCCCAATAGAAATCCTTTACAGAAAATCACTACTAATTATAAATACTAAATTATGAAACATAAAATCTCCGTCAAAAAAGATGTATTGTGTTGCTTTGTTGTTGGATTGTAAATTTTTTCAGACTCCTATATAATTAAACTGCTTTCTCTATCAGCCTTCTATAAATGATATTTAATAAAACAATCTTCAATAAAATTGGTCGTCATGAGATCAGAGAACTTACATTTGAAATTAAGATTTTTCATATGTATTAATTCTTCCTCCTATCTCTTATTTTACCAATCATTAGTTTTACCATCAAGAATTTCTTTTTTTAGATTTCTTACGAAAGTATTCGTAAAAGCATCTACAAAATATGTTGCATTTTGCAAACGTAATATTCCACGACTATCGTAGAATGCTCCAATTGTAGTTTTTGTGTTATTATCGGTATTGACAAGGTGTAAAAAAGTAGGACGAATCATAATTTTAAAATCTTTAAAATTAATCTCATAACTGTTCACTACCCTCCAAATGTTCGGCCCTTTTTTACTTATAAAAATAGTTCTAGAAGTTAAGCTTGTAATGTCTGAAATAATCTGTTCATTTACTACCTCTTTATATTTTTCATTTTCAACGCCCCTATAATTTGATGAAATATATTTTTTTGTCAAAATAAATAACTCCTCTTTGTTTTTTCCAGGAAAATCTAGAACAGTATAATTTTTTGAATTATCATCTTTTAATTTGTAATTATCTTCAGTTAAAATAAATTCCTGAGAAAAGGCTAGAGTCGCAGATAAAATAGTGAAAAATACAAATGCTTTTTTCATGGTTATAATTTCCAGCAAATATATTATTTAAAAGAGTTAGTCTTTCATGGAAACCCGTAAATACTAAAGGTTTATTCAATTCAAAAAAAACACCTAAAACCGTATTAAATACGACTTTAGGTGTTGTGGAGAATACGGGATTCGAACCCGTGACCTTTTGACTGCCAGTCAAACGCGCTAGCCAACTGCGCCAATCCCCCTTGTTTTTCGAAGCGGTACAAAAGTAAGTATTTAAACCATATATACAAGTTTTTAATTGAATAAAATTTAATTAAAACCCTAATTAGCTATGCGATAATCATCCTTTTCAATTTTCTACAAACGATATAGTAAAAACGAAATCATTTAACTGTCAATTCTTTATCAGTAATTGTATTTCTTTTTATTAGTCGTATTCACTTTCATAATAAACAAAAAACCGCATGTTAATTTTAACATGCGATTTTTATAATTTATACAATATTCATTATTGCCATCCGCCTCCCAAAGCTTGGTAAAGGTCTATTCCGGCTTTCATTTTACTGTATTCTGCATTTGAAATATTCAACTCGGCGTTTAATGAATTTACGCTGGCATTCAATACTTCAAGATAATTGGCCATCCCATAGTTTACCAATTCCTGAGAATAATCTACAGATTTTTTGTAAGCATTCAATTCTTTTTCTTTTAACTCAATAAAAGAATCCTGAACAGAGAAAACTCTTATCGCATCAGAAACTTCTTTTCCAGCGGTAAGAACCGTTTTTCTGAAGTTCAAATAGGCAGTTTCCTTATTGGCTAAACTTACTTCATAATTCGTTCTGATCGTTCTCTTATTTAAAACAGGCTGAAGTAAGCCTCCAACTACACTTGCAAATAAAGAGTTTACACTGAATAAATGATCAATATCTACAGACTGTACCCCTCCACTTCCTGTAATTTTCAACGTAGGATAAAACTGAGCTTTTGCAGAATTGGTTAATTCAAAAGCATTCATCAAACTGTATTCTGCCTGCATTACGTCTGGACGGTTTGCTAACAATTGAGCCGGATATCCTAATTTCAGATCAATAGGAATTTTCTGAGTTTCCAACGTTGATCTTTCAATCGCGTGAGAAGGTTCTCCCATTAACAAGCTCATTGTATTTTCTAATGACTGAATCTGAGTATCAATATCAATCAACATAGATTGTGCATTGAAAACCAATGCCTCACTTTGTTGAACAGCAACTTCTGTAACCGTTCCTGATATTTTCAAGGCCTTAGTGGTTTCATAGTTTTTCTCACGAACAGCGATGGTCTCAGTAATAATTTTTTTCTGAGAATCAAACGTCAACAATTGATAATATGCAGAAGCAACAGATGCAATCAAACTGCTTTTTACTGCTTTATGAGCAGCTACTGTTCCTAAATAAGTCGCCAACTGAGCTTTTTCCTGAGCTTTCAGTTTACCCCAGATATCCGCTTCCCAGCCAATGCTTCCGGTGATATCGTATTGATTTACATACCGTCTTTCTCCAAGAATCTGTCCAAATTGTGTATTGATAGACTGTGTCTGGAAAGTATAGTTAGGCCCTACAGAAATTGTAGGCGCATAAGCAGCCTTACTCTGCTTCAAATAAGCCTCTGCAGAAGTAATACTCTGCAGGGCAATTCTTATATCTAAATTATTTTCTAAAGCTTTTGAAATATGCCCTTGAAGTATTGGATCGGTAAAAATTTCTTTCCAAGAAACATTCGCGATACTAACACTGTCTGTAGGAAGCATATCTGTACGGAAAAGCTTTTCGTCAACAACATTTTTCGGTCTTTCATATTCTTTCCTCGCCATACAAGATGAAACGGCTGCAAGAATTGCGACTGAAAAAGTTATTCCTTTTATGATGTTTAATAAACTCTTCATTATTTTTTATTCTGCTAAATTGATGTCTTCTCTTTTAATAGGCTTCACCTTTTCTTGTAAGGTTTGGAAAATCACATACAATACAGGAATTACAAAAAGTCCTAAAATTGTACCTATTAATAATCCAATTGCTGCACCCGTTGCAATAGATCGGTTACCCACTGCTCCAATTCCGCTTGCCAACACCAATGGTAATAAACCAAAGATAAAAGCAAATGACGTCATCAAAATTGGTCTTAACCTCGCTTTTGCAGCATTGATGGCAGACATAACAATGGTTTCCCCGTGATGCCTTCTCTGGACAGCAAATTCAATAATCAAGATGGCATTTTTTGCGAGCAATCCTACCAACATGATCAAAGCGATCTGGAAATAAATATTGTTTTCCAAGCCCATTATTTTTTGACCAAAATAAGCTCCCATTACCCCAAGAGGAAGAGAAATTACCACCACCAAAGGAAGAATATAACTTTCATACTGCGCAGAAAGAATGAAGTAAACGAATACTAAACTTAAACCAAAGATCAATAATGTTTGAGATCCGGAATTTAATTCTTCTCTTGTTAACCCCGTAAACTCTACATCGTAATTTTGATTTAATGTTTCTTTCGCTACATCCTGAACCGCTGTAATCGCATCTCCGGAACTGAATCCTGCTGAGTTGGCTCCTGTAATCTTCACGGAAGTAAACAAGTTATATCTACTAACCGATTGTGGACCGTATGCTTTTTTAAGCGTAACAAACTGAGAAATTGGTGACATTACTCCAGAACCAGTTCTTACATACAATTCATTTAAATTCTCAATGCTCTTTCTGTTATCTGGAAGCGCCTGAACCATTACTCTGAACTGTTTTCCGTATTTCGTGAAGTCAGCCGTGTAAACCCCTCCAATATATCCCTGCATTGTACTTAAGATCGTACTTACAGAAACACCTACTTGTTTAGCCAAAGGAACATTGATGTCCATTTGATACTGAGGATATTTTGTATTAAATGAAGATTGAGCAAATTCAATTTCGGGTCTTTGCATCAATTTTCCAATGAACTCGTTTGTTTTATTATCTAGGTCGGCATATTCACCTCCTGATTTATCCAACAATACCATTTCAAAACCAGCACTGTTACCAAAACCTGGTACACTCGGTGGTTGGAAAAATACTACTTTCGCATCCGGAACTTTACCTGAAATACCAAATAGTCTTTTAGTAATATCTTCAGAGGTCTGACCTCCGCTTTTCCTTTCTTCAAATGGTTTTAACTTAATGAAAGCAAGACCGTTATTACTCCCATTTCCTGATAAGAAACCTCTACCTGTAGAAATGGTAACGTTTTGTACTCCCGGAACTTTCATTGCATTCGCCTGAAGCGTTTTCAAAACATTGTATGTTCTTTCCATTGAAGCCCCTGGAGGAAGCTGTACATCGGTAAAGATGATCCCTCTATCTTCAGTAGGTACGAAACCTTTCTTCATTGTAGAATTCGCCCAAAATAGAATAGCACCTGTCACCGCAAAGATGATTAACGTTACCCATTTATGTCTTAATAAGAATACAAATCCTCTTCCGTAACGTTCTGTAGTTGTTTTAAAAGCGATATTAAACTTATAGAAAAACTTCTGAAGGAAATTCATGCTCTTGTATTCTGCATGATGCTCTGTGTGAGGTTTTAAGAATAATGAACATAAAACCGGACTCAACGTTAATGCATTGACTGCCGAAATAATAATCGCAATAATCAAGGTAATACCAAACTGTTGGTAGAAAACTCCTGTTGGACCTGTAATAAACGTTACCGGAACGAATACCGCTGCCATTACCAATGTAATAGAGATAATAGCTCCTGTGATCTCATCCATCGCTTCTACCGTTGCTTTCTTGGCATCGGAAATACCATGTTCCATCTTGGCATGTACAGCCTCGACGACGACAATCGCATCATCCACCACAATACCAATTGCAAGAACTAATGCGAATAACGTTAAAAGGTTTAATGAATATCCAAATAAATTCAGGAAGAAGAACGCTCCTACAATAGATACCGGAACCGCAATGGCCGGAATTAAAGTAGATCTGAAATCCTGTAAGAAGATATAAACCACAATAAATACTAAGATAAATGCTTCAATTAAGGTATGAACTACCTTTTCAATAGATGCATCCAAGAATTCATTGGTATCAAAGTTAAAAGTATATTTTACGCCTTTAGGGAAACTTCCTTCTGCTGATTTCAGATACGTTTTAATATTTTTGATGATCTCCTGAGCATTAGAACCCGGCGTCTGGAAGATCCCCATACTGATGGATGGATAGTTTCCATTTTCCCCGACTCCAGTGTAAGACTGCCCTGCCAGTTCAACTTTAGCAACATCTTTCAGCATTAAATTCTGACCATCCGGCAGCGCTTTAATGATAATATTATCGTATTGATCTTTTTCGTTGAATTTTCCGACATACTTAATGATATATTCGAAAGAACTTCCACTGTTTTGTCCTATAGAACCAGCGGCAGCTTCTCTACTCTGCTCATTGATCGCTGCAGTAACATCATCCGGAGTTAATCCGTACGCTGCCATTTTTGAAGGATCCAACCAAACTCTCATTGAGTAGTTTTTACCCCCGAAAACGTTGGCATCACCTACTCCATTAATCCTTTTCAAGCTTGGAATAACGTTGATATTCAAAAAGTTTTGAAGATATACATCATCTAAATCTTTATTCTCAGAATAGAAAGACATATACATCAAAGCACTCGTTTGCTGTTTCTGTGTTACAACTCCAGAACGCGTTACTTCACTTGGAAGTAGTGGAGTTGCTCTGGTAACACGGTTCTGTACGTTTACCGCAGCAATATCCGGGTCAATCCCTTGTTTAAAAAATACCTGAATCTGTGCTGAACCATCATTTCCTGCACTGGAAGTAATGTAATCCATTCCTTCCACCCCATTGATCTGCTCTTCCAACGGTACCACAACACTTTTCATCACGGTTTCCGCATTGGCTCCGGTATAGTTTGCTGTAACACTTACTGTAGGAGGCGCAATATCAGGATACTGTGTGACTGGCAGGGATATCAATCCCAAAACACCGAGAATCACAATCAAAATTGAGATTACGGTGGATAAAACCGGTCTGTTAATAAAGTTCTTTATCATGTTAGAATTTCGGTTTTATAGATTGTACAAGGCTATCCATTTTAATTGGTTTTTTGATGATCGCAGTTCCCGGTTTTAATGCTCCGATACCTGCAGCAACAATCGTTTCCCCTTTGTTTACCCCTGATTTTACTAACGCCATATTGTCTATTCTGTCGATCACATTAATCACAACATTTTTAGCCGTATCTTTTTCTACTTTATACACGTAAACAATACCTTGCTGCTCAAACGTTGCACTTTCAGGAACTACCAATACGTTGTCATAAGTTTTCGGAAGTCTGATAGATCCACTGTTCCCATTGCTCAATAATTTTTGAGGATTTGAGAAAGCAACTCTAAACTGAATGGTTCCTGTTGTAGGGTCAATTTGTCCTGTAATTGCTTGTATTTTCCCTTTTTCAGAATAAATACTTCCGTTCGCCAATTGTAATTCTACCATAGGAAGATTTCTGATCTTCTCAGGCATTGTAGCCCCAGGAAATTTTTCCAAGAAATCGAAATATTCTTTCTCATTCATTGAGAAGTAAGCAAACAATTCTGAAGTATCTGAAATGGTTGTTAAAGCAGTTTGATCTGTCGGACCAACCAAACTTCCCACTTTTAAAGGAAGCTTCCCAATAACTCCTGAAATAGGCGCACGGATAATAGAATATTCGATGTTGGCTTCTACTCCTTTATAATTAGCCGAAGCTTGTTGTTTTGCTGCCATTGACTGTTGCAATTGAGCCTGTGCCTGAGCTAAATTAGCCTGCGCAGTCTGTAACTGAACATCACTGATGATATTTTTAGCCACCAAAGGTTTTAGTTTATTCACTTCAACCTGAGCTGCATTTACAGCTGCCTGAGAAGCTGCAATTGTTGATTGAGCTGCCCCGATTCCTGCTTTTGCTGCTGCTGCATTTTCGTTCAGAATATTAGTTTCAAGACGAAACAAAGGTTGCCCTTTTGTAACATATTGCCCTTCATCCACTAAAACCTGAGTGATATATCCTTGTATTTTCGCACGTACATCATTGTTTACTCTACCCTGAATGGTAGCAGGAAACGTCTGATAGCCGACGATATTTTTTGACTCCACTGTAATAACAGGATATGGTTTTGCGCCATCCTGTTTCGGAGCTTCTTTTTTGCAGGCTGTGAGTGAAAACGCTGCAATAGAAAGTATAACTAGCTTATTATTCATTTTATAGTTTATTAAGAGATTCTTGAATATTTATTATGTTTTTATCTAAGAGAGCTTTGTAAGCTTCTATTTTTTCGTTGTACCCTTCATCTTGAACTTTTTTGAAATTATTTAAATCATCCAATAATTTTAATTCGTCTTTCATCTTTTGAACTATTTTTTCAAATCTTATCTTTTTGTACTCATCATTGATGAAAAAATACCGCTTCCGCTCGTCCATTTTATTATGATCAATAATAAGTTGTGAGCTTAGCAATAAGGAAATACTCGTAGAAACGGAGCTTTTACTTGCGGAAAGCACTTCAACAAACTCATCAAATGTAATACCCACCTTATCATAATCGAAAAGAAGGTAGGCATAGATTTTTGAAGCTAACGGTGGTAGATTAAAAACGGTGCCGTAGAACTTTACAGCATCTTGAAAAATTTTTTCATCAATTTCTATACTTTTATGCATTGTATATAATTTGAAGCAAAAGTAAAAAATTAGTTCAGAACTAAACGAACAAACTTAATAGAGTTTATAAATAGAGTATCTTCTAAAAATTCAATAAAGATTGATTTAACTTTTGGGTTAAATGATAATCTTCTCAAATGCCTTTCGCATTCCACCGGCAAGAAATACCTCTCCACAGTAGGAATAGCCTTGCTTTTCTAAGATTTTCAGCATCGCAATATTGTCGAAATTGGTGTCTACTTTTACACTTTGCACCCCATTTTCTTTCGTGAAAAATTCAATATGATCAAAAAGTTTTTTCACCAATCCTTGTCCTGCAAACTTTTCAAGTACCGCTACCCGATGTACAACAACAAATTCTCCGTCACTCAACCAAGCTCCTTCAATGGTGCTGTACGCAGGTTCGTCATTAAAAATTAGGGCAACATACACCGCAATTTCTCCGTCAACTGTTAAAACATAGCCGAAGTTCTTTGCAATATCACTTTCTACGGTATCAAGATTGGGATATCCATTTTGCCATTGTGTGCTTCCGTCGATTCTTCTTCTTTCAATTGCTTGCTGTATAATTTCCCAGATTAGATCTCTGTCGTTAATTTCTGCTTTCCTTAGTTTAATTTCTTGCGTCATGTTTATTATATATTGAAAATTGGAATATTTAAAAAAGTCAATGTTTATGCTGACTTATTTTAACCCCGAAAGGTTGATAGAAACTACATCTATTGATAATTTTAATAAGCATAAGTTAAATGTAAATTCTATATTTTTACTACAAATAATTATTTAATTACTGAATATCAGACTTTTTAATTAAATAAATTGATTAAATTTTGTTCAAATAAGAGTTTATTAAAGCCTTCTCATAATATGATTCCAGCTTTATTTTTTTGGAAGAGCTCCATTTTTTCTATAGCTGATTTTAAGAAAAATCATTATAATCAACATGCTTAGCATGAGAATATTGGTCACCCAAAGCGGTTTGGCATCTTTCATTACCCCATAAATAACCCAAAGTATAGCATTTAGGGTAAGGAAAAATAAGGTAACCATAGAAAGGTCCTTACCAGATTTTGTTTTCCATAATTTTATAACTTGTGGTAAAAACGATACGGATGATATAATTGCTCCTGAATACCCTATTATTTCTTCTGTCATTATTAATAATTTTAAAATTTAATCTAAAGATATTAAAAAATTAAGAACTGATTAAACGTTAAACCATTGTTTTAATGAAAATAAATTTATCCTTTAAACAAAAGTAGATCAATCGTAAAAGTTAGAAGAATATCCAGATTTTTAATCATTCTAATATCCTTTCGGTTTGTGAAATTTGCCTTTAATACATTCTTGTATTGTCCGGATAATTCATCATTTAACTCAATAATTATTTCAAAAAAGCAACTAAAAAAAACCGAAAATTAATTAAGATTAATTTTCGGTTCGAAGTAGTAAAATTTAAAATTATGAAATTGTTTTTTATTGTTTTTCACTTTGTTGAAGATAAGCATCAATAATTTCAAATGCTTTGCTTTCTTCTTCCAAATCTACCATAATTTTTAATGATGTTGCTGTTGGCGTTGTTGTAAAAGTTAAATAACTGTTTTCAACTGCATTTGTAATTTGTGCATCATCCAATTTAGATTTGATTAACTGTATTTCTGAAGGTTTATCACTTTCAAAAACGGATACTCTCGTACTTCTTTCCATATTCTATATCGTTTGAGTATCTAAATGTACAATGTTTTTTTTAAAATTACAAATCTTCAGTTTTAAATTTTGTTAATATTATTTTCAATTTTGTCTAAAGCCAACTGAATTTCTTCTTTGGTAACGTTCAAGTGAGGTCTGAAACGAACTGCCTGATCTCCACATGATAAGATGATCAAACCATCATTAAAAAGCTCATTTACTAAGTGATTTCTTTCTTCTCCCGACGGCAAATCTATCGCACACATTAGCCCTCTTCCTCTTGCATTTGAAATTTTCTCAGGATATTTCTGAGCCAAAATTTTCAGCCCATCCAATAAATATTCTCCAACAATTTTAGCATTTTCCACAAGGTTTTCCTGCTCAATAACTTCCATCACCAATTGGAAACGAAGCATATCAATAAAATTACCTCCGAAAGTGGAGTTAATTCTTGAACTTTCTCTGAAAACGTTATTCGGAACCTGATCAAATTTTTCTTTGTTTGCTAAAACACCACATACCTGCGCTTTTTTTCCGAAAGAAATAATATCCGGTTTTGCAGTGAAATGTTGGAAAGCCCACATTTTTCCTGTAATTGCAATACCTGTTTGTACTTCGTCAAAAATCAATAAGATTTCATTCTGATCACAAATTTTTCTTAAGCCTAATAAAAACTCATCTCTGAAATGATTGTCTCCTCCTTCAGCCTGAATCGGCTCAATGATGATACAAGCTACTTTATTCGGGTTCATTAAAATCGCTTCTTCGATATTTAACATCGCCAATCTTTCATTCTTAATTGTTTCTGCCAAATTCTCCTCTGTAATTGGGAAACTTAGCTTCGGATTTAAGATTCTTGGCCAGTCGAACATCGGGAAATATTGATATTTTCTTGGGTCAGAAGTATTGGTTAAGCTCAATGTATAACCGCTTCTTCCGTGAAATGCCTGCTTGAAATGGATACAAATTCCGGCTTCTGTTTGAAGTCCTTTTTCAAAATTCTTACGGGTTTTCCAGTCGAAACATGCTTTCATAGCATTTTCTACGCCTAAAGTTCCTCCTTCAATAAAGAAAGCATATTGCAATTCTTCAGGAATTACCACTCTTTCGAAAACTTCTAAAAAGTGTGCATATTCCTCAGAATAAACATCTGCTAACGTAGGTTTATTTACAGCCATTTTTCCTAGCCAAGCCGATCTTTCAACAAGGTAAGGGTGATTATAACCGATGGATGCTGAGGCAAACATTGAAAACATATCTAAATATTCTCTGTCTGAAAGTTTGTCATACAACCATGATCCGTGAGATCTTTCGATATCCATCACGAAATCAAAACCGTCTGCTAAAACGTGCTTTCCTACTGTTTCTTTTACTTTATTTGCCTGTATATCTAATGTGTGTTCCATATTTTGGTGTGAATTGAAAGGTTTTTATTCAAAGATTAAAGAAGTTGAAAATCAGACCATGCGAATGATATTCTTTAATCTTTGAATGATTTATTTGATTTAAAGCTTTGGTTTACAAATCGAATTTAATCCCTTGTGCTAAAGGAAGTTCAGCCGTGTAATTTATAGTGTTAGTTTGCCTTCTCATGTAGTATTTCCAAACATCGGAACCGGATTCTCTACCGCCTCCTGTTTCTTTTTCACCACCGAAAGCACCCCCGATTTCAGCACCTGAAGTTCCGATGTTTACGTTGGCAATTCCACAGTCTGAACCTGCCTGAGAAAGGAATAATTCTGCTTCTCTTAAATTCTGAGTCATGATCGCAGAAGATAAACCTTGAGGAACATCATTCTGAATTGCGATAGCCTCCTCCAATGTTTTGTATTTAATTAAATATAAAATTGGTGCAAAAGTTTCATGCTGAACGATCTCATAAGAGTTCTTTACTTCAGCGATACATGGTTTTACATAACATCCCGATTCGTATTCTTTTCCTTCTAATACTCCACCTTCAACGATGAATTTTCCACCTTCTTTTTTACATTTTTTGATGGCTTCTTCATACTGATTCACTGCATGAACATCGATCAATGGTCCAACGTGATTATTTTCATCCAATGGATTCCCAATTTTCAACTGACCGTAAGCTTTCACCAATCTTTTCTTTATTTCCTCATATACACTTTCGTGAATAATCAGTCTTCTTGTGCTTGTACATCTTTGTCCAGCAGTTCCTACTGCTCCAAAAACAGCTCCGATGATTGACATATCAATGTCGGCATCTTTAGATATAATGATGGCATTGTTTCCTCCTAATTCAAGGATTGATTTCCCGAATCTTTCTGCCACTTTAGTAGAAACCATTCTTCCTACTCTTGTAGAACCTGTAAAAGAAACCAAAGAAACTCTTTTATCTTCAACTAATTTTTGACCCATCTCATGATCAGAAACCATTAAACTAGAAACTCCTTCAGAAATATTGTTTTCTTTTAATACTTCAGCCATAATGTTCTGACAAGCTACTGCACAGAAAGGTGTTTTTTCTGATGGCTTCCAGATCGTAACATTCCCACAGATCCAAGATAAAGCTGTGTTCCAAGCCCAAACTGCTACCGGAAAGTTGAAAGCGGTAATAATACTTACAATTCCAATTGGATGATATTGCTCGTACATTCTGTGACCAGGTCTTTCTGAATGCATGGTGTAACCGTGAAGCTGTCTTGATAAACCAACTGCAAAATCGCAGATATCAATCATTTCCTGTACCTCACCTAAACCTTCCTGCAAAGATTTACCCATTTCATAAGAAACAAGTTTACCCAAATCATCTTTATATTCTCTTAGTTTTAATCCTAATTGTCTTACTAACTCTCCTCTCCTTGGAGCGGGAATCATTCTGAATTCCTGAAATGCTTTTTGAGCAGATTCTATCACTACATTATAATCGCTCTCTCCAGAAGTCTTTATTTTACCAATCAGTCTTCCATCGGCAGGAGAATAACTTTCTATAGTCTTCCCCGAAGCAAAGTATTTTCCACCTATGGAAGTTCCTTTGTTTTCATCTTTAATACCTAGGTTCTTGAGTGTTTTTTCGATTCCGAAATCTTTGACTTTTTTAGACATAAATATTACTTTTCGTTTTGCCTAAAGATAAAAATATTATGCGAATCCCAAAATTTTAATTTTTTAGAAACTTTTTATTTGGACTAATTACAAACATGCTTATCTTTGTAGGGTAATCATTTGAATTTCAGAAATGGAAAATAACAAAACGGTAAACGAACCCGTGGAAGAAAAGAAAAACTCTAAGTGGAAACAGCTTTTGAAGAAATTTGGAATTGGCGGAATTATATTCTTTACCGTAAAAGGAATCATTACTTCTACCTTAATTTATTTTCTTGGAAAAAATTTCTGGAGCGTGATAAGTGGTTATTTCACAGGAATGTTTGATTAATTAATTGATAAATTTTGAATACAATAAAAAGCAGAGAAAATATTCTCTGCTTTTTATTTTTTGAAGTTGATCTCCCTTTTTGATTCTCTCCCTACTTTTACAGATTTCACATCATTTTTAAGATAACTCCTATTAAATGTATATCATTTTAGTGAAAGTTTAAATAGAGGAAAGAAACTATTATTTTGTGAATTTAAATGATCTTTTTTTATTAAAATTACCAAATTATTCTTTTTTCTTTCTCCCGGATTCTACCAGTTTTTGATGTAGCAAATACTCAATCTGTCCGTTTACACTTCTGAATTCATCGCCTGCCCATTTTTCCAGAAGTTTGTACGTAGACTCATCTATCCTTATGACGAAAGATTTTTTGCTTTTGTTTTCGGTAGAGTTTTGAGCTTTTTCTGATTTCATTTTACTTGTTTTATAATGCTTTTTTTAAACGCAAAGGGCGCAAAGTTTTTTTGATAAACTTTATGTTTTTAAGTTCGCAAGGGCGTTTCACTCAGCAAAGGGTTTACGTTACTTTGTCATTCTGAACGGAACAAAATGAAGTGAAGAATCAATATTTTATATCTAAAATTAGATTCATTAACATCACTGTTTAGATTCCTACGGAATGACAAACTTTGAGGAAATTTTGCTTCTTAATTTTTAGATTAATTATACAAAGTTCCTGCATTCAAAATAGGCTGTGCGGCTTTTTCACCACAAAGAACAACCATTAAATTGCTTACCATTGCTGCTTTTCTTTCATCATCCAGTTCAACGATATTTCCTTCTGAAAGCTTTTTTAATGCTAGATCTACCATTCCCACTGCTCCTTCTACAATTTTAGTTCTTGCTGCCACAATTGCTGTTGCCTGTTGTCTTTGAAGCATGGCTCCTGCAATCTCAGACGCATACGCTAAGTGTGAAATTCTGGCTTCTTGGATGACGATTCCCGCTTTTGAAAGTCGGTCTGTTAATTCCTGTTCCAAGATAGAATTAATCTTATCTCCTCCTTCTCTTAAAGTAATTGGCGCATGATCATCTTCCAAATTATCATACGGAAAACTCATCGCCAAATGACGAACCGCTGCTTCACTCTGCATTTTCACAAAATCTGAATACCGCTCAACATCAAAAGCAGCTTTATAAGTATCTCCCACTTTCCAAACCATTACGACTGCAATTTCGATTGGGTTTCCCATTTTATCGTTTACTTTCAACGTTTGTCCTTGTAAGTTCTCTGAACGAAGAGACATTTTCTGTGAAGAATATAAAGGATTAATAAAAAACAATCCGTTGTCTTTTACCGTTCCTACATACTTTCCGAAGAAATTCAATACTCTTGAGTGATTAGGCTGAATGATCATTAATCCTTTAATAAAAAAGAAAAACGTAATAAAGCATACACCCGCCAACGCAATGTTTACAATATTCTCACTGCCCGTTCCTGTTATAAATAGAACTACAGAGGCAATAAACAAGACTAAACAAATTACCAAAGCAAGATAACCTGACATTGGTTTTAAAACTTTTTCCATAACTGTAATTTTAAAGTGATATTATTTTGATATCATAAAGATATGAGTAAAATTTGAATTATAAATAATTATTTAAATTTTCTTTTGTCTTGAAATCGAAGATTCGACGTAGTCAAACAAAAGGAAACAAAAATTGCCTCCATAAAGTCGGCGAATGTTATTTCAAGACTTGAAAACTGAATGCTAAAAATTAAAAGTTAATCTTAAAATTCCCAAAACTTGCGCAAATTCATTATTAGTTATTCAATTCTAAATTTGTCTCGCGCTTCAAACAGTGGGAATTTTTTAACGGATTAATTTTTAATTTTGCCTCTGCCTTATTTATTTTTTATTTGAATCAGCGAACCTCTTAAAGGTTTCTTAACACTTCAGTTTCCTATGTCATTTCAAAGTATGTTGCAAAAAAAATCCCGAAAATTACTTTTCGGGATTTGATTTATTTATGATTTTAAAAATCTTATTTTTTATTTAAAGCTTTAAACTTAACATAAGAAACTGCAGATAAAATAATCATTGATGCAAGTCCTATGTATACCCAAGCCGGAACCGGAACCGGATCTCCTGCTGCGTAAGAGTGAAGTCCGCTTAAGTAATAGTTTACTCCAAAATACGTCATTACCATAGAACAGAATGCAAACATTGTTGCTACGTTGAATGCCCATTTGCTTCTTAATCCCGGAACCAATCTCATGTGTAAAACAAAAGCATAGACCATGATCGAGATGAAAGCCCAAGTTTCTTTCGGATCCCAACTCCAATATCTACCCCAAGATTCATTTGCCCAGATTCCTCCTAAAAAGTTACCTACTGTTAATGCAAACAAACCGATTGTAAGAGACATTTCGGATACAATTACCAATTCTTTTAATGTTGTATCATGATGAATTTTGTACATTTCTTTACTAGAAATGATATAAAATACTAAACTGATTACCGCAATAATCATTGACAGTGCAAAGAAACCATAACTTGAAACAATAATCGCCACGTGAACGATCAACCAATATGATTTCAATACAGGTACCAATGGTGTGATCTGTGGATCAAGCGCTGAACCTCCATGCGCAAATCCCATCATAATTACCGCAACCATAAATCCTGCTGCAGGAATTAATGCATTAGAGTTTCTATATAAAGCTAAACCAGCCGAAATTCCAACCCAAGAAATAAAGATAATTGCTTCATAACCGTTACTCCAAGGTGCGTGACCTGAAATATACCATCTTGCAACCAATCCTAAGAAGTGACAGATATATCCTACTATTCCAAGAACAATAATGACTTTAATCGTTTTATTTAAAACTTTATTAGGTTTAAATAATTCAACAAAACCTAAAAGCAACAATAATCCTCCAATTATTGTATAGAAAATTAATAATTTGAAGTTGATGTTTACTTCATTCATGAAAACCTCTAAATCAACTTTAGACTTCGAAGGAACTACACTTTTCCCCCATTTTTGCTGGTATTCTGAAAGCTTTGCCAATTCCGCATCTGCTTTACTCCAGTCTCCTGATTTTTGAGCCGCCAATACTTCTGCAAAATAAGGTCCCATTACTTGTTGAGATTCCATATCCGGTTCAAATTTTTGATCCAACCAAGAATGCCAAGTGTGATTTGCATCATTTTTCACAGGAACAATTCTCATAAACTGACCGCTGAAAAATTCGTTGAAAATCTGAACTCTTTCGTTTACTTTAATAATCTGCTTGTCATATTCAGTTTGCTCTGATGCTTTCTTACGAAATGCCGTATTATAATCTTCCTCTAAAATATACGTTAAATTTCCATTGGCATCAGCCGGGAAAAGATTCATTAAAGAAGTATATCCATCTTCATTGGCTTTTGTTTTTTCTAAAAGCCCTTTTCCTCCTTTTGACTCTACCTTAATTAACGGAACCATCGTCCAGCTCGGAGTATCAGTATTAATTGAAATAAACCATTGATTAGCTGTTAAAGACTTTCCGTCTGTACCTCTGAATGCATCTTTTTGGTAAAGTTTTCTTAAAATATCTAAAGCCTGAGTATTGATCGGAATAATTCTTCCTTCAATATTCTGAACCAATAGATATCCAAATTTATCTGCATGCTCTTCGCTAATTTTATTTCTTGCAATAATCTCATCTGGTGAGATTGTTTTCATTTTAGTAAGTGGCGCAGCTAAAGAATTTTGTTGTGGTGCTGATTGAGGCTGAGCCATATCATGAGTATGACCATCACCTTCTACATGAACGTGCTCTGTGCTTCCGTCTATAGTTCCGTGCGTATCAATCTTCTGAGCATTTAAGCCTAAGCTTAAGAACAATAGCACAACCATTGTCGCTCTTTTTTTGTTAACGTCTGTCAACATTTTATTTAATTTCCAGAAGTGCGTTCCTTTCCAGAAGAAAATAACAAACATTCCTAAGAATAATAGTCCGTACCCGATATAAGAGATCAAAGTTCCCCAGAAATCGTGGTTTACAGAAAGTACTGTTCCCATTCTGTCCGGATCAAAACTTGACTGGAAGAAACGGTAACCGCCATGATTTAAAACGTGGTTCATATAAATTTTATAAGGCGTTTGTTTTCCTTCATCAATGATTTTAATGTGACTTTCATAAGCACTTGGAGATGAACTTCCAGGATAAGTTTCCATTACGAAATCATCTAATTTCAAGGCAAAAGGCGTGTTATACACTTTAGGACCAAAACCAGCCATAATGTTTAAACCATCCATTGTTATTTGCTTGTAAGCATTTGGATTCCCTCTTTCAACAGAAAGTTCTACCAACTGCTTTGTTTTTGGACCTTGAAGTTCAACTGTTAATACATCCGGCACATTAGCATCCTTCTTTTTATCGCCTTCAATAGATATTAGTTTTCCTTTTTTAAGACCTTCAGGTACAACTAATTTTAACTCATTAATACTATATAAACTTCTCAACGCTAAAGGCTGGAATTCGTCTTTCGTTGTATTACCTGTAGCCTGAGTTGCCATCGTCATATACGTCGCATCCACAGGAGTTTTAATGAATATTTTACCTCCTTCAGTTTTAAATTCAACTGCACCTTCAATCGCTCTGTTGAATGTTACCAAAGTACCGTTAATAGACTTTGTTTCACCCGGTTTGATGAAGATATTTTGTCTTCCGGTTTTTCCTGTAGATACCAAATGTAGATATTCGGCACCGCTAGGACCAGCAACTAAACTGTCTTTTTTTCTTTGAACATAATCTTTAGTGACTACTTTAATTTCCTTTCCTCGGAAATCGTAGGTAGCATTGAAGTCTTTGTGCAAAGGAGACATCAGATAAGGAACGTCTTGATAGTTAAGAACATCACCTTTTTCTTCAATCTGAATTTTAAAGAAATTTTTGTCGGTTACAATTTCGTTTGAAGTTTCACCTTCTCTGATGTGCATTGTACCTTCAAAACTAATGTATCTGGTGATTGCACCACCCACAAAAATAAATACGAATGCAAGGTGGAATACCAAAACCGGCCATTTCTCTTTTTTCCAAAGTCTGTATCTTCCGATATTTCCTATGAAATTTAAAATAAGCAGAACCATAATAAGTTCAAACCATTTTGCTTCATAAATTAAAGCTTTTGCTGTTGGAGTTCCGTAGTCGTTTTCTAAAAACGTGGCATAGGCCATCGAAAATGCGAATACCAGTAACAGCACAGCCATTGTTCTGGTTGAGATAAGAATATCTTGGAGCTTCTTCATGATTTATTTTACTTGACATGCAAAAATAAGCATGATAAACTATAAAGAGGATAAAAAAAACTGTTTTTTGTCACTTTGAAGCCTATATTCGCTATTTTGAAACATTCTTAATAAGCAAAAATAAATTGAAGAAAATTTAAAATCGAAAACCCTGAAAATGTGAATACAAAATAGCTATTCCCGCGATTGGGTTTATCTATTTCCTAATATTGTTTTCTTTCTTATTTTGCTTAAAAATTCATGAGAAATTCCCAAATAAGAAGCAACTTGCTGTTGCGTTAATCGCTGTTCAAGAGTTGGATATTTTTCTAAAAATTCCAGGTAGCGCTTATCTGCCGTTTTATTCATTAAAGATAAAATCCGTCTTTGCAAAGCTACCGAAGATTGTTGATTCATAATCCTGAACAACTTTTCAACTTTTGGCATCGTTTCATAAAGAAGTTCTTTATCTTTTTTTAAAATCATTAAGACTTCACTATCTTCCAACGCTTCAATATTCAACGTACTTGGAACATTATTAATCAAACTGTCGATATCTGTGATCCACCAATTCTCGATTGCAAAATATAAGGTTTGTTCAAACCCGTCTTCTGTTAAAAAATACACTTTAAAACAACCGTTTACAACAAAGCCCTCAAAAAGACAATACTCCCCTTCTTTTAATACAACATCTTTCTTTTTAAATGTTTCAAGCTTAAAAGGTTCAGAAAAACGTTGAAACTCTTCATCAGAAAGGTCAATATATCTGCTGATATTATTTTTTAAGATCTCGAACATAATTTGGTTTATGAGTGAAACAAATGTATCAATTTTACATTAAACAAAATGGAGACACCCAATTGAGTATCTCCATTCAAGTAGAATCAATGTATTTTTTTTATTATTTCAGAAGTTCCTTTGTTGTCAATACTTTCGCATATAAATTATCTAAAGCCGTTAACCCCGCAAGGAATGATTCGTTCACATCTGCAGCTTTTACAGTTTCTCCAAATAATTCTCTATCTCTTGTTGCCACAGCATCTCCAACAACCGTATTATCAAATCCAAAATCCATTGCTGCTCTTGTTGTTGCATCCACACAAACATCGGTCATCATTCCTGTTATAACAAGTTTCTTAATATTTTTAGAGTTCAAATATTGTAACAAATCTGTTTCCCTGAAACTGTTTGGATAATGTTTAGCAATGACTTTTTCACCTTCCAAAGGAGTAACTAAAGCATTAATCTCTGCACCAGGAGTGTTTGGTAAGAAAAAAGTAGCTCCCGCATTGGTAGCAATGTGCTGAATATGTATTATAGGAAGGTTATTTTTCCTGTAATACTCTAATAACAATTTTGTTTTTTCACCAGCCTCATTAGCCCCAACTAATTCCATGGCTCCACCTGGAAAATAATCGTTTTGAACATCTATAATTAACAATGCTGTAGAATTCTCTTTTACATCATGATGGTTTCTGTCATTATCATTACATCCTGTAATCATCAACAGAGCCATTGAAAAGAAGGTTAAAAATATATTTTTCATTTTTTTATTTTAAGAATTTAATTAATCTGTATCTTTTATGATTTAGGCTTATTGCCCGTTAATGAATTGCTGCGTTGTTCTCACTCTTGCATACAGGTTACCAAGAGATGATAGGCCTGCCAAATAAGATTTGTTAATCTTGGCTGCACTTACAGTTTTACCATACAGCATACGATCTCTGGTAGCAATTGCATCACTTATCAACGTATTATTAAAGCCTAAATCCATCGCTGCTCTGGTAGTAGAAACCACGCATACATCAGTCATCATTCCACATATTACAAGGTTTTTCACACCTATACTTTTAAGATACTGCAAAAGATCAGTTTCTCTGAAGCTATTGGGATAATGCTTTACAATTACTTTTTCGCCTGAATTAGGTGTTACATAGGAACTTATTTTTGCCCCTTGTGTATTAGGCAAGAAAAAAGTAGCTCCCGCATTGGTAGAAATATGCTGAATATGAATTACAGGTCTATTGTGTGCTCGGTATGCAGCAAGTAATTGTTTTGCCTTTTCACCAGCTTCATCAGCATTTACCAATGTCATTTTTCCTCCTGGAAAATAATCATTCTGCACATCAATAATGATAAGCGCAGTATTTTCAAAATTATTATTCGGGCTTTGTGCAACAACATACTGAGTTATTCCCAATAAGAACACAACTAATAATGCGGCTGTTTTAAATAAATTTTTCATATAATATTTTTAGTTAAAAAAATTAGGTTTAGGACAATAGAAATTGTTCAGTTGTTATAACATAGGCATATAGATTACCCAAGGCAGTAAGCCCCGCAAGAAAAGAGATGTGCATATCTTTAGCATCAACAGTTTTCCCATACAATTCGCGGTCTTCTGTAGCACAGGCATCACCAATTATGGTGGTATTAAAACCAAAATCCATCGCCGTTCTTACGGTAGCAGCAACACAGACATCAGTCATCATTCCACACACAACCAAATCATTGATCTCATTTTTTCGAAGATGATTCAACAAGTCAGTATCTCTAAAACTGTTTGGATAATTTTTAATGATTATTTTCTCTCCATCATTTGGCTGTACGCAGTTGTTAATTTTTGCGCCCTCTGTTTCAGCTAAAAAGAAGTCTGCACCTTCGTTCGTGGCTATATGCTGAATATGAATAATTTCAAAACCTTTACTTCGTGCATAAACTAAAACTTCATGAGCATTCTTTCCCGCTTGTTCAACTTCAAATAAAGTGTGGGTTCCCCCTGGAAAATAATCATTTTGTACATCAATAATTACAAGTGCTTTTTTCATAATTCTATTTTGTTTTCTTAATTATGAAGCAAAATTATAGAGACTCGGATTCAAAAAAATTGAACTAGTTCAAAAAAGCATTATATTTCTACTTATTTTGTGAAAGTAAAACCAATTTATAATTTCAGAGAATTTCAAAAATTATTAAAATCTTCTTTTAGTAGTAAGCATTATTCTAGAAAAATTAACATAATTTACCTTTCAATTTTGATTAAAAATATGTATTGGTGTTGAAAAAACACTAAATTTGCCAACATTGATATTATGGACAAAAAGACACAAAAACAACAAGCTGAATCGCCTGACAAAGGCAGAACTTTATCCAAGCCCCGTATATTCATAGGGCTTACTTTTATCCTTTTTTCTGGAGTACTTGTTTTCTCGTTCATTTCTTATTTAATGAATTGGAAAGCAGACCAAAGCCAAGCAGGAACAATGCTGGACAAGAGTATAAAATCTTCGAATATTTTTGGAAAACTGGGCGACTGGCTCGGAAACCTTTTCATTTTTGAAAGCATAGGCGTTGCCTCTTTTATTATAGCATTCCTTTTTATGGTAATAGGAACCATGATCCTTAAAAAGAAAATTTTTAAACCTTGGATGACCTTTGGGCATTCTTTATTTTTCATTTGCTGGCTTCCTGTTTTGTTTGGAGCAATCACAAAAGGGCAAGGGGTTTTAAGCGGGGTTTATGGGTATCAAATCATGGATTCTCTTAATGCCATTATAGGAGGTGTTGGGCTTTGGACGGTTTTGGTATCGAGCATTGCATTATATTTTATCTTAGAATTTAATCTTCGCCCAAGTTCAATGAAAGCAAAGCTGGACAAAATCAACGAAAATACAATTGGTAAAGTAAAATCTATGATACCAAGTTCTGATGAAGATTTTGAAGCCGATGAAGAATTGGAAGAAGAAATTCAAGAGACTCCGGATAATAATAATAATAATAATACCACTACTAGTACTAGCAGCATTAACAGCGAAAGTAGTAATGTTTCGGTAACAGATATTCCTCAAAAAATAAAAGTTGAAGAACCTGTAAAAGCAGTAAGTGTTCCGAAAGGATTCCCTGAGGTTCTTCCCGTTTCAACAACTCTAGATCCTGTTACCATTACCACTCCAAATCATACTTCATTTGAAGAAAGTAGAAATGATTTTTCACAACCCGTTAATGTAAATCTAAATACAAAAACTCCTGTACCGGTTTCAACTCCAGAGGAAGCGTTTGATATTAATCCTCCAAAACCAATCGTAAAAGAAGATATTAAATTTAATATAGAAATAGCACCTGTTATTGATGTCTTAGATGAATCCGACAGAAAATCTAAAGAGCTTGTAGACAAACATGGTCTTTATGATCACAAATTAGATTTGGCTAATTTCCAAATGCCTCCGGTTAATCTTTTAACAGATTATGGAAATGAAGAGATTTCTATCAACCAAGAAGAATTAGAAGAAAATAAAAATAAAATTGTAGGGTTGTTAAAGAATTTCAATGTTGGAATTTCTGAAATCAAAGCTACAATTGGGCCCACAGTTACCTTATACGAAATTGTTCCAGAAGCGGGAATTAGAGTATCAGCCATTAAAAAATTACAAGACGATATTGCCTTGAACCTTTCTGCATTGGGAATTAGAATTATCGCTCCAATGCCAGGAAAAGGAACAATCGGAATTGAGGTTCCCAGAAAAAATCCGACCATGGTTTCTATGCGCTCTGTTATCGCATCACATAAATTCCAAAATACAGATATGGATCTTCCGGTTGTTTTTGGAAAAACAATTTCGAATGAAGTCTTCATGGCCGATCTTTCAAAGATGCCTCACTTATTGATGGCGGGTGCTACAGGACAGGGGAAATCAGTTGGTATCAATGCCATCCTTACTTCCCTACTCTACAAGAAACACCCTAGTGAATTGAAATTCGTAATGGTGGATCCTAAAAAAGTAGAACTTTCTTTATATTCAAAAATTGAAAGACATTATTTAGCGAAACTTCCGGATACAGATGATGCTATTATCACCGATACCAATAAAGTAATTAATACGTTGAATTCTCTTTGTGTAGAGATGGATCAACGATATGACCTGCTTAAAAATGCATTCTGTAAAAACTTAAAAGAATACAATAAGAAATTTACGGAAAGAAAACTAAATCCTGAAAACGGACACCGTTATTTACCTTACATCGTTTTGGTTGTTGACGAGTTTGCAGATTTAATTATGACTGCAGGAAAAGAAGTTGAATTACCTATTGCAAGATTGGCTCAGCTGGCAAGAGCAGTAGGAATCCACTTAATTGTTGCTACACAAAGACCTTCTGTAAATGTAATTACAGGGATGATTAAGGCTAACTTCCCAGCGAGAGCTGCATTTAGAGTAATTTCAAGTGTGGATTCAAGAACGATTCTGGATTCTCCCGGAGCAGATCAGTTGATTGGTAAAGGAGATATGCTTTATTTTAACGGAAATGAAATTTTAAGACTTCAATGTGCTTTCGTAGATACTCCGGAAGTAGAAAGATTGGCAGAATTTATCGGGGAACAAAAAGGATATGCCTCTGCATTCCTTCTTCCTGAATATGTTTCAGAAGAAGCAACAAGTAATGTCGGAGCTTTTGATCCGAATGAAAAAGATGCGTTATTTGAGGATGCTGCAAGAATTATTGTTTCTACGCAACAAGGATCTACCTCTATGCTTCAGAGACAGTTAAAATTAGGATACAACAGAGCAGGAAGAATTATGGACCAATTGGAGGCAAGTGGTATTGTAGGCGGCTTTAATGGTGCAAAAGCAAGAGAAGTGATTATCAGTGATCTTCACTCGCTGGAACAGTTTTTAGAAGACTTACGCAGGTAGAAATTTTTGAAAAATGTTAAATTAATAACTAATAATACATACATCATGATAATTCTTAAAAAGAACATAGCCCATCTATTTCTAATTTTCTCAGCGCTATCGCTCACTTCATGTGCACTAAGATCAATTCCGAGTGATTATAGTTCTGTAAGACTAGAAACAGTTGATACAAACACATTAGGAAATGGGAAAGTATTAATATATAATGGCGCAAGTATTTTGCATTCAATGGATAATACTGCCAGGTTAAATGTCTGGATTGACGATAAATCAATCGGACAAATCAGAACAAAAGAATATCTGATCATTGATTTAAAAAACGGGAACTATGATTTCAAAGCTCTTCATATAGATATGGTAAATATGAGAAGTACACACAAAGTAGAAATCAATGATAATACAAAAGTAATTAGAATAGAACCTACGATTACTTCCAATAAGCTCACAGTAACAAATATTCTTCCTGAGAATTTTGATAAATACACTTATAGAGCAGATAGAAAATAATTTAATACATCCTCTCAATACGTTGCAATTCTTGGAACAGTTTTTGAAAGATCTGCGTAGATAAAGGAAAAAACATCATTTGATGTTAAACTTTTGAAGTTGGAAAATGTATAAAGAGTATAAAAATTTAAAAAAATGAAAAACAGTATTTCAAAAATAATATTAGGCGGATTTGTTTTAGGAGCAGTTGGATTTACCAATGCCCAAAAAATTGATGCGAAGGCTAAAAAAATATTAGACGACATCACAGCAAATTATAAATCTAAAAAGAACACCTATTTCAAGTTCTCTTTTGGAAGTGGAGTAAACGGAGAGGTTGGCAAAACAGAACCTGGAATTTATTATGCTTCCGGAGATAAATACAAATTGAAGATCATGGATACAGAACAGATCTTCGATGGAAATAAGATTTACAATATTAATACAGAAGACATGGAGGTAACGGTAGCAAAACCTAACGCCAACAGCACCATGTTCTCCCCTATCAATTATCTTTCTACGTATAGAAATGATTATAATGTAACCTACGACGGGAAGAAAAATGTGAATGGCATAAATGCAGATTTCATTAAATTAACTCCGGTTAAAGCAAACGGGTTAAAATATGTGTACATCTTTGTAGATTCTGCTAAAAAACAAATGGTAAAATTAGAACAACACGGAAACAATAAAGATGTTGCTGTAATTGCTATTAAAGAATACAAAGAAAATCAAGACCTGGATGCAAACATGTTTGTATTTGATAAAAATAAATATAAGAATTACGTAATCACAGAATTGTAAAAAGCAGATTTTCAGCGTTACAATTTCGTATTATTACTTAATGATAAAAAAATAATAAAATATAAAGTCACAAAGAAAACTTTGTGGCTTTTTCATTAATTTTGGCGAATGTTAAAAATACTAGACCGATATATCATAAAAACCTTCTTTGGACCGTTTTTTTTCATATTTAGTGTATTGTTTTTCATCTTTATTGTAAATATTGTATGGGTGCAATTAGGACAATTTATGGGAAAAGGCTTAAGTACTTGGGAAATCCTGAAATTACTTTTTTACCTTGGGGTAAGTGTAATAAGTATGGTTTTACCGCTTACTATTCTTTTGGCTAGTATTATGTCTTTCGGTGAATTTGGAGAACGGTACGAACTGGCAGCAATGAAAGCTGCCGGAATTTCTTTAACCAGAGTCATGATGCCTCTTTTAGGGGTTTCTACCGCACTGGCCATTATGCTATTTTTCTTTTCGAATAATATTATTCCCGATTTTCAGAGAAAGGCAAAGAACATGCTTTTTAATATTGCTCAAACAAAGCCTGCATTGAACTTTACACCTGGGCAGTTTATAGATCAGCTTCCTGGATACATGGTAAAGTTTGATAAAATTTATGGTGAAAACGGTGAAAATATAGAAGGTGTTTTTGTTCACAGAAAAGCAAGTACGTATGAAAACCAGCAATCAATTGTAGCAGAGAAAGGAAAATTTGTTCCAGCTGCTAATAAAAATTATTTAAAATTAGTTCTTTATAACGGATATATTTTTGAAGATAACTTTAGCGGCAAGCCTGATAATGTAAGGTTAAAACAGCCCGATCAAGCTATTAAATTTGATACATTAACATCCCATTTTGACATTAGTGAAATCATCAATAAAGCGATCGATGAAGAGCAGATTACTGATGATTACCGTTTCCAGACTTTCAATCAGCTTCAAAAGACGATTAATAAGAATAAGAAGGATAATGAAAAATTCTTCGCAACTTCAAGTGGAGATGTTTTGAATCAGACCAATGCTGTCATTACATACATGGAGCAAAATAAATCTAAAGCAATTCCGAAAGCTCAGGTTAAATTAGACACCGTAAAAAGCGATAAGAAATTGGAAATGATCTACAATGCTCATAACAGATTAGACAATTTAAAATCAACATTAGAAACAAAAAATAACGAAATAAACCCAAACATAAAGTACTTCAGTAAAGTGGTAATTTATCAGCAAAGAATCCTTACCTATTCATTTACCTGTATTATATTTTTTTTGATTGGGGCAAGTTTAGGTTCCATTATTAGAAAAGGAGGAATGGGACTTCCTGTGATCATCGCGATTGTAATTTTCATTATATTCTATGTGATTAATGTTGGCGTTGAAAACATTGCCTGGGCAGGAAAAATGAATCCTTATCTGGCTGCCTGGCTTCCAAATATCATTCTCTTCCCTTTTGGAGTTTGGATGACTTATAAAGCGCTTACAGACTCTCAATTGTTTGATGCCGAGAAGTACAAAGTTTTATTTAAACCTATTATGAAATTGTTCTCAAAGAAAAATGATGAACATAAAAGATATCAATAGAAAATTAAAATATTCAAAAGTAAAAGATCCAGAGTTTTCTGGATCTTTTTTTATTACTCTTCATTAAAATTTTTCCTCTTATATTAATTTTCAAGATAAAAAATTATCTTTGGGAGAATTAAATAAAATTATATGAAAAAATTATTACTAATTGGATTATTCAGCCTAGTTTCTTTCAATGCATACGCACAGGAAGACAACTTAGATTATGAAATGAGAGCAGGTGAAAAATATGGCTATATAATCGATAAAAGTGGAAAGAAAATTGAAGGTATTGTAAGATTGAATGGAAGTGAGAATAGCCCGTGGCAAAATCAAAAAAAAGTAAAGTTTATTGCATCTTCTGATATTGACAGCTCTAAAAAAAGACAGAAATTTAAGACCTATGATTCAGATGATCTGAAAGCATATATGGCTTATGAAAATGATACTGAAAGACACTTTGAAGTTGTAAAATATACCAATACCAAAGAAGGCTTCAATACAGCAACAGGAGGCCTAAGTGGAAGTATAAAGGCTTTTAATAATCTTACAAAATCTAATCAGTTTGCAGAATTGATAGCAGATGGAAAGATAAAAGTATATAAATTATATGGTTACCCAACTACTTTTTCTGCAGGAAGCCAGATTGCAGTAGCTGAAGAAGAAACCAGAAGATTAAAACAAAGTCCATCTTATATTTATTCAAAAAAAGGAGGAAAAGTAGAAGAATTAACACTTGATAAAGCTAAAATAATTGTTGCCGACTGCCCATATGTAAGAGGTAAAATCACAAAAGGAGAATATGCTTCTCTGAAAAATGACACGAAGAAAAGATCTGGATTAGGAAAATTCATCAAAAATGAAATTGACAATGCAATGTCTGATAACGTTTCTATCGTAAACGAAGTGATTTATGATTATAACGAAAACTGTAAATAATCAATTATTCATACCAACAAAAAGAGGTTCCACAAAACTGGAACCTCTTTTTTATTTTCAAAAACTGAACATTATACTTTCATAATTTCAGCTTCTTTAACCTTAAGATGATCATCACAAGCCTTTACGTGCTTGTCTGTAAGAGCTTGAATATCTTCTTCCACTCCTTTTATAACATCTTCAGAAACACCTTCCAATCTTTTAAGTTCTTTCAAACCGTTTTGTCTCGCGTTTCTTACAACGATCTTTGTATCTTCAGTTTCTCCTTTAGCTTGTTTTGCTAAGTCTCTTCTTCTTTCCTCTGTTAAAGGCGGTACATTAAGGATAATATTTTCCCCGTTGTTAGAAGGTGCAAAACCTAAGTTAGAGTTGATAATAGCTTTTTCTATAGCACCAATTGCAGTTCTATCCCAAGGTTGAATAGCGATGGTCATAGCATCAGGAACAGAAACGTTAGCAACTTGGTTAATAGGAGTCGGAGCTCCGTAATATTCTACCATAACATCCTGAACCATAGATGTAGATGCACGTCCTGCTCTAATTCTTTGAAATGCATGATCCAAATGCTTAATAGCTGCTTCCATGTCTTGTTTTACAGTTTCTACTATAAGATCTAATTCTTCCATTATATATCTAAAATTTGAATAGTTACACATTTTTTATGAATAATAAGTAAGCGGTAATGAGTAATTTTTAAAATAAAAAAACTCTAGACCCTGAACTTAATTATAAATTGACTAGAGTTCCAACATTTTCTCCTTCTACAATCTTCACTAAATTACCTTCTTTATTCATATCAAATACAATGATTGGTAATTTATTTTCGTGACTTAAAGTGAATGCAGTCATATCCATTACTTTAAGATTCTTTTCAAAAACTTCGTCGAAAGATAAAGAATTGTATTTTACGGCATCCGCATTTTTCTCAGGATCGCTGTCGTAGATACCATCTACTCTTGTTCCTTTTAAGATAACATCAGCTCCGATTTCGATAGCTCTTAGTGTAGCAGCCGTATCAGTTGTGAAATAAGGGTTTCCTGTTCCTGCTCCAAAGATCACTACTCTACCTTTCTCAAGGTGTCTTACAGCGCGTCTTTTAATGAAAGGTTCAGCTACTTTATCCATTTCGATAGCAGATTGAAGTCTCGTTTTGATTCCTGCATCTTCCAAAGCACCTTGCAAAGCCATTCCGTTAATTACAGTGGCAAGCATTCCCATATAATCTCCTTGTACTCTGTCCATTCCTTTCGCAGCACCTGCTACTCCACGGAAAATATTTCCTCCCCCAATTACAATGGCAATTTCACAGCCTCTTTCTACTACTTTCTTTATTTCCACTGCATACTCTTGTAGTCTTTCAGTGTCAATACCATATTGTCTGTTACCCATTAAGGCCTCACCACTAAGTTTTAGAAGGATTCTTTTATATTTCATCTTTAATTTTTAATAACTTTTTAAGAAGGGATAGCTCCCTGAAATTTGATTTTGCAAATATAATCATTAAAAATATTGCAATAAGAAAAATATTTAATCAGAAATAATGTGAGAAATATTTTGATACGTACGAAAAAGGATTATTTTTGCATTAATTATAAATTGAATTGAAGAAAATTGTCATTTTTTCATTATTTCTGTCAGGAATTGTGTCTTATGCGCAATCAGGAAGAAATGTTTATCCATTTTTAAATATTCCTGTATCTGCAAGGCAAGCAGCCTTAGGTGGAGACGCAATTACCATAAGAGATTATGATGTTTCCTTTGCTATTGCAAACCCCTCGTTACTAAATAAAGATTCTGATAAACAGCTTTCTGTAAATGGAGCTGCTTATCTAGCCGATTCAAAATACGGAACGATAGCTTTCGCCAAAGATTTTGAGAATGGCCATATGGCCACTATCAATGCGAGGTATATGAGCTATGGTGACATCCCCAGAACAGATGATAGTGGTTTTGAAAACGGAAACTTCACTGCCTCTGACGTTGCTGTGGGAGCCGGATATGCTTATCAGTTTGAAGAAGACTGGACCATTGGTGGGGGAATCAACTTCATTACTTCAAAAATCGATACTTATACTTCCTCTGCTATTGGAGGAACTCTAGGGGTTACTTATCACAATAAAAAAAGCAAAGAGGTTATTTCTGTAGTAGCCAGAAACTTTGGATATCAGTTTAAATCTTTCAACGGAACGAGAGAAAATCTTCCATTTAGAGTAGATTTAGGATATACTAAAATTTTAAAGGCTATTCCTTTAGCAATTACCATTACTGCTCACGATTTGCAGCAGTTTGATATTTCGTCAGACTATAATGTAAACGGACAGGAAGTAAATGTAGGAAGAAAAATTGCCGATCACTTCTCTATTGGTGCAGAGCTATTCCCTGAAAAAGGTTTTAACATCAGATTAGGATATAATGTAAAAAGAGGAAACGAATTGGCTGTAGCAGATCAAAGAAACTTTTCAGGTCTTTCCGGAGGTTTTGGGATTAAAATTGCAAAATTCAGAATTGATTATGCTCATGTAAGATATCACAACTCTTCAAATGTCAATCAAATAGGAATTTCTTTAGATCTTAGCAGAAATAGATATTAAATTTTTCGAATCAGGAAATTTTTATTTTAGTGAAGAAAATTTCTTAGTATCTATTGGTTTTTCAGAAAAAATTTTGAAATTTGCGATATGAAAAAACCTGTAATAGCTATCGATGGGTACTCGTCTACCGGAAAAAGTTCAATCTCCAAGGTCATTGCCAATAAACTAGGACTTGTTCATCTGGATACAGGTGCACTTTACAGAGGTGTTACTTGGTTTGCATTACAACATTGCCTGGACGAAAAAGGTTCTGTAAATCTTGAAAAACTTTTTTCTTCTTTAGATCAAATTCAGCTAGAGTTTAAAAATAATGATGGCGAATTGGTTCTTTATCTTAATCAAAATGATATATCTAAACAAATCAGAACAAATCAGGTTTCTGATAACGTAAGTTTAGTCGCTAAACAAAAAGAAGTAAGAGATTTTTTACTTCAGTCTCAGCGTACCTTGGCAGAGAAAGGCGGAATTATTATGGACGGACGTGACATCGGGACAGTAGTTCTGCCAAATGCGGACTTCAAATTTTTCCTTACTGCAAGTATAGACGAAAGAACAAAAAGAAGATACAACGAATTGCTAAGCCTTGGCATTGAGGCCAATGAACAACAAGTAAAGGAAAATCTTATTATCCGCGATAAAATTGACAGTGAAAGAGAAATTGCCCCTCTAAAGCAGGCAGATGACGCCATTGTAATAGACAACACCAACCTCACAAAGAAAGAAACTATTGAAACTATTCTTTCCCGAATTAAAAATTAATAAAAATTTTTAATAGAAAACAGCCTGTTTTGGTACATTAATTGTAGGATTTAAAGCGTAAAAAACTAATATTTATTAACTATTTAAAAAACGAAAAATGTCTAGAAAAGAAAAAAATACAGCGGGTATATTAGCAGGACTTCTTGCAGGTGCTGCTGCAGGTGTAATCTTAGGAATGCTTTATGCTCCTGAAGAAGGTAAAGAAACAAGAAAAAAAATTAAAACGAAAGCTAACGACCTTAAAGATCAAGCAAAAGAAAAGTATGGGGAGGTTTCTGAAAAAATGAAAGACCAGTATGGTAATATTTCATCTACTTTTAAAGAAACAGCTAATAATGTAGCTCATACAATGAAAGATGGTTATGATAAATATAAAGATCAAATTGTTTCTAAAACTACAGATGTAGTAAAAAATGTAGAAGCAGAATTAAATGATCTTAAAAAATAAATAATTTATTTTTAGAAGTAAATTATGAGAAGGAACTTTGTGCACGAAAGTTCCTTTTTTTGTAAATTTCAAAAAAAACAATGATGATAGAAACTATTAAAGAATACGCATCTAAGAGAATAGATCTTCTGAAGATTGAAGCTACTGAAAAGTCATCACTCTCTGCAGGTATTATCACTTATCTTGTTGTATTGATTATTGCTTTTACCTTTTTTATTATTCTCTTTAATTTCGGAATTGCATTCCTTATTGGTAAAGCCCTTGATAATACATCATATGGATTTTTAATTGTTGCTGCATTTTATTTTTTAGTCATGATCTTTATTATTGCCTTCAAAAATAGAATTGTAAACTCTGTGGCAGATCAAGTTATTAAATTTTTAAATCATTAAACTATGGGCAGAAATTACGAAAGCTTACAAGAATTAAGAACTAAGAAAAATTTGTTAAAAGGTGAAATCAGTGATTTAGAAAATTTACTGACTTTTAAAAACACAAAAGAAAGTTTAAGTGCATTTACAAATGGTTTAACAGATCAGTATCTGCAGGAAAAAACAGATGAAGAAGGCGATGAAAAAATTGTTCTCAGAAAAGACGTTATCGCCAAACAACTAACCTCAGAGGTTAAAGATATGTTGATCAACAGAAACTCAGCAATGAGTCTTGCGAGTTCTGCATTTAAAGGAAATGCTGTAGACAGTATCATTAAACTTGGAGTTGCTGCATTGGTAGGAAACTATGCCAAGAAAAATATGAGCAGTCCCAACTGGAAGAAAAAGATTTTGGGCGCTGCAATGATTTACCTCGCTCCTATTGCTTTAAAATTCGTAAGAAAGAAATTAGAAAGCTATCAAAAAAGTAAAAGCGTTTCAAGCATGGAACAACTTATATAATAGTATAGAGTTTTAGTGTCGAATTTAAGAGTAGTTAAACAAAACTCTACAACCCTCCGACACTAAAACCCTATTACTTTAACTATTATCAAACTCTGAAGAGTTGTCCTAAGATAATTCCTGCCGCCATTGAAACATTCAGACTTTCCGTAGATTGAGACTTTCCAAATCTCGGAATACTAATGCTTTTCTGAAGTAATTTTTCAGTTTCAGGACGCATTCCATTGCCTTCATTACCTAGAATGAGATTAAATTTCTCAGGTTTTTGAAAGGTATAAATATTTTCTCCTTCCATATCTGTTCCAATATTCACATTTTTTGTTTCGGAAAGATATTCTACAAGATCTGTATAAACTACATTTACTCTGGTAAAAGATCCCATAGTCGACATGATTACTTTAGGATTATAGACATCTACCGTATCTTCGCTGCAAATAATCTGTTCTATCCCGAACCAATCTGCCAATCGAATTATTGTGCCTAAATTTCCGGGATCCTGAATTCCATCCAACACAAGTTGAACATTTTGATCTTCAAATTTTTCTTCCGTTTTTAAATAGCAAAGAGCCACGGAGTCTTTAGGATTTTTCAGGAAACTAATTTTTTTCAACTCATTTTCAGATACATGAGTAATGGGTACATCTGTACGGTCCAATTTTTGAGGATCGGTAGAGAATATTTCTTTAATTTTAAAGTTAGAATTAAAAAGTTCGCAAATGATTTTATTACCCTCAACCAAAAACAAATTGTATTTTTGTCTGAACTTCTTTTTATCTAAAGTCTGTAAAATTTTTATTGTATGAGCTGTAAGCATTATAAGAATTCTCCTCAAAAATATTATAAAATTATCTCATTTGCAACATTTGTTGGTCTTCTTTATGCTTGTAGTACAACAAAGAAAGTTCCGAATGGTGAATATTTGCTTACCCAAAACAATTTTGAGTTTGAAGACAAGAAAGATCTTTTCGATAGTGAACTGAAAAATTATGTTCAGCAAAAGCCAAATAAGAAGCAATTTCTTTTCATGCCTTTAGGTTTATGGCTATACAATGCAGCAAATCCTAAATACGACACCATTCTTAATGAATACATGACCTATCCTAATGAAATGAGAGATCAGAAATTAAGAGATTCTCTTTTCATTAAATATAACATGAAAAGCAGCGTGGGAAAAAATCTGTTAATTGATAGATTGTATCACAATTGGGGCTCACCACCCGTAATCCTGGATCAAACTAAAACTGAAAAAAGTGCTGAATCTATTAAGAAAAGATTAACCTATCGAGGATATTGGGATGCTGATGTAAAGTTTAAGCAGGCATTAGATTCGGCTTCTAAAAAAGCAGCTGTCACCTATTTTATAGCACATAAAGATCCTTCTCTAATCAAAGAGTATTATTATAATATTTCGGACCCTACAATTAAAGGAATCTATAGAGAAAAAATCCATCAAAGTCTTGTAAGGTCAGGGAAAGTTCTAGATCAGACCGTTCTTGAAAAAGAAGTTACAAGAATTACCGATCTCATGAGAGATTATGGATATTACAAATTTAATAATCTGAATGATGAAATTTATTTTGTAGCAGATTCTTTAAAAAGCAGAAAACAGATTCCTCTGACTCTTGAGATCCATAAAGACTCTTTAGATACCCCATATAAAAAGGCCACCATAGGAAATATAGACGTTGCTATTGTAGATGAAGCTAATGAGTACCCTAAAAGGACTACTAAAGATAGCTTAAGAGGTATCAGATTTCATAAAATAAACAATCAATATAAAACCCGGTCTATTTGGAGGTCCATTATTGTTGCCAATAAACAAGTGTATGATCAAAAAAAACTAGATCTTACCAAGAGAAATATTTTATCAATGAATAACTTCAGTATCCTGAAAGCAAAAGATTCTTTGAGACACGGTGGCGGAACATCTCCAAATGACAGTATTATTGATGTCATGTATTTACTAAAACCACTTCCAAAATATGAGTTGAAATTAGGAACGGATGTTAACTATTCCCAGTTATTAAACTTAGGAATCTCTCCTTCCGTAGATTTAACTACAAGAAATATTTTCAATGGTGCAGAAAACCTTTCAACAAGTCTTTCCGGAACTTTTGGTTCTATAAGAAGTACAAAAGATATCAGCCAAAGAGTTTTAGCATATGAGATTTCTGCACAAGCCTCTCTTAATTTCCCTAGATTATTGATTCCTTTTGATTATTATAAATTCATTCCTAAAAGATATAGCCCTACATCTTCTATTGTTCTAGGGGCGGCCGTTCAAAATAATATTGGCTTGGGAAGGGTAAACTTTAATACGGGATTAAATTATTTTGCTACAGTAAACGACAAAGTTTCTCACAGACTTACCCTTTTTAATACACAGCTAAGTTTAACAAAGAATAAAGATGCCTATTATGATTATTTCGCCAATGATAGAATAATACGAGATGAGGTTTTTCGTAACTATTTTCAGCTTCATTCTCAAATTGGGCAAGAATATACTGCTGGTATGCTTACAAGTGATCAGGTTTCACAAAAGATATTGCTAGATGAAGAATATCGTGGAACTTTGGATCAGGCAGGAGCTGACCGCTTAATTGCATTTACAGGAACATTAATAAATAAAGATAGACAGACTCAGGATGTAATTATTTCTTCTCTGATCTATAATTTTGTTTATAATGAAATAGGGAAAAAAGATTACCCCAATGCATTCTATTTCAATGGAAAAGTAGAATTAGCAGGAAATGCATTGAGTATATTCAATAAGAAAAGAAATGATGGTGGTATTGTAACCAATCCGGAAAGAACCATTTTCGGAATTCCTTATGCGCAATTCATCAAATTTGATTTTGATGTAAGAAAATATTTCAAATTCAATGGCAATCAAACATTAGTATTACGCCAATTTATTGGTTTGGGTATTCCTTATGGGAATTCTTCTTCAATGCCTGTTATCAGGTCTTATTTCAATGGAGGTTCAAATGATATCAGAGCTTGGGTTGCTTATGGAGGATTAGGGCCTTCTGATTCCCAGGTTGATGAAAGAGTGCGTACATACATGACAGACAATGTAAAATTAACGACCAATATTGAATACAGGCTTCCTTTCAGTGACATGTATGAAGGAGCTATTTTTACGGATATTGGTAACACATGGAGTCTTCGTAACCAAAATGATGGCTATGGAGATGAATTTAAATTCAATAAATTTTTAGGTCAAATGGGTGTTGGTAGTGGTTTCGGATTAAGAGTGAATGTTGCTTATATTACCCTTAGGCTAGATTTTGCTTATAAAATTTACGACCCCAACAAGGCTCAAGGTGATAGATGGAGATTGAAAGACTTCCAGCCTTTCAAGCCTACTTTGAACATCGCATTCGGATATCCTTTCTAATCAGGAGAGATTCCCAATATAAAATACACTACAGCAATCACTCTGGCGAGAATCTCTCTGGATTGATTTCTGTAGAAACTTTCGGGCTTATTAACATCCTGAGCATCAAAACCTAATGCATTCATATTATTATTTCTTGCAAAAAATAAGGCTCGAAGATTATGAAAACCTTGTGATACAATAATCACATTGTCTTTTTTGTAAACATCTTTACATCTTAAAATACTTTTATAGGTATTAAAACCTTTTGGATCTTCAGTGATGATTTCTTCGGGAACACCTTCCTGAAAAACAAGATAGTTTTTCATAGCGGCTGGCTCATTATAGCCTTTGCTTTTTTCTCCACTTACGATAATCTGTTTGATCTTTCCATGATGATAAAGTAGTGCCGTAGCATCCATTCTTTTCGTAAAATAAGGATTAGCCATTCCCGATCTCATTTTGGGCGATGTCCCTAAAACCAAAGCAATTTCCCTTGGTGGAATTTTAGAAATCTTAGTATATGTTCGTCCTCCTGTAAGTGCAAAAACCCATGCATTAGCCAGACATATCAGTAAAACTACAATTTCTACTGATATAAATGTAAGGTTAAATATGTTTTTTAAGACTCTCAAATGAGATCAAAGTTAAGCTTTATTTTTTTAGTTTTTGCAATAGACATGCAAGCTAATATTTTACCCTGCGCTTCTTCTTTTTCTGTTAAATATTCATTTTCCAGCAATTCTACCTCTCCTTCTTCAAGATAACATTCGCAGCTTCCGCAAATCCCTGATTTGCAGGAATACGGAACAGAAAATTTTTGAATTAATAATTGCTGAAGAATTTTCTCTCTATTATTCGGCAATTCTGTATGATACTCTTTTCCGAACATCTTAAAATCTACTTCAACATTTTCAATTAAAGGAAACTCTTTTTCTATAGGATAAATATCATCATTAAATTCTTCAAAAAGTTCAAAGTGAATATTTTTCTTAGGAATTCCGTGGTGATAACATGCATTAGCAAGCGTCTTGATCATTTCTCCTTTTCCACAAATCAATACTTCATCCACCGCATCCCAGATCGTAGATTCTTCATCCGTATCATCTAAATGTAGAATTTGATTAATAATTAAATTCAATTTCTTAGCATCTAATCTTCCGTAAAAGAATTGATCAGCCGTTTTTTCCCGAGAAAAGAAATAAAAAATTTGCAATCTGTCACCACATGTTTTAGCAAGATTATCCAGCCATTCTTTATATACTAATTCTTCCGAATTCTTATTTCCAAAGAAAAGAAACAATCTTGTTCTTGGTTCGGTATGAAGGATATTTTTAAAATGACTTAATATTGGAGTAATTCCTATTCCTGCTGCAAAAGCAACGATTGTTCTGAACTCATGAGGTTTAGAAACCAATGTAAATCTTCCGCTCGGTTCACTCACAAGCAATTCATCTCCTACATGATAGTTTTTAAACAATTGTGAAGTTGCTCCATCCGGAGAAGTAATTTTTATTCCTAAACTTATTTTTTTTTCATAAGGAGCCGAGGTCATTGAATAATCATTAATAACTTCTTTACCATGAGACAGAAATTTCACACTTACAAACTGCCCGGCTTCAAATTCAAAATTTTCCTGCAGGCTCTCAGGAATCTCAAATTCCAGAGAAAAAGTATTTTTGGTAAGTTCTTCCTTTTTCGTTATTTTTAGCCGATGAAACTGTGTCAGTTTCCCTTTATAGATTTGTTGTTCCATACTTCAATTCAAAAATAGCTAAAAAATAATTTATGAGGAAGATAATTTTATCCACGATTGTTCTCGTTGCACTTTCGAGTTGTAAAAAAGAAAGTCAGAAAACTGATGATAACGCAAATAGTACAGATAGTGTTACAGTTTCACAAAATACAGAACCAGCTTCTTCTGCTTTACCATTAAAAGTTTTAACAACACAGCAGGCTTCTGACTATTTAAAAACTAAAAACGATACTTTATATGTAACTAATTTCTTTGCCACTTGGTGCGGACCGTGTGTAAAAGAAATCCCACATTTTAAAGAGAAGATAGCAGAGCTAAAAGGAAAACCTGTAAAAATTACTTTCGTAAGTGTTGACAATAAAGATGTTTGGAATACAGATGTTCCCCGTTTTGTAGACGAACATGGTATTCGTGAAAACACCCTCTTGCTTGACGGTAAACTTCTGGATGCTAACTTTTTCAAAAGCAACTTTACCAAATGGGACGGTAGCGCAATCCCTTTTACCTATATGAGAAAAGGTGATAAAACTGAAGAATCTTTAGGAATGATTACTCCTGAGGAATTAGATTCTAAAATAAAATCTTTGCTAAAATAAATCTTACAGAATTCTTTCTGAATGATGTCAAATAAATTCAAAATCCTGTGTTTACTATTTTTAATCGCCATTATTATTACTGCGATCATTAATCTGAACACAGGATTTTTAAGTCTCAACTTTCAGGATTTTTTCCTGAACTCCGAAAATAATCAAATTGCCGAAATTCGTATCAACCGAGTTTTAGTGATGCTTCTAGCCGGAATCTCAATTCCTACTTCCGGTTTTTTAATGCAGGAATATTTTCAAAATCCATTGGCAGGACCAGATATTTTAGGAATAACCTCTGTCGCTAGTTTGTCTGTTGCCTTTTATATCTTTTTTTCCTACAATATTTCTCTTCCCGAATTTCTTCAAAATAGTTTTTTGAGTTTATCTGCTATTGGTGGAAGTCTAGCTTTAATGTTGGTTTTATTATCAATGTCGAATAAATTTCGGGATAAATCTTATCTTATTATTTTCGGATTTTTGGTTTCTGCATTTGCTGGAGCCATTGTTTCATTGCTTCAATTTTATGCAGAAAATCAAAGTTTAAAAAATTATATTTTATGGTCTTTCGGAGCGAATAATATGGTAACGAGAAATCAGATTTATGTTTTATCGATATTAGTTTTAATCGGATTATTTATCTGCTTTAAAACGATAAAACCTCTCATTGGAAATTCTTTAGGAACTTCATACGCACAAAGTTTAGGAGTAAATTTGAATCAACTTAAATTATTAATCATTGTAGCTTCTTCCCTACTTTCCGCTTCTATTACCGCATTTCTAGGCCCCATTTTATTTATAGGAATCATTGTTCCTCATTTTTGCAGATTGGTTTACAATCCTGCAAAACTGTGGCAGCAATGGATTTTAAATATGTTTTTGGGAATGCTGATGATGTTATTATTTTCAATCGCTGCTGAAAAATCTCAAATCCCATTGAATGTGATAAGCTCTATATTTGGAATTCCTGTGATATTGATGATGCTCTTGAAACAAAATAAAATTTAATTGTTGGTTTTTCGCAAAGGCGCAAAGTTTTTTGACAACTTTATACTTTTAAGGCGCAAGGATTTTATCTTTGATAAAATTGAGGAACGCACATTTTTAACAGGGTTAATATAATATAACATTTGCTGAAAATCTTTGATTTTCTTGCGCCTTAAAAACACCATGAAAATTGAAATCTTTGCGCCTTTGCGAAAAACCAAGAAAGAATAAAAAACACAACACAAATGACAGAAAACGAATTATCAAAGATTGTCTTTGAGACAGGATTAAAAATTCATAAAAAACTCGGAGCTGGATTATTTGAGCATGTTTATGAAGAATGTCTATTTTATGAATTAATAAAAGCAGGACTATTTGTAGAAAAGCAAAAGCTACTTCCAATTGTATATGAAGAATTGAAAATAGAAAATGCTTTTAGACTAAACATAATTGTAGAAAACAAACTAATTTTGGAAATAAAAACGGTTGACTACATCAATCCAACTCATAAAGCTCAACTTTTAACTTATTTAAAAATGACAAATTGTAAATTAGGTTTATTATTGAATTTTCAATCCGATGTCTTTAAAAATGGAGTAACTAGAATCGTAAATTTTTTATAAATTAATCAGTATAAAAATTTGACTTTGTCAAATTCCTTGCGCCTTAAAACACTATTTTTGTAAAACAAACTTCGAGCCTTTGCGAAAACCAACATAGAGAAATGCACCTACAAATCAAACAAGCAAACATCGGCTACAATAAAACCTTAATTTCAAATGCTTCTGCTCATTTGAATTTAGGAGACGTATGTTTATTGATTGGTAACAACGGTGTAGGAAAAACTACTTTAATCAAATCTATTCTCCATCAAAATGCTTTATTAAGCGGGGAAATTTCAATTAATAATAAAAATATAAAAAACCTTTCTGTTAAGGAGATTGCAGAAAACATTGCCGTGGTATTTTCAAAGTCTATTATTCCGCAGAATTATACCGTTGAAGATCTTATTTCACTAGGAAAATACATTTACTATCCTTTCTATTTTGAGCTTAAAAAAGAAGACAGAGAAGAAGTTTCTGATATTATTTCAGCATTAGATTTAGACCAATACAAACATACTCTTCTGAAAAACCTCTCAGACGGAAACCTTCAAAAGGCTTTTATTGGAAGGGCACTAACACAGAACTCTCCTATTATTATTCTGGATGAACCTACAACTCATTTAGATGAAAAGAATAAAATCATCATCTTAAAAACGCTTAGGAAATTAGCTAAAGAACAGAATAAATTGATTTTATTTTCGTCCCACGATTGGCGATTGGCCAAAGAGTTTGCAGATAAAATATGGTACGTAAAGGATAGTCATTTGTATTCCGGGATTGTTGAAGATATTTTACTTCAGCATGATGAGCTAACAAATGCCTCTTTATTTCAAGTTAATGAAAATTTTGTAGCTCCAAAAATCATTGCACCCGATTTTTATAAAGAAATGTTGTATTCATTACTTCAAAAAAACTTCCAAAAAGACCTTTCTTTATTAAATTTTGAACTCCAAAACAACTTTTGGGTTATTTCTAATGATTCCATGAAACAACAATGCGAATCTTTCGAAGAAATAGTTAATTTCGTGAAAACCATTTACTAATACGCGTTTTTCTTTATTAACCTCATATACTATGCATGCATAGTATTATGCTAATCATACAATTTAAACACTTAACTATCAATCTATTAACAAAATTTAACGTTAATAAATACTATGCATGCATAATATTTACTACATTTGAATTAAACCATTTCCCAAAAAATGATGGACAACAATAAAGATAAAATAGAAAACGTAGATCTAATTTTAAAGCAGACTTGGTTGGCTGTTTCTAAAATGTATACAGATCTTGCTCAGGAACATGATTCCACAGCCGTTCAGGCCCTTACTCTTCTTAAAATTGATCCTAAAGAAGGCACGAGAAGTACGAATTTAGGTCCTAAAATGGCCATTGAACCCACTTCATTAACAAGAATTATCAAACTTCTTGAAGACAACGGATATATTTATAAGGAAAAAACAACCACAGACAAGCGTGAAGTAATTATAAAACTAACCGATAAAGGACTGAACTCCAGAAACATGTCTAAAGAAGTTGTCGTTAACTTCAACAAAAGAGTGATGGAAAAAATTGCTCCGGAAAAGTTAGATACTTTCAAAGAAGTCATGGTTGAGATCATGAAAATTGCGATCGATTTAAATAATAAAAAATAATATAACAAATCAATAAATCAAATGAAAAGAAGAATCAAACACGTAACGGTTCTTGGTTCAGGAATTATGGGAAGCGGTATTGCGGCTCACTTCGCTAATATTGGCGTAGAAGTTTCGCTTTTGGATATCGTTCCTTTTGAATTAACTGAAGCAGAACAGAAAAAAGGTTTGACCAAAGATGATAAAGCGGTAAGAAACAGAATCGCTTCTGAAAACTTTGAAAAACTGAAAAAAGCAAGTCCGGCTCTACTCTATTCTCCAAAATTCGCAGATAGAATCAAGGTTGGAAATTTTGATGATGATTTACCAAAAATAAAAAATACAGACTGGATTATTGAGGTTGTAGTTGAAAGACTAGATATCAAAAAATCAGTTTACGAGAAAATTGAACAATTCAGAAAACCTGGAACGTTGATTTCTTCCAATACATCGGGAATTCCTATTCATTTCCTAACAGAAGGAAGAAGCGATGATTTCAAACATTATTTTGCAGGAACACACTTCTTTAATCCTGTAAGATACCTTCCTCTTTTAGAAATTATTCCAACAAATGATACTGCTCCTGAAGTTATTGACTTCTACATGAGCTACGGAGCTAAATTCTTAGGTAAAACAACCGTTTTAGCAAAAGATACTCCAGCATTTATTGCCAACAGAATTGGAGTGTTCTCTATGATGGATCTCCTTCACAACGTTCAAAAATTAGGATTAACGGTATCTGAAGTAGATAAATTAACAGGTCCAGTAATCGGTCGTCCAAAATCTGCGACATTCAGAACAGCGGATGTTGTTGGTTTAGATACCTTGGTTATGGTTGCGAATGGCGTTCGCCAAAGCGGTGCTGAAACCAATAATTTCAATGATGTGTTTGCCCTTCCTGATTACATCCAGAAGATGGTTGATAATAAATGGTTAGGTTCAAAAACGCAACAGGGTTTCTATAAAAAAGTGAAAAGTGCAGATGGTAAATCTGAAATTCATGGATTAAACCTTGAGACTTTAGAATATGAACTTCAAGGGAAATCATCTTTTCCTACGTTGGAATTAACTAAAAATATTGACAAGCCAATTGACAGATTTAAAGTCTTAATTGGTGGAAAAGATAAAGCCGGTGAGCTTTACAGAAAATCATTAGGCGCACTATTCGCTTATGTTTCGCATAAAGTTCCTGAAATTTCTGATGAGGTTTATAAGATCGATGATGCCATGAGAGCAGGTTTCGGTTGGGAAAACGGACCATTTGAAATCTGGGATGCCGTTGGTGTTCAAAAAGGTATCGAACTCGCTAAAGATGCCGGTTATGAAGTTTCAGACTGGGTTAAAAACGTAGAAACTTTCTATAAAGTTAATGATGAGGGACAAAGTATTTTCGTTGATAAAAACTCAGGTGAATACAATAAAATTCCAGGTCAGGATGCTTTCATTATTTTAGATAATATCAGAAAAAATAAAACACTTTGGAGTAATTCAGGTGCCTCGATTGAAGATTTAGGAGACGGAATTATCAACTTCGAAATCCGTTCAAAAATGAACTCTCTTGGAGGCGAAGTTCTAGATGGATTAAACAGAGCAATTGATTTAGCTGAAAAAGAATATGACGGTTTAGTAATCGGAAATCAAGGCACGAATTTCTCTGTTGGAGCGAATTTGGCGATGATTTTAATGATGGCTATCGAGCAGGATTGGGATGATTTAAATATGGCAATTGCTTATTTCCAAAAATCGATGATGAGAGTTCGTTACTCTTCTATTCCTGTTGTCGTTGCTCCTCACGGAATGACGCTTGGTGGTGGTTGCGAAATGACCATGCACGCCGACAGAGTGGTTGCAGCAGCAGAAACTTACATCGGATTGGTAGAAACCGGAGTTGGTGTGATTCCTGGTGGTGGTGGAACGAAAGAACTGACCTTGAGAACTTCAAGAGAATTCCACAGCGATGATGTTAAAAATAACAGACTTCGTGAAGCCTTCATGAACATCGCGATGGGTAAAGTAGCAACTTCTGCTTATGAAGCATACGATATGGGAATTCTTGAAAAAGGTAAAGATATCGTTTCCGTTAGCAAAAACAGACAGATTGCAGAAGCTAAAAAGATTGCAAAATTACTAGCTGAACAAGGATATACTCAACCAATCGAGCAGAAAGTAAAAGTATTAGGTAAAGACGCATTGGGAATGTTCTATGTTGGAACTGACCAAATGTTAACAGGAAACTTTATCTCTGCACACGACAAGAAAATTGCAGATAAATTGGCCAATGTAATGGTCGGAGGAAATCTTTCTGAGCCAACAATCGTAACTGAACAATATTTATTGAATCTTGAAAGAGAGACTTTCCTTCAGCTTTGTGGTGAAAGAAAAACATTGGAGAGAATTCAGTACATGTTGCAAAACGGAAAACCGTTGAGAAATTAATAGGCAGCTCCGTAAGAGCGAACTGTTAATAGCAGAATAATTTGTAATTTTTATCGAGCCTCGTAGAGGCGACCTGATAATAACCGCTTTAATTTTTATGGCAAACACATATACACAAATTTATATTCAAATTGTTTTCGCAGTCAAAGGAAGACAAAATCTGATTTCAAAAGAAATTAGAGAAGAATTACATAAATTTATTACAGGTATTGTTTCCAATAGAAATCAAAAATTATTCGCAGTTTTTGCAATGCCGGATCACGTCCATCTTCTTATAAGTATGAGTCCTGTTATTTCAATTTCAGACTTAGTAAGAGACATCAAGGCTGGTTCTTCAAAATTTATTAATGATAAAAATTGGATTAATGGAAAATTCAACTGGCAGGAAGGATATGGAGCTTTCTCCTATTCTAAAAGTAGTGTAGATTCTGTTATTAAATATATTTTAAACCAAGAAGAGCATCATAAAAAGAAAACATTTAAAGAAGAATATTTGGATTTTATGTCAAAATTTGAAATTGAATATGATTCGGAATATTTATTTGAATGGATTGAAGATTAACAGGTCGCTCCTACGGAGCTCCGCAAAGCAAAAACAAACAAATAGCTATGAACAGTTTACCTCTACGAGGCAAAAAACTCTCAGAAAATAATATTAATCAATAAAAAATATGAAAACAGCATATATAGTAAAGGGGTTCAGAACTGCCGTTGGAAAAGCTCCAAAAGGAAGTTTAAGATTCACAAGACCCGATGTAATGGCGGCAACCGTAATTGAAAAATTAATGGCTGAACTTCCGCAATTAGATAAAAACAGAATTGATGACCTTATCGTAGGAAACGCAATGCCAGAAGCTGAACAAGGCTTGAACGTTGCTCGTTTGATCTCATTAATGGGATTGAATACAGATAAAGTTCCCGGAGTTACCGTAAACAGATATTGTGCATCAGGAAGTGAGGCAATTGCGATTGCTTCTGCAAAAATTCAGGCAGGAATGGCTGATTGTATTATTGCAGGAGGGACAGAATCAATGTCTTATATTCCGATGGGTGGTTATAAGCCAGTTCCTGAAACGGAAATTGCAAAAACAAACCCTGATTATTATTGGGGAATGGGTTACACTGCAGAAGAGGTTGCCAAACAATATCATATTACACGAGAAGAACAGGATCAGTTCGCTTTTGAATCTCATATGAAAGCTTTAAAAGCCAATCAGGAAGGTAAATTTGCCAACCAGATTGTTTCGATTCCTGTTGAATATAATTTCCTGGATGAAAATCAGAAAATGCAGACTAAAAAGTTTGATTTTTCAGTAGATGAAGGTCCAAGAAAAGATACTTCTTTGGAAGGCTTAGCAAAGTTAAGACCTGTATTTGCCAACGGAGGAAGCGTAACAGCCGGAAACTCTTCTCAAATGAGTGACGGAGCCGCTTTCGTAATCGTCATGAGCGAAGAAATGGTAAAAGAATTAGGATTGGAACCAGAAGCAAGATTAGTTGCTTACGCAGCTGCAGGTCTTGAGCCAAGAATCATGGGAATGGGACCAATTTATGCGATTCCAAAAGCATTAAAACAAGCAGGATTAGAATTAAAAGATATTGAATTAATCGAATTAAACGAAGCATTCGCATCACAATCTGTTGCTATCAAAAAGGAATTAAACTTAAATCCTGATATTCTGAATGTAAACGGAGGAGCGATCGCTCTTGGTCACCCCCTTGGATGCACAGGAACAAAATTAACAGTTCAACTTCTTGACGAAATGAGAAAACGCGGAAACAAATACGGAATGGTTTCTATGTGCGTTGGAACGGGTCAAGGTGCAGCTTCAATTTTTGAGCTTTTATAATACAATAAAAACTAAACCTTCAAGGTTTTAAAAACCTTGAAGGTTTCCTTAATAAGAAAAAACAAAAACAATGAGTGATACACTTAATAAAACATTAAAAGGCGGTGAGTTTTTAATTAAAGAAATTCCTGCTAATGAAATATTTTCTTTGGAAGAACTTTCTGAAGAACAAAGAATGCTTCGTGATTCTGCTAAAGAATTTATTGATAGAGAAGTGATCCCACAGCATGATCGTTTTGAGAAAAAAGATTACGCTTTGACTGAAGAAACCATGCGTAAATTAGGCGAAATGGGACTATTAGGAATCACTGTTCCTGAAGAATACGGAGGTCTTGGAATGGGCTTTGTGAGCACTATGTTGGCTTGTGATTATGTTTCAGGAGGAAATGGTTCATTGGCTACAGCTTATGGAGCGCATACCGGAATCGGAACTTTGCCAACGCTACTTTACGGAAGTGAAGAATTAAAAAAGAAATATCTTCCGGATTTAGCTACCGGAACAAAATTCGGAGCCTATTGTTTGACTGAACCAGATGCCGGTTCTGATGCCAACTCAGGAAAAACAAGAGCAAAATTATCTGAAGATGGAAAACATTATATCATCAACGGACAAAAAATGTGGATTTCCAATGCAGGTTTTGCTGATACTTTCACTTTGTTTGCTAAGATAGATGATGATAAAAACATCACAGGTTTTGTTATCAACCGTTCAGAGCTTGAAAATCCTGAAAGTTTGACTTTCGGTGAGGAGGAGCACAAACTAGGTATTCGTTCATCTTCTACACGTCAGGTTTTCTTCAATGATATGAAGGTTCCTGTAGAGAATATGTTGGGCGAAAGAAACAATGGTTTCAAAATCGCTTTAAATGCATTGAATGTTGGTAGAATCAAGTTAGCTGCGGCAAACCTTGACGGACAAAGAAGAATCTTAAACCATTCTATTCAATATTCAAACGAAAGAAAACAGTTTGGAGTTTCTATCTCAACTTTCGGAGCAATCAGAAAGAAAATTGCTGAAATGTCTACAGGTGTTTTCGTGAGTGAAGCAGGATCTTACCGTTTAGCAAAAAATGTAGAAGATAAAATTACAGAATTAGTTTCTGGAGGAATGGATCATCAACAAGCAGAATTAAAAGGTGTTGAAGAATTTGCAGTAGAAGCTTCAATCCTTAAAGTTTTTGTTTCTGACCTTACTCAAAATACAGCTGATGAAGGAATCCAGATTTATGGTGGAATGGGATTCTCAGAAGATACTCCAATGGAATCTGCATGGAGAGATGCAAGAATCGGAAGAATCTATGAAGGAACCAACGAAATCAACAGATTGCTAGCCGTTGGAATGTTGATTAAGAGAGCAATGAAGGGAGAATTAGATTTACTTTCTCCTGCAATGGCGATCAGCAAAGAATTGATGGGAATTCCTTCGTTTGAAGTTCCTGATTATTCTGAATTTATGAGTGAAGAAAAAACCATCATTGCCAATCTTAAGAAAGTATTTTTAATGGTTGCTGGGGCTGCACTTCAAAAATACATGATGGATATTGAGAAACAGCAACATTTATTATTAAATGCATCTGAAATTCTTAACCAAATCTATATGGCTGAATCTGCAATTTTAAGAGCCGAAAAGCATTTCTCTGCTGATTCTGTGGAAGCTGCAATGGCTCAATTAAACCTTTATAAAGCTGTTGAAAAAATCATTACTGCTGCTAAAGAAGGAATCATTTCTTTCGCTGAAGGAGACGAACAGAGAATGATGCTTTCAGGATTGAGAAGATTTACAAAATATACAAACAATCCAAATGTAGTAGCATTAACTGAGAAAGTGGCTGCTCATTATATTGAGAAAGGAGCTTACTAGCTTTTAAACCTATAAATTTGATTTCAAAGCGCCTCAAAATGAGGCGCTTTTTATTTTTTTAATTACCTTTAGATTAATAATGAAAAATGGATAATCAGAACGAATATGTTCAACTTACTATAACTTTTCCGAAAGAAGTCATCATAAAAAAGTATAAATTGTCGTATAATAAACAATGGAATTTTAAACACTAATAGATTAAAAATTTTTATTATTTTTATTTGAAAATTAAAACCCTTTTTAACCAAACATTAAATATTTACAACTATGGGAAAATTTATTATTTCTAAAAGAACAAATGATGATTATCAATTTAACTTAAAAGCAGTAAACGGACAAGTCATTCTGACGAGTCAGGGATACAACTCAAAAGCTGCATGCGAAAATGGGATTGAATCTGTGAAAACAAATTCTAAGGAAGATTCGAAATTTGAAAGAAAGACATCTTCAAACGGAAAGCCTTTTTTCAATTTAAAAGCAGGTAATGGACAAATCATTGGAACCAGTGAAATGTACGAATCTGAAAGTGGTAGAGAAAACGGAATTGAATCCGTAAAAAACAATGCACCAGACGCTTCCGTGGAAGATGAAACCAACAAGTAATATTATAGTAAAATAATATGAATAAAAATGCCTTATTTTTTGAGGCATTTTTTATTTTTGTACTCTACTTTACATACAATGACTAAAGACGATATGCTTCACCGAGCAATAAAAATAGCTGATAAAGCACATAAAGGGCAAACAGACAAGTACCACGCTCCATACATTGCTCACGTTATGCGTGTGATGGAATATGGTAAAACAATGGACGAGAAAATTGTGGGTGTTTTACACGATGTGGTAGAAGATCATCCTGAAACCTTCAGTCTTGATTATTTAAGGGATGAAGGTTTTCCTGAACACATTATTTTTGCGATCAGCTGTCTTACCAAATTTGATCCTGATGAAGAATATGACGACTTTGTAAAAAGAACTGAAAGATCTCCATTGGCAGTAGCTGTAAAGCTCAATGATCTGCGTGATAATATGGATCTTCGAAGAGTAAACCGAGAATTAACTTCAAAAGATATCAAAAGGTTCAACAAATACCTGAAAGCGTATCATTATTTGATAGATAAATATTAAGATTACATGACTAATAACCTTCCCCCTATTTCATCAGCTTATAAATCTAAGCTGACTTCTGCAATTACTTCAATTTCAATATTTTTTATTGTCTATTTCATATTAATCTTAATTTCTCTCTTTCTGATTTTTTTACTAGGCTATGGAGCCCTAAATCTTGTGATGCTAAACGCTAACTACTTCACTGTTGTTATTGCATTAGGATTGGTGAGTATTGGGTTTATCGTTTTCTATTTTCTGATAAAATTTATCTTCATAAAAAATAATTACAGCAACAAACATTTAATTGAAGTTAACCGAAAAAATCAGCCAGAACTGTTTGCCATTATTGATGATATTGTAGCAGAAACAAATGTTCAGAAACCGGGGAAAGTCTTTTTGTCACCAGAAGTTAATGCCAGCGTAAGCTATAATTCTCTTTTTTGGAGTATGTTTTTACCTGTAAAAAAGAACCTCACGATTGGAATGGGATTAATAAACTCTACAACTGTAGGTGAACTTAAATCTGTTTTAGCGCATGAATTTGGACATTTTTCGCAGCGAAGTATGAAAATTGGAGGCTATGTAAATCAAGTTGAAAAAATTATTTTCGATACCGTTTATAATAATACAGATTTTGAAGACTCTCTCAAAAATGGTTCCGGGCATTGGGCATTTCAACTTACAGGATTAATCTCTGTAGGATTTATAAGTACTTTTCAATATATTTTGAAGTTTTTCTCTGATTTTATATTTAAGAATAATGCTTCATTAAGAAGAGAAATGGAATTTCACGCAGATGCGATTGCTACTTACATTACCAACCCTAAAGAGCAAGTATCTTCTTTATTAAGATTAGATGTAAGCAATGCTGCCTTCAACAGCGCATTTATGTTTTATGCAGACAGCGAACAAAAGTATTTTCCTGAAAATCTTTTTGAAAATCAGACTTATTTAATGAAAGTTTTTAGCGAAAGAGACCATCATCCATACGAAAATGATCTGCCAAAAGTAAAGCTTGAAGATTCATCAACACGTTACAACAAAACAAAAATCGAAATTGAAGATCAATGGTCATTTCATCCGGAAACGCATATAAGAATTGAAGCAATCTGGAAAAACAAGACTAAAAACATTCCTGAAAACAATGAATTGGCAAAGAATGTCATTCGTGGTTTTGATGAGGTTTGCAAAGCTTTAACAAATAAATATTTAGCCTTATATGCAATTGAAAACGTAGGTGAAGTTATTAAAAATAATGAGCAGTTTTTACAATTTTATAATGAGAAATATCCCTATCAAAGTATTAGTTCAGCTTTTAACGGATATTACGAGGGGCATAGTCCTGTTTTAGAAAATATTTACGAGCTAATTTATACTGTAAATTCTGTAAAAGACAATGATTTATTTAACGATAAAAATGTATCATTAGTCTATGAAAAAATAGGTATAGAAACAGATATTAGTATCCTTAATCAACTTGTTGCCAATCCAAAAATAATTAAAACATTCAAGTGCAATGGCAGGCTTTACAAAGCAAGTGAAGCTAAGATCTTGATCCCAAGATTTAAAAAGGAGTTTGAAGTCATTAAATCTGAACTTAATGAAAATGATAAAAATATATTCTTGTATTTTTATCATAAAGCAGATGAAAGTAACAAGAAAATCTTAATTGAAAAATATAAAAAGTTTGCTTTGCTGGATAATGAATATGAAATGTTCCAGAATTCAATCACTAATTTTATTCCTCATTTACAATTCATTATGGTGACATTACCTATTGATGAGATTCGTAAACACAGAGCAACCTTACTTAAAAATGAAAAACCATTCAAAGAAGTAATAAAACATTTCCTTGAAAAATCAGGATATAAAGATCTTTTAACATTAGAAAACAGACAATTACTTAAAGAGTTTACAGATTCTGAATACATTTATTTTAATAATGATAAATACATTCAAAAAGAGGTAGATGACCTATTTTCTTTCGTTAATGAATACCAATCAATGATCAGCAAAACATATAATAATTATAAAGTACAGCTCGTAGATTTCCAGGTAGAGCTGGATAAAGCATCTTAATCTGCTCCCGGGAAATGATAGGTTTTGGTATGAGAATCTGTATCGTCAATATTGATGTTTAATGCTAAGTATACGAAGTGAACATTTTTATTTCCTTTGGCTTCAAATTCTCTCTGCCAAAGATAACCGCCTAAAACTCCAAAGTTTTCATCAATCTGATATCCAAAACCACCATATATTCTGTTCCTTGCAAAAGAAGGCTTCATTGGGGTCACAACGAACACTTCATCATAAACGTTGGCAAATAAAGTACCTGGTTCAATTTTCTTTGCATTAAGGGGAACTGAAATATTTAAACGGTAACGATAACGTATTCTGTCTGAACTTATATCAGTTTGAGGCTCATAAAACCATGATTTTTCAATACGGAATCTATTTTCAAACTTTACAACCCCTTTTTTGAAATCAATAACATCTTGCAACCATACTCTGAATTCTTCCTTGTTAATAGCATGGTCTTTATAGGTAGCATATCTTCCCAGCCCAACAAAAGGCTTGTGGTTCTTGGTAAGATTATATCCCAATCCACCTTTTATTTCATAATAATCCGGATAGCTATAATCTTCAATACCTCTCGCCTGACCTTCTGCATAAAGAAAAAACTTAGGATGAAACTTATAAGTAAGTGTCAGGGCATTAAAGCTGGAAACATGCTCCTGTGCCTTGAAAAAACTGAGGGTAAAAAACACACTTAGACTTAAAAAAAGTTTCATAAATTTTTTCTGCAAAAATAAATTATTTAATAAACCGTTAACATTAACTTTACGTAATCTAAAAATTAACAATTACTTAATATTGATGTTGTAAGTAAAACCTACATGAAACCATCTATTAGGCATATTCACCCCAAAGGTTTCAGTATATCTAGTGTTTGTTAAATTATTAATTAAAATATACACTGAAAAGTCTTTATTAACGAAACTTAATTTTTCATCTATCAGGTTATAACTTCCCAAATTTAGCCTGTCATTATATCGGTAAACAACTTCGTTGGTAAAATTCTTAAGGAATTTTGTTTCTAATTTTGCAATAAACTGATGCTTTAAATTATCCAATACATATCGGGAAACAAAATCATTAGTCTCCTGAAACTTAGTGTCAAGATAAGTATATCCTGCTGTATATTTTAACCAATTAAATACCCTCTGGTTGATTTCTACTTCAATTCCTTTTGTGTCAATCTTGCCTACATTTTGAGCATACCAAATCGGATCCTCCAATGATTTTTTCACCCAATCAATAGAATTGTTAGAATTCCTTGTAAAACCACTCACCTTTGCTAAGAAACCTTTACTCTGGAACTGATATCCAACCTCTGCAGACACCGCATTTTCCGGAATTAACCCAGAATTTCCCTGTTCCGTTTTGCTTGCATAATAAAGATCTGTAAAGGTAGGAACCCTATGTACTTTTGAAATATTTCCATAGATTTTATTGTTTGGATCGAAGTTATAGCCTACGTCAAGTCCAGGATAGAAGAAATTTCCTTCATTAGAATAGTTTGCCCAAGAAACTCCCGGGGTAATATTTAATTTTTTATCTAATAAAGAAAAATGATGCTCAAAGAAAACCTGAGAAACAAAACGGTTTCTGTTACCTAAGTTATTACTTGCCAACAGTTCTTTTCTTAATTCCACTCCAACACCTGTGGTTCCCAGTTTCCATTGATAGCTGGAATTCACTTCACCACCTACATTATTTCCAATATGCATGTTTCTGTAAATTTCAGGCTTTTCACGGTTGAAAAGATACATATCCTGCCCTCTTCTCCAATACACATTTGAATTGACTTTAAACTTACCAAAACTTTGCTGATGAACTAAGCTCACAATAGAAGACTGAAGTTCCTCATATTGTTCTGTAGCCTTTGGAGATGAATAAAAACCATTAGCACCAAATTTTTTCTCTGAAAAACCTGCCTGCAATTTAAGGTCTCCGTTTTTTATCGCTAATTTACTCTGATAGAAAACATTTCTGATCTCGTAATCGGTATTATACATATATCCCTGAGATGAAGCAGAATTGGCCTGAAGGGAGTTGGAGAATTTCTCATTTCCAATACTGGCGTTTAATCCTAAACTATAAGTTTCATAATCCCCACCTTCGGCACTTATCTTAACTCTTTTTCCAGGATTTATTTTAGTAATAATATTAATGGCTCCTGCATAAGCATTTTGACCAAACCTTCTTGCTGCAGGACCTTTTATCACTTCTATTCTTTCTACATCGTCAAGGTCTACAGGAATATTCATTGAATTATGACCGGTCTGAGAATCATTCATTCTGATTCCGTTCAATAGCAAAAGTACTTGTTCAAAAGAGCTTCCACGGAACCCAATATCACTTTGTACACCATTGGCTCCTCTCCTTCTGATATCCATTCCGGGAACTTGCTGAAGAATCTCATCAATGCTTTTTGCAGGCGAGTTCATAATATCATCTTTCGTAATAATGGTAATGTTTTGGTTGGCACTTTTATAAGGTGTGGCAATAAATTTACCTTGTACAGCGATAGTATCAATCTCAGTTGTTTTTTCCTGTGCTTGAGAGAAAAGCATTGTTCCAAGAAAAAAAGCACTTCCTACTTTTTTAATCATGTCTATATCAGAATTATTCTTCAGTTAGTTTTTTTGCATTTTAGCAAGCCCAAAAGTAATAGAGTTAATCAAAACAGGCAAATGATAGTTGTCATAAAAAAAGATGCAGTAAACACACTGCATCTTGTAGGGGAAGTAAATTTTATCTTTTTCTCATTAAATGTGTAACAAGATCTCTGAATAACTTTCTCATTTCTATATTACATATTTATGAATGCAATTTTAAATAATTTTAAAATACAAAACAATAGCAAACTAAAAAAAGATAATGAAAGTCATAAACTTTAACATATCAGAATGATAATATGCTATAAATGTGAGCTTTTGATGATTATTTGCTCAAAGTAAGGTAATTATATACAATTCTACACTTTAACAGTTTTTACTTTTTGGGTTTAAAGATTCCTTTGATTTTGTTATCAAAATCTGTTAATGAAGAAATATCTTCAGCCTTTATCAATAGAACTCCATCAATAGTAATCATCTTTTTAATATTCACCTTTAGATCATAATGGTTGCTTTTTATATCTGCAACATCAAAATATTCTACATCTTTAATAGTGATACTCTTCACTTTCTTTTGTTTTAATACATTTGGTGACATCATTTTGTTTTTGGGTATTAATTAATTTATGCTTATTACAGTGAAAACAAGAAATATTCTCCTAATTCTTAGTTTTATATAATTTATAAACAACATCAGCAAAAATGAGAAAATTTCTAACAATGGTTATGATTTCATTTTTTCAATTCCACGCCCGATTCTCTTATTAAAACAACTATTGAGTACTTTGGTTTAATTTCATTTTAATCATAAAGCAGAATTTCCACAATGATTATTTAATGATTATCAAATCCTTATATTTCGTCCTTATATCACTATTGCTTAATAAGTATTGAAACCTATCACTATCCGATATTTTTCTTAAATTAAATCTGTACAAAAATTCATCAACATATTTCTGAAGATGTTTTTTGGATACATGATTGTAGATTCCGCTTACTGAGTTTTTTAATATCTTCCAAGATCCTTCAATACTATTGGTATGCACAGTATCATCCTGTAAACTTACATACTCTTTCTTGGAATGGTCTACAACCTGATGATCATAATATTTATCTAGCCCTGTATAAGCCCACCATTCATCGCTGATTATTCTCGTTGTTTCTGGAGCTACAGCTACATACTTATAAATTAATGGCTGAATGCTCTGTCGCCTGGTATCATTTATAACATAAGCATTCATTTTTCCTCCTCTTTGAAGCATACCCATAACAGGAGTCTTATCTTTAAAATTTCTTCCCTGAGCCCGTTTTACTTTCTTATTTTTATGTCTATTCTTATTTTTACCGCCTATAAAAGTTTCATCACATTCTACAATACCACTAAGTTCGTTGCTGTTTTCAATACTAAAACATACACGTATTCTTTGTAATAGAAACCACGCTGTTTTTTGAGTTACACCAATATCCTTAGCAAGCTGCAAAGAGCTAATTCCCTTTTTATACGTCGTTACCAGCCAAATCGCTAAGAACCATTTTCTCAAACTTATTTTAGTATTCTCAAACATAGAACCCGTTTTAACATTGAAGTATTTCCCGGTATTTTTACATTTGTATTTGTTCCCTATGCATTTATATACCTGTGATAAAGGATCAAAAGGACTTTCAACAACCCCTCCCCATCTCATTTGTTCCAAGTAGTCTATACATATTTGTTCAGTTGAAAAAGTCTGTAACAATTCTATTACTGACTTTATTTTTGTGTTTATCATGGTGTAGTAAAATTACAAATTATTAAGGTCGTATCCTTAATAGATGCATTTTATTGAACAAAGGTTTGATGAAAATTAAAATTTATTAACAATACCCTGTATTCCTTTAGTTTCATGCAGGTGCAGAATTGTATATAGTTCCCTAAAGTAATAATCAATTTTATCCACCAAAATTTTGTATTTTTGTTCGTCTTAAATTTACTATGGCTTCAACTAAAGAAATAGATATTAAAAAACAGGTTTTTGTTAAAAATGCACACCTTAACAACCTGAAACACATCGATGTATTAATCCCGAAAAATAAATTAATCGTTATTACAGGTGTTTCCGGAAGCGGAAAATCTTCTTTAGCGTTTGATACCATTTATGCAGAGGGACAGAGAAGATATGTTGAGAGTTTAAGCTCTTATGCCCGTCAGTTTTTGGGTAAATTAGAGAAACCAAAAGTGGATGACATTAAAGGATTAGCACCCTCCATTGCCATTCAGCAAAAAGTAATTTCGTCTAATCCGCGTTCTACAGTAGGAACTTCTACCGAGATCTACGATTATATGAAACTTTTATTCGCAAGGATCGGAAAAACATTTTCTCCTGTTTCGGGGGAAGAAGTGAAAAAAGATTCGGTTACGGATGTGGTAGATTATATTAAATCATCAAAAAAAGATACTTCTTTCTTATTGCTTGCTCCGTTGGAATATGACGTTGCTAACTTTAATGAAACATTGAATGTTTTGAAAGTGGCAGGTTTTACAAGATTGGAAATCAACGGAAATGTAGCGGGGATTGAAGATCTGGAAAGTTTTGGTTTCGTTCCTGAGAGTGGAATGAGCATGAATTTGGTGATTGACCGTTTTTCTTATGAAGAAGATGAAAGTTTTCTTCAAAGGTTGGCCGATTCTATTCAAATGGCTTTCTATGAAGGAAGAGGTCATTGTTCACTTAAAAATATTGAAACAGAAAGCGTTAAAGAATTCTCCAATAAATTCGAATTGGATGGAATGGAGTTTCTTGAACCTAACGTTCACTTCTTCAGCTTTAATAATCCTTACGGCGCTTGCCCGACTTGTGAAGGCTACGGAAAAGTAATTGGAATTGATGAAGATTTAGTGATCCCCAATAAAGCACTATCCATTTTTGAAGATACAGTTGCTTCATGGAAAGGAGAAACGATGAGCGAATGGAAGAAAGATTTCATTAAAAAAGCGAAAGACTTCCCTATTCATAAGCCTTACCATCAATTAAGCAAAGAACAGAAAAATTACCTTTGGAAAGGTGACGGAAGCACAGGGTTTCCATCGCTTAATAATTTCTTCAAAATGCTTGAAGAAAATCTATATAAGATTCAATACCGCGTGATGCTTTCCCGTTATAGAGGAAAAACGCTTTGTCCTACTTGTGAAGGTCTGAGATTGCGTGAAGAAACGAGCTGGGTAAAGATTGACGGCCATAACATTCAATCGGTTATTGAACTTCCTTTGGATGAACTATTTCCTTTGATTGAAAGTTTTAAACTATCTGATCATGATAAAGAAGTCGCGAAAAGATTATTATATGAAATCACAACCCGTATTGAGTTTTTACTGAAAGTTGGATTAGGATATTTAACCATTAACAGAACATCCAATACACTTTCCGGTGGTGAAAGTCAGAGAATTAACCTGGCGACGAGTTTAGGAAGTTCTTTGGTGGGTTCCATCTATATATTGGACGAACCATCAATCGGATTACACTCCAGAGATACCGAAAATCTAATTGGTGTTTTAAAAAACCTTCGAGATCTTGGAAATACAGTAATTGTTGTGGAACATGATGAAGATGTTATGAGAGCAGCAGATTACATCATCGATATTGGTCCGGAAGCAGGCTACCTTGGTGGTGAATTGGTATTTGCAGGCGATTATAAACAATTGAAAGATGCCGATACTCTAACTTCTAAATATCTAACAGGAAGACTGGAGATCGAAGTTCCGGCAAAACGTAGAAAAGCAAAAGAATGGATCCACATAAAAGGAGCCAGACAAAATAATCTTAAAAATATAGACGTTGACGTTCCTTTGGAAAGTCTGGTTGTTATTTCAGGAGTTTCGGGAAGTGGAAAATCTACTCTGATGAAAGAAATTCTAACGAACGACATTCAGATCCAATTGGGAATGGGCGGTAAAAAAGGAGATTACGATTCTGTAGAGTTTCCGAAAAAATTAATCAAAAACATTGAATTAATTGATCAAAATCCTATCGGAAAATCATCCCGTTCAAATCCTGTAACCTACTTAAAGGCGTATGACGACATCAGAGATCTTTTTGCCAAACAGAAAGTTTCAAAAATGATGGGTTATAAACCTAAACACTTCTCCTTCAACGTTGATGGCGGAAGATGTGATGAATGTAAAGGTGAAGGGGTCATTAATGTTTCAATGCAGTTCATGGCAGATATTGAGCTGGAATGTGAAACGTGCAAAGGAACCCGTTTCAAAAATGAAATTCTGGAAGTGAAATTCGATGAGAAGAACATTTCTGATATCCTTCACATGACCGTTGATGAATCATTAGAATTCTTCAAAGAAAATAAAGAAGAAAAAATCGTAACCAAATTAAAACCTTTACAGGAAGTTGGTTTGGGGTATTTGCAATTAGGACAAAGCTCTTCTACTCTTTCCGGAGGTGAAGCGCAGCGTGTGAAATTGGCTTCGTTCTTGGTAAAAGGTGTTACAACTGATAAGACTTTATTTATATTCGATGAACCGTCAACTGGTTTACATTTTCATGATATTCAAAAATTATTGAAATCCCTGCAAGCGTTAATCGATCTTGGACATTCAGTGATTGTTATTGAACATCAACCGGATATTATAAAATCAGCCGATCATATTATCGACATTGGTCCGGAAGCCGGAAAATATGGTGGTGAAGTAGTTTTCACAGGAACACCGGAAGAATTAGCAAAAAATAAAACATCTCATACAGCGAAATATATTAAAGAAAAGCTGGAGCAATAAATAGCAATAGAGCGTCAATGTGACGCTCTATTTTTTTTGTTTTAAACACTAATTGCACAAATATTTTTCACGAATGTTCACGAATTTATTATTGCATCTTAGAAACAAGAATCATTTTTTCAGTGCTTTAAAATGGTGTTATTTGTGAAGGAATTCGTGAAATTTGTGCTTAAAAAATTAAATATTATACAAAAACGGACTCTGCTTAATAAAAGTTTTATCCTCAATCTGAGAAACCAGAAACTCTGATAAATCGGTAGCACTTATTTTTTCTCCTTTACAGTCTTCCAAATTGGTTTCAGTCGGAAAACTTTCAGAAGTCGGAATAATTAATGGAAGTCTTACCAATGTCCAATCTAAGTTACAGCTGTTCAAAATTTCATATTCATCCTGTTTATCTTTAGTTGTTTTAGGATAATTCTCGTACATCCAATCTGTTGCCATTTTTACTTTCTCATTTTTATGATCAAATGGTGTGTCCACATTAAGACCTGTAATCGCGATATATCTTGTAATACCATGTAAATTCATCGATTGGATCACATTTTTTGTAGCATCCGTAAATATAGATTGCTCACCCACAGGCTGCCCTATTTTACTGATTACCGAACTGCAACCTTTAATAAGATGATTTACCGCATTAAAATCTCTTGCATCTCCTTTTACAATTTCTATTAAAGGATTTTGAAGGGTAAAATTTTCAGGAGTTCGAAGTAATAGCTTCATAGAATATCCTTTATTCAGAAGCGCCTGAACAAGATAACTTCCTGATTTTCCTGTTCCGCCAATAACGGCAATGGTATTTGTTTTCATAATGATCTCTTTATTTTCGACAAGAGGCAACATCGTAACCTAGCCGATTTGCTTTTTTGTCTTTTAAATTTAAAAAATAGAATAATTGGGTTCAGAAAATTTGAACCTTAGATTTCAAGGCAAAAGAAATGCGCTTGAATAAAATGGTAATATTTATAAAGAGATATTAATGAGCCAAAGATAGGTTTTTATTCTAGAAGTGAAAATATTAATTGTCAGATCACAAATTATATTATTTTTTTAGCCAAAGATTTATTGATCATTAGAGATTTTCTAAATTTGGAAGTTAATACACCATAACAATCTGAATAGGAATACATAGCTATTTTTATATCTTTGCAACTAGTCAAAGTACAATGAAAAATAACCCCCTCTTCTTTCTCCCCCTAATCTTATTTTTATTCACTTGTTCTTCCCAAAACAACATCCACACAAATTCTAATTATAAAGTAAAGCTTGATACTTTAACTCTATTTGACCAAAGCAGAAATAGAAAAATTCCGATTGCTTTTTACAGCCCAGAAACAAACAGAAAAATTTTGAATCAGCAGGTTATTATTTTCAATCACGGTTATGGTGCAAACAAAGGAGGAGATTATTTTATCTATTCTTATTTAACAGAAAAACTAGCATCCAAAGGCTATTTTGTAGTAAGTATTCAGCATGAATTACCAACCGATTCATTACTTCCTTTAGAAGGAAATCTACAGATTGTAAGAATGCCTTTTTGGGAAAATGGCACTGAAAACATTCTATTTGTTTTAAATAAATTAAAAAAATCAAAACCTGAACTTGATTATAAGCATTTAACCTTAATCGGGCATTCGAATGGTGGTGATATGATTGCTTTATTTGGAAATAAATATCCTGATTTAGTCTATAAAATTATCGCAATGGATAATAGAAGAATGTATCTTCCCAGAACTTCAATTCCAAAAATTTACACATTGCGCTCTAATGACTATCCGGCTGATGAAGGTGTTCTACCCACAAAAGAAGAACAGGAAAAATACCATATTACTGTGCAGTCTACCAATATTAATCATGGAAAAATGGACAATAAAGGAAATATCAAAGAGAAAAAAATATTGAATGATTTTGTTCTTAAATACCTGAACGATAAATGATTTAAAAGTTATCCACAATAAATTGTGGATAACTTGTTAGTTTTAACATTAAATTTACATAACGTATTAAAATAATTCCTACATTTACTATGTAATACAACTGAAATGAACACTTTCTTTGCGTTTTTCAACTTTGGAATTGCAATTAAATTTGAAATAAAAATTTAAGCACAGCATTGTCGGCTGTGCTTTTTTATTGTTGTCTAATTAAAAAAATGAGATCTATTTATCTACTGGATCTGCTTCTAAAGAGCAGATTCTTTTATTTTAAATATTCTTTAATTATATTTTCATGAATAACCGTTCAATGAACAAAATAAACCTTTCTAAATTTTAGATTCAAATTCGATTCTTAGCAAGCTATGAAAACTGATAATCATCCAATTATTATTTTTTATAATACTTTGTCTTTTGTGTAAAAAACAGTAGAGATTATGCCTCTACTGTTAAACACAAACACTGAATGAAAAAAGGAACCTTAATTCCTCTTTGGGTATTTATAAAATAATCCCCCTTTGATTATTTATAGAAGCAAATGTATTGCATGAATAAGGAGAAAGGATTACTACATCCGTACTACCAATCGGTACTTGCTGTAACTCTATAGTTTGCAAATGAAATGAAGTCATATTGTAGTAACCCATTAAAGGAAAAACAAATACAAATTATTATATTTTAACAACTATTTCTTTATATTAATCTCAACTTCCTTTGTAAATACTTATTTTTGATTTAAAATTTTAATTAAATGTTCCAAAACCACCTCATTTTAAAAACTTACTTTGTTCTGTTTTTAATGCTTAGTTCAGTGCATTATTCACAAAACTACAGCTTAAAAAAGCTGGACAGTATTAATGAGGATTACAGGCTTAAAGGAAAACTCGAAGAAGCTATTGATTTTAGTAGTAAAGCTTTAGATAACTTTAAAAAGACCAAAAACACTGAAGGTATTGTAATTACGAATATCTATATTGCCAACCATCTAATTACCATTGGAAAGTATAAAGAAGGACTTCAATACTTAGATGATGCAAAAGATGATATTAACAACATTAATAATCCCCTATTCTCCTCAAGATTATACACTGAATATGGGAGATATTATTCTCTAATTAATTTATTCAAACAATCTAATAAAAATCTTAATAAAGCCATTCAATACTTAAATAAGGTAAAAGATAGAGAAGTAAAAAGAGGCTACTTATATTATAATTATTCTTGGAAATGGTTCAATTTTGAAATGCTGAAAAAACCAGACTCAGCGTACAGTATGAGAAATAAATGTTTATTGCTTGCTACTAACCGTACTATAGTGTATACTAAAATTGCAGATGACTTTATTACCAGAAAAGTATATTTGGATTCTGCAGAATATTATTTAAACAAATCTTTACAAGCTAATAACAAAAACCTACCTTACGAAAAATCAAGGACTTTGGAGATTTTTGGTAATTTATATAAAACAAAAGGAGAATATAATAAAGCGCTAGATTATTACATTCAATCTCTTGAAATCTCTCAAAAAATCAAACGTAAATTTGATATAAGATCCGGATATAAAAATATTTCTGACACCTATAAACTTCTTGGTAATACTGAAGAATCACAAAAATATTTCTTGAAATTTACTGTTTTAAATGACTCGATCAATTTTAATGAGCAAAAAGTAATGGGTAAAACCATAGAAAGGCTACTTCAGGAAAAAGAGCAAGAAGAAAGAAATAAGTTTTATTTATTGGGAGGAGTCATTTTTATTATCTTTTTAGGATTGGTATATTTTATTCGTAAGAAAAATATTAAAAATCAGAAGAAAAAAGATAAATTAATTGAAACCCAATCATTGGAAACGGAACAACTTAAAAAGAAAGTCAGCCATTCTTTTGATGAGATAACTGAACTGGCTAAAAACGGAGACCCATTTTTTATGATAAAATTCAAGGAACTGTTTCATGATTTTTATGAAAAATTGATTATTCAGAGCCCAGACCTTACAGAACACGATGTGAGATCTTGCGCCTACATTAAGCTAGAACTAAACAATAAGGATATCAGCAGATTGGAAAATGTTACAGTGCGTGCAATTCAGACAAAAAGGTACAGACTTAAGAAGAAGCTTAACCTTCCTGCCGATGTTGATCTTGTAAAATGGATCATTGAATTATAAGTGTGCATTATTTTTTTTAAATCACAAACTAAAGATTCTATAAATTTATAAGGTATAACTTTTTTTATTCAAGTATCCCTTATCGTAATATTCCTATACTTAAATACGCATGATTTTAAATCTATTATTATCTAAAACTACATGTTTTATAAGTGTATCCATATCCAAATTTCAAAATACCCCCCTACTACAACACGACCACAACAAACTACTCAAATAACTGAAAATCAAAACACTAACCTCGTGTAGTCACGATGTAGTAACCTATTTTTGGTGTTTTTGTTTCAACTTTGCCCTGTCATCAAACAAAACTGAGATTCAGATACATGTATTCTTTTATTACAATATCTCCTACTTAGTTTACTCACAGTTGAAATATAAACACCACTATACAATGAAAAAGAAATTTGGTTTAGCATGCGTACTTTTAGTAACAGCTAATGTGGCTTATGCCCAAATCGGAATGAACACTCCCAATCCAAAATCTACCTTAGACATTACGGCTAAGAATCCAAATGGAACGACTAAAATTCCTGAAGGATTACTTATTCCCAGAGTTGACAGACAAAGAGCTCAGTCAATGGATAATATAATAGCCTCTACAATGATCTATGTAGACAATGTCTCTACAGGTTCTGCAACAGGAAAATCTGTAAACATTAATGCAACAGGGTTCTATTTTTTTGATGGGACTGTTTGGGTAAAAATGAAATCAGAATCTACTGCAGCTATATACGATGCAGATGGTATATTAAAAAGTGATCGTACCGTAGCTCACGGCGACAAAAAATTGAAGTTTACAGGAACTACAGTCAATACATTTTCAGTGGATGGAAATACATTCTCTGTAGATGCTGCCAATAAAAGAATAGGTTTAGGTACTGCCATCCCACAGAATAAATTAGATTTGGGATCGGATGCAGCAAAGGATGCAACTGACGAGGCAGGGAAAAAATTAGCCGTGTATAATAGTCCTAATGGAAACTCATTTTATGGACTTGGAGTAAATGGATATACATTACAGTTACATGCTGCATCCGCTAAAAATGATGCTCCTCAAATGGTACTTAAAAACACTGGTAATGTAGGAATTGGTACGGTAGAGCCTCAAAATAGGTTAGACCTTGGGACAATTACTGGGGGTACAGATGATACTGCAGTAGCAGGTAAAAAGCTAGCAGTATACAATAATGCTACTGGAAGTCAGTTTTATGGTTTAGGAGTAAGTAGCCAAAAGCTTCAATTTCATGCAGCGGCAAATAAAACTTCAGCTCCCGGAATGGTTCTTACAGGAGCAGGTAATGTAGGAATAGGAACAACTAATCCTGAGAGTAGATTACACATCAATGGTTCATTAAGAATTGAAAATGGAGAACAGGCTAATAATAGAGTGCTTACTTCTGATGCCAATGGTGTAGCTACATGGAAAGATCTTCCTGCCAATATAGATACCAGTCTTTATAACGCCAACGGAAGTATTTCTGCTAACCGTACGGTAGCTCAAACTGATAAAACCTTAGCCTTTACAGGAACTGCAACCAATGCCTTTTCTGTAGATGGAACGACTTTTTCCGTAGATGCTAAAAATGATAGAATTGGTGCAGGAACTGCCGCTCCAAAAGCAAAAGTAGATATTGTTGGAAACGGTGCTGTTTTAGGAATCAGAAATGCCGAAAATAGTGGAAGTTGGGACAACCTTTGGTTTAAAGTGGATGGCAGCAGCCCAACAATCAACGCATCAGGAGCTGAAGGTGGACTACAATTTAATGTAGGAAAAAATACTGTAGGTACATATGGTGATGGTCAAACCCTAACAACTGTAGCAACAATGCTTGCTGACGGAAATATGGGAATAGGAACTACCACTCCTACCAACAAATTAGATGTAAGATCTGCAACTGCCGGAGCTCTAAAAATTGTAGATGGCACGCAGGGAAACAATAAAGTGTTGACTTCAAACGCAGATGGTGTTGCTACATGGAAAGACCTTCCAACCAATACAGATACCAGTCTTTATAATTCTAACGGAACTATTTCAGCTAACCGTACTGTTGCACAAGCCGATAAAACTTTAGCCTTCACGGGAACTTCTACCAATGCTTTCTCAGTAGATGGAGATACGTTCTCTGTAGATGCTGCCAATGACAGAATTGGTATTGGAACCACTACTCCTTTTGCCAAACTTGATATTGTTGCAGATAACAAAGTAAACAGTACTGAAAAGGAAGTATTCTTAAGAGGTTTCGGAAGATCTAAAACACCGATCATTCATATTGGTTCTGCAAACGGTACTTTAGCTGCTCCAACAAATCTTGTAAATAATGAAGATATTGGAGGCATCAACTTTACACCAAGAGCAGGAAATAATTTTGCGTGGGGAGCAGGATCTGGATTTTCAGCAAAATATAAAGGAAACGGAACAACCAATCTTACTGATCTTACCCTGAAAACATCGGGTGAGGAAAGAATGAGAATAGATGAAAATGGAAACATCGGGGTTGGAACTTCAGCCCCTTCGGCAAAATTACACATCAATGGTTCATTAAGAATTGAAAATGGAGAACAGGCTAATAATAGAGTGCTTACTTCTGATGCCAATGGTGTAGCTACTTGGAAAGATCTTCCCGCAACTACCGATACAAGTATTTATAAAGCAGACGGAGCACTTGCCGGGAACAGAACAGTAGATCAGGGAGCCAACAAATTAGCATTCACGACAACAGCTACCAATGGTTTTTCTGTAGATGATACAACTTTTTCTGTAGACGCTAAAAATGATAGAGTCGGTATTGGAACAACAACTCCTGAAAATAATTTGCATGTAGTAAGCAAGGAAAATAAAAATGGCAGATATAGCTTAATCGATGCACCTTCTTCTACGGGGCATAGCCCAATTCTGACACTAAGAAATACTTCGCCACTGGCTACTAATAATCATACGCTTTTAGGTTTTTCCAATAATGGTACCAGCGCAGCAGGAGCAACTTGGCAACTTGGAAGTGTACGAACAGGAGATACTATAACCTCAGGATCAGAAGAAGATTTTATGATCGGAAGCTATCCTGGAAGAGGATCTTTAGTTGAAGAAAGAATACGAATTACTTCAGATGGGAGAATTGGAATAGGAACATCAGTACCTAGTTCAAAATTGCATATTAACGGTTCTGTAAGAATTGCAGATGGTTCACAGGCCAATAACAAAGTCTTAACTTCTGATGCCAATGGTGTAGCTACATGGAAAGACCTTCCTGCTGCTACAGACACCAATCTATATAATGCGAATGGTACTATTAATGCTGATCGTACGGTAACACAAGGAAATAAAAAATTAACATTTACATCAACAGTAACCAATGGCTTTTCTGTTGATGGGGATACATTTTCTGTAGATGCTGCCAATGACAGAATTGGTATTGGAACCACTACTCCTTTTGCCAAACTTGATATTGTTGCAGATAATAAAGTAAACAGTACTGAAAAAGAGATGTTCTTAAGAGGTTTCGGTAGATCTAAAACTCCTATTATTCATATAAGTTCTGCAAACGGTACTTTGGCTGCTCCAACAAATCTTGTAAATAATGAAGATATTGGAGGCATCAACTTTACACCAAGAGCAGGAAATAATTTTGCGTGGGGAGCAGGATCTGGAGTTTCAGCAAAATATAAAGGCAACGGAACTACCAATCTTACCGATCTTACCCTGAAAACATCGGGTGATGAAAGAATGAGAATAGACGAAAATGGAAACATCGGGGTTGGAACTTCAGCTCCTTCGGCAAAATTACACATCAATGGTTCATTAAGAATTGAAAATGGAGAACAGGCTAATAATAGAGTGCTTACTTCTGATGCCAATGGTGTAGCTACTTGGAAAGATCTTCCAGCTACTACCAATACAAGTATTTATAATACCAATGGTACCATTGCCGGACACAGAACAGTAGCTCAGGGAGCTAACAGATTAGAATTTACTGGTACAGCTGCAAACGCTTTTTCGGTAGATGGAACAACATTCTCAGTAGATGCTGCGAATAACAGAATTGGTTTGGGAACTACAGCGCCTATAGCCAAATTAGAAATGTTAGCAAGCGGAGAAACTGGGGCTGTAAAAAATGAAATCAGGCTATCAGGGCATGGGGCTACAAAAAATTCAGATATTATAATTACATCTGCTAATGGTACTGCAAGTAAGCCAGAAAATTCGGTAAAAGGAGATTTAATTGGTGGGATTTCATTTATTCCAAGATTAGGTAGCTATTATCTTCATGGTTCAGGGGCTCATATTACCTCAAAAGTTGGCACCGGAGCCGGGGCAGATATAAGATTCAGTACAGCTAGTGCAAATGATCTAAGAATGATTGTGACTGAAACCGGAAACATAGGAATCGGTACTGAAGAGCCAAGCCATAAGTTACATGTAGCAGGTTCTGTAAAAATTGCAAATGGTTCTCAGGCCAATAATAGAGTTCTTACTTCTGATGCCAATGGTGTAGCTACTTGGAAAGATCTTCCCGCTACTACAGATACCAGTATCTATAAAGCTGACGGAACAATTGCCGGAAACAGAACAGTAGCTCAGGGAGCAAATAGATTAGCTTTCACAGGAAGCTCTACCAATGCTTTCTCAGTAGACGGAAATACATTCTCAGTAGATGCCGCGAACGACAGAATTGGTTTGGGAACTACTGCTCCTTTCTCTAAACTAGATATCGTTGCAGATGATAAAGTAAACAGTACTGAAAAGGAAGTATTCTTAAGAGGTTTCGGAAGATCTAAAACACCGATCATTCATATTGGTTCTGCAAACGGAACTTTAGCTGCACCAACAAATCTTGTGAATAATGAGGATATTGGAAGCATCAACTTTACGCCAAGAGCAGGAAATAATTTCGCTTGGGGAGCAGGAACAGGAATTTCTGCAAAATATAAAGGAAACGGAACCACCAATCTTACCGATCTTACCCTGAAAACATCAGGTGATGAAAGAATGAGAATAGATGAAAATGGAAACATCGGGGTTGGAACTTCAGCCCCTTCGGCAAAATTGCATATCAATGGTTCATTAAGAATTGAAAATGGCGGACAGGCTAATAACAGAGTCCTTACTTCTGATGCAAATGGTGTTGCTACGTGGAAAGATCTTCCTGCTTCTACAGATACCAGTCTTTATAATGCTAACGGAACTATTTCGTCTAATCGTATTGTCGCTCAAGCCGATAAAACCTTAGCTTTTACAGGAAATACAACCAATTCATTTTCTGTAGACGGAGCAACTTTTTCTGTAGATGCTGCGAATGACAGAATTGGTTTAGGAACTACCGCACCTACTCACAAATTAGATGTACGAGGAGCCGTAAAAATTGCAGATGGCACGCAAGGTGCAGGTAAAGTTTTAACTTCTGATGCTAATGGGGTTGCTTCTTGGCAACTTGTACGTGATCAAAGTAGATGGGAGTTTAATGATTTTTATGATATTACTTCACCAACTACAGTAACGCATAACGTGACTTCTATAGGAAAAGTTAATAACATTGATTTAAAAATGAGTATAACAGTAACTATCCCCGCTAGATCAGAAGCAAAAATCACAACTTCTTATAGTATTCCGGCAGGAACAACTACTGGTACTGCTGCAGAAAACTATAGAGGATATGTAGGTGTCAGATTCTTGAAAAACGGGTCAGAATTTGTACCTGGGTCAAGAAAATATTCAGTTCCTGTAATAGGAGGAACTCATTCCAGGATGGTATCAATTGGTAACTCGTTAGGAGACACCATTACTAATACTTCCTATTCTCCAATGACTGTTACATATAGTTTAAACGGTTATATAGAAACAGTAAATCCTTCAAGTACTAATGTTCTGTTTTATTTTAATAGTTGGAGTACTTCTGGTCAGAATTATAATTGGGGGAAAGGATATATGAAAGCAGAACTTTACACAAAATCTTTATAAAATAAAACATAAGAATTAAATTTCAATTTCCATAGTGTGTTTTTTAGAGTCATCGTTGCAAGATGATGGCTCTTGTTTTAAATCTAATATTTTTAGATCAACACAAATAAATATCCCTCAAAGTAGTATAAAACGATTCTAAAAGCTTACAAAATGATGAAGAAATTTTTGATTTTTCTTAAAAACATAAAAATGCTCTATAAATACAGAAACATCAAAAATTATATAGAGAAAGATGAAGATTAAATATAAAATGCAATTACAATTCAATTTTTATTTTACATAGATTTTCATGCTTATTTTTTTGAAAAACGGTCTCTCATGTTTTTATAACAAAGGAGACCGTTTTTTTATACCGAAGACCTATTAATACTTTTAATTAAAAAACTGCCAATAGATGAAAGGTATTGTAGCCGTTTTCTTTATTTAATAATTTACTGAAGAACTGCGAATGTTCAAATCCTAATTGAATGATTTTGTTTGAAATATCTTATCGAAAAGTAATATCAAAAGTTACCCACAATAAACTTAGATAAATGACAAGGGTTAATATTAAATTTACACACCGTATTAAAATAATTCCTACATTTACTACGTAATACAACTGAAATGAACACTTTCTTTGCGTTTTTCAACTTTGGAATTGCAATTAAATTTGAAATAAAAATTTAAGCACAGCATTGTCGGCTGTGCTTTTTTATTGTTGTCTAATTAAAAAAATGAGATCTATTTATCTACTGGATCCGCTTCTAAAGAGCGGATTCTTTTATTTCTACTATTTCTCCAAATAAACTTTAATTTTTACATCAAGCTTTGACACTCGATGAGGTAATTTTTAAACCTCTATATTTGCCGAAAATTATAATCTAATAACTCAAGTAAACACTATGAAATTCAAAATTACAGCTTTCCTTTGTATCCTATTTTCTTTTGGAAAAATGAACGCACAGGAAGTTAAAAAACATCTTTACAAAGGAACAATTGATAAATATCCCATTACCTTATATTTAATAGAAGAAATTTCCGGTTGCCCAACTACCAGCTATACCGGAATGTATAAATATGACAACATAAGCAAATGGCTCTATCTTGAAATTTCAGACGATGAAGAAAACCGTTTGGTTATGGTAGAGGGCGGAATTACGGGAATTATCAGCGTAAAGAAAACAGGTGGCGTTCTTCAAGGATTCTGGATCTCTCCGGATGGAAACAAAAAATTGAATGTGAACGTGAAAGAAGTTCCTACGAATGCCAAAACATTCCAATCTTATGACGAAAAATACGATCAGGTAAATTACGAAATGAATGATTGCTAAGGATTCAACATGTTTAATATTTACCACAAAAGATTAACACACCAATTATTTTAAGTTCATTATTAAACTCCAGTTAAGGGAAAAATTATTTTTGATATATCAGACACCTCATTATGAAAAAATTGACACTAAGTTTAGCGATACTTTCTTTAGTATATTCGTGTAAAAAAGAAGAAAAAAAGACCGAAAAACCTTCTGAAGAAACTAAAATCATCAATACACAAACTACCTATTCCTTACCTCCGGTTTATTTGGATTCATTGCGGTCAGAAAATGAAATTTTAACCCATCTTCAACATCGAAAGAATGAAATCATAAGTATGTTGGAAAATTCATCATCGGAAAAGAACAATTTGATGTATGAAAATTATAAAAAGGAAAACGATTCTGCACTCGCATTATTAACATTAAAAGAAACCCATTTACTCGATCAGTTTTTTGAATTTTACGTTTATCATCCAGAAACCGATAAGTCTACATTAAAGGTTCCGGAAAAATATAAAAAGACGGTTGATTCCTATACACAAACAGGAGTTGAGTTTTGGGATGTTGGTGAAGCCTACACAGAACTTCGCATGTTGCCAGATTTTTATTTCAATATTTTTAATGGAAAACTAACAGCAGATTATCAAAAATATCTGGAAATCATGAAGGAAGAAGATAAAGTGCTTTTTCAGTCGGATGCTGCCATTTCAATTCCGTGGCGTGATGTAGCAAAACGTGTTGAAGTGCGTGAGAAATTTTTGCAGGACTTCCCTACTTCCAAACTGAATAAGACTATCAACGAAGAACTTCAAAGCTATCAATATGCTTATCTTTTAGGCTACGACAATACTCCAACCCAAAATGATGAGGGCGGATTTACTCCTGAAAATCTTCAGGAATTTCAACGTTTCATGAAAGAAAATCCCAAAAGTGAAACTACTACCCTTCTAAAAATAATGCTTTCGATGCCGAAAGACAGAGAAAAGATGTATCAATTCGTTAACAGCAAATTACATCTTCCTTATGGCGAATAAACCTGATTTTAATTAAAAGACTGTTTATAGCTCAGCGGCGTTGTATTCATTTTCTTTTTAAATAATTTATTGAAAGATTGTGAATGTTCAAAACCTAATTGATAAGCAACTTCCGCCACAGAAAAATTGGTTGTGGTAAGATACTCTTTCGCTTTTTCAATGAGTTTTTCATGAATATGTTGCTGAGCATTTTGTCCGGTTAAATTACGGAGCATATCACTTAAATAATGTGGTGAAAGGTTGAGTTCGGATGCTAAAAATTCCACGGTGGGAAGTCCTTTTGTTAAGGTTTCCTGTCTGTTAAAATAGCCATCCAATACATTTTCCATTTTCGAAAGCAGATCATTATTAAAACTTTTTCGGGTAATGAATTGTCTCTTGTAAAAACGGTTGCTGTAATTCAGCAAAACCTCAATATAAGATACGATCACATCCTGGCTGATCTCATCAATCGCGGTATTGAGCTCACCCAAAATATTGTGTAATAATCCTACAATCACCGTTTTCTCTTTATCTGATAAATGCAGGGCTTCATTGGTATCATAGGAAAAGAAACCAAAATTTTTGATATTTTTTGCTAATGGATAACTCCTTATAAAATCTGGATGTACCAATAAAGTATATCCATGATATTCAGCCTCTTCTTCGGTAGATAAAACCTGATTGGGCGCCGTGAACATCATTCCTCCTTCATTGAAATCATAATATCCCTGTCCGTACCCCATTTTCCCGTTTTCAGAAAACTTATAGGATATTTTATAAAAGTTCAGTACAAAATTTCGATTGAGTAATTCTTTATTGACACTCATTTCAGTATTATCAACCAAACTTATTAATGGATGCAAAGGTTTCGGAAGCTGCAATAAACGATGCAATTCCGAAATGGATGCAATTTTCAGCGGGGCATTTTCTTTCTTTTCCATAATGATAAATGTAAGAATTATTTAGATTAAAAAACAGCACAAATACTTGTATACCTGTGCTATTTTTTACTTGAATTTATTAAAAGTTTTCAACTATTTCTACCATTAAGAAATGCTTAAGGTTTTTAGAATATTAAGATTGAGCTTCACTTTAAGAAATTGTGATTAAGGAAATCCGTGGATTTTTCTTACTACTTAATTTTTCTTAATGGTTTAAAACTACTTTCAAATTACTACTAGAATAACTTTAAGATTTTCTAAATAAATTGTTGACCTAATTGCTCTCTGAAAGCTTCATCTCCCAATTCCAAACGCTGTGCGTATAGTGCATTGGCATCTTCTCCTGCAACATATCTTAATTTGCTTTTCCCATCAGTCGCTGCTTCATAAACCACTTCTGCGATTTGTAAAGGCTCAGAAGCTGCGTCCATCATACCATCCATGCTTGAAAACAGTCCGTCAATCATTTCCTGATATTCCGGTCTGGTGGCTGTATCTAAAGAACGGCTTACGAAATCTGTTTTAATTCCGCCTGGAGAAACTGTTTTTACATTGATCCCGAATTTATTCAATTCAAATGCAAGACTTTCACTCCAACCTTCCAACGCCCATTTTGTAGCGTGATACGTTGAGGCTAAAGGAAATGCTATCAATCCACCAATAGAAGTTGTTGTAATAAACATTCCTTTTCTCTTCTCTCTGAAATAAGGAATAAATGCCTGTGTTACGCGGATAACCCCTAATAAATTGGTATTGATTTGTTTTACGATTTGGTCATCATTCAATGCTTCCAATGGACCAATTAAACCATATCCTGCATTGTTAAAAACCAAATCAATATCACTGATCTCTAATGCTTTTTTTACGGTGGATTGAATCTGCTCTGAGTTGGTAACATCTAACGGAAGAACTGTTACATTGTCAAGCTGAGAAAGTTCCGTTTCTGATTCCGGTGTTCTCATCGTTGCGATAACGTTCCACCCATTGCTTTGAAATAATTTTGCGGTTGCTTTTCCTAATCCTGTAGAAGCACCTGTTATAAAAATTGTTTTCATTTTTTGTTTGTTTAAATTTTACATGACAAAGGTCTGTATTCGGGAAAAGGATGAAGTTGCCAAATTGGATAAAGATGTAGCCAAAATGGAAATCCCCTTTTCGTTTCACATTTATGAATCATTAAGTATAAACCTGTTTAAACTAATTAAAAAATTTAACCACAAAAGGTACAAAAGCTATTATTGAATCATTTAAAGTTGAACTATTTGAAAACAAAGCTTACAAAAGAATAAAAATCAAAGATTTTTTTAAACTTATGTGTTCTTGTTTGCAGTTCATTATGAACTTAAATAAATAATATGCTAATATTTTATCTCTTTTGTGGTTAAATTAAAAGTTTAAACAAGTTTTATTTTAAATAAAACGCGCTCATCTATCAATATAGAAAAAGGAGTTTCCTAAAATTAAGATTCAGGTTTCATATCTTATAACATCATTGTATGAATACAAAAAAGCCAAAGTCTAAAAATAGATCTTTGGCTGAAAAACACTTACATTATGTATTAAATCAAATTTTAACTCTCAAAAAATTAAGCGGGGATATAAAATAGGTATTCCTCCCCGCTCCTCAATTATGGAAAATTTTCTTTGTTAAAAATATCAGAGGTATTTTCATAAAAAACGGATAACCTTTAGATGAAAAAACTCTAGTTTTTATTTTTAAAATGTTGTAGAGAGTTTCAGGGACTTGGGATGAATAGTCCCTGAAATCTCAAAACACAAACACGAAATGAATATTTTATTGAACATCTCCAACACAAAAGCTAAAAATAATTCCTGGTGTATTTGAATTACTAAAAACAATCTCAACTTCATCAAACCATAATCCCCCATAATTATCTACTAAATTGTATAGTGTAGAGCTACAAGGAGAGCTACTTAAAGAAGTGGATGTTGGGTTTATTGCTGTTCCGCCATTTCTAAAATATATTATATGCCCACTACTTCCTCCTGCTGTAATAGTATTTATCTTAAGATTACTTATTTTTTTATCAAATTTAATTTTGAGACGACTATTACTTGGTGCATTTGCTGCCATCTGATAGCCTCCACCAAGGAGTTGTCCACAAGGTGATGTAGAGTTACTGATAATATTTGTATAACTAACCGTAGCATTAACAGGAACTCCATTGATTGTACCTGAAACCGTTGATCCATTTGTAGCCGCAAACGGAATTTTAAATGAATTTGCTGTACAAGCGGTAGAACCACTTGGTGGCGTTGCAGCACCTGCTACTGTTCTTGTTAAAACACATGATCTTCCTCCAACATTGATCGCAAAACTAGCAGTACCTGCTGATGTAGGTGTTCCTGTAATCGTATAAGTAAATGTACCATTACCGTTTGCTAATGTTCCTGCAGCTAAGGTAGCTGTAAGCCCTGTAACTCCTGTAGATGTAACTGTTTGTGCTGTATATGTACCGGCATTTCCTCCTGTATACGAAATTACAGATGTTATTCCGGATGCAGCAACTCTACTAGTTAAAGTACCATTATTAGTTGCTCCTGCACAATTTAAACTAGCAATTGTACCTACAGGAACAATTACAGCTCTCGTTAAAGTACAAGTACGCCCACCAATATTAATGGCAAAATTTGCATTGCCATCACCAGATGGAGTCCCTGTGATAGTATAAGTAAGGGTTCCGTTTCCATTAGCAAAACTTCCTGCAGCTAATGTTGCCGTAAGCCCTGTAACTCCTGTAGATGTAATTGTTTGTCCGCCATGTGAACCTCCATTTCCTCCAGTATAAGGAATCACTGAAGTCACTCCTGATACTGCGACTCCTTTTGATAAAGTTCCATTATTGGTTGCGCTTGCACAGGTAACAGCAGTAATAGCTCCGGCAACGGGAGCCGTAACAGCACAAGTAGATACCCATGATGATGAATTCCAAAACTCCATACAATTGGTGTTTGTATTATAAACCATTAATCCTGCTGGTTTACTTGCGGCCGGAATCGCATTCCTTTGAACTGTTGTCAATCTAGGAGGAAGAAAACCTCTATTAGTGGCATTCAATTCTAATATAGCATTTACATTAGGAGTAGTTGTCCCAATTCCCATATTTCCTTCTGGACGCATTGTAGCTACTGTTGTCAGCACTTGATTCCCATCACCATAAGTCCCAGAAGCATTAGCTCCCACCTTAAAATCTATACCATTCTCTGCACCTGAGGCATTTATTGAAGGACCATAAGAACCTACATCAAACCAAAGATTATCCCAACTTCCAGAGCCTGCAGATCTTTTAATACCGAAACGATCACCTACCACATCTACTTTTGCAAGTGGATTTATGGTACCAATTCCTATGCTTTTATTAGCCGCATCTACTGAAAATGTATCTCCAGCTACTGAAAACGAATTCACCCTAGTTCCTGTAAAAGTTAATGTTTTATCTTCCTGATCTACTATACGATTAGTAGTAAGAATACCATCAGAATTATATATATTCACTAATGGATTGATTGCAGAATCTGTATTTAGTTTTACCCAATACAACCCGTCAAAATAATAATAACCTATACTATCTATATTTAATGCTGATCCTTTTTGTAAACCTGTTTTCACATCATTTACATAAATCAAAGTAGATATAGCTACTCCAAACATAGACTCTGCTCTTTCTCGATCTACTCTCGGAATTAATAATCCTTCAGGCGTTGTAGATGTACCTCTTGAATCTTTCGCAATAATATCAAAAGTTGCTTTTGGATCAGCAGTGTTTATACCCACTTGCGAAAAGGCAGCGCTTGAAAATATCAACCCAAATAATATAAATATATTTTTTTTCATTCTTAATTTTTTTTGTTTGTAATAAATTTTCTTGTTCTTTTTGTGTGTTTAGAATCGTATCTCGTACTTAAAAATGACTAGTATATTTTAAAGTATTTCGATGTTCATTTGTTTCTGCAAATCTATAACCAGCATACTGAAAAAGAGCGACTACAATGACACTACAAAACAATTTATAATTGATTATCAGTAACATACAACGCTCATCAAGTAGAGATGCAGTACTTAAAAAATACTTTTAATGATGATTTTTAAAGAATTTTAGAAATTTTTAAAAGATTTAAGAAAATTATTTTTATAAAATTTTTACTTTTGGATAATAAACACAAGTTAATGTTGATATTTCATTCAAATTTTAAAATACTTTTACTGCTTACCCTCCTACTTACAGTAAAATATAATGCTCAAGATTATTCTTTTTTTCCTGAAACCATAAAAGTAACTGCAGAATTTGCAGATAAAGGCGAATTTGTAAAAGCATTAGAATATAATATGAAGGCTTTGAAAGAATGCCAGAAAAAGAAAGACAAAGTAGGTGTTGCTAACGGTTATATAAATATTGCTTTTATCTCTCTTTTATTAAGCAAAATCAATCAAAGTATATATTATCTCGACAAAGCTAAAGTTGAAATGGAAGGTATGAATGATCCATTATTAGAGGCAAGACTTTACAGTGAATATGCCAAGATTGATACAAAATTGGGATTGCTTGAAAAGTCTAATGAAAACTTTAATAAAGCCATAGAATTTTCTAGGCAAATTTCTAATGAAAAACAGAAAAACTTTCTTTTATTTTACACCCATATTTGGAAACGGCTGAACTTCATGAATCAAAAGGATTCTCTTATTGTTCTAGAAAAAAAATCTTTGCAATATATACCAAGCGGGATTGTTTATACTCAAATAGCCAATCGTTTTATAAAAAGTAAAAGCCATCTTGATTCTGCCGAATATTATCTGAATAAAGCATTAACCGCACAAGACAGCAGTATTCTTGCTATTAAAGGATTGGCTTGGTATGGTCGGGGAAACTTATCATATGTAAGAAAGAACCCTGAAAAAACACTGGACTATTATTTAAAATCTCTTCAGTACTTTGAAAAGATAAAATTTAAAATCAATAAAAGAGTTTTATATGATTCTATTTCCAGTATTTACGGTGTTCTCAATAACAAAGAAAAGTCTGATTTATACTTAAGAAAATACAAACTCATTAATGATACCATAGAAAATGAACAGAAAGAGGCCATAAATGTTGTTGTACAAAATATCGTTAAACAAAATGAGAAAGAAGACCGACAAAAGCAAAACAAGCTTTATCTTATTATAGGAAGCATTATCATTTTATGTTTTTTAACGATTTATTTTATCCGAAAAAATTACCTTAAAAAACAGAGACAGAAAGATAGCTTACTTTTTGAAAAATCTACAGAAACTGATCTTCTGAAAAGAAAAGTAAACGAGTCTTTTGATGAAATTATAATGCTAGCCAAAAATGGAGATCCCTTTTTTCTTATAAGATTTAAGGAAGTTTATCCTGAGTTTTATGCTAAAATTATTCAACAACATTCTGAGCTTACCGAGCATGATATTAAATTCTGTGCCTATTTAAGGCTAAATCTTATTAATAAAGATATAGCACGTATTGAAAATGTAACCCTACGAACTGTACAAACCAAGAAGTATCGTTTGAAAAAAAAGTTTAATCTATCTTCTGATGTTGATTTAACTAAATGGTTAGCAAAAATATAATGTAAACGAATAAATTAAAAGAATCCTGTTCATAAAGTCTATTCTGCGTAAATTTTGTAGGTCGTCATTTTTTAATTTAAATTTGCAATATAATTCTTCAATCTATATAACTATAGCACCTATTCTATATGAGAAAATATTTTTTTCCTCTGATTATTTTTTCCTCTTCAATACTTTGTTCGGCTCAAAACAGTTTCAAAGTGGTTCCATTAGGAATATATGGTGGCGGTGAAGAAAGTAACTTATCCAGTTATATGGCTGCTCCGGCGAATTCTGAAAATTATGTTTGTCTTGATGCCGGAACATTACGCTCAGGAATTGAAAAAGCCATACAGAAAGGAAACTTCAAGGGAAATTCAGCATTACAGGTGATCCAAAAAAATATTAAAGGCTATCTTATTTCTCATGCTCATCTAGATCATGCAAGTGGTTTGATTTTAAACAGCCCCGACGATACTAAAAAATATATTTACGCCCTTCCTTCTGTAGCAGAAATACTTACAGATAAATATTTTTCATGGAAATCTTGGGCCAACTTTACCAATGTTGGGGAAGCACCTCATCTTAATAAATACAGCATTGTAAATTTAGAAACAAGCAAGGAAATTCCTTTAACCGATACAGAGATGTATGTAACGGCATTTCCACTGAGCCATGTAAAACCTTACGAGAGTACGGCATTTCTTTTACGACAAAATGGTGATTATCTATTATATCTTGGAGATACCGGCAGCGATTCTATAGAGCAAAGCAACCTGCTTCAGAATTTATGGAAACAGATTGCACCTTATATTAATGCCCAAAAATTAAAAGGCATTTTAATTGAAGTTTCTTTTCCAAATGAACAGCCAGACAAGTCTTTGTTTGGCCATCTTACTCCCAAATTATTAGAATCTGAATTAACCGTCCTAAACAGTTTTTGTCAACCCGGAAAATTAAAACAAGTTCCTATCATTATCACCCATCTTAAACCTGTAGATAATAATATAGAGCGAATAAAAAAACAACTTAAAGAACAAAAGACTCTAGGAGTTACTTACATCTTCCCGGAACAAGGAAAGAAGATTGATTTGTAGAATTCTATGTAAGAAAATGCATTTTTTGAGCACAGGTATTTATATTATACTTTTTGCATAGTGTGACGACGATGTCACTAAAGGATTAATTATATATTATGGAGCTCCAGTTTTATCAAAATCACTTCCAAACCATACCATATCTTCTAAATAAGGTAGATTATAATATTTATTCTGTTTAAAGTTCTCTGTCAATTTATTCCATATCTGATTATGATATGCGACATTACAAAATCCTAGAATATATCCTTTATTTCCATTACTCCATTTTTCAATATTATTCTTCCAAAACTTTTTAAACAAAGGATCTGTTGTATTTGCGGCATATGCAATAATCTTAAATAAATCATTTTCAGTGAAAATTGATATATTCTTTTCATAATATTCAATTATAAGATTGGTTACATATTTAGATAATGCCATAGTGTAAGCATTATTAGTTTCACTTGTATTTCTTTGAATATAATTTAATATTTCTGTATTCACTATTAATTCTCCTTTTTCATCTTTAGTGAAAATTAAATGATTTGTTACTTTTTCAGGAGTAGAAAGATTGCTTTTCATTAAGCTTATTATATAATCATCTTTATTAACCTTATTTGGATTAGTATCTGAATTTATTTTTTTGCTTAAGTTATTGAAATTTAAATACTCATTGCTTAATATACTGTATATGAGAAATTTTCCATCTTGATTTTTCTTTAATAGTAAATCTATATTTGTTTTCTTTTCATTTTTTTCTCCAAATAGTAAAAAGCTTACTCTATACTCATTTTTATTATTTATAGGTTTTATTTCTATTGTTTTTTTTATAATATTTCCATCATAATCTTGTCCATTTATAAAAGGGTCATAATCTAGAATAAGGTTTTCTTCGTCTGAATTTAAACTATCTATCCTTTTTATAATACGTTCGGAAACATATTGCTTTTTTAATTCCTCATTATAGAAAGGTTTGCTACTAGTATAAAATAATGTGTAAAATTCTTTTATTTTATTTATCGCCTCTTCATTATCATTATTAGTTACAATTGTGGATGATTTATTTTCATCCTTTTTTTCTTGCTTACAACCCGCAAACAGCCAAATAAAAATGGATAAAAGAAATATTTTTTTCATAAAATTAAAGTCTTAAAATGTTAATTAGTATTATTTGATTAGGTAAAACTATTGTTACCTATTCCATCTATAAATAGCGTATTTTTTTTCAACAGAATATTGATTTGCTACCCAAAAAGATTTTTGTTTAAAATCAGATACCCATTGCGATCCATTCCACATCGCAATATGACCATATGAATGTCCTTTTACACCAGAAAATGCAGCAATATCACCCTTTTCTAAATTTATAGATTCTATATTTGTTCCTATTTTTGTAAATCCAGACTTTACCAATTTATCTGTATTATAATATTCTCTTGCATGTCCCGATAAGTTATATATTCCACCTGCATTTATTGCTTGTCTAACATATAAAGCGCACTGACTGTTTGATTTTGGAAGAGCATTCTTATTAAGATGAGCAACGGCCTTTTCAATATCGTAGCTTCCACTTTTATCTATTTTTTGTTCTTTTGATTCTGCTTTCTTTACTTGCTGTGGTTTGGCATAAGGACATAAATCAACTTCAAAAATAATTTTTGTTATTTTATAATGCTCCTTTCGTTTAGTTCTAGAATTAGTATTCTTATTTATAATGTTAACAATAAGGTCTACAACATCATCATCTGGCAATTTTCCAGTTTTTTCAGCGGCAACATACATATCTTCTTTATACCAATCTGCCATTCCTGTAAGAGCAGCCTCTTTTGCTGAATAATCTCTATCCATCCCATCTTCAATTTTAATATTTTCTGAAGAAGCGAATTTATTTATTCTTTTTTGAATTTCTCCATATGTAGTCCTACCTGTAATTTGCAATAGACCACGTCCTCTAAAATTCCATGCATCTTCAGGTGATCTATTGCCCAATTCTGGACGATTTCCATACGCTATTTCAGCAATTTTTTTCTTATTTGCAATGTAACCATTTCTTGAGCTTCTTCCATATTGATATGCTAAATCATTTGGAACTGTTTTAGTATTATCAGTTGTTGGATTTCCATACTTATCAACTGATCGTCCTTGACTATTTGTTTTTCTAAATGCCTTAAATTGAATAGGTAATGCTTCGGCAGAATAATTCAATCCTTCTCCAGAAATAGCTCCTATTAAATCTAAACCAGACTCTTGAATTGATAGTGCGAAAAAATGAGCTTTTCTAGCACACGTATCAAGTTTATATTCTTTCTTATATTTATTTAAATACTTAGTTAACTCAGAAATAAGAGTAACATCTTTGCTAGCAGTATATATTTTTTGTAATTGTTCAACCGTTATATCTTTTTCACAATTAGGACATTTTCCTTTTTCTTTTTTCTTCTCCATAACTTTCGGTTCCTTAATAATCGAAGGGCTTTTCACCTGTTCCACTTCAAGAAGGCCATTTTCCATATCCACTCCAAACTTCACCGACTGGGCAGATAAATCTAAAGAAATAATTTCAATAAAATAATGCTGTTGATCTGCATCTGGATCACCAAATGGAAGATCAATTCCTTTTTTAAACAGATCTTTATCCAAGATAATGGCATAAGTATCACAAACATCACCGGGAATTTTGATCATCTTGCTGCGGTAGATCTCATCATTAGAGGTAGCATCCTTCTCCCAAATCACATACTGAATATGCTTACCCACCATATTTTTACTGTGTATTCTTACACGTAAAGGGTCTCCCACTGTGATTTTAGAAAGTTCTTTGCCTTCGTTATTAATAAAAACGGCTTCTATAATATTTCCTTTCGGATCCTTTTGTTTGTTGTGTCTCGGGTTTTCCGGAAACTTCGGTGTATCTTTTTGAGGTTGAGCTTTCTCTTTTTTATAATCAGGATTGGCAACATTCACATTAACCTGACTCGCGCCAAGTATTTTCCCTGCATGACTTGCCGTTACATAATATTCATGATAAGCTCCTTCGCTCTGATCGCCCTTCATCATATACTTATCAGCAATTTGTCGAAGTATTTTTTCTTCTGACATCAGGGATATCTTCACTTCGGCAAGGCCTTTTTCATTGACTCGGGCTTTATATGTTTTAGAATAACGATTGTTTTTATTGACCTCAGCATTGGGACCTCTTCCCTCAGCATCATCCTCCCAGAGATGAAATTCTATTTCCTGATTAAACATTGCAATGCAATGAGCTTGTGCTATTAAGGTATCTCGATAATTGGCTTTGTTGATATCTTTTGCGCCTCTGTTGAACAAGGTAACTCTATCTATTTTAGGCACTTCATTTCTTGTGGGAATCACAGAAAGAGTTCCGATTAAATTCTTTGAGGAACCTATTCCTGAAAGCAGTCCTTCTTTGATTTCGTAGACCTTCATTTCAAATTCAATTCCCATCGCGATTTCTCCAAATTGATAGGTTGCCTTATTTCCTTTTTTGGGCGTGTTGGTAATGTCTTTCCATCGTCCGGTTTTTTGTTTTTTGAAAATTTGCCATTCATAGTTACTTCCCAAAGAACCTAAAAGACCTAGCGGATTAAGCTCGTAGCTGTAGCTTATTCCGACTACAGGATTCTGATTTCCAATAATATTTCCTACCATAGCTTATACATAATAAAGTTCATCTGTACCATTAATATCTTCTTTAAATTCCTCAAAGTCCACAATAGGATTATACACCTGCTGTTCTCTTGTATCAGCCTCTGCAACTTGTTTCTTGCTAAGTTCACTTTGCTGTCCATGTTTGAGGACAGTGATTTTTCCTCCCGTGCTACACATCAGCTCAGAAATCTCTGAAAGACAACTTTGACCTTCGACTTTTGTTTTTTCGTACACTTTTTGCCATTTTCCGGCAGGCGCAAAAGCACAGGGAAGATTACCACCTGAAGAAGGTTTTAGTTTGCATTGTCCGAAACTTGGTCCCGAAGGGTTAAACTGTAAATCATTTTCTGTTACCGCAAGATAATCGGAATCATTTCCCGAATCATTAAAATAATGCCTTTGATGGGAGCTTACTTTAAACTGAGGAAATTGATTTCCCTGATTACATTGAGCTTTCCCTTTCTGGATTACGAAATATTTTCCGTCGTGATTACTTGTTTTATTTTCCTGTTTTGCTTTTTCAGTTTCTTCTTTCTCTGATTTCTGGGAATTTGCAGATTCTGTAGCTTCAGATTCGTTTTTTGTTACCTCATCATAGCCATTCATCGGGTCTGTTACCTCATCATTTGGATTTTCAGAAGTGGGATCTTTGGTTTCAAAAAAATCAGGATTTTCAGGAATGATGATTTGTTTCCCTGGGATGGGTTCCTGCATCACATCTTCGATTGGGCAATGGAGATTATGATAGGTTTTTAAAACTCCATCATCTTTAATGTTGAATTTCTGTGAGAGCGAATTGAAAGTATCGCCTTGTTGAATGGTGTAATTTTTCATATCATTTGTGTTAAAGTGAGATGGTGTTTGTAATCAACTGCTTTTTCACTGTTGAAAATTAGAGTTGCCTCAGCTCTGATCAAACATTTATTTTGTTTATGGGTGGTATATTGGATTTGGATTTTTCCTGAAGCATTATCTATGTCAGCTTCATTGCTTCTGTTTCCATTTTTAAGTTGTTGAAAACTGCAAGGTTCGGCTATTTTCCCTGTCAAAACCGTGAGCATATGATCTTTATCCTCTGCTATATATTCAGCTTCCATACGACATGCTATTTGAAAGGAGTTTTGAAAAAAGAAGAAGTTTTCTCTCCATGATTCTTTTTTTTGAAACCATTCCATATTGGGAAATAAGATCTGAAAAAGTAAGCTGGAACAAAACTGTTTTAAAAATAACTTCTCATTGCTACAATTTTCCTGAAATAATTTGAGGTAGCTTGTATTCGTTTCTCCCTGAAAATAATCTTCAAGATCATAACGCTTTTGCCTGAGACGTGTTTTTATTTCCTTATGATTTAAAAATCCAGCAATCAACCCATTATCATGAAGTATAAAATCTACAGGCAATATACTTTCCATGCAGGCAAGAGTAAGTGTGCTTATTTTATTGTCAGGAACTTCTCCGTTGGTTATAAAATCTTTCCGATTAAATGTAACAATAGGTTTGTTTTGAAGTTTTCGACTTTCTAAACTAACGGTATAATCAACTGTTAAAGGAAGCTCATCAATGCTTTCAAAAGTTTCACAAACTTTATATTCCTTAGCATGGAAAGCATTTGATCGTTTTAATGAAGGAAGGTCTTCTCTTTTTTCCTGTTCTTTCTGCTCTTCCGTTTTATAATTCTGTGGAACCCATAGAGATTCTATATGACTTATATTTTCAAACCAAAGGGTATCTAGCTTCTCACAGTGCGTATTATGAAACAGTTTTAACTCTTCAACGGTCATTCCTAACCGGGAAGAAATTGAATGAAGGGAATCTCCATTACGAATTTTGTATTTTAAGTAATTTATTTCCATCGAGTGTGTTATATGATAAAATTAATGAAAAAAGATTTCTTAAACCTTAGTTTTGATGTTAAATTTGAGAAATTGTAGTAGAACTACGATTGGATATTCAGATTGAAAACTTCAATTATTTGAAAAATGTCAAGAAGCAAAGTATTGAATCAATATCTTTAAGAGGTTGTTTAGTTTTTCACTTTCACCTTGCATAAATAATTGACTGCTTTTATTTTTAGTAATTCTTATTTTTTCACCGTTAAGGTTCTTTTAAGGTTTTTAGAATATTAAGTTTTGAGCTTTGCTTTAAGACGACCCGCTTAAGGAAATCCGTGGGTTTTCTTAATTTTCCTTAACAACTAAATTACTCTTAATGGTTTAAAACTTTCATCAATCAATGGTTATCTAAATCATATTCTTTAAGGATTTTTTTTGATTTAAAAGACAATGTACTGATGACCTATTTTTCTAACGCAAAGCTTTAGCTTCATTATGTATGTTTTCAGGGAGCAAAGGATAGAATCAACTAAGTTGATTCGTCGAAGCGTATGGATAAGCATACTGCTTCATCAGCGACGAAGTCGCATCACTTTGCTCACTTAGAATAAAGCAAAATTATTCATCAACTTTGCGTTAATATTTTTAATCAAAAAATAATTTCAAACATCATCTATTGAGTATTGTTGATGAAAATAAACAACTGATAACTAGATGTATAAAAATTATTGAGTAAAATCTAAACAGGCTCTAAGTTTTGAGCTTTGCTTTATGACGACCCGCTTAAGGAAATCCGTGGATTTTCTTAATTTTCCTTAATAACTAAATTACTCTTAATGGTTTAAGACTTTCATCAATCAATGGTTATCTAAAATTATCACAGGCTCTAAGCCTTTATTAAAACTGTACTGCATCCTGCCCACAAAAAAACCGACAGATATAGCCTGTCGGTTAGAAAAAAACAAAAATTGATATGGATATGATTAGATATGTGTTTTACTGTTTAATTATTTTTTCTGTACTTATTTTTTTGTTGTTCGTCTGAATTTTAATTAAATAAGTTCCCGGAACAAAATCACTGATATTGATGGTTGTAGAATTTCCTTCTGATAACTTTTGTCCAGATATATTGTAGACTTCAAATTTCTCTACCTTTTCATTTGTTTTAATATAAACTAAACCTGTTGTTGGGTTTGGATATATCTTTGATGATTCTTTAGCCACTTCTCTTGTAGAAAGACTTGATGATTGTACATTGATGGTGTAATCTTCTACCTGACCAATGAACCAGTTTTTTGGACATGGTAAATTTTCTAATGTTCCCATCCATGAGCTGGATTCATACGCTTTTACCAATCTGAAACGGGTTGGGCCCAACAATGCATCAGCAGGAATTGCAATAGTACCTGAAGTGATACCGGATTGCTCATTCGGAACCGGATTTGAATTGTCTAAATACCCCAGATTGAATTTTTCGTTATCATCGAAAATATTGTTATGGTTAAAATCGATGTAAGCATACGCTGAAACCGTAGTTTGTCCGTGAGTTCCTCCTGTTACAGAGATAGGATAAGAACCTCCTCGGTTAACGTCAAATACAGTGCTGATAAAGTTTTCTATTGTTGTAGAAGAACCGTTAATCGGACTGTTTTTGGTAAGGCCTGCGAATTCTACTTTGGTAATTTCGCTAACGGTAAGACTTGTAATATTTTCATCTCCGCAATAAGGCGCAGGGAATACTGATGTATTTCCGATAATATTAACGGTGTAATCTTCTGTTTGTCCTGCTCTTAAATTCGTATCACAAGCTGTATTGATTGTGTTCGGAGCATTGGGATTGGAATACGCTGCTGTATTACTATTTTTAAGAACTCTCATTCTTGTAGCTCCAGCAGTTGCATTGCTTGGGATGGCAATATTTGCCGTAACAGTAAATGCATTAGCAGGATTAGCCGCCGCCAAACGACCGATGTAAAAACTTTCTCCTGCATCATTGAAATTTCCGTTTTGGTTAAAATCAATAAACACTACCACATCACTCGGAAATGTTCCTGAAGGTCCTTTTACGGAAATCGGGTAACTTACCCCTGATTGTACATCTGTAGATTTCGAAGTGAAATTTTCATAAACAGGTGTTGTTCCAGCTTGAAACGGAGAGGTATTATTGATACTTCCAAAAGTAACATTGGTAATCATGTTGCTGTCTGCACCATATTGAAACGTAGGTGAACAATATTGAGCTTCAACAAGAGCGCAAAATGCAACAGCAGAAAGGATAAAAGTCTTCTTCATTAATAGTTATTTTTATTGAGACAAATTTATATTTATTTAGACTTAATAAAAATAATAAAGATGCTGACATTTATCAGTTTATTGTGATTTACTTAAAAACATCTTTTGTACAGACGATTATTGAATCAGAACGTCCAGCATATCAGAGCTTTTACATCATCATAAGGATAGGCTAATATTTTTCTTTGTTTATCGAAAATTTGTAGAATTCTTATGTTTTCTTCAAAAATGAAATGATTTTCTATCTTTTTATGCTCTAAAGAATATACCCATACCCTATTGTCTTCATAGAAATAGATCAGTTTTTCATCTTCAGAGACTAAAAAATCGGTAAAATGGAAATCTAATTCTAATGTAAATGGAGCTTTATCCTCCAAAGACTGATAGATGATAAGCTTTGGAATAGGTTCTATTCTTTCATGTTTTGTTTCTGTAGCAGGTTCTAAAATTCCACATTGAAGATAAAACTTCCCCGATTTCTTATGAATCACATTTCGGTAGATTTCTGTTTTCAGCACTTCTTCTGTTTTATTTTTTCTAAGATCATACCTCATCACAAAACCATAATGTCCACAGAAAATAAGAAAACTGTTTTCACTTTCTTTGCTGATTCCTCTGCAAGATTTCACTTTCTTTTTTGTTGAGGTCTCCGTAGTACAATTATAAATATTCAGAACACTTGAACTGAAATTCATCATCAGTAAAATATCTTTATCATCCGAATTGATGTAATCACTGTATTTTGGAACTCCTTTTTTCAACTTCTTTTCAATAGTAAAACGAGTTCTGTCTATCTGAAATATGGTATTGTCAGAAACCGCAAAAAGATCTTTTTGATTCTCATTCCAATATAAACAACGGACAGAATTTTTAATGGAAATGCTATTGACCTCATCGCCCGTTTCAAGAGTAAGCTTTCTCAGTTTCATCGAAGGAAATGAAGATCCCCAACCATCACTTATATAAAAATGCGTATCATCAAAAGGATCAATCTCTGGTTTTATACTCCCAAAAACTGCATTCTTAAGTTTTATTCTCCAATGTTCTTTGATGTTCATATTTAAAGTAGATAAGGTTTAAGAGTTTCTTCAGCTTCTCTTTCATAGATTTCAAATTGGTTAACAGCAGCTTCTTTTTTCTCTGCTGCATTAGAAGCAGTAGATTTTATGGTTCGTGATCCTTTACCCAGAAAATAGATATCTCCATTATTACTATTCTTTTGGTAGTAAGCAGACCATGAAGTTTCCTCCTCTGTATAGCCTTTGATAACATTCGGCAATGCTTTATTTAAAAATGCATATTCTTTAGCATGAAATGTTGCCATTCCAATACGCAATCTCTTGAGTTTCTTTAATTTTAAAACTGATAAAAGAGCCGGAAATTCTGTTTTATTAATCACAAATCCAAGGCTCAGCATTTCCAGATTAGGTAAGCCTTCTAAAAAAGAAAAATTGTCAATCGGCTGGCTCCAGTCGAGGGTGCCGTCAATATGCATATACCGTAAACTGTTAATTCCTTTCAATCCGTCGAAGTTTGAAACCCTACGCAGGTTTTCAAAATGAACTGATTTTAGCTTTGCTAATTTCTGAAGGGGTGAAAGATCAGAGAATCCCGAAACATATTCAAAAACAACCTCTTCTAGATTTTTTAAATTTTCGATAAACTCTATGTCTTTTGCCCTGAAAAAAGAAAGCCTTAATCTTGTAAGCTGGGTGAGTTCTTTTATAGCTTCTACCTGTTCTTTGCTTGGATCATAAAGCGTAAGTTCCTCCAGATTCGGACATTGGAAGATCTGTCGCCAATTTTCATTATTCTTACTGATCGTCAATATTCTAGCGCTTCCCAGATCTGTAGTTTCTCTTTCTATAGAATAGGCGTACCTTTCATTATTCGGAACAATTGTCCAATACTCGTCTTCACGGTATAATAAATCTGCAAAATGGTGTTTCATGTTTTATTGAATTTTTAATTACTACTTTTTACCTAATTCGTTGTTTCTCTATAAATAGATTTTTCAATCCGTTCAAGTTAAATAAAATAGATCGTATCACAGTAGTTGCTTTTTGGTTTCACTCGGGCTGAATCCGAAGTGACTTTTATACAAACGGGAGAAATGTGATACATTTTCATAGCCTACTTCATCACAAACATTAGCAATAGTAAGCTGGGTAGAAAGGAGTAAATCTTTGGCTTTTTGTAATCTCTTTTCCTGTATCCATTTCGCAGGTGAACGATGATAAAGAGATTCAAACTCCCGGCGGAAGCTGGACAAACTTCTTCCTGAAATATGCGCCAACTCCTGAAGGGTATGTGGTTGAAAGCAATACGCTTCCATCGTTTTTACCAAATCTCTGGTTTCATACCGGTTAAGATGAATCAATTGTTGTAAAAATCTTGGATTTTCCTGTGAAAGGTCAAACAGCAATTCTAAAATTTTAAGCTTAAATAATTCTGTTTTTATATTTTCATTATCATCAAAATAAGGTTGTAATGATGCTAAGAAGGATTGCAATCTCCCACCGTAAGAATGAACGATTACTTCATCATCCGGAACGGGCTTTCCTAAATAATCATCTGTTTGAATCAATTTAATAAAATCAATAATGATGTCTTTCTTCAAAGTGAAAGAAACACTCTCATACATAAAGTTATTGAGGGCATTACCACTTTTTATGATCTCAACATACGTCGCTTTTTTTATCAATAACATATCGCCCTTTTTTAAAGAAAAGAGTTGGTTTCCAATGCGCAATTCATTCACCCCTTCCATTGCAAATAACAGAAAATGTTCTTTCAACATATTCTGCTTATGAAAAGGGGTGGTATGTTGTTGGCGACAAATCTCTATGGTACCTATCCCCTTTGATGTTAAGATAATATGTGTTCCCGGAAATGAATCTTGATCTGCTATTTGTTTTACAACGTTCATGTAGGATTTTTTACAAAAATAGAAAATCTATTCACCAATCATAACCCTCTTTTCCTGTTGACACAAATAGTCATGAAATATGGCATGGTAAGCAATCTCATTCCGCTGAATATAGTAGAATTTTGCAGAAAATTAATTCATTCAATTATGTTACAGTTTAAAAATTCAGAAAAAGTATTTACGATAAAAGGGTTGTCACAAGCCGTAGAGATTCCATTGGGGCATCAGAAGATGATTATCCTGTCGGGGCAAATTCCACTCAACAAGCAAGGGGAACTAGTGGGTCATGATGTAAAAACGCAAACGATTCAAATTTTTGAAAACATCAAAGATATTTTAGAAACCTGTAATGCCAGCCTTAATGATATTGTAAAACTCGGGATTTTCATTTCTGATATTTCGCAAATCGCAGGATACAGAGAAGCCAGAGATCAATTTATTAATTTAGATAATCCGCCCGCAAGCACACTTGTAGAAGTAAAAGGTTTATTTAGAAGCGATGTAATTATTGAAATAGAAGTTACTGCTGTAGTAGGAATATAGTCTGACTGACAGTAAACACAAAAGTGTGTTTCGTTGTATTGGATATGACGAAACACACTCATTATTTTACCACACCATCTATTGCATGTTGGGTAACTTACTATTGGCGAAATAGTATTTTATTGAATTTCTGTGCAGATCTCAACTAAATAATTATCAATATCCTTTATATAAGCCGTTGTTTGCCCCCAAGGTTTTACGGTGATTTCTTCGTATAAGGAAGCGCCATTGGCTATAGATTTTTCAACTAAAGCTTTTACGTCATCGGTTACAAAACCCAGCTCTATTCCGAAAGGCTTATCAACTGTTTTAGATGCCAGAAATCCTTTTTTAATATTTGAACCCGCAAGCTCTAACGAAGCGAAAGAAAGTGTAGTTTCTCCTGAAATTAATTCTCCATAATCGTTTTCCGGAGTGATAAATTTAATCTCGAAATCAAAGGTGTTTTTGTAAAAGTTCATCGACTTCTGTACGTCTTCTACGTAAAGGATAATGTATTTTAGTTTGATCATGTATTGTTTTTTTGTCTTAAAATGTTTAAAAATTTTGAATACCTACCTTAATGTTCATGTTCTTCTAATTCAAAAAGCGCTAAGGCATTCTACTCAGCAAAGGTCACAAAAATTTTTCAATGAGATCAGATAAGATTACAGATGATCATTAAAAGTTTTAATATTTTTTATGATTTTTTTATCTATTTTTCTTTTGTCTTAACACAAAAGGAAACAAAAAGTCAAGACTGGAAACTTCCACTAAAAATAAAATCTGCTCTCTAAAAATTCTAAAACTCGTGCGGATTTACTATTGCTGCTTCCGATAAATATTTGTCCCGCACTCAAACAGTAGAATTTTATTAACGTTCACAGAGTTCATTTTCTTAACGCTTCAGTTTCCTAAGTCGTAAATAAGAACTCACAGAGGTTTTAAATATTAAGAGAAGGTCGCCCTGAGGCAATAGTGTAGGCTTCTTTCAATACCTCGGCGTACGTAGGATGTGCATAAGACATTCTGGCCATATCGTTTGCAGTTACTTCATACTCCAATCCCACAACTGCCTGTGCAATAAGATCTGCTGCTCTGGCTCCAATAATGTGAACGCCCAATAACTCGCCATATTTTGGATCTGTCAATACTTTTACAAAACCTTCGGTATCCATTCCTGCGCGGGCTCTTGCATTGGCAGAAAAAGGAAACTTCCCAATGGTATACTCAACTCCTTTTTGTTTTAATTCTTCTTCTGTAAAACCCACAGACGCCACTTCCGGCCAAGTGTATACTACAGAAGGAATTCGGTGATAATGAATATGTGGTTTTTGTCCATTAATTCTTTCAACCACAAATACGGCTTCTTCTTCGGCTTTGTGCGCTAACATCGCTCCGCCGATGACATCTCCGATGGCATAGATATTTGGGACATTGGTTTGAAGTTCGTCATTAACGATAACCATTCCTCTTTGGTCCAGCTGTACATCCGTATTTTCGAGGCCTAAATTTTGGGTATTGGCTTTTCGACCGACTGCCATCAGAACATACTCAGCTTCTAACTCTTGTTCCGCTCCATTTTTATCTTTAAAGCCAACTTTTGCATAATCTCCTACATTTTCAGCTTTATAAACAGACTGTTGAAGATGAATTTCAATTCCTTCTTTTGTTAAAATCTTCTTTAAGTTACTCCCTAAATCATGATCCATATTGGCGATCAGCTGGTCGGCATATTCCAGAATGGTTACCTGAGTTCCCATTCTGTTAAAAATAGAAGCCATTTCTACTCCTATAACACCGCCGCCAATAATGATCATGCTTTTGGGCTGCTCTTGGAGAGATAGAGCTTCAGTGGAAGAGATAATTCTTTTTTTATCAATGATAATTCCCGGAATAGAAGCAGGTTTAGATCCCGTAGCAATAATATACCGGTCTGCTTTAATTGTTATAAAAGATTCATCCTCTGCCGTTATTTTTAAAGTTGAATGGTCTACAAAAGAAGCAGTTCCCTGCATACAGGTTATTTTATTCTTTTTCATCAGATAATCCAAGCCTTGGGTGTTTTTGAGAACAACCTCTGTTTTTCTTTTGTACATCTGCTCAAAATTGAGTTGAACGGAATCCAGATCAATACCGTGAGCTTTAAACTTATGTACAGCATCATGATAATGATGCGTGCTGTCTAATAGTGTTTTTGTGGGAATACAGCCCACATTAGTACATGCACCTCCCAATGTGTCATATTTTTCAATAAGAAGCGTTTTATAGCCTAATTGAGCGCTTCGTATAGCAGCGACATAGCCTCCCGGACCTGAGCCGATTACGGCCAAATCATATTGTTCCATTTCTTTATAGTATTTTAGATGATTATATTTAGGTAAATGTGATGGTGGTTAATTATATATCAGTCTATATTTTCGATGATAATAGCTGAAGCACCACCTCCACCGTTGCAAATTGCTGCGAGTCCATATCTTCCTTTTTCCTGGCGCAATACATTGAGTAACGTCACAATGATTCTGGCTCCTGACGCTCCGATAGGATGCCCCAGTGCAACCGCTCCGCCATATACATTTACTTTATTCAGGTCGTAGCCCAGAATCTGCTGATTGGATAAGATCACCGAAGCATAGGCTTCATTAATTTCAAAATAATCGATTTCCTCTAAGCTAAGACCCGCCTGTTGCAATGCTTTTGTTATCGCAATAGACGGCGAAGTGGTAAACCATTCCGGAGCCTGAGCGGCATCTGCATAAGCAATAATTTTAGCTAAAGGTTTTAGATTGTGCTTTTCTACCGCTTCGGCGGATGCCAATATCAAAGCGGCGGCTCCGTCATTCAGGTTGCTGGAATTAGCAGCTGTTAGTGATCCTTCTTTTTCAAAAGCGGGTTTTAGTTGTGAGACTTTTTCATGAATAAGTTTGTCGATGTCTTCATCTCTATCTACTACTGTGTTCCCTTTTTTACCATCAACGGATATTGAAATCAGTTCATTTTTAAATTTATTATTGTCAGTTGCTTCCTGGGCTTTTTTATAAGAATGTAAAGCGTAATCGTCTAACTGCTCTCTTGTATGTCCGTATTTTTTTACGCCCAATTCGGCGGCACTTCCCATATGGAAATCATTGTATACATCCCAAAGTCCGTCCTTGATCAATCCGTCTGTCAGGATTGAATCTCCTAATTTTTTTCCATTACGCAAATGGGAATAGTGAGGAACATTGCTCATGCTTTCCATTCCGCCAGTGACTACAATATCCTCCAACCCAAGCTGAATCTGTTGTGCGCCCAACGTCGTGGCTTTCATTCCTGAAGCACAGACTTTATTAATGGTGGTTGCATCTTTATCAACCGGAATCTTTGAAAAGATAGCTGCCTGTCTTGCCGGCGCTTGACCCCAATGTCATTAAGTTAGTGTATTTCATAAGCTATTTCGTTGATTTTTAGGAACTATTGGTTTTGCTCTTGCTCTGTATTTACCAATATTCCTT